>NZ_JBVIYR010000014.1:0-173683 GCF_055592385.1 Streptomyces sp. NPDC041124
CCCACCTGCACTTCGAGATCCGCACCACCCCGAACTACGGCTCCGCGATCAACCCCGCGACCTTCCTGCGCGCCAACGGCGTCAACCTCTGACCCTGCCCCGGTCACACAGCGGCACCCGAACGACCCCGGGAAGCGGCCCCGCGCCGCCCCGGGGTCGCTTCGCGCGGCACAGGCGCCCGAAACACCCCTGAGCGATGCAGGCGCAGCGGACCGTCACTGACCGCAAAGTGTACTTGCCTGTGTGTAACAGCAGCCTCGAAGATGGAGGGCGGATCGGCACTCACCAGGGGGATGGATCGCATGACCACGACCACACAGCCTCGCCGGGACGTCAGTACTCGCGTAGCGGACGCGCTGTCCTCCCAAGTGCTCAACGCACTGGTGGGTATCGCCGGTATCGCCATCCCCGTCGCGGCGTGGGTTGTGCAGAAGAGCGCGCTGAAGGACGCACTGCTGGCGGCCGAGACCGTACTGCTGTTGCTCATGGTGGCCAACCACATGTGGTTACGCCGCATCTACATCCAGTTGCGCAGAGCCAACGATCGGCACATGGCCGACGCCCGGTACTTCGGTCTGGTCCGTGAGCAGTTGGAGCGCGAACTCATCGCCGGCTTCGGGGAGATCGCCGACGGGCACCTCCAGGTGTACGCCTCCGAGGTGCCCCGACTGTCCGTACTGCTCTTCCAAGCACTCATCGACTCCGGCACCGAGCCGAAGCGCGTTCTGGCGGCCGACCTCACCACGAATCCGAACCTGTTGACACAACGGCGGGAGTATCTGGCTGTCAACCGGCGCCTGATCGAGGCCGGGGGGACGGTACAGCGGCTGTTCATCTGCTGGCAGGACGACCTCGTCAAGCAGGATTTCGCCCGCGCTCTCCTCGGGCTCGTCGATCACCACCGCTCCCTGGGTGTGCAGTGCGCGCTCGCCGTGCGTGACCGGCTGAGGGCCGACCAGGCCGTGGACTTCGTCGTGGTGTCCCAGGCGGCGGTCCTGCTGGAAGAGGAGCAGGGCGACACCGACTACCGCCGGGGCCGCAGTTCCGTGTACTTCAAGCACGTCGAGCGTTGGGCCGGGCGCTTCGAGTCGGTCTGGGGGCACGGCTCGGACTCGGCACCGTTCGTCCTCCAGTCCTACGAGGCCACCGTGCGGCCCATGCTGGACGCCGGAACGTGGAACGAGGCAACCGTCCAAGAGGCGGCGGCCCGGCTCTGACAGCGATCGGCTGCCGGAACCCCGAGCAGAGCATCACGTCTCCGGCTCCTGCCAGGACCTTCGTTAGCATGGAACGACAGCCGGTCCGGACCTGGCGGGACCGCGCCAAGCCACAGCGCGACGGAAAGTACGTGATGTCCACTCTCTCGCTCACCAAGGCCCACGGCTCCCGGAACGACATCTTCGTCGTCGACGGTGCGCCGCTCGACCACTTCGCCTCGGCGGACGAGTTGACCCGGGCCGTCGGGCTGCTGTGCGACCGCAAGCGTGGGCTGGGCGGTGACGGGGTGTACTTCGTGGCCGATCACGGCGACGGCACGGCGCGGGCCTGGTTCTACAACCCCGACGGATCCGAGGCACTGCTCTGCGGGAACGGCATGCGGTGCGCCGGCCGGATACTGCTGGACCGGCACCAGGCGGAATCGGTCGTCGTCGAGCAGGGCCCGTACTCCTTCACCGTCCGCGACCGGGGCCGTACCTCCCACGGCGTGCGGCAGGTCTCCGTGGAGCTGCCCGCCGTCGACTTCGCGCCCGGCGAGCCGATCGTGACCGAGGCGGGGCCACACGGCGAGTACGTGGACCGGCTGCTGCCCGCCTTCCACCCGTCCCGGCACGTGACGGCGGTCGCGGTGCCGAACTCGCACCTGATCACGGTGATCGACGCCTACGACGAGGCGGAACTGATCGAGACGGGGCGGCGCGTCGCCGGTTCCCCGGGCGTCTTCCCGATCGGCGCCAACCTCTCCTTCGTCCTGCCGCTGTCCGACGACGAGGTGTTCATCCACACCTACGAGCGAGGCGCCGGACTGACGCCGTCGTGCGGGTCGGGCATCGCGGCCTCCCGGGCCACCCTCTCCCGCCTCGGGCTCGCCGCCCCGGAGCGGCCGGTGACCGTGCGCAACCCGGGAGGCGTCGCCCTGAGCTACCTCCAGACGGTCGGTACCGCATGGCAGCCGGTGCTGGAGGGCAACGCAACCCTCGTATACGACGCGGAACTCGATCCCGCGACGCTCCTCGGGGACGGTCCGGTGACATACGAGGGTGCCGCACACATGGCGGAAATCAGCGCGTTCGCCGAGCTCAGCCGGGAAAACATGAAGGTGCTGCACGAGGCGGGCATCCACCCGACCGAGGTCTGACGCCACTCAGGGCGTCCGTCCCTGCCGGGCCCTGGCCACGCGCACGAGTATGCCGGGCCGTGGGGAAGGGGATGGCGTGGGGGGACTGTCGGCCGGTCTGTTGGCGATCATGGCCGGAATCGTGGCGCGGCAGACGGACCGGTGGTGGTTCAGCCCGGCGCGTGGGCGACGACACAGACCGGACTCGCTCCGGTCGGTGATGACGATCCAACGCGAACGACTGAACAACGTCACACCGGTCCTCCTGTTATGGGGCCACTGGCTGGAGTTCGCCGGGTGGTGCGCGGTGGCCGTGCACGGTGGCCCCTGGGGCTGCGCGGTCGCCGCCCTCGCGGGCGCGGTGAAGTTCCGCCATCTCCAGGAGGTCAGCCACTTCGCGGTGCACGGCGTGCTGGCACGGCGCGGCCGGCTGAACACCCTGCTCGCCGAGGCGGCCGTCCACATCCCGCTCGGCTTCGTCCCCGTCTCCGTACGCCGCCGCCGGCACGTACGCGAGCACCATCCGAACGCGACCGTCACCGGAGCCGACCCGAACCTGGCCGAACTCCACGCGGCGGGCCTGCGCCCGGGGGCCACGGCGGCGCGGTACGCACTCGCCCTGATCCACCCGCTCACCCCGGCCGGTGTGCACGGCACCGTGCGCGGCCTGACCGGCCTGTGGCGGGAAGCGGGTGCCGGGCGGATGCGGGCGGCAGGACCGGTCGCGGTGACGGCGGCCCTCACCGTGACCTTCGGCTGGGAGGCGGCCGTGTTCGCCTTCTTACTGCCCCGGCTGCTCCTGTATCCGCAGCTCGCCTGGATGTCCCTGCTCGTCGAACACCGCTGGTTCGACCCGGAGCCGGTCACCGGACCGCCGGTCGCCGTGGAGGCGGGCCGCTGCCTGCGGCTGTACCCGCGTAACCCGCTCCTCGCCCTGCTGGCCCGGAGCACCTGGCTGCCCTACGGCGACCTGTACCACTTCGCCCACTCCGCACACCCTGCCGTGCGCTGGAACTACCTCCCCGCACTGGAGCGCGCTCTTCTCGGTCCCGCCTACCGGCCGCACGCCCTGCTGCTCGGCGAGACGGCGGTACTGCGCCGACACCGCCGGGCTCTGGCATCGGCCCCAGGTCCGGGACTCATCGCCCCGGTACGCCAGGACCCATGACACCCCCATGTTCTGTGCCTCCGGTGCCCGGCATGCCCCCGTTGCCGGTGCCCTGCGGCACAATGGCCGCTGTTTCCGGTTCCACCGCGTCACCGCTTCGGCGTTCGCGGTCTCGTCAAGGGGGAGTGGATGGCCACAGCGCCGCAGACCAGCCTGGAGAAGCTGCTCGCACGGCTCGTCGACCGCAAGCCCATGCGCTCGGAGGCGACCCTCCAGGCGGATGTCCGGCAGTTGCTGCTCGACGGCGGCCTCAACCTGGACGAGAACGACCTGAGCGTGGACCTGGAGACCCAGGTCGGTGACGGCCGCCGCATCGACGTCGAGATCGGCTTCACCGCCATAGAGTGCAAGCGCGACCTGCGCAGCGCGAAGATCCTCAAGGACGCCGAGAAGCAGCTCGAAGGGTACGTCCGCACTCGCGCGGAGCAAGTGGGCCAGCGGTACGTCGGCATCCTCACCGACGGCGCCGACTGGCGAGCGTACGCCCTCTCCGGATCGGCGTTCGTCCAGGCGGGCCGCTTCGAGGTCAAGCCGCGCCGGACCACGCCGCTGGAGCTGCTGGTCTGGCTCGAGGGTGTCCTCGCCACCGCCGAGGGCATCAAGCCGACCCCCGAGGTGATCAAGGGCCGGCTGGGTGCGGGCAGTGTCTCCCACGGGATCGACTACACCACGCTGTCCGCCCTCTACGCGGAGAACAAGGACCTGCCCACGGTCCAGCTCAAGCGGGAGCTGTGGGCACGCGTGCTGCGCAGTGCGCTGGGCGCCCAGTTCGAGGACAGCGACGAGCTGTTCATCGAGCACACGCTCCTGGTCAACACCGCGGGAATCATCGCGCACTCGGTCCTCGGCTACGACGTCCGGCAGATCCCCCCGGCCACGCTCGTCCTCGGCCAGCTCTTCGAGCAGGCCGGGATCCACGGCGTCGTCGAGTCCGACTTCTTCGGCTGGGTGATCGAGGTCGACGGCGGCGAGGAGTTCGTCCGCACCACCGCCCGCCGCCTGTCCTGCTACGACTGGGCGAGCGTCGAGCACGATGTCCTCAAGGTGCTCTACCCGAGGTTGTCCGCCCCCTCATGTCCTACGGTAAGGACGAACGGCACATCGATAAGGCTGTGTGGCAGCTCCCCATCCCGGAGTTCGACCCTGCCAGCTCCGGCCACCAGCGGCTCGCCGAGCTGGGAGCCGCAGAAGCGGCTCGCATCGCGGCCCTGGAGCTCGACGAGACCAAGAACTTCGTCAAGCTGCGTCAGCTGGTCCGTTCCGCGATCGCGACTTCGCCGGATGCCGAGGAGCTGGACGACCTGGTCCGCCTGCTTCTGGAGTAAGCAGCCGGACCAGGCCGCGCGATCAGGCTCCGGGCGCGTACGGAACGAAAGCCGCCCACGCGCCCGGGGTGAACGTGATGCGAGGTCCCTCAGTGTTCTTGGAGTCGCGGACGTGCACGGTGCCGGGAGTGAGCGCTAGTTCGACGCAGGAATTGCCGTCATTGCCGCCGCTGTAGCTGCTCTTAAACCACGCCAGCTCGGCAGCGTCTCCAGCAGAAGCGTTGCGGATCATGTTTCTCCCAGCAGAGTATCGATGAAGGCCAGCGACTCCCGAGGCGAGAGCGCCTGAGCCCGGATCGTGCCATACCGGAGCTCAAGGATGCGCAGATGTTTGGGGTCCGGGGTCGGCCGTCCGTTGAAGGCACCGTCAGAACGTCCCACCGCCGTACCGTCAGCGAACTTCAACAGCTCAAGCCTGCCGTCCAAGCCGGAATGCGTCTCACAGTCCATAGGCATCACCTGGAGCACGACGTTGTGCAACCGGCCTACCTCCAAGAGGTGCTCAAGCTGCTGGCGCCACACCATTCTGCCCCCGATGGGGCGCCGCAGCACCCCCTCTTCCAGGACGAAGCTGAGGGCCGGAGCGGGCTCACGGTCGAAAACCGAGTGACGGGCCAGGCGAGCGGCCACCATGCGCTCCACGTCGTCCGGAGAGTAGGGCGGCTGCGCCGCTCCGATCACGGTCCTTGCGTGGTCCGGCGTTTGCAACAACCCAGCGATGATGTGGCACTCGTATACCGCGATTTCGACCGCCTTCGCCTCCAACTTTCCTAGCGCCCGAACGGTCTTCGGGTACCGGACCTTCTTCACGTCCTCCCAGGCCGCCGCGATCAGCCCGCCCGCTTCCAGGACCTCGTCCGCCTTGTCCAGGAACTCCTGGCGAGGAATCCGCTTGCCGCCCTCGATCTTGTACACCATGTCCTCGCCGTACCCGACGATCCGGCCGAAGTCGGCGGCCCGCATCCCCGCCGCATCGCGCCGCAGCTTCAGCTGCCGCCCGACTGTCGTGATGACCGCGACGCCCCACTCGTCGTCCGGGTCCACCTCCCAACCCGGTTCGTCCGCCTCGGTCTTGAGTTGCCCCGCCTCCGCCTCGACCGCCGTCATGCCGCACCTCTCCCTCGGAAACCGTCCGTGACGCCACCCGGCGCCCTACCCGTAGCAACGGTCGGAACAGCCACGACAGCACCGGACAACCACCGGACAGTGACCGTACGTGCGCGCTGAGTCACTTCTTACGGTACGCAGATCCGGCCACGCTGGGTGACGTGAATCAGCAAACCGCCGAACCTGCCGCCCCCGTCCGCAACTTCACCGTGCTGCTCTCCCCCACGCCACGCGGCGCACGTCTCGCCCGGCTGCTCGGTGCGGAACAACTCCGTTCCTGGGGGCTGCCGATGGATCCAGCCCGCCAGGTCATCGCGGAGCTGGCCGTCAACGCGGCGACCCACGGCCGCGTACCGGGACGGGACTTCCGGCTCACGCTCTACGTCGTGGCCGACACGCTCCGTATCGAGGTGACCGACACCCGGGGCGAGCGGCTTCCCCAGCCCCAACAGGTCACCGCCGACTCCGAGTCCGGCCGGGGCCTGCTGCTGGTCGAAGCGCTCGCGGACCGCTGGGGCGTATCCGAGGGCCGCTTCCCGCGCAAAACCGTCTGGGCCGAACTGCGGCTTACGGAACCGGAACCCGAGTTCTGAAGCTCCGGCGGCTTCGGCGCCTTCCCAAGCAAGAACTCGGGAGAAAGCACCCCACCAAGCCCCACCCTTTCCCGCCCGAGGCGTGTCGTCACTCGGGCGGGTGAACATCACCGGCTCAGCTGGATTTTCGAACCCTCGACACCTCTACGCTCAGCGCACACCCCCGAAAAAGACTTCGGCCCCCGCTGGGACTCCACTCCCGGTGCGAGGGCCTGACCACCAAGGAAAAAGGCCTTCCCCGATGGATACCCAAAACCCTAGCGCGCCCCCGCGCGCCCAGTCAGCAGACGGCGGTAATCCGCCCGGATCGCGTCACCGCACCGGCGGTGTCATCCACGAGAACACCCGCCACACCGCCCGCTTCGTGGTGATCGGCAACCACCTCACCCAGCACAAGGAACTGTCCCTGCTGGCGATCGGCCTCGGCTGCCACATCCAGTCGCTCCCCACCGGCGCCCCCGTGGACATCAAGAGCCTCACCGCCCGCTTCAAGGAGGGCACCAAGCGCATCAGCGACGCCCTGCGCGAACTGGAGACCCACGGCTACCTCCGCCGCGAACGCGTGCGCACCCCCACTGGCCGCATCATCACCCGCACCACCTCCTGCAACCAGCCGGGACACCGGCGTGAACCGGCCGACACCGACTGCCCCGCCCCGCGGCCCCGGCAGACCAGGGAACGCGCGCTCCTGCCCCGCCCCCGCAAGGCACTCCCCGCCGTCCCCCAGCCGAGCTGCACCGCCCCGGCGCTCCTCCAGCAGGCCACCGACGTCCTGACCGGCCTGCGCCGCCACGACCCCCGCCTCCTCCTCTCCGCCACCGACACCGAGCACCTCGTCCCCGGAGTCGCCGCCTGGCTGGAACGCGAGGCCACCCCCACCGCCGTCCGCCACGCCCTCACCGCCGGCCTCCCGGACGACCCCCTGCGCCGGCCGGCCGCCCTCCTCGCCCACCGCCTGGCCGCACACCTCCCACCCCTCCCCCCGTACCGCGCCCCCGTCGGCCCCCCACCGACCCGTCACCCCCTGCGCAACTGCGACGGCTGCGACCACGCCTTCCGCGCCCCCGAAACCGAAACCCACTGCCGCACCTGCCGAACCACCGCCCCGCACCGGCGTTGAGCGGAGGAAGGACACGCGATGTTCGCGCCCCGGTACCCCAGCCGTCCCGGACGACTACCCTGGCCAGTGCACTCCCGGGAGGACTCCATGAGCACGCAGGCCGACTACGGACACGAGCTGGTGCCCCGCCCTGAGCAGACCCCCGACGCCCTACGGGCCGCCCTCGCCGTGGTCGACCCCGGGCGCCTCCCGGAGATGCAGCGGACGAAGGACGAGGCCTTCGCCAAGGCCGTGGAATGGCAGTCCCTCAGCCCCGTGCGGAGCTGGGTCCTGGCATGGGCGCGGGACATCGAGATCGCCCGCCGCCCCGACCTCACCGCACGTCACGCCCGCGCCAGGGACAACCTGGAACACGAGGACGCGACGACCGCCCGGGAGGCCCTGCGGGAGCTGAGCGCCGTTCTGGACGAGGCCATGAAGGCAGTACGCGCTTGAGCTGGACCTGGGAGTACGCCTTCGGTGCCGAGGAAGCCGCCCGCACGGCCCCGCCCGCATTCCTCACCGAGGTCGAACGCAAGGCCGACGAGCTGGTGAGGGCCGCCGAGGCACGGTACCTGCACGGCCCCACGTACGACGGGGACGACCGGAAAGGCGACGACATAGTCGTCCCCGGCGGCATGTTCACCTACCAGGTCGTGGTACGCAGCGAGCGGGTCTACGTAGTTCAGATCACGTACTTGGGCTTCTGAACCCACTGAAGGCCCTCTCCACCGCACTGCGGGACGTGCCCTCCGACAGCCGGGGACATCTTCGACGACGCGTGAGCGGGGAGGCCGGACCGGCCGTCACCCGCCCGGTCCGGCCCGCCCCGGCGCGGAAGCTAGGAGTGCCCCAGTTCCGCCGACGACTCGTCCTCCGTCGGCGGGACGGAGCCGGAGTCCGGGGACGGGCGGAGCGGGAAGGGGTCGACGCGGGTCTCGTCGATGACCGGCGGGGGCGGCTGCGGGGGCCTCGGCATGACCGCGGCCTCCGAGTGGCCGCCGCAGCCGTACGCCAGGGAGACGACGCGGCCGTCGGCCGGGGAGAACTCGTTGGCGCACACACCGAAGGCCTGGCCCAGGGAGCCGCCGATACGGGCGAGGAAGCCGCACGAGATGCAGGAGGCCGGGGCCGCCTGCGCCATGGGGGTCTTCGCGCCGAACGACTCCTCCCAGCGGTCCGCGGCGGAGTGCAGGCCGTAGCGGGACAGGACACGGGCACGGCGCAGGCCCAGTTCCTCGGCGACCGCCGCGATCGTGCCGCGGGCCGGGAGGACGGGCTGGTCGGCGGGGGCGCCGGGCGTGACCTCGGCGTCCTCGGCCTCCACCAGGGCGGCCATCTCCTCGGACACCACCGAGTTCGGCGGCGGCTCCTCCTCGCCGGAGTAACCCGGCTCCAGGCGGAGGTCCTCGGCGTCGGTGGGCAGGAGGTCGCCGGGACCCATGTCGCCGGGGCGCAGCCGCTCGCTCCACGGCACCCACTCCGGGGCGAGGAGCGCGTCGGGGCCGGGCAGCAGCACCGCCTCGTCGACCGTGACGATCTTGGCGCGGGAGGCGCGGGCGACCGTGACGGCCCAGCGCCAGCCGCGATAGCCGGACTCACCGCACCCGAAGTAATGCGTGACGACACGGTCGCCCTCGGAGACCAGCCCCTCGTGCCCGCCCACGATCCCGGGCGCGGCAACCTCCTCGGCTGCGGCGCGGGCGAGGTCGACGGCCTCGGCGCACAGACGGTCGGGGGTGCGGCTTCGCGTTGTCGCTGCGCTCACAGGTATCGCTTCTCTCCTACGCCGTCTCACGAGTGCGCCACTCCCAGCGCGGGGGGCGGACGGAGCGGACAGTGGGACCGCGTCGACGTCCGCGCCGCAACGTGCTCGGGCGCGCCTCCATCCATTCTGCGGGATGGCTGAGATACGCACGCTACCTGTTCGCGTGCGCTGGGCCTACACCGACGGTTGTTATGGAGTCCCGCGCGCCGGTTTCCGGGCGCGGCGACCCGCTCCCCGCAGCGCCTTTCCCCCCGCCCCCACCCCCGTCGCTTCCATGCCGCGCAGAGCCTCAGCGGACTCCCCGGTTCCGCCGTACAGCCGACCCCCCGTGCCCTCCGTGGCGGATACGGCACTACACACCGACATCTCGGGGCACTATGACGACGTGGCTACCGCGAGGACACCCCAGGGCGCCGGGACCGGTGGGCTCAAAGGGGGCAAGGAAAGCGGCCGGCGCCCCGGCACGAGCGGGGCGGGCGGCCGCCTGCGCGCGTGCGGACGCGTCCTGCGCCTGCCCGTGACCGGCACCGCCCGCGGGATCCGCCGGGCCACCCACGCACACGGCGCCGGGGAGTCCGGACTCGGCAAACTCATCGAACTGCACGGCGTGAACGGCGCCGGCGACGTCATGATCACGGTCGCGCTGGCGTCCACCGTCTTCTTCTCCGTACCGACGGACGAGGCCCGCGGGCGTGTCGCCCTCTACCTCGCCATCACCATGGCACCCTTCACCCTCCTCGCCCCGGTGGTCGGCCCGCTCCTGGACCGGCTCCCGCACGGCCGTCGCGCCGCCATGGCCGGCGCGATGCTCGCCCGGGCACTGCTGGCGCTCGTCCTGTCCGGCGCGGTGGTCACCGGCGGGCTGGAGCTGTACCCGGCCGCGCTCGGCGTGCTGGTCGCCTCCAAGGCGTACGGGGTGGTCAGAAGCGCCGTCGTGCCACGCCTCCTGCCCCCCTCCTTCTCCCTGGTCAAGGCGAACTCGCGGGTCACGCTCGGCGGACTGCTGGCCACCGGCATCGCCGCGCCGATCGGCGCGGGCCTCCACCAGATCGGACCGCGCTGGCCGCTGTACGGGGCGTTCGCGCTCTTCGTGACGGGGATGTTCCTGTCCTTCCGGCTGCCCCACAAGGTGGACTCCGGCAAGGGCGAGGCCGTGGCCCTGCTCGCCGCCGACGAGCAGCACCTGCACGGCCCGCACCGCAAGACGGACAAGCGCCCGGGACTGCGCACGGTCGGTCCGGCCGTGACCCACGCGCTGGCCGCCAACGCCTCCATCCGCTGCCTCACCGGTTTCCTCATCTTCTTCCTCGCGTTCCTGCTGCGCGAGCACCCGATGTCCGGTCAGAGCGCCGCCGTGTCCCTCGCGATAGTGGGCGTGGCGGCCGGTGCGGGCAACGCGCTCGGCACGGCGGTCGGGGCGGGCCTCAGATCACGCGCCCCGGAGATCATCATCGTGACGGTGGTGGCGTGCGTGGTGAGCGCGGCGATCGTGGCGGCGGCGTTCTTCGGCGCGGTCCTGGTGGCGTGTCTCGCCGCGATCGCCGGGTTCGCGCAGGCGCTGGCCAAGCTGTCCCTGGACGCGCTGATCCAGCGGGACGTCCCCGAACTCGTCCGGACCTCGGCGTTCGCCCGCTCGGAGACGCTGCTGCAGATGTCGTGGGTGCTGGGCGGCGCGGTCGGCATCGCGATGCCGCTCATCGGGCCGCTGGGCCTCGCCGTGGGCGCGGCGATCGTCGCGACGGGCTGGCTGACCACGGTCCGCGGACTGATCCGCTCGGCCCGCCAGGGGCACACGGCACGGCCGCGAGTGGCGTAACGCTCCGGCCACGCCGTACCCCGCGTGGGGAGCGGAGCCGACCCGCCCGATAGCCTTCGGCCATGACCACGCTGCAATCCGCTGTGCGACGCCGCCGCGCCGTCGCCGCCGCCGGCGCCGTATCCGCCGGACTGCTCGTCCTGGCCGCCTGTGACAAGCCGACGTCGATGGCCACCATCACGGTGGGCAGCGACTCGGTGAGCTCCGAGGCGACCTGTGGTGGCGAGGACGAGGCCATCAAGGCCGCCGACCTGAACAAGTGCCTCCAGGACAAGGGCATCGACGAGATCACCGTCGACCCCGACGAGACGGTCCGCTTCGGCGTCGACCCGGAGGTCGCCGACAAGGGCTGGACCATCCTGATGAACGGTCAGCCGCTCACCGACCCCAGCACCAAGACCTACCGCACCATCCCGGGCAGCGTGTTCTTCAACGCCCAGTACGGCGCCCAGGGCGACTCGACCCTGGTGTCCGTCAAGGAGGGCGAGAAGGACACCACGGCCCTGTGGTCGTTCCGTCTGAAGAAGGACGCCTGATCACGTCGTCCGCACGCGTCCTCGTGGCCACCGCGGTCCCCGCCGAGCGGGACGCGGTGGCCCGGGCGTTCCCGGGCCCGGCGGAGGAGCTGGCGCTGCCCGGCGCGACGGTCCACCGGACCGCCGGCGCGACCGACCTCCTCGCCGCCGGGGTCGGCCCCGCCCTCGCCGCCGCGTCCACGGCCGCGGCGCTGACCGCCGCCGCCCTCGACGGCCGGCCCTACCGGCTGGTCGTCTCCGCCGGCATCGGCGGCGGCTTCCCGCCGCACGCGCCCCTCGGCTCCCTCGTCGTCGCCGACGAGATCACCGCGGCCGACCTGGGCGCCGAGACACCCGACGGTTTCCTGCCGGTCACCGACCTCGGCTTCGGCACCGTCACCCACCGGCCGCCCGCCGCCCTGGTCCGGGAGGCCGCCGCCGCGTCCGGCGCGCTCACCGGCACCGTGCTCACCGTGTCGACGGTCACCGGGACCGCCGCCCGCGCGGACGCCCTCCGGGCCCGACACCCGCGGGCCCTCGCCGAGGCGATGGAGGGCTTCGGCGTCGCCGAGGCCGCCGCCGCGCACGGCGTGCCCGTACTGGAAGTGCGGGCGGTGTCGAACCCCGTCGGCCCGCGCGACCGCGCCGCCTGGCGCATCGGCGACGCCCTGACCGCCCTCACCGAGGGCTTCGGGAAGCTCGCGCCCGTCCTGGAGAGTTGGATGCAGCATGACCACCAGTGAGCACACCGGCGAGCGGCAGCGGCTGCGGATCGCCTACTCCCCCTGCCCGAACGACACCTTCGTCTTCGACGCCCTCGCCCACGGCCGCGTCCCGGACGCGCCCGCCCTCGACGTCACCTTCGCCGACATCGACCTCACCAACGGCATGGCCGAGCGCGGTGAGCTGGACGTGCTGAAGGTGTCGTACGCGGTGCTGCCGTACGTCCTCGACGAGTGGGCGCTGCTGCCGTGCGGGGGCGCGCTGGGGCGGGGCTGCGGTCCGCTGGTGCTCACCCGGGAGGCGGGCGCGGACCTCACCGGGCGCACGGTGGCCGTGCCGGGCGAGAGGTCGACGGCCTACCTGCTGTTCCGGCTGTGGGCGGCGGACGTCGTGCCCGGCGGGGTCGGACGGATCGTGGTGATGCCGTTCCACGAGATCATGCCCGCCGTGCGGGACGGGAAGGTCGACGCCGGTCTCGTCATCCACGAGGCGCGCTTCACCTACCAGGACTACGGGCTGCACAAGCTCGCCGACATGGGCGAGCACTGGGAGCGGACCACCGGCCTGCCCATCCCGCTGGGCGCGATCATCGCCCGGCGGTCCCTGGGCGAGGAGACGCTGACCCGGCTCGCCGCCGCGATCCGCACCTCCGTACGGGCCGCCTGGGACGACCCCGAGGCGTCCCGGCCGTACGTCATGGAGCACGCGCAGGAGATGGACCCGGCCGTCGCCGACCAGCACATCGGGCTGTACGTCAACGAGTTCACGGCCGACCTCGGCGAGGACGGCTACGCGGCCGTCCGCGGACTGCTCACCCGCGCGGCGGCCGAGGGACTGGTACCGCCCCTCGGCCCGGACGCGCTGCGGTTCCCATAGGGACCGGATCCGGCGTGAGGTCCCTAGACGTCGAGCTGGTCGGCGACCGCGCGGAGCAGGCCGGCGATCTTCTTGCCGGCCGCCCGCTCGGGGTAGCGGCCCCGCTCCAGCGACGGCGTGATGTTCTCCAGCAGCGTCGTGAGGTCCTGGACGATGGAGGCCAGCTCGTCCGGCTTCTTGCGCGTGGCCGCGGCGACCGACGGGGTCGGGTCGAGGATGGTCAGGGAGAGGGCCTGATCGCCGCGCTGTCCGGCGACCACGCCGAACTCCACGCGCTGGCCCGGCTTGAGGGCCTCGACTCCGGCGGGGAGGACCGAGGAGTGCACGAAGACGTCGCCGCCGTCGTCACGGGAGAGAAAGCCGAAGCCCTTCTCACTGTTGAACCATTTGACTTTGCCGGTGGGCACTTCTGTCCTCGTCCTCGTACTCGTCGGGGAACCGCTTCTGAAAAACGGCTCGTGATAGCACTCGGGCGGGCCCGATGACCCGCCGGTACCAAGGCTAATGGTCCGCGGGCCGGTGACAAGACGTCACCGGCCGGTTCCTCTCGCGCAGGAACTACCCTGGTCGGGTGCGTGACAAAACCCAAGCGAATTCCGCAGCGCCCGGCGACGGTCTGGTTCGTGCCGGTGCCCTTGTGTTCATCGTCGGCGCCGTGGCCACTCTGGTCACGGTGGCCCCGCTGTTCCTCGGTACGACGCCCTTTCCGACGTACATGTTCGTCCTGAGCATGCTGATGGGCGTCGGGTTCCTGATGGCGGGGGCAGGGGTGCTGCGCTCGGCCGCGGCGGGGCGGCGTACGGCGCGGGCGGCCGGTCAGGTGTCCGAGGGGTAGTCGGTCAGCTGCCCGCGGGGGAACCGGCGCGGTAGTCCGAAAACCATCGCGGGAACGCGGTGAGGTCGGTGAGGACCACGTCGGCGCCGGCCGCCCGCAGCTCGGTCGCGTCGCAGGGGCCGCCGGCCACCGCGACGGACAGCGCGCCGGCGGTCCGCGCGCCGCGCACGTCGCCCACGTGGTCGCCGACGTAGACGGCGGCGTCGTGCTCGCGCAGGGCCGGCGCCTTCTGCTCGGCCCACAGTCCGCCGATCACGGCGTCCGGCTCGATGCCGAGGTGGGCCAGGTGCAGCTTGGCTTGGGCTCGTACTTCGCCGTGACGACGATCGCGCGCCCGCCCGCCTCCCGTACCGCCGCTATCGCCTCGACGGCGCCGGGGAGGGCGGGGGTGGGGGCGATGGCGTACTCCGGGTACATCGCCCGGTACAGGTCCGCGACCTCGTCGACACGGTCGGCCGGGAACCAGTGGATCAGCTCGTCCGCGAGCGGCGGCCCGAGGCGGCTGACCGCGAGGTCGGCGTCGATGTACGTGCCCGTCCGCTCGGCCAGGGCGAGGTAGCACGCACGGATGCCGGGGCGGGAGTCGATGAGCGTCATGTCGAGGTCGAAGCCGACGGTGGGCGGGAGGGGGGTCGTGGAGGCCATGCCCGCCATTGTGCCGGGGCGGGCCGCCCGGCTGCCCGGCTGCCGCTGGGGCGGCACCGGCAAGCTCCGTCAGCGTGGCAGGCGTCCGTTCCCCGGAGTGGATCGCCCCCGCCGCCCTTACCCGTCCCGTCCCTGGGGCTCCGCCCCAGACCCCGCTCCTCAAACGCCGGAGGGGCTGGGAGGCCCAGGGGAGCTGGAAAGGCGCCGGGCTGGGAGTGCGCCCAAGGAGGTGGAAAGCCCGAGGGAGCTGGAAAAGCGCCGGCGCTGAGAGTGCGCCGGAGGGTCGAGAAGGGCCGGGGGAGCTGGAAAGGCGCCCTGCTGGGAGTACACCGGAAGGGCTGAGAAGGCCCAGGGGAGCTGGAAAAGCGCCGGGCTGGGAGTGCGCCGGAGGGGTCAGGGGCGGTGGCGTTGGGAGCGCCAGATCAGGAAGAGGGCCGAGGCGACGGCGGCGCCGCGGATGACCCACGGCCACGTCTCGGTGATCGCGGCGTTCATGTGGCCCTCGGCGATCGGCGTACCCCAGCGCCCCTGCGTCCTCCCCCACAGCCACATCACGCCGCCCGTGAGCGCGAGCCCGGGAATGATGACGACCGCCCACTTGGACTCCGCCGCGCTGAGCCGCCGCGAGGCGTACGCGATGAGCCAGCCCAGGATCAGGGCGAACCAGCTCCCGAGCACCGCGCCCGCGACCAGCAGCCCGGCGGCGAGCAGCAGCAGGGGGTTGCTCCAGCGGCGGGAGGGCAGCCGCAGGAGGCGGCGGCGGGGCACCGCGGCCTCCTCGGCCACCGCCACGCCGGCGGGCTCGGCGGCACGCTCCGGTTCGGCCTTCTCCTTCGCCGCCGGGGGCCGCAGCAGCTCCGGGATCTCCACGCCCCCCACGAATCCGGGCACCTCGTCGCCGACGCCGAACGCGCTGTTGTCGACGCGCCACCAGTCGGGCTGGGAGGCGCTGTCCCCGAGTTCGTCGGAGCCGGCCCGGTGCGGCGGGGACGGCACACCGGAGGGCGCGGGGCCCGCCGGTTCGGCCGGGCGGGGCCGCGGGACCACCTTGCGGAGCATGCTCCTCGCCCGCTCACCGCGCTCCGGCCCGCGGTCCGGCTCGCGCTGCACCGGGACGGCGGCGGGCGCCTCGGGGACGGACGGAGCCGTGCCGGAGCCGTCCTCCGCCGCGGTGACGACCTCGGTGGGCGTCCCGATGCGGGAGATGATGCGGCGCACCGCGGCCGGTGAGTCGACCACGGCCTTCGCCCGCCGCCGGTCGATCTCGTCGCGCAGCCCGGCGACCAGCCGCATGCGGGCCGCCGACGGCAGTTGCCGCTGCTGCGCGACGTCGCCGACGCGGCTCAGATATTCGTAGACGACCTGGTCGCTCTCGATACCCACGAAGTCCCCTCCGGGACGGGTGCGTTGGGACACCGTCGCCCGACGGTACCGTGCGCGGCCCCGGCCGGCCCAACTCCCGGCACCCCGCGGACGCGGCCAACCGCTAACGTGAGCCGGATGAGCACCGAGGAGAAGCCCGCGGCGGCCCCCCGATCCCTCGCCGAGGCCCTTCGGGGGCGGGACGACGTCTCCCTGGCCGCGCTGCTGCGCAGCCGGCCGGACCTCATCACGCCGGTGCCCACCGATCTCACCCAGCTCGCCACCCGCGCCGGCACCCGCGCCTCGGTGGTGCGTGCCCTGGAACGGCTGGACCGGTTCACGCTGCAGACCGCCCAGGCGCTGGCCGTGGCCGCGGACCCGGCGACGTACGGCGAACTGCTCACGCTGCTCGCGGGGGACGACGGCGGCGGGGGCGACGCCGACCCGGCGGTCCCGGCCGCGTTGCCGCGGGCGCTCGGTGTGCTGCGCGAGCAGGCCCTGGTGTGGGGCGGTGACGACCGGCTGCGGCTGGTCCGTACGGCGCGTGAGCTGCTGGCGCCGTCGCCGCAGCACCCGTCGCCGACCGGGCTGGGCCCGACGGTGCGGGAGGCCACGGCGGGAATGTCGCCGGGGCGGATCCAGGAGATCGTGGCGACGGCGGGACTGCCGTCCACGCACGACTCGGTGTCCGCGGTGAACGCGCTGACCGACCTGTTCGGCGACCCGGCGCGGATGTCGGCGCTGCTCGACGAGGCGCCGGCGGAGTCCGTGGAGGTGCTGGAGCGGCTGGTGTGGGGTCCGCCGTACGGGCAGGTGACGGCCGATCCGGCGCCCCGGCTGCGCTGGCTGCTGGACCGGGGGCTGCTGCTGCCGACGGCGCCCGGGACGGTCGTCCTGCCGCGCGAGGTGGCGCTGCGGCTGCGGGCGGGGCGGGCGCACCGGACGCCGGAGCCGGTGCCGCCGCCGGTGGAGGCGGCCGCCACGCACCGTCCGCAGGTGGTGGACGCGACGGCGGCCGGGCAGGCGCACATGGCGCTGGCGACGGTCGAGGAACTGCTGAAGGACTGGCACGAGGGCGGTCCGGCGGTGCTGCGGGCGGGCGGGCTGAGCGTGCGCGATCTGAAGCGGACCGCCGCGGCCCTCGACGTGAGCGAGCCGGTGGCCGCGTTCTGGGTGGAACTGGCCTACGCGGCGGGGCTGCTGGCCTCCGACGGGGAGGCCGACGAGCGGTACGCGGCGACGCCGGCGTACGACGAGTGGCTGGAGCGGCCCGACGCGGAGCGGTGGGCCGTGCTGGCCACGGCGTGGCTGGCGGCGACCCGGTCGGCGGGGCTGGTCGGCGGGCGGGACGCGAAGGACCACAGTCTGTCGGCGCTGGGCCCGGGACTGGACCGCTCGGCGGCCCCGGAGGTACGGCACAGGGTGCTGGCCCTGCTGGCCGCCCTGCCGGAGGGAGCCGCCCCGGCCACCGGGTCGGTACTGGCCCGGCTGCGGTGGGAACGGCCGCCGCGGGGCGGGCGGGGTGGTGTCTCGCCGTCGGAGGCCGGTGCCCGCGGTGCGGGGGGACAGCCGGGCGACGGCGGGCGCGGCACGCCGGCCTCCGGGGACGGCGGGGACGACCTGCGGGCCCTGCTGGCGCGGTGGGCGCTGTCCGAGGCGGAGATGCTCGGGGTCACCGGGCGGGGTGCGCTCTCCTCGCACGGGCGGGCGCTGATCGGCGCGCCCGCGCCCCGCCGCGCGGAGGAGGTGGAGCCGGTCGGGCCCGGTGACAAGCTGCCCGTCCACCACCGGGCCGCCGCGGCGCCCGCCGCCGTGCCCGCCCCGCTCCCGTCCGCCGATCGGGCCACCGCCGCCGCGGCCGCCGCCCGGCTGCTCGCGCCGCTGCTGCCCGAGCCGCTGGACCACGTGCTGCTGCAGGCCGACCTGACGGCGGTGGCGCCGGGTCCGCTGGAGCGGCCGCTCGCCGAGACGCTGGGCGTCCTGGCGGACGTGGAATCGAAGGGTGGCGCGACGGTCTACCGGTTCACGCCCGGCTCGGTGCGGCGCGCCCTCGACGCCGGACGGACCGCCTCCGACCTGCACGCCTTCCTCGCCGCGCACTCCCGTACGCCCGTCCCGCAGCCGCTCGCGTACCTGATCGACGACGTGGCCCGCAGGCACGGGCACCTGCGGGTCGGTGCCGCCTCGGCGTATGTCCGCTGTGACGACGACGCGATGCTGGGCGAGATCCTCGCCGACAAGCGCGCCGCCGCGCTGGGGCTGCGCCGGCTCGCCCCGACCGTGCTGGCCGCGCAGGCGGACCCGGCCGGTCTGCTGGAGGGGCTGCGGGCGATGGGTTTCGCGCCGGCCGCCGAGTCCGCCGAGGGCGATGTGCTCATCACCCGCGCCGACGCCCGCCGCACCCCGCCCCGCACACCCCCCGAGCCGGTCCCGGACGGGCCGCCCGTCCCCGACGACACGCTCCTGCACGCGGCGGTGCGGGCCGTGCGCGCCGGTGACCTGGCCGCCACCGCACCGCGCAGACCGGCCGCCGGCGACCGCTCCGGCGGTGGCGGCGGCGAGCTGCCGCGGACGACCGCCGCCGAGACCCTCGCCACCGTGCAGGCCGCCGTCCTCACCGGCGCGTCCCTGTGGATCGGCTACGTCAACGCCGAGGGCGCGGCGAGCCAGCGGGTGATCGCCCCGGTCCGCGTCGAGGGCGGCTTCGTCACGGCGTACGACCACACCGCCGAGGAGGTCCGTACGTATCCGCTGCACCGGATCACGGGCGTGGCGGAACTGGCGGACGAGGAGGACTGACCGGGACCGTCCCTGACCGACCCGCCCGGCCTCGGACCGGCCGGACCGCGCGGACCGGCCGGTCCGGGCCGCGGGGCGGCCACCGCGAGGGGGTGCGGAGCACGGGGCACCGGCCGGCCCCCTGCGGTGCACGAGCGCAGGGACGGTGCGCCGACGAGGTGCTGACCCGGTCCGCGGTGCCGGGGTCCGGGACCTCGCCCGGGGCGCGGCCCGCGCCGGGCCGCCGCTGGTGAACAAGCTCACGCCCTCCCCGCCGAAGCGGTTCGGGCCGCTCGGGACACGGGTGGCGTGCGATCAGGCAAACTGGACGTTTGGCCGTGCAGTGTCCGGCCGCGTCCGTCGCCGAGCCGCAGAAAGGCAGCCGCGCGTGAATGGTCCGCTCATCGTCCAGTCCGACAAGACTCTCCTCCTCGAGGTCGACCACGAGCAGGCCGACGACTGCCGGCGGGTCATCGCGCCCTTCGCCGAACTGGAGCGCGCTCCCGAACACATCCACACCTACCGGGTGACCCCGCTGGGACTGTGGAACGCGCGGGCGGCCGGGCACGACGCCGAGCAGGTCGTGGACGCGCTGGTGCAGTACAGCCGTTACCCGGTGCCGCACGCGCTGCTCGTCGACATCGCCGACACCATGGACCGCTACGGCCGGCTCAGCCTGGTCAAGCACCCGACGCACGGTCTCGTGCTGACCAGCACCGACCGGCCCGTGCTGGAGGAGGTGCTGCGCTCCAAGCGGATCGCGCCGCTGGTCGGCGCCCGGATCGACCCGGACACGGTGGTCGTGCACCCCTCGGAGCGCGGGCAGATCAAGCAGACGCTGCTGAAGCTGGGCTGGCCCGCCGAGGACCTCGCCGGGTACGTGGACGGCGAGGCGCACCCCATCGAGCTGGTCGAGGACGGGTGGGCGCTGCGCCCGTACCAGAAGCAGGCCGTGGAGAACTTCTGGCACGGCGGCTCCGGTGTGGTGGTCCTCCCCTGCGGCGCGGGCAAGACGCTGGTCGGCGCGGGGTCGATGGCGCAGGCGAAGTCGACCACGCTGATCCTGGTCACCAACACCGTCTCGGCCCGGCAGTGGAAGCACGAGCTGGTGAAGCGGACGTCGCTGACCGAGGACGAGATCGGCGAGTACAGCGGGACGAGGAAGGAGATCCGGCCCGTCACCATCGCCACCTACCAGGTGCTGACGACGAAGCGGAAGGGCGTCTACCCCCACCTGGAGCTGTTCGACTCCCGGGACTGGGGCCTGATCCTCTACGACGAGGTGCACCTGCTGCCCGCGCCCGTCTTCAAGTTCACCGCCGATCTCCAGGCCCGGCGGCGCCTCGGCCTGACGGCGACCCTGGTCCGCGAGGACGGCCGCGAGTCGGACGTGTTCTCGCTGATCGGCCCGAAGCGGTTCGACGCGCCGTGGAAGGAGATCGAGGCGCAGGGCTACATCGCCCCGGCCGACTGCGTGGAGGTCCGGGTCAGCCTCACCGAGTCCGAGCGGCTGGCGTACGCGACGGCGGAGCAGGAGGAGAAGTACCGGTTCTGCTCGACGACGGCGACCAAGCAGAAGGTGACGGAGGCGATCGTCCGGCGGTTCGCGGGCCAGCAGATCCTCGTCATCGGCCAGTACATCGACCAGCTCGACGAGCTGGGCGAGCACCTGGACGCGCCGGTGATCAAGGGCGAGACGTCGAACGCCCAGCGGGAGAAGCTGTTCGAGGCCTTCCGGCAGGGCGAGATCAGCGTCCTGGTGGTGTCCAAGGTCGCGAACTTCTCGATCGACCTGCCGGAGGCCACGGTCGCGATCCAGGTGTCGGGCACCTTCGGCTCGCGGCAGGAGGAGGCGCAGCGGCTCGGCCGGGTGCTGCGGCCCAAGGCGGACGGGCACCAGGCGCACTTCTACTCCGTGGTCGCCCGGGACACCATCGACCAGGACTTCGCGGCGCACCGCCAGCGGTTCCTCGCCGAGCAGGGGTACGCGTACCGGATCATGGACGCGGACGAGTTGCTGACCGGGAACTGAGCGGGCGCGTCACCCCTCGGGCAGGTGGAACACCAGCGCCACGACGACCAGCCAGGGCAGCAGGGAGAGTCCGGCCAGCCAGACCCGCGGCACCGAC
The DNA here is from genome assembly GCF_055592385.1 of Streptomyces sp. NPDC041124. Lineage (NCBI taxonomy): Bacteria > Bacillati > Actinomycetota > Actinomycetes > Kitasatosporales > Streptomycetaceae > Streptomyces > Streptomyces sp. NPDC041124. The sequence continues at coordinate 21,075 of NZ_JBVIYR010000014.1, forward strand.
CAGCGGCGGGTCCGGGGCAGCAGCCAGGAGGCGAGCCAGGCGCCGGCCGCGACCGGGCCGCCGCAGAGCAGGGTCCCGAAGATCACGGAGAGGGTGGTCGTCAGGGCGCGTGAGCAGTCGTCCGGGCCGCAGCTGTCGGTCGCCATGGGGGACATCGCCGCGAAGAGGAGCGCCGCGGGCATCAGGAGCGCACCGAGGCCGGTCGCCACGGCGGGTGCCACCCAGGCGCGCGGGTCGCGTTCTTCCCGGTACCGACGGACCGGGGAGGCGTGGGCGGTGTGCTCGTGGCTCATACGTCCAGTGAAGCGGCCCGGCGGCGGGCGGCGCACCGGCGCGGGTACTCAGCGGGGCGCGTACGCGTACTCAGACGCCGACGGGGCGGCGTGCTCCGACGCCGTGTCGGATCACGCCGCCCCGGGGGCGGGACGCGGTGCGGTTCCCCTCGGGTGCGTCACCTGGGGTCCTGGCCGAACCTGGCGGCCGACCAGAAGTAGCCGAGCACCGCCAGGGCCAGGCACCAGGCCACGGCCAGCCAGCCGTTGTGGCCGATCTCCGTGCCGAGCAGCAGGCCGCGCAGGGTCTCGATGGCCGGGGTGAAGGGCTGGTACTCGGCGACCGGCTGGAACCAGCCCGGCATCCCGTCGACCGGGACGAAGGCGCTGGACAGGAGCGGCAGCAGGATCAGCGGCATCGCGTTGTTGCTGGCCGCCTCGGCGTTGGGGCTGACCAGGCCCATGCCGACGGCGATCCAGGTGAGCGCCAGGGCGAACAGGACCAGCAGTCCGAACGCGGCCAGCCACTCCAGGGCCGTGGCGTCCGTGGCGCGGAAGCCGATGGCCACGCCCACCGCACCGACGAGGATCACGCTCGCGACCGACTGGAGGACACTGCCCACGACGTGGCCGATGAGCACGGAGCCCCGGTGGATGGCCATCGTGCGGAAGCGGGCGACGATGCCCTCGGTCATGTCCATGGAGACGGACACGGCGGTGCCGATCGTGGTGGAGCCGATGGTCATCAGCAGCACGCCCGGCACCAGGTAGGCGACGTACGCGGAGCGGTCGGCTCCGCCCATGCCCGCGCTCATCACGTCCCCGAAGACGTAGACGAAGAGCAGCAGCAGCATGACGGGCGTGAGCAGCAGGTTCAGGGTGAGGGAGGGGTAGCGCCGCGCGTGCAGGAGGTTGCGGCGCAGCATCGTGGACGAGTCGCGTACGGCCAGGGCGAGGGTGCTCATCGGGCGGCCTCCGTGGGCTGGTGGGGGACGGCGGCGCCGCCGGTGAGGGCGAAGAACACGTCGTCGAGGTCGGGGGTGTGCACGGTGAGTTCGTCGGCCTCGACGCCTGCGGAGTCCAGCCAGTCGAGGAGGGAGCGCAGCTCGCGCTGGCTGCCGCCGCTGGGGATCTGGAGGGTGAGGGCTTCGTCGTCCGGGGTCGCCTCGCGCAGGGCGGAGGCGGCGGACCGGTAGCCGGCCGGGTCGGTGAAGCGGAGCCGGACGTGTCCGCCGGGGACGAGCCTCTTGAGTTCGTCGGCGGTGCCCTCGGCGGCGATCCGGCCGTCGTGCAGCACGGCGATGCGGTGGGCGAGTTCGTCGGCCTCCTCCAGGTACTGGGTGGTGAGGAAGACGGTGACGCCGCCGGAGACCAGCTCGCGGATGATCTGCCACATGCCGTGGCGGGAGCGCGGGTCGAGGCCGGTGGTCGGCTCGTCGAGGAAGATGATCCGCGGGCTGCCGACCAGGGTCATGGCGATGTCCAGGCGGCGCTTCATGCCGCCGGAGTAGGTGGAGGCGGGTTTCCTCGCCGCCCCGGTGAGGTCGAACCGTTCCAGCAGTGCGGCGGTGACCTGCCGCCCCTCGCGCCGGGGGAGGTGGTGCAGGTCCGCCATCAGCAGCATGTTCTCCTCGCCGGTGATCAGGCCGTCCACGGCGGAGAACTGTCCGGTGACGCCGATCGCCGCCCGGACGGCCTGGGGGTCGGTGGCGAGGTCGTGACCGCCGACCCGCAGGTCACCGGCGTCCGCGGTGACGAGGGTGGAGAGGATCTTGACGGCGGTGGTCTTGCCGGCGCCGTTCGGGCCGAGCAGGGAGAAGATCGTGCCGTCCGGGACGGCCAGGTCGACGCCGTCGAGCACGACCTTGTCGCCGTAGGACTTGCGCAGTCCGTTCGCCGCGATGGCCAAGCCGGTCATGGGGGTTCTCCTCTGCGGGTTCACAGGCTGCGGGCGGTGATGTCGCCATGGGCGGTGGTGGCGTGGACGGCCAGGGGGGCGGCGGCGCCGTCGGCGTTCCTGAGCGTGTTGTGGACCCGGCCGTAGCCGGTGCCCGCGTCGAGGGAGGCGGAGACACCGGGGGCGGCGCCGACGGAGATGTCGCCCTGCTCCGTGCGCAGCGTGACCGTGCCGCGCACGGCCTCGGTGACACGGACGTCGCCCTTCCGGGTGCTGATGTCACCGGGGCCGCCGAGGCGGCCGACCGTGACGTCGCCTGCCAGGACGGCGAGGCGTACGCTCGCGGCCTCGTCGATCACGACCGGGCCCTGCGCGCCCTCGAAGACGACGTCGCCGAGGCGTCCGACGCCCCGGAACTCCGCGGCGGCCGCCGTCGCCTCGACACGGGAACCGGCCGGCAGTCGGACGGTGACCTCGACGGCTCCGGACGGCGGGCCGAGCAGCGGGCGCTTCGGCGCCGGGGCCGCGATCCGCAGCACACCGTCGTCGTGGGCGACCTGGATCTGTTCCGCCGCCTTCTGGTCGCGGCTCTTCGTCGCGTCGGCGGGCAGGACCTCGACCACGGTGTCGGCCCGGTCCGCGGCGAGGAACCGGATACGGCCCGCGGGCACGTCGAGGACGACCGAGACCGGGGTGGGGGTGTCGAACTGCATCGTGCGCTCCTTGGGGGTGGTGGTTTCTGACACCGGAAACGCTACGTTGCGTTCATAATTTGAGCAACACACTTGTTGCATTGAGATGACGTTAGGGCAGCTCAAAGCCTAGATATCGTTGCAATTGCTCTGAACATAACGCAACAGCGAGCCCTTCGCTCGTTGCAATGAAATGGGAGTGAACGCTAGGCTGGAGACCTCACGGACCACGAAGGAGACGGCGTTGCCAGGAGGCAGGCTCACCCAGCAGGAACGCCAGCAGATCGCCCTGGGGCTGGCCGACGGGCTCGCGTACGCGGAGATCGCCAGACGACTCGACCGCCCCACCTCGACGATCACACGCGAGGTGATGCGCAACGGCGGCCCCACCGCCTACCGCGCGGACCTCGCCCACCGCGCCACCGAACGCCGCGCCCACCGGCGCAGGCGGACCGCCGCGCCCCGGGAGGCGACCGGGCGCCCCGACGACCACGGACGCGACGCGGAGGCCGTGCGCGCCTACGAGGAGACCCTCACCACGGCCTTCATAGCGTCGGGCACGCCCAAGATGATGGCCCGCATCATGGCGTGCCTCACCCTCACCGACAGCGCCAGTCTCACGGCCGCCGAACTCGCCCGGCACCTCCAGGTCAGCCCGGCGTCCATCTCCAAGGCGATCACGTACCTGGAGAGCCAGGACCTCGTCCGCCGGCACCGCGGCGAAGGACGGCGTGAGCGGTACGGCTTCGACGAGGACATCTGGTACCAGTCGATGATGTCGAGCGCGCGGACCACCGCGCAGATCGCCGAGACCTCACGGCAGGGTGTGGAGATCATGGGGCCCGGCACACCGGCCGCCGTCCGCCTGGAGAACGCCGCCCGTTTCCTCGACTACACCGCCGAGACCCTCATCCGCGCGGCCGAACAGGCGCGTGCGATCCTCCACTCCCGCGCCGGGACGGACTCGGACGACCCTGCGGGGGCGCGCCCGGAGCAGGGGTAGCCGCCCCGGGCCGGTCCGGCGAGCCGGGCAGTGGCCGTGCGCCTACTTGCGGCGGACGCCCGCTTCCTCGCCGTACTCGCCGAGGATGACCACGTCGAAGGCGGCGCCGAGGAACACCTTGACGGCATGCAGGGCGTCACCGAGACGGTGCGGACGGCTGCCCTGGACCGGGGTCGCGCCGGTCGGCCGGACCGGCGGTGTGGTGGGGTGGAGGGTCGCTGCGCTCATGTCTCCATGGTTGCTCTCCGGCCCCGGTACGGGCATCGGTCGAAGGGACCGATCCGCCGGCTTCCCGCGTACACCTCCGGGACGACCCGTACCCCCAGGCGGGACGGGCCGTCCCCTAAGGGGTGGGGTCAGAGGCCGATCGCGTCGAGTTCGGCGAGGTCCTCCTCGGACAGCGCGAGGCCCGCGCCGGTGATGTTCTCCCGCAGGTGCGCCGGCGACGAGGTCCCGGGGATGAGCAGGATGTTGGGCGAGCGGTGCAGCAGCCAGGCCAGGGCGACCGGCAGCGGGCGGCTGCCGAGCCGGGCGGCCACCGCGGACAGCGCCGAGGACTGCAACGGGCTGAAGCCGCCCAGCGGGAAGAAGGGCACGTAGGCGATGCCCTGCTCGGCGAGCCGGTCGACGAGGTCGTCGTCCTGACGGTGGGCGAGGTTGTAGAGGTTCTGCACGCAGACGAACGGGGCGATGATCTCCGCCTCGGTGATCTGGTCGGCGGTGGCGTTGCTCAGGCCGAGGTGCCGGATCAGGCCCTCCCGCTGGAGTTCCACGAGGGTCCCGTAGGCCTCGGCGAGCGAGCCGGGCTGCGGTCCCTCCGCGTTGCCGAGCCGGAGGTTGACGAGGTCCAGCGACTCCACGCCGAGGGTCTCCAGGTTGCTGTGCACGGCCCGGCGCAGGTCGTCGGGCTCCCGGGCCGTGGGCCAGCCGCCCCGGGCGTCGCGGACCGCACCCACCTTGGTCACGACGTGCACGGAGTCGGGGTAGGGGTGCAGGGCTTCGCGGATCAGCCGGTTGGTGACGTGCGGGCCGTAGGCGTCGGCGGTGTCGATGTGGGTGATGCCGAGACGTACGGCCTCCCGCAGCACCGCGAGCGCGCCGTCGTGGTCGGCCGGGGGCCCCATCACGCCGGGACCGGTCAGCTGCATGGCGCCATAACCGAACCGGGTGACGGTCAGGTCGCCCATCGTCCAGGTGCCGCCGGGAAGGGACGTGTGCGCGGAGGTGGTCGAAGTACTCATGCCCCCACCGTCCGTGCCATCGGCCGGCCCGCCCAGGGCCCTGGCGATCCTGGGAGTGACAGGGACAGGGACGGGCGGCCCCGCGCGCCTACCATGAGGCGCATGCCTGAGGAGAACCTGCTCGGTGACTACCTCCGGGCGCGCCGGGAGCTGGTGACACCCGAGGACATCGGACTGCCCACCTACGGGACACGCCGGGTGCCGGGGCTGCGCCGCGAGGAAGTGGCCATGCTCGCCGGGATCAGCTCCGACTACTACCTGCGGCTGGAGCAGGGCCGCGACCGCAACCCGTCCGTGCAGGTCCTGGACGCGCTCGCCCGGGTGCTCCGGCTCGACGACACGGCCGCCGGCTACCTCCACCAGCTCGCCGCGCCGCGCCCCCGCACCCACCGCCGGCCCCGGCGGCGGGCCGTTCCGCCGGCCACGGCACAGCTGCTCGACGCGATCGGGCTGCCGGCCTTCGTGACGGACCGGTCCCTCGACGTGATCGCGGCCAACCCGCTCGCCACCGCCCTGGCCCCGAGCCTGCGGGTGGGGGAGAACCGGCTCCGGTCGTTCTTCCTCGACCCGGCCGAACAGGCGCTGCACACGGACTGGGCCCAGACGGCGGCCCGCTGCGTGGCCGCCTTCCGCCGCCGGCTCGGGTCCGACGTCGACGACCCGCGGGTCGTCCGCATCGTCGGCGAACTCTCCCTGGCCAGCGAGGAGTTCCGGCGGGTGTGGGCGCGCCACGACGTGCGGCCGGTGGGCGACGGGCCGATCGGGATGGACCATCCGCAGGTCGGCCGGCTGAACCTCACCATGTCCAAACTCGACGTCGACGGCCCCGACGGGACGATGCTCGCGGTCTACCACGCCGAGCCGGGCAGCGAGGACGCCGAACGGCTCGCCCTGCTCGCCTCGCTGACCACGGGACCGGCGCGACGGCCGGCCGACGCGCCCGGTGTGCGGGAAGCCGACGCGCCCGGTGTGCGGAAAGCCGACGGTTCACCCCGGGCGAAGTGACCGGCGGGCCGTGGGCGTGCGCGTGCCCGCCCCGCCGCCCGTCCGGCGCGTAAACCGTTTGGACCGCACCGGCCGCGCGTCCTAGAATCTCCGCTCTTGCCCGCCTCCCCTCACGGAGCGCCGCCGCCCGGACGGAAACCGGCCGGCATTCCGCAGCACCCCACCAGCAGGCACCCCGGAGGCACCCCCTTGTCCGCGCCCACGCCCGTCGACGAGCCCCCGTACACCCACGAGGACGGCCCGCTCGCCCGCGAACGCTCCCACCTCTCCGCGTCCCGCTCCGCGCTGCGCGCCATGCGCGAGGACGTGGAGGCCCTCGACATCAGCGACGTCACCGCGAACTGGGTCAACGCCGCCGTCCTGCAGCGGCAGATCGAGGACCGCGTCAAGGCACTGGCCGACCTCAGCGACACCCCGCTCTTCTTCGGCCGCCTCGACTACCTGCACTCCCCCGGCGCCGAGCGGGCCGAGGGAGCGCGAGGGGAGCAGTTCTACATCGGACGCCGCCACGTGCACGACGCGGACGGCGACCCGATGGTGATCGACTGGCGTGCGCCGGTGTCCCAGCCGTTCTACCGGGCGTCCAGGAAGGACCCGATGGACGTCGGGCTGCGCCGCCGCTTCGGCTACACCGGCGGCGACCTCACCGCGTACGAGGACGAGCACCTCTCCGACCCGGCGGAGGGGGCCACCACCAGCAAGCTGCTCCAGCAGGAGATCGAACGTCCGCGTGTCGGCCCGATGCGGGACATCGTCGCCACGATCCAGCCCGAGCAGGACGAGATCGTCCGGTCCGGCCTGTCCGGCAGCGTGTGCGTGCAGGGAGGCCCCGGCACCGGGAAGACGGCCGTCGGTCTGCACCGCGTCGCCTACCTCCTCTACGCCCACCGCGAGCGGCTGGCCCGCACCGGCACGCTGGTCGTCGGCCCGAACCGGTCCTTCCTGCACTACATCGAGCAGGTGCTGCCCGCGCTCGGCGAGCTGACGGTCGCGCAGGCCACGGTGGACGACCTGGTGGCCCACGTCGAGGTGCGCGGCGAGGACGAGGCGACGGCCGCGGTCGTCAAGGGCGACGCCCGGATGGCCCAGGTCCTGCGCAGGGCCCTCTACTCCCACGTCACGATGCCCACCGAACCGGTCACGGTCGTGCGCGGATCACGCCGCTGGCGCGTCCCGGCGCATGAACTGGAGGAGCTGGTAAGGCAGTTGCTCGATCGGGACATCCGTTACGGCGCCGCCCGCGAGGCCCTCCCGCAGCGCATCGCGCACTCCGTGCTGGTGCGGATGGAGCGGGCCGGCGAGGCACCGGACGACAGGGTGCAGGACGCGGTGGCGCGCAGCGCCGCGGTGAAGGCGGCGGTGAAGGCGGTCTGGCCGCCCGTCGACCCGGCGAAACTCGTGCTGCGGCTGCTGGGCGACCCGGAGTTTCTGGCCGAACACGCGGAGGGCCTGCTCGACGAGGAGGAACAGAAGACGATCCTGTGGGCGAAGCCGGCCCGCTCGGTGAAGTCGGCGACGTGGTCGTCCGCGGACGCGGTGCTGATCGACGAGGCGGCCGACCTGATCCAGCGCACCCACTCCCTCGGGCACGTGGTGCTCGACGAGGCGCAGGACCTGTCCCCCATGCAGTACCGGGCGGTGGGCCGCCGCTGCACGACCGGTTCGGTGACGGTCCTCGGCGACCTGGCCCAGGGCACCACCCCGTGGGCCACGCGCAGTTGGGACGAGGCCCTGCTCCACCTGGGCAAGCGGGACGCCGTGATCGAGGAGCTGACGGCCGGTTTCCGCGTCCCGACGGACGTCATCACCTACGCCTCCCGGCTCCTCCCGCACATCGCGCCGGGCCTCGCTCCGGTGGCGTCGATCCGCGAGAACCCGGGCTTCTTCGAGGTCCGCCCGTCCGGAGGGACGGACGACGTGGTGGCCGCCTGCCGCGAACTCCTCGGCAACGAGGGCTCGGTGGGCCTCATCGCGGCGGACTCCCGCGTCCCGGACCTGGCGAGGGCCCTGACGGCGGCGGGCATCACCTACGTCGCCCCCGGCGAGGAGACGACCCACGCCAGCCGCCTGACCCTGGTGCCGGCCTCCCTGGCGAAGGGCCTCGAGTACGACTACGTACTTCTCGACGAACCCCGCGCGGTGGTCGACGCCGAACCCGACGAACGCACCGGCCTCCGCCGCCTCTACGTCACCCTCACCCGAGCGGTGTCCGGCCTGATCATCACCCACACGACCCCACTGCCGGCCCCACTGACGTAACCCACCGCAAGCGCCGGGCCGCGCCGCACCCCCGCCCGGCGGCAGCCCCGCTCAGCCTCCCAGCACCCGCCGCCACTCCGCGACCGCCTCCGCCGACACCGGCCGGCCCCACCCACCCGGCCGGGCCGCCCCGCCGATGTGGAAGGCGTCGACGCCCGCCTCCAGCAACACCGGCACGTGCTCCAGCCGGAGCCCACCCCCGACCAGCAGCTGCTGCTCGTACCCCGGCTCCCCCCGGCGCCCGGCCTCCGCGAGCAGCGTGGGCAGCCCCGCGTCGACCCCCGCCGCCGACCCGGCCGTCAGGTACGTGTCCAGCCCGGGAAAGTCCGCGAGCTGTTTCCGCAGCGCACCCCGGTCGGCGGCCCGGTCGACGGCCCGGTGGAACGTCCAGCGGCACCCCTCCAGCGCCCCGGCGACCCGTTCCACCGCCCCCAGATCCACCGCACCGTCCCCGTCGAGGAACCCGAGCACGAACTCCTCCGCCCCGGCCCCCCGCATGTCACCCGCCGCGGCCACCAGCCGCGAGACGTCTCCCGCGGCGAAGCCGTCGGCGAGCCGCAGCATCACCCGCACCGGAAGGTCCACGGCCGCCCGGATCCCCGCGACGGTCGCGGCCGCCGGCGTGAGGCCGTCGGCGGCCATGTCCGTGACCAGTTCGAGGCGGTCCGCGCCTCCGGCGCGGGCGGCGACGGCGTCCTCGACGTCGAGGGCGATCACCTCCAGGAGTGCACGCTTGCTCATGGGACCCCATTCCTCGGGCTCGGTCGTGGCGCGGTCGGCTGCTACGGGACAGACCTGTCCACTACAGGTCTAGTCCAATCCAACCCTACGCCTGCCTCCCGGCCGCCCCGTCCCGTCCCCACCGGTCGGTCCCCACCGGTCAGTCCCCGAAGATGTTCAGCTCCACCGCCTCCGCCCCCGCCAGCTCGTACGAGGCCCCGCCCACGGGCCGGCCCGCGTACAGCCGTACGAGCGTCGGGCCGTCGCCGATGTAGCGGGCCGGGGGACGCTCCCCCGAGGTGCCGCCCAGCCGCAGCGGCTCGTCGGCGTCGTCGAGGTCGGCGTGCAGGGAGAGGTGCCCCTGGAGACAGGTGACCTGCGCCAGCAGCTCCAGCGCGTACGGCAGCCCCGCACCCGCGTACGCGTCCGGCTCACCGAGCGCGACCCGTACGTCCCCGGCGTGCACCCACTCGCCCAGCGCGAGGACGTCCAGCAGTCCGCCCGCCTTGGCGATCAGCGGCCCGGCCTCGGTCATCCCCCGCTCCAGCTCGTCCACGACCCGGGCGTTCGTCCACTCCGCACGCTCCGCGATGTCCCGCTCGTTGCTCTCGGGCGAGAACACCCCCTTCTCGAACCGGCTTTCCACCACGCGCGACAGTGCCGCCGAGCAGTGCGCCAGCACATCCCGCACCGTCCATCCGGGACACGCCGCCACCGGCAGCGCGAAGTCCGCGTCGGCCCGCCTCCGCAGCAGCGGGACCAACGCGTCCCGCTCCGCGGTCAGCAGCCGCCCGGGCAGTTCGGGGTCTCGTACGTCGTGCACATCCGCAGGAGTCGTCATGCCCGACACGCTAGTGCGAGGAAGGGCTTGCCGGTGCCCCCCGGCACCGGCAAGCCCTCTTCCTTCACCTGGAACCCGACTCGTCAGAAGGTCAGGCTCCAGGAGTCGATGTAACCGGTGTCACCCCTGTAGACATCGGTCACACGCAACTGCCAGGTCCCGGCGGCCAGGACGGACGAGGCATTGACCGTGTACGTCGCGATGACGTTGTCGGCGCTGTCGTAGGCACTGGAGTTCTTCAGCGTGAAGAGGGTGCCGTTGGGCGCGACGAGCTGGACCTTCAGGTCACCGCGGTAGGTGTGCTTGATGTCCACCGCGACCTCGAGGGCGGAGGGGGCGTAGCCGCTGATGCCGCTCACCTGGACGTTCGAGTAGACGTAGCGGCCGTCACCGTCCGGGATGGACCAGTTCTCGGAGTTGGTGAAGGTCTTCCCCGTGGGGTCCGGCTCCGGGTCCGGGTCGGTGCCGCCTCCGAGCGCGCCGAGCGTGCGGGCGGCGTCCGCGAGGCCGGCGCCGCAGCCGCCGCTGCACGAGCCGGGCAGGGCACGGGCGTTGTTCTTGATGAGCGACTCGACACGGCTCGGGGTGATGGCCGGGTCCTTCTCGTACATCAGCGCGGCGAGGCCGGCGATGTGCGGGGTGGCCATGCTGGTGCCCTGGTAGGCCTTGTAGGTCTCGCTGCCGGGCGAGGTGGTGCTGCCGTTCAGCGTGGAGAGGATGCCGCCCGCCGGACCGGAAGCCGTCTCTCCGCCGGGGGCGGTGATGTCGACGGAGGTGCCGTAGTTGGAGTAGCTCGCGCGGTTGCCCTCGCGGTCACCGGCGGCGACGTTGATGACGTGGGAGCAGTTCGCCGGAGTGAAGCCGGAGGCGTCGGCGTTGGAGTTGCCGGCGGCGACCACGACGGTCGTGCCGCGGCTCACGGCGCCGTCGATGGCCTGCTGGGTGACGGTCTGGCAGGCGCCGGAGCCGCCGAGGCTGAGGTTGATGACGTCGGCCGGGTTGCTGTTGACGGGCACACCGGGGACGGAACCGCCCGACGCCCAGACGATGGCGTCGGCGATGTCGGCGGTGCTGCCGCCGCACCTGCCGAGGACCCGGACGGGCTGCACGGTCGCGTCGTAGGCGATGCCGGCGATGCCCTTGCCGTTGCCGGTGACGGCCGCGATGGTCCCGGCGACGTGCGTGCCGTGCCAGGAGGAGGTGCTCGGCTGGGAACCGGAGTAGCACTCGTTGGCGGTCGTCCAGTCGCCCGGGTCGGCCGGGTTGCTGTCGCGGCCGTTGCTGTCGCGGGCGTTCCACGCGTCGGAGATGAAGTCGTAGCCGGGGGCGATGTTCCCGGCGAGGTCGGAGTGCGCGACGTAGCCGGTGTCGATGACGGCGACGTTGACGCCCTGACCGGAGGCACCGCCGGCCCAGGCGTTCCCCACGTTCATGCCGGCGGTGGCCTCGAAGAGGTCCCACTGGCTGGAGTAGTGGGTGTCGTCGGGGCCGGCCATCGCGTACATGCGGGTGTCGCGGGAGACGTAGGCGACGTCGGGGTCGGCCGCGAAGGTGTCGATGACGTCCTTCAGGGAGCCGCCCTCGAGTTCGTCGCCGAGGTCCACGAGCGCGGCGCCGGTGCCCAGCCGGCGTTCGAAGGTGACGTCCTCGCCCGCCTTCTTGCCCTTGGCGGTGGCGTCCTTCCTGGCTTCCGCGTCGGACCTGGTCTCGGCGGCCTGCTTCTCGTACCCGATGATGAGGCGCTCGACGGGGGCGTCGGCGGGGAGGCCCGCGGCGGGCTTCGGGCCGGCCGGGGCGGGCTGCGCGCCCGGTGCGGCGGCCGTGGCCGTCACGCCGGAGCCCAGGAGGGCGGCCGTCGTCACCGCCAGGAGGGATATGCGCAGGCGTCTGGAACCGTTCAAGGTGGGGTGGCCTTTCGCGAGCCGGCCCGGGCGTCCGGAACCGGCGTTAGTTCTGCTCATGACAATCAGCACTCCGTACTCGCCCGCGCTCCGGCCGCCCAGGTGAGGCACTGGGGCTGGGCGGCCGGGTGGGGGGACGCGGGCAAGCACGACCCGTCCGACCGAACGCGACCACAACGCAGGCCGCTGCGATGGCTGAACGCTCGGTGAACCGGTGCCAGGAACCTACGAGTCCGCTCACCGGCCGCCTATCCGGAAGGGGTTACCTACGGATACGCAATTAACTCCCGCCGCCGCTCCGGCGGCCGGCCCGGATCCGGTCATGGCATGACGCTGACGCGGACCCGGCCGCACACAGCAGGGAGCGCCCCACCCTTCGTCGCCCTCGAGAACCGCGACGACAAGGTGAGGCGCTGATCGGACGAGAACGCGCGTCCCGCTCCGACCACAACGTACTCGGCAGGCCCCCGCCGTCCGTCTGCTGCGCAGGGATCTCGACAGGAGCAGCACGCCTGTCGGACCCGAACATCAGGCTCGACGGCCGCGCGGTGCGCCGGTCGGACACCACGATCCCGCCGCGCCACTTGCCCGCCGGGTCCTGGTACCGGAACTGGAGCTGGAGCTGGAAAACACTCGGGCCGCTCCCGAAGGAGCGGCCCCAGGACCTGGTGCAGCCATATGCACCGTGTTTTGTCTGCTACCGCCGATGCTGCCAAGACCGACGGAGGCGGGTCGAGCCGACCATCACGCCATGATGACGTCGGTTGCCGGTCAGTGAGCGTGACGCGCGTGCGCGACGAAAGCGGACCAGGCGGCGGGGGTCACCGTGAAGGCGCCCTGGCCTGTGTTCTTGGAGTCGCGGACGTGGACGGAGGCGGGGAGGGTGGCGACCTCGATGCATTCGCCGCCCGCGCCACCGCTGTAGCTGGACTTGAACCAGTGGAGCGCCTGGGCCTGGGACTGCTCGGTGTTCATAGGTCTCCTTGCAGCAACTTCTCGATATGGCGCACGGATTCGGCAGGGGACAGCGCCTGTGCCCGCAGGATTCCATACCGCACGGCGAACCCGCGTACGCTCTCCCGCTTGGCGATCACACGCCCGTTGCCTTGGCTCTCCACATACGCGACTTGCTCCCCGCCCTCTGGGGTCATGATCGTGAATGGACCGTCCGCCCCGGCGTGATCGGCAACCCGGGTCGGCATGACCTGGATCTCAACGTGAGGGTTTTCGGCAACGCGCAGCATGTGCTCCAACTGACTACGCAGGATGTCCGCACCACCGAACGGACGCTCCAGCACGGATTCCTCGATGACGAAGCTGAGGGTCGGCGCGGGCTTCCGCTCGTAAATCTGTTGCCGGGCCATCCGCGCCGCCACCATCTGCTCGATCTCGTCCTCGCGTCGCCGGGGCCGCCACACGGTGAACATGGTCCGTGCGTACTCCTCGGTCTGAAGCAGGCCGGGTACAGCCAGGACTGCGTATGCATGGAACTCGACGGCCTCTTCCTCGATCCGCGCCGCGTCACGGAAGAAGGCCGGGTACCGCGTGAGCGCCACGGCCCGCTTCATCGCGAGCAGCAACCCGCCGCCCTCCAGCAGGCCGTCCAGGTTGTCAATGGTCTCCGGCCGCGGAATTCGGCGCCCCTGCTCGATAGCGGCGATCTGCGCTTCGCTGTACCCGAGCTGTGGTGCGAGTGCGGCCTGCGTGAGCCCAGACCGCTCGCGGAGGATCTTGACCTGCCTGCCGAAGGAACGCAGCAACTCATCGGCCGGGTCCTCATTCCGCGCCGCCCCTGCAAGCTCCACGACCTGCACCATGGGCTGCCCCTCTCCCTCACCGACAGGAACTCTTGGCTTCCCTACAGCAACGCTGTGTAGGGGCTTTGATGCTGGTCACGGTATGCACACAGCGGCACGCTCACTGCCATGACGACCGAAACTCCCCCCAACGAGCGCACCACCCAACCCGCAGCACATGCGGAAGAGTTCTCCATGTGCTTCACCTCCACCCCGCGAGGTGCCCGCCTGGCCCGGCGGCTCGCTTCCCACCGCTTGGACGCCTGGGGCTTCCCGTACGAGTCCGAGGTGAACGAGACCATGACGCTGGTTGTGGCCGAGCTCAGCGCCAACGCGGTGACTCACGGCCGTGTTCCGGGCCGCGACTTCCGTCTGAGCCTGACACTGACGGCCGCCCGCGACCTTGTACGCATCGAGGTCACCGACACCCGGGGCGATGGCTTGTCGCCGATCCGGCCCTGTGCTCCTCAGGATGCCGAGGCGGAGGCGGGCCGTGGCCTCTGGTTGGTGTCCTGCCTGGCGAGCCGGCTGTCCGTCGGACCGCGCGAAGAGGGAGGACCGGGCAAGACGGTACGAGCCGAGCTGGACCTCTGCGGCGAAATCCCCGCGATCAACACGAGTCTCGGAGTGACCGGATGACTGTGCGGTGATGACGTAAGCGGTCCGGGTCCGAGCCGAGGTGTTCCGGATCCTCCGCACCGCCCATCGTTGTCATTGGTGGGTCGTAGGATCCCTCGTGTGATTACGGGCGAGCTGAAGAGCAAGGTGGACCGCGTCTGAGACGCGTTCTGGTCGGGCGGGATCTCCAACCCGCTGGAAGTGATGGAGCAGATCACCTACCTGCTCTTCCTCCGGCGTCTGGACGAGCTGCAGACCGTCAAGGACAAGATGGCCCGGCGCGGCATCCCGGACACCAACCCGTTCTTCGGCCCTGACCAGCAGGGCCTTCGCTGGCAGAACTTCAAGGACACCGAGCCGGCGACGATGTACGAGACGGTCGCCGAGGAGGTCTTCCCCTACCTGCGCGCGCTGGGTGGCGAGGACTCCACGTACTCGCACCACATGAAGGACGCCCGCTTCACCATCCCGACACCCAACCTCCTGTCCAAGGTCGTCCTCCTCCTGGAGGGCATCCCCATGCAGGACAAGGACACCAAGGGCGATCTGTACGAGTACATGCTCGGCAAGATCGCCTCAGCGGGGCAGAACGGGCAGTTCCGCACCCCTCGGCACATCATTCAGCTGATGGTCGAGATGACCGAGCCGAACCCGCGCGACGAGATCTGCGACCCCGCCTGCGGCACGGCCGGCTTCCTGGTCGCCGCGTCCGAGTACGTGCAGCGCGTCCACCAAGACGACCTGGTCGAAGCCGACAACCAGCGCCACTTCAACAACAGCATGTTCCACGGTTTCGACTTCGACTCGACCATGCTCCGCATCGGTTCGATGAACATGCTTCAGCACGGCGTCGAAAGCCCGGACATCCGCTACCGCGACTCACTCTCGCAGAGCGCGGGCGAGGAGTCCGACCGCTACTCCCTGATTCTTGCAAATCCACCCTTCGCTGGCAGCCTCGACTACGAGACGACCTCCTCCGACCTGCTGAAGGTCGTCAAGACCAAAAAGACCGAACTCCTCTTCCTGGCCCTCCTCCTCAAACTTCTCAAGCCGGGCGGCCGGGCCGCGGTGATCGTTCCCGACGGCGTCCTCTTCGGCTCGACGAAGGGCCACAAGGAATTGCGCCGCATGCTGGTCGAGGAACAGAAGCTCGACGCGGTAGTGAAGCTGCCGTCCGGTGTTTTCAAGCCATACGCTGGCGTCTCCACCGCCATCCTCTTCTTCACGAAGACGGACTCCGGCGGCACCGACGAGGTCTGGTTTTACGACGTCCAAGCGGACGGCTTCAGCCTGGACGACAAACGTACGCCATTGCTGTCGGAGGACCGCCTGGGTGCCCGCGCCACCGACCTCACGGCCGAGGAGCACGCGAAGAACAACCTTCCGGACGTTCTGTCCCGCTGGAAGCGCCGCACTACCGAGGAACCCGCCCGCGCCCGTACAGATCAGAGCTTCTGCGTGTCGAAAACCGACATCGCCGCGATGGGATACGAACTCTCTTTGACTCGCTACAAGGAGATCATCCACGAAGAGGTCGCAACGCGTCCGCCCTTGGACATCCTGAACGACCTGGAGCGGTTGAACAAGGAGATCGAGACAGGAACTTCCCGCCTCAAGGGGATGTTGGCATGACCATCTCGCGTACGTTTCGCCTCGGCGATTATGTCGACTTTCTTTCCGGATTCGCCTTCAAGTCCGAACAGTTCAACACGGAGGGCAACGGGATCCCCGTCATTCGCATCCGTGACGTAAAACCTGGACACTCGAGCACGTACTACAACGGTATCTACGACCCGAAATATGTCATCTCTGACGGAGATTACGTCATCGGGATGGACGGCGAGTTCACGCTCTCACAGTGGCGGGGCGGCCGGGCCGTCCTGAATCAGCGCGTTTGCAGCCCTCGCGTCATTTCCCCAGATGTCGAACTCGCTTACGTCGCCCGACTCCTCCCATCAGCGCTCAAGCGCATTGAGGACGCCACTCCGTTCGCGACAGTCAAGCACCTCTCCGTCAAGACGCTGCGGAACATTGAGCTGAAACTCCCGTCGCTGCCGGAGCAGCGAAGGGTGGTGGACCTGCTGGATCACGTGGACTCTCTGCGTACGAAGCGCCGACGGGCCATATCCCTCCTTGAGGACCTCACCCAGTCGATCTTCCTCGACATGTTCGGCGATCCCGTGAGCAACCCGCACGCCTGGGACTGTGTGCCGATGCAAGACTTCCTGGAGGCGATCGACAGCGGCAGGAGCCCCAAATGCCTCGACCGTCCAGCCCGAGAGGGCGAGTGGGGAGTCTTGAAGCTGGGGGCAGTTACACAGTGCGTGTACATCCAGGACGAGAACAAGGCACTACCAGACGGAGAAGTTCCACAGGTCCAGCATGAGGTCAAAACAGGCGACCTCTTGCTGTCCCGGAAGAACACGCCCGACCTTGTCGGGGCGGCTGCTTACGTCCGCAGCACCTACGAGCGCCTGTTGCTGCCAGATCTGATCTTCCGCTTGGCCCTTAAGCAGGACGCTCCAGTTGACGGCGTCTACCTGCATGCCCTGCTCACACACCCCAAGAAACGCAAGGTCCTACAGAGCCTCGCCTCTGGAAGCGCCGCGTCGATGGTCAACATTTCCAAAAGAAAACTTCTCGGACTGATGTGCGAGATTCCTCCAGTAGGCCTCCAAACCGAATTCTCCCGGCGCGTGGCCGCCACAGAGGAACAGAAGGAAGCCCACCGAACACATCTCGCGGCTCTCGATGAGCTCTTCGCCTCAATCCAACACCGCGCCTTCTCCGGCATCCCCTGGGATCACGAAGCCGCTGCGTAGGACTTAACACACGCCCGCGCGTCACCGCGCCATGCACTACCGGTCGCCGACCACCGCAACCACTCACCAGCCGGTCGGCGTCCAATGACTGTCACATCACGTCACACAGGCCGCTGAGCGCGCAGCAGTCAGGGGAGGCAGCGCTCGCTCACAGGGGAAGGGACACAGTTCGGTCATGGTCATAGAGCGGCGCGCCAACGGACAGGGGCAGGGGAAGAGCCCAGAGGAAAGCAACCCGAAGGAAGCCCGGGACACCACCGCCGCTCGTAACATCGGTCAGCCTCAGAGTAACTTCCATTTCCTTCGCGCCGAATGGCCTTCTCTCTATGACGAAGCCCGCCACGCCGAGCGGCTCGCCCACGCGGACCCCCGTACCTCCTGCTTTTACGCCCGCCGTGTCCTAGAGCTCGCCGTGCACTGGATGTACGACAACGACTCCGCGCTGCGGCCCCCTTACCAGAACGACCTGAGCGCGATGCTGCACGAGCCGAGCATGCGGAACCTGGTCGGGCCGACACTCAGCGCGAAGATGGACCTCATCCGGCGCCAGGGCAACCACGCCGTACACCGCCCGGCCCCCGTCCAGGCCAGAGACGCGGTGCGGACGGTCGCCGAGTTGTTCCACGTCTTCTACTGGTTTGCCCGTACTTACGCGCCCGACCCTGCCACGGCTCCCGCCCCCGGTGTCCAGTTCGACACCCAGCGCATTCCGCGTCCCGTCCCCACCGAGGTCAAGCTGCGTCGCCAGGCCGAGCTGAAGAAGCAGGCCGAGGAGGACCAGGCCCGTTGGGACACGCAGGCCAAGGAACTGGCGGAGGAGCGCGCAAAGGGAGCGCAGCTCGCCTCCGAGGTGGCCGAGCTGCGTGCCCGGATCACCGCGCTCCGCAAGGCCAACGAGGCCCGCCCCGACACCCACGACTACGACGAGGCCGCCACCCGCGACCTGTTCATCGATCTCCTCCTCAAGGAGGCGGGCTGGGACCTCACCGAGGAGCGCGGCCGCGAGTTCCCGGTCGACGGCGAGCCCGGGGTGATCAGCAAGTCTGGCAAAGGTTACGTGGACTATGTCCTGTGGGGCGACGACGATCGCCCCCTTGCCGTCGTTGAGGCCAAGCGCACCCAGGTCGACGCACGCGCCGGCCGCCAGCAGGCCGAGCTCTACGCCAACGCGCTCGAAACCACCTATGGCCAACGACCGGTGATCTTCTACACCAACGGCTACGAGACCTACCTGTGGGATCAGTGGGGCAGGGGCACGGACGACAAGAACAGGGGTTACCCACCCCGCAGGGTCCAGGGCTTCCGCACCAAGGACGAGCTGCACTGGATGATCCGGCAGCGCGCCGGCCGCCTCGCGCTGAAGTCCTCCAACGTCAGCCAGGGCATCGCGGGCCGCCCGTACCAGCTCCAGGCCATCCAGCGTGTCAGTGAGAGCTTCGAGAAGGAGAAGCGCCGCCGCGCCCTTCTCGTCATGGCGACCGGCACCGGCAAGACCCGCACCACCGTGGCCTTCGTCGAGCTGCTGCAGCGGGCGGGCTGGGCGCGGCGCGTACTCTTCCTCGCCGACCGCCAGGCCCTCGTCAACCAGGCGGTGCGGGCGTTCAAGGAGCACCTGCCGAACAGCGTGACGGTCAACCTTCTCACCGAGAAGAAGACCGACGCCCACGTCTACGTCTCGACGTACCCAACGATGATGAACCTGGTCAACGAGGTCACGGAGGACGGCCGCCGCCGCTTCGGGCCAGGCTTCTTCGACCTGGTCGTCATTGACGAGGCCCACCGCTCGGTCTACGACAAGTACGGCGAGCTCTTCGAGTACTTCGACAGCCTCCTCCTGGGGCTGACAGCCACGCCCAAGGACGACGTCGACCACAACACGTACCAGCTGTTCCAGCTGGAGGACGGCGTCCCCACCGACTCCTACAGCCTGGACCAGGCCGCCGCGGACGGCTTCCTGGTGAAGCCGAACGTCGTCGACGTGCCCTTCGACTCCCTCCGGCGGGGCTTCCGCTACGACGACCTCACCGAGGAGCAGAAGGAGGCCTGGGACAACCTGGAGTGGACCGAGGACGGGCAGGTCCCCGACGCGGTCTCCGCCGACGAGATCAACCGCTTCCTGTTCAACCGGCCGACCATCAACAAGGCGCTCGAAGTCCTGATGCGGCACGGCCTGCGCGTCGAGGGCGGGGACCGGCTCGGCAAGACGATCATCTTCGCCAAGAACAACACGCACGCCCTGGCCATCGAGAAGCAGTACAACCTCAACTACCCGCAGGGCGCCGGGAACGACGCCCGGGTCATCACCTACCAGGAGAAGAACCCCCAGCAGCTCATCGACGACTTCTCCGACCCGGCCAAGGCCCCGGACATCGCCATCTCGGTCGACATGCTGGACACCGGCATCGACGTGCCCGAGGTGCTGAACCTCGTCCTGTTCAAGCCCGTCTACTCGCGGACCAAGTTCTGGCAGATGATCGGCCGCGGCACCCGTCTGCGCCCCGACGTCTACGGGCCCGGCCGCGACAAGGACGGTTTCAACGTCTTCGACCTGTGCGGCAACGCGGAGTTCTTCAACCAGGAACTCGACCGCGCCCCCGCCCGGCAGGCCCCGACGCTTACCGAGAAGCTGCTGCAGCGCCAGCTCGACCTCATCCGGACGCTGGACCGCCGCCAGGCCCCCGACCCGGCTCAGGACGGCGGTCCGGACGCGATCGACACCGAGGCGTCCCTGCGCTGGGCGGCGGCGCACCGTCTCCACCGGACGGTGCGGGGCATGAACCTCGACAACTTCCTCGTGCGACCGCACCGCCGTCACGTCGAGGTGTTCGGCGGCGACTTCGCCACCTGGCACCACATCGGCGACGACACGGCCCACGCGCTGAGCGAGGACGTCCTCGGCCTGCCGTCCGACTATTGGCCGGAGGGCGAGGACAAGGGCGAAGAGGCCAAGCGCTTCGACCTCATCGCCTACCGTCTCCAGCTCGCGGCCCTGGAGGGCGGCTCCGACTACACACGCCTGCGCGGTCAGGTCAAGGAACTCGCGGAGGACCTCCTAGGCAAGACCAACATCCCCGCCGTCCGGGACCAGGCCGATCTGCTGGAGGCCATCACGGACGACGCGTGGTGGCAGAACGTGACCATCCCGATGCTGGAGCACGTACGGCGCCGCGTGCGCGGCCTGGCCCACCTGGTCGACGATCCGGCCGCCCGGAAGATCGTCTACACGGACATAGCGGAGGACCACGGAGACCTGACGGAGGTTGAGCTCAAGGGCCTGCCCGTCGGCACGGACGAGGAGCGCTTCAAGCAGAAGGCCCGCGCCTACCTCCAGACCCACCGTGAGCAGGAGGCCGTCCGCAAACTGCGCGAGAACGAGCAGGTCACGGCTGAGGACCTGGCCACCCTGGAGGGGGTCTTCCTCACCGAGGGGGTCGCCTCCACCGAAGACCTGGAGCAGAAGCGCGCTGCCGACGGCGGTCTCGGCGTGTTCCTGCGCCGCATCGGGGGCCTGGACCGGGAGGCGGCGCAGGAGGCCTTCGCCGGCTTCATCGCCGACCACGACCTGTCCGCCGACCAGATCGACCTCGTCGGCCTCATGGTCCGGTACGTGGCGGCCAACGGGCTCATCGGCATCCGCGACCTGTACGAGAACAACCTCTTCAGCAGCCGCGGGGTCATCGACGACCACTTCACCGACGACGAGATCGACGCCCTGGAGGTCGTCTTCCGCACTCTGCGCGCCCGCGCCATTCCGGATGCGGGCCTCGCAGCTTGAGGCAGCTCTCTCCGAGCCACGGAACGGGCACGCACCGGGAAGAATGACGGTATGGCCGACACCGAAGCCCTTCGTGCCCGTTTCGCCCGCGCCCTGGAAGGGGCCCGCGGGCCCGGCGGCGGCCCCGATCCGCTGCCGTACGCCGACGACCTGCTCGGCCGCTGGCGGGAACCCCAGCGGCACTACCACACGCTCACCCACCTCACGGCGGTCCTCGACCACGTCGACGAACTGGCGGACCACGCGACGGACCCGGACGTCGTGCGGCTCGCCGCCTGGTTCCACGACGCCGTGTACCTGCCGGAGCGGTCGGAGAACGAGGAGCGGTCCGCCCGGCTCGCCGAGCGGGCCCTGACCGAGGCCGGGGTGCCCGAGCGGAAGACCGCCGAAGTGGCCCGGCTGGTGCGGCTCACCGTCACCCACGACCCGGCCGCCGACGACCGCGACGGCCAGGTGCTGTGCGACGCCGACCTGGCCGTCCTCGCCACGCCGCCCTCGTCGTACGCCGCCTACACCGCCGCCGTCCGCGAGGAGTACCACTTCGTGCCGAACGAGGCGTTCCGCGAGGGGCGGGCCGACGTACTGCGCCAACTCCTCGCCCTGCCCCGCCTGTTCCGTACGCCGTACGGGCAGGAGCACTGGGAGGCCACCGCCCGCTACAACCTGCGCGGCGAGCTGGAAATGCTGTCGACCCCGCCCGTCCCGCCCGCATAACCTGCCCCGCATGCGTGCTGTGGGAGCGGAACAGGTGGAGGAAGCCGTCGCCGACTGCGTGGCGGCACTGGGGGCGGTCACCGACCGGGACTGGAAGGGGGTGAAGGCCGGGCGGCTGGAGTGGGACTGCCGGCGCACGGCGGAGCACATCGCGAGCGATCTCATCGCCTACGCGGCACAGCTCGCCGGCCGGGCGCAGGACGCGTACACGCCCTTCGACTTCGCACTCGACGAGGACACCGGCAACACCGGTGCCCTCCAGGTGATCACCACGACCGGCGCCCTGCTCGCCGCCGCCGTCCGCACCACCCCCCGCCCGGTCCGCGCCTTCCACCCGTACCCCTTCCGGCACGCGAACCGCGAGGGCTTCGCCGCGATGGGCGTGGCCGAAGTGCTGCTGCACACCCACGACATCGCCGAAGGGCTGGGCATCGGCTACGAACCACCCGCCGGCCTGGCCTCCTTCGTCCTGACCCGGATCTTCCCCCGGGTCCGGCCCGGCCAGGCTCCCTGGCCGACCCTCCTGTGGGCCACCGGGCGCGGCGACCTGCCCGGCCGGGAGCCGGTCACCGCCTGGAAGTGGAGCAACAACCCCGTGCTCGACGCGGAGCGGCTCACCCTGGAGGGCGTCACCCCGGCCACCGCCGCCGATCTGTCCCTCGCGGGCGAGGGCGGGTTCGAGTGGGTCGGCGGGGCCGCCGCGGAGGGCACCCGTGAGGGCGCCGGGATCATGGTGAAGCAGTACGAGGACGGCGCGTTCCACCCCGAGTGGGGCATGTACGTGCTGGTCCGGCGCGAGGACGACCGCGCGGTGGGCGCGATGGGATTCCACGGCGCGCCCGACGCGGACGGCCGGGTCGAGATCGGATACGACCTCGTCCCCGGAGCCCGCGGCCACGGCTACGCCACCGAGGCGCTGCGGGCGCTGTCGCACTGGGCGCTGGCGCAGGACGGCGTGCGGACGGTGGTCGCCGTCGTCGAGCAGGAGAACGTGCCCTCGCAGAAGGTCGTGGACCGGGCCGGATTCACCCGGGTCGGCGAGGACGCCGGAGGGATCGCCTACGAGCTCCGCGGCTGAGCCGCGGCCGTGCCCTTGCGCCGCCGAAGCCCCGCCCCGTGCAGCAGCCGCACCACCTCGCGGCTGCCGACCTCGACCGCTCCCGCGCGCACCGCGTCGGCGTACCGGTGCTGGGGGATGTCGTAGTGGTCCCGTTCGAAGGCACGCCGCGGAACGCCCAGCCGGTCGGCGAACAGGTGCAGTTCGGCGTACGAGACGTCGCTTATCAGGTGGGACCAGAGTCGGCCGTGGCCCGGCCAGGTGGGCGGGTCGATGTACACGGTCACGAGGTGACCGCTCCGCCCAGTGCGCCGACCGCCGCGACCCGCACGCCCGCCTTGTGGCACACCCAGTGCGGGTCGGGGCCGAGTTCCGGCTCCACCTCCAGCGCGTGCGGGTCGCCCGTGCCGCACACCGGGCACAGCGGCCAGCGCCCGTACCGCTCCAGCAGCGCGTCCTGCACGTCCTGGGCGACCAGCCCGGCGAGGAACCCGGCACCCTCCGGCCACTGCCCGACCCACCAGCGCCGGTGCGCCACGGAGTCCTCGACCAGGGACACCACGTCCGCCTCGGCGACCTCACGCGCGACCAGGTCGGCCAGCACGAGGGCGCGCGCCGCGTGCAAGGCTTGTTCGAGAGTGCCGGCCGGCCGCGTGCCGGGTTCGCCGTGGTGCTCGGGGTCCATGCCCCTATTGTGCGCACTCTTGACCACAGGACCGCGACGAAAATATCTTTCAGGGTGTGACCGATGACGTGAAGGAAATTTTCGTGAGCGGTGGCGCCGCGCCCGCGCCGCCCGCGCCCGCCGCCCTCGCGGCCAAGGTGCGCACGCTGGCGCCGTCGATGACCCGTTCCATGCAGCGGGTCGCCGAGGCCGTCGCCGCCGACCCGGCCGGCTGCGCGGCCCTCACGGTCACCGGACTGGCCGAGCTCACCGGCACCAGTGAGGCCACCGTCGTCCGCACCGCCCGCCTGCTCGGCTACCCCGGCTACCGCGACCTGCGCCTGGCGCTGGCCGGTCTCGCCGCCCAGCAGCAGTCCGGGCGCGCGCCGGCCATCACCACGGACATCGCGGTGGACGATCCGATAGCCGACGTCGTGGCCAAGCTCGCCTACGACGAGCAGCAGACCCTCGCCGACACGGCGGCCGGACTGGACACCGTGCAGCTCGCCGCGGCCGTGACCGCCCTGTCCGGCGCCCGCCGCACCGATGTGTACGGCGTCGGCGCGTCGGGGCTCGTGGCCCAGGACCTCACCCAGAAGCTGCTGCGCATAGGCCTGCTGGCGCACGCCCACAGCGACCCGCACCTCGCCGTCACCAACGCGGTGCAGCTCCGCCCGGGAGACGTGGCGATCGCCATCACCCACTCGGGAACCACCGGAGACGTCATAGAACCGCTCCGGGTGGCCTTCGAGCACGGGGCGACCACGGTCGCGGTCACCGGCCGCCCGGACAGCCCCGTCACGCAGTACGCCGACCACGTCCTGACCACGTCCACGGCCCGCGAGAGCGAGCTGCGTCCGGCGGCGATGTCCTCCCGGACGGGGCAGCTGCTGGTCGTGGACTGTCTGTTCGTGGGGGTCGCCCAGCGGACGTACGACGCGGCGGCTCCGGCACTGGCGGCGTCCTACGAGGCGCTGGCGCACCGGCACCGGGCGGCGCGCAGAGGGCCGTAGGGCCACGCCGTCGCCCTTGACCGCGGACCGTCCGCGGCTGTGCACGGGCCGTCCGTGGCTGTCCGGGGTCCGTCCGCGGCTGTCCGCGGGCCCGCCTGGCTGTCCGCGGGCCGTCCGCGAGGCTGTTCGCGCCCGCGCGGCGGAGCCGCCTGCCGACACGGCCCCGCGCCGCCGGGTAGTCCGACCCCTCCCGAATTGGAAGATCGCCCATGCCTCCTGCCTCCCACCACCACGACATCCGCGCCCAGTTGGAGACCCTCACCACCGAGGCGTACCGGCCCGAGCTGGCGGACGTCGACCGGTTGCCCACCCTCGACATCGCCCGGCTGATGAACCGGGAGGACGCCTCGGTGGCCGGCGCGGTGGCCGAGCAGGTACCGGCGATCGCCGCCGCCATCGACGCCGTCGCCGAGCGGATGGCCTGCGGCGGACGGCTGGTGTACGCCGGCGCGGGCACCGCCGGACGGCTGGGCGTGCTGGACGCCTCCGAGTGCCCGCCGACGTTCAACACCGGCCCGGAGCAGGTCGTCGGCCTGATCGCGGGCGGCCCGGCCGCCATGGTCACCTCCGTCGAGGGCGCCGAGGACTCCGAGGAGCTGGCCGCCTCCGACCTGGCCGCGCTGGAACTGACCGCCGACGACACGGTGGTCGGGATCTCCGCCTCCGGCCGCACCCCCTACGCGATCGGTGCCGTCGCGTACGCCCGCGGACGCGGCGCCCTCACCGTGGGACTGTCCTGCAACCGCGGCAGCGCCCTGGCGGCGGCGGCCGAACACGGCATCGAGGTGGTCGTGGGTCCGGAGTTCCTCACCGGCTCCACCCGCCTGAAGGCCGGGACGGCCCAGAAGCTCGTGCTGAACATGCTGTCGACGATCACGATGATCCGGCTGGGCAAGACGTACGGGAACCTGATGGTCGACGTGCGCGCCTCGAACGAGAAGCTGCGCGCCCGCTCCCGGCGGATCGTCGCCCAGGTGACGGGGGCGGACGACGACGCCGTGGAGCGCGCCCTGGCCGCCACGGAGGGCGAGGTCAAGCCCGCGATCCTGGTCCTCCTGGCCGGTGTGGACGGCCCCACCGCGGCCCGGCTCCTCACCACCTCCGGCGGTCACCTGCGCGCGGCGCTGGCAGCGGCGGCCGACTGACGCGGGCGACGCCGGGATGGATACTGGAGCAGTCCCCCACCCGGAGAACCCACCATGAACCATGCGCAGCTCAAAGTCCTGGGCCGAGCCCTGCGTGTCCTGGGTGAGCACGGCGAGGCACTGTCCGCCGACACCTCGGACGCCCGCCTGCACGAGGTGAAGGGCGATCTGCGGCGGGCCCTGGACCTGCTGGAGGAGAGCGTCACCACGGCCGCGCCCAGCACGCGCTGCGCCGAGCACCCCACGGGGCCGGTCGACGAGAGCGCCCCCGACCTGTGCCTCCTCTGCGAGACCCGGCGCCGCGCCGCCCGCCGCGCCGAGTTCAACGGCCCCGCCCCGCAGGCCCCGCCCGTCGACCCCGCGCCGTCCCGGTACGGGGTGCGCGGGGACCGGCCGCAGCCGCAGCAGCGCTGGCTGCCGGAGCTGTGGAACGGGCAGGCGTGGCAGTTGTGCGGGACCCCGCGCCGGGACCGGCGCGAGGCCGAGCTGTTCATCGCGGCGCAGCGGCGCGGGCCGCGCGCCGCCATGGCGTACCGCATCGTGCACGAGTTCACCGACTACGAGGTGCTGCGCGTGTGGGGTACGCCGGTGCGGGTCGACATCGAGCCGATGGGCGGCCTCTGAGCGGCCCGGCGGGGCTCAGTGGATCCTGATCTCGAAGATCTTGTGCGCGCTGTCGAAGTTCCGGTGGCTGTTCTTCGCGAGCGTGACCCACTGCTTCGCGCCGCCCAGCTTCTGTTGGTAGCCGATGGTCACCTTGTTGTTCCCGGACCAGACGTAGTCGATGTCGTAGACGGCCAGCTGCATCGTGCCGGCGTTGGCGAAGCAGTGCAGGTCGAAGCCGTTGTTGTTGACGATGCGGGCCAGGTCGGGGCGCGCCTCGAGCCCGAAGAGGGCGCAGTGCTCGACGCGGACCTTGTCGATCGCGTGGGCGGAGGTCACGGGCAGGGCGGTGAGGGCCGCGGCGGCGAGCGCGGTCACGAGGGCGGCCTTGGCCTTGGAGACGGTCACGTTTCTTCCTTGCGTGCGGTCGTGGCGGGAGGGGGCGGGCCGGGCGGCTCAGTGGATCCGGATCCGGGAGATCTTGTGCGCGCTGTTGAAGTCACGCCGCTGCCACTTCTCCAGCGTCACGGTCTCCGTCGCCCCGCCCAGCCTCTGCTGGTACGTGACGGTCACCTTGTTGTTCCCGGACGTGACGAGGTCGATGTCGTAGATCGCCACGTCCATGCCGCCCGCGTTGGCGAAGCAGTGGTGGTCCCGCCCGTCCGCGTTGACGACGTGGGTGAGGTCGAGGTCCGGGAGCCAGCCCCCGCAGACGGTCTTGTTGATGGCGTGTGCCTGACCGGCCGGCAGGACGGTGAGGGCGGCGGCCGCGAAGGCGGCCAGGGACGCGGCGCGCAGGGCGGGTCTTCTCATGTCGGTGCTCTCTCGGGACGGTGCCGGCGGACGGCAGCGGGAGGGATCCGGTGGATCCGCGGGAGGGGGTGCGCCGGAGTGCCCGCGGGCGGCGACCGGCCGGCGACGGTGCGGGGCGGTCGGGGCGGGCTCCCGGCGCGGGAAGGCGCCGGGAGAAGCGGGTGGGGGCGGCCTCTCCGGACATGATCGACACTACGGTCGGTGCCGCCCCCGTCTCCTCCGGCCGGGGGACGATTGCCGCGTCCAACCAGAGGTAGAGGGCGGGCTCGGGCCGTCCACCCGTCGTTCGCCGTCCGGCGGGACGACGAACGGCCGCCGTTCCGGGAAGCCCGGTACGGCGGCCGTCGTCACGGCGGCGGGATCTACGCCCTGGAGGCCTCGGCGGCCGTCCCGGACGCGTCCTCGGCGGCCGCGGGCGTCGCCGCGGCACGCCGGCGCGGGATGAACGCGGCGATGGCGAAGCCGATCAGCGCGGCCACCGCGCCGAGCGCCGGCCGGTACGGAAGCCGTCCTCGCCGGGCAGCGTGTACGGGCCGAACCGCGTGGTCATCTGCGCCAGGACGACACCGGCGACGGCGCCCGAGACGGACGTGCCGATGGAGCGCATCAGCGTGTTGAGGCTGCCGGCCCCCTTCCGCCGGGGGCGCCGCACCACGGGGACGGTCGACTCGGCTCAGCTGAGCGTCTTCAGGGACGCCGCGTCGTACGGCGCCAGCTCGTCGAAGCGGCCGGCCAGCACCTTGGCGGCCCAGTTCGGGTCCTGGAGCAGCGCGCGGCCGACGGCGACGAGGTCGAACTCGTCGCGCTCCATCCGGTCGAGCAGGTCGTCGAGGCCACCGAGCTCGGCACCCCGCCCCTGGAACGCCTCGAGGAACTCCCCGTTCAGACCGACGGAGCCGACGGTGAGGACGGGCTTGCCGGTCAGCTTCTTCGTCCAGCCGGCCAGGTTGAGGTCGGAGCCCTCGAACTCCGGGAGCCAGTAGCGGCGCGTGGACGCGTGGAAGGCGTCGACACCGGCCGCGGCGAGCGGGGCGAGGATCGCCTCCAGCTCCTGGGGCGTCTCGGCGAGCCGGGCGTCGTAGGCGTCCTGCTTCCACTGCGAGTAGCGGAAGATGACGGGGAACTCCGGCGACACGGCCGCGCGCACCGCGGCCACGACCTCCGCGGCGAACTTCGCGCGGGCCACCGGGTCGCCGCCGTAGGAGTCGGTGCGACGGTTGGTGCCGGACCACAGGAACTGGTCGATGAGGTAGCCGTGGGCACCGTGCAACTCCACGCCGTCGAAGCCGATGCGCTCGGCGTCCGCGGCCGCCCGCGCGAACGCGGCGACGACGTCGTCGATGTCGGCCTGCGTCATCGCCTTGCCCGTGCCCTCGGTGCCGTCCGTGCGCACCCCGGACGGGCCGACCGCCGGGGCCTGGGGGTAGGGCGCCTGGCCCTGCTCGCGGACCATGCCGATGTGCCAGAGCTGCGGCACGATCGTGCCGCCCGCCGCGTGCACCGCCTCGGCGACCTTCGCCCAGCCCGCCAGCTGCTCCTCCCCGTGGAACCGCGGCACCCGGTCGCTCTGCCCGGCGGACTCGTGCCCCACGTACGTGCCCTCGGTGACGATCAGCCCGACACCGGCGGCGGCGCGACGGGAGTAGTAGGACACGACGTCCTCACCGGGGACGCCGCCCGGCGAGAACATCCGGGTCATCGGCGCCATGGCGATGCGGTTGGGGACGGTGAGGCCGTTGATCGCGACGGGCCGGGAGAGCATTCCCGCGGCTCGGGCGGCGGTGTCCGGGGAGGTGACGGTCACGTGGGGCTCCTCTGCTTCGCGTACCAACGAGTATGTGCATGCGCATGCACTGCACGTTCGGCGTCAACCAGCAGGCCCCCAGGGGGAATTCCCCCGGAGGCAAGGTGTGGCCTCCGTCACGGAGCACCTCCTGCGCGCCCTGCCGGAAGGCGGAGCGGCGACCGCCGCCCGGAACGCCCGAGGGCGGCACCCCCTGTCGGAACAGGGGGTGCCGCCCTCGGTCGTACTGACGGACGGATCCGATCCTCGGGAGGATCAGAAGTCCATGTCACCGCCCGGCATGCCGCCGCCGGCCGGGGCCGCGTTCTTCTCCGGCTTGTCGGCGATGACGGCCTCGGTGGTGAGGAACAGTGCGGCGATGGAGGCGGCGTTCTGCAGGGCAGAGCGGGTCACCTTCGCCGGGTCGATGATGCCCTCGGCGATCATGTCGACGTACTCGCCGGTCGCGGCGTTCAGGCCGTGGCCGACCTGGAGGTTGCGGACCTTCTCCACGACGACGCCGCCCTCGAGACCACCGTTGACGGCGATCTGCTTCAGCGGGGCCTCCAGCGCGAGCTTCACGGCGTTGGCGCCGGTCGCCTCGTCACCTTCGAGCTCCAGCTTCTCGAAGACCTGGGAGGCCTGCAGCAGGGCCACGCCACCACCGGCGACGATGCCCTCCTCGACGGCCGCCTTGGCGTTGCGCACGGCGTCCTCGATGCGGTGCTTGCGCTCCTTGAGCTCCACCTCGGTGGCGGCACCGGCCTTGATGACCGCGACGCCGCCGGCGAGCTTCGCCAGGCGCTCCTGCAGCTTCTCGCGGTCGTAGTCCGAGTCGCTGTTGTCGATCTCGGCGCGGATCTGGTTCACGCGGCC
This sequence comes from Streptomyces sp. NPDC041124, assembly GCF_055592385.1. NCBI lineage: Bacteria > Bacillati > Actinomycetota > Actinomycetes > Kitasatosporales > Streptomycetaceae > Streptomyces > Streptomyces sp. NPDC041124. The sequence goes on from NZ_JBVIYR010000014.1 coordinate 50,585, forward strand.
CTGGACCTGGTCGGCCGAGCCGGCACCGTCGACGATGGTGGTCTCGTCCTTGGTGATGACGACCTTGCGGGCCTTGCCCAGCAGGTCGATCGTCGCGTTCTCCAGCTTGAGGCCGACCTCCTCGGAGATGACCTCGCCGCCCGTGAGGATGGCGATGTCGCCGAGCATGGCCTTGCGGCGGTCGCCGAAGCCCGGGGCCTTGACGGCGACGGACTTGAAGGTGCCGCGGATCTTGTTGACCACCAGGGTCGACAGGGCCTCGCCCTCGACGTCCTCGGCGATGATCAGCAGCGGCTTGCCCGACTGCATGACCTTCTCCAGCAGCGGGAGCAGGTCCTTGACGTTGGAGATCTTGGAGTTCGCGATCAGGATGTACGGGTCGTCGAGGACGGCCTCCATACGCTCCATGTCGGTGGCGAAGTACGCCGAGATGTAGCCCTTGTCGAAGCGCATACCCTCGGTGAGCTCCAGCTCCAGACCGAAGGTCTGGGACTCCTCGACGGTGATGACGCCTTCCTTGCCGACCTTGTCCATGGCCTCGGCGATGAGCTCGCCGATCTGGGTGTCGGCGGCGGAGATGGAGGCCGTGGAGGCGATCTGCTCCTTGGTCTCGACGTCCTTCGCCTGCTCCAGCAGGGCACCGGAGACGGCCTCGACGGCCTTCTCGATACCGCGCTTGAGGGCCATCGGGTTGGCGCCGGCGGCTACGTTGCGCAGGCCCTCCTTGACCAGGGCCTGGGCGAGAACGGTCGCGGTGGTCGTACCGTCACCGGCGACGTCGTCCGTCTTCTTGGCGACTTCCTTGACCAGCTCGGCGCCGATCTTCTCGTACGGGTCCTCGAGTTCGATCTCCTTGGCGATGGACACACCATCGTTGGTGATCGTGGGGGCGCCCCACTTCTTCTCGAGGACGACGTTGCGGCCCTTGGGGCCGAGCGTCACCTTGACGGCGTCCGCGAGCTGGTTCATGCCGCGCTCGAGGCCGCGCCGCGCCTCCTCGTCGAACGCGATGATCTTGGCCATGTGAAGTGGTCCCTCCAGGACTGGGGGTGATTCCTTCGGACCGCGCCCGCGCCCGCGACGGACGGCTCGCCGGCCCCGTGGTTCCTTGCCCCACGCGACCTGCGGGCCTCACCGACCCGGTCCTTCGTTGTCACTCTCACCTTCAGAGTGCTAACGCAATGATTAGCACTCGACCCATGCGAGTGCAAGCGCCTGGGGGGAGTACCCGGGGGTACTCAGCCGCGCGCGAACACGACGGGGAGGCCGGGCACGGCGAAGGGCCCGCACCCCCAAGGGGAGGTACGGGCCCTTCGTCGGCAGAAGATGCTTGCGGCAGGTAGCGCGTTCAGGCGCTGAGACGAACCATGTCGGCCTGCGGGCCCTTCTGACCTTGCGAGATCTCGAACTCGACCCGCTGGCCTTCTTCGAGGGTGCGGTAGCCGTCCATCTGGATCGCGCTGTAGTGGACGAAAACATCCGCACCACCGTCGACCGCGATGAAGCCGTACCCCTTCTCCGCGTTGAACCACTTGACGGTGCCCTGAGCCATGCCTAACTCCCCTATTACTGGCCCTTGCACAGATCCACACTTCGCGGACCCGGGTCAGACCTCACCCCCCAAACGGTTGGGGGCGTGCGCCGGAACGCGTCGACCGCGGCTGAATGTATCTGTCCAACTGCCGTCTGCAACAGGTCAATCGGACGAGAAATCTGGACGACACCGGTCCGGAATGTGGCGGGATTTCTCCCCTTTTCAGGGCAAGTCGGGCCGGACAAAGGTCACAAATGCCGCGTAGAGTGCCCACACTTTGGCTACATCCAGTCGGATCCGCGGCAGGAATTCAGTGTGCTCGATCAGTGGATCGGGAGCGCGTTCCCCAACTCTACCGCGCTCAATCCCATGGAATTGTCCCCTCCGGATCTCTCACGGAGGGGGCAATGAGCCAAACGCTCGGTAACCGTCATTACCGAAGGTAATGATCAGCCTCCGGCGACCGCCGGAATGATCGACACGCCGGCCCCGTCCGGGGTGACCGTGTCGAGCCCCTGCTCGAACCGCACGTCGTCGTCGTTGACGTAGACGTTGACGAACCGGCGCAGCTTGCCCTGGTCGTCCAGCACCCGGGCGGCGATCCCGGTGTGGTTCTTCTCCAGGTCCGAGATGACCTCCCCGAGGGTCGCCCCCTCGGCACTCACCTCGGCCTTGCCGCCGGTGTACGTACGCAGGATGGTGGGGATACGGACGGTGACGCTCACGTGAAAACCTCCGGTCGGATGACTTACCAGGGGCGCGGGGAACTGCGCGACCAGCCCCAGCGACCCGCGGACGACGACGGTGAAGCAGCCCTCAGACGAGTCCGGCTTCCCGGAACGACTCCAGGCTGGGCCGGATCGTCGCGGTCAGCCCCGTCCCCGCGACCGCGTCCAGCGTCTTCAGGCCGTCCCCGGTGTTGAGCACCACGGTGGTCAGCGACGGGTCGAGTGCCCCGCTGTCCAGGAGCTTCCGGGTGACCCCGACGGTCACGCCCCCCGCGGTCTCCGCGAAGATGCCCTCGGTCCGCGCCAGCAGTCTGATCGCGTCGACCACCTGCGCGTCGTTCACGTCCTCCACCGCACCGCCCGTGCGCCGCGCGATGTCCAGCACGTACGGCCCGTCCGCCGGGTTGCCGATCGCCAGCGACTTGGCGATGGTGTCCGGCTTCTGCGGCCGTACGACGTCGTGGCCCGCCTTGTACGCGGTGGACACCGGCGAGCACCCCTCCGCCTGTGCACCGAAGATCTTGTACGGCCTGTCCTCGACGAGCCCGAGCGCGATCAGCTCCTGCAGCCCCTTGTCGATCTTCGTGAGCTGCGAGCCGGAGGCGATCGGGACGACGATCTGGTCGGGCAGCCGCCATCCGAGCTGCTCGCAGATCTCGTACGCGAGGGTCTTGGACCCCTCCGCGTAGTACGGCCGCAGGTTGACGTTGACGAAGCCCCAGCCCTCGCCGGCCGGGTCGCCGATCAGCTCGGAGCAGAAACGGTTCACGTCGTCGTAGTTGCCCTCGATGCCGACCAGCTCGCCCCCGTAGACGGCGGCCATGACGACCTTGCCCTGCTCCAGGTCGTGCGGGATGAACACGCAGGAGCGCAGGCCCGCCCGGGCGGCGGCGGCACCGACCGCGCCGGCCAGGTTGCCGGTGGAGGAGCAGGAGAGGGTGGTGAAGCCGAAGGCGCGGGCGGCCTCCAGGGCCTGGGCGACGACACGGTCCTTGAAGGAGTGCGTGGGGTTGCCGGAGTCGTCCTTGACGAAGAGCCTGCCGGGGTCGACGCCCAGCTCGCGGGCCAGGTTGTCGGCCTGGACGAGCTTGGTCCAGCCCGGGTTCAGGTTGGGCTTGCCGGCCACGTCCGCCGGGACGGGCAGCAGGGGCGCGTAGCGCCAGATGTTCGCGGGTCCCGCTTCGATCCGGCTCCGCAGCTTCTCGGTGTCGTAGGCCGAGAAGTCGTAGGCGATCTCCAGCGGGCCGAAACACTCCTCGCAGGCGAAGACGGGGCCGAGGGGCACGCGGTGGCCGCATTCGCGGCAGGAGAGCGCGGCGGCGTGGCCCAGGTCGACGGCGTTCGCGGTGGTGGAGTCGGTGGTGCTTGCAACGGTCTGCACAGCCATGTGAGGCGAGGCCCTTTCTCCTCATCTTCCTCACGACGCATCTCGCCGTGAGACGGATTTGGCACCTTCCCTAGCCGGGAGCCTCGCCACGTCCGCGTGACAGGAACCGACTGGAGGGTTGCCGGGGCTTCATCGGGCCGTATCCCTCTGCCCCTCTGGATGAGCGGTGTTCAGTTGTCGCGCGGTGGCCCCGACATGCGAGGCCCCCCGGCGTTGCTCAAGACTGTAACCGAAGGCCTGGGTGGTTGAGATAGTCGTCCGAACCGCGAGATGGATCACCAGGTCAGTGAGGAGCCCGGAACCGTGCTGGAAGAAGTCGAGCGCTGGTTGACCGACCGTTCGTGGTCGGTGACCGACCGCCCGCTCCACCGGGTCCTGGCGGCGAAACGCGCCACGGGCCGGACGGTGAGCGTGGTCCTGCCCGCGTTGAACGAGGAGGCGACGGTCGGCGACATCGTGTCGGTGATCCGCCGCGACCTGATGCTCCGCTGCCCGCTGGTCGACGAGGTGGTGGTGGTCGACTCCGGATCCACCGACCGCACGTCCGCCGTCGCGGCGGCGGCGGGCGCGACGGTGGTGCACCGGGACGCGATACTCCCCCGCATACCGGCGGTGCCCGGGAAGGGGGAGGTGCTGTGGCGGTCGCTGCTGGTCACCCGCGGCGACATCGTGTGCTTCGTCGACGCCGACCTCAGGGAGTTCTCCTCCGACTTCGTCACCGGCATCGTCGGCCCGCTCCTCACCGAACCGGACATCCACCTGGTCAAGGCCATGTACGACCGCCCCCTCGGCGCGGCCGCCGGCCAGGGCGGCCGGGTCACCGAACTGATGGCCCGGCCGCTGCTGAACCTGCACTGGCCGCAGCTGGCGGGCTTCGTCCAGCCGCTGGGCGGCGAGTACGCGGCCCGCCGCTCCCTGCTGGAGCGGCTCCCCTTCCCCGTCGGCTACGGCATCGAGCTCGGCATGCTGGTCGACGCCCTGCACCTGGTGGGTCTGGACGCGCTGGCCCAGGTCGACGTCGGGGTGCGCAAGCACCGGCACCAGGACGGACAGGCCCTCGGCCGGATGGCCGCCGCGATCTACCGCACCGCCCAGCTGCGCCTGGCCCGCGCCCACCTGATCCGCCCGGCGCTCACCCAGTTCGAGCGCCGGGGCGCCGCCTTCGAGCCCCGGACGTACCCCGTCGACACCGAGGAGCGGCCGCCGATGACGGACATCGCCGAGTACCAGGCGCGCCGGGTGGCCTGATCCACCCGGCACCGGGCGCGCCGGGCGGCCCAGCGCGCCGCACCGGGCTCCCGGCCGTCAGCCGGCGACGCCGTCCGACCAGCGCCACCTGCCGCCGGAGTCGAGGGAGCAGGTCAGGTACTCGCCGCCGCGGCCGTGGGTGCTCAGGCCCCGGTGCTTGGCGGCGCAGAACTGGCCGTCGGCGTAGCAGTTCCCGGCCGGGCTGGTGAGTTCGCAGCCGGCGGTGCCGCCTCCCCCGGTGCCGCCGCTGCCGCCCGTGTCCCGGGTCCGCGCCGGCTGCGGGGTCGGGGTGGGCTTCGGGGTGTGCAGCAGGCGCCCGCCGCAGTCGCGGCCGTCGCGCGCGACGGTGAAGGTCACGCCGTCCGATGCGTCGGTCTGCTCGCAGACCTTCTCGCCCGCGCCCCAGGAGGAGGCCTCGCGGCCGGTGCCCTCCAGGCGGACGGTGTAGCCGAGGCCGGCCTGCTCCGCCGCGGCGACGGCCGTCCCGACGCGCCCGCCCGTGTGGTCGGACAGCGTGACGGGCGTCGGGGTGGGTGTCGGTGTCGGGGTCGGCGTCTGCGTGGTGGCGGACGGCTCAGGGGCGGGGCTGCCGCTCTGCGCCGTCGTGGTGGCCGCCACGGCCGGCTGCGCCGCGCCCTCCGTGCCGCTGTCCCCGTCGCCGCAGCCGGCCAGGGCCAGCGCACAGGCCGCGATCATCGCCGTCGTACCGGTCAGTCGGCGAACGTCTCCGGGCATGCGTATCCGCATCGCACCCACCCCCCGCATAGTTGAAATGTGCACCGCACATCTTCATACCGTTCACAACTTCTCCACAAGGGGCGCGACCGCATCGCCGCCGACGTGACGCGGCGGCACGTTTGAGGCCCCGGGGGCCTGGCTAGGTTGAGGCGTATGGCTTCAAGCTTCGGTGCTGCTCAGGTCCTGGTCGCCTCCAACCGGGGGCCGGTCTCGTACGAGGTCGCGGACGACGGGTCACTGCGGACCAAACGGGGCGGGGGCGGGCTGGTGTCCGGCCTCTCGGCGATCGGCCCCGAGGCGGGCGCGCTGTGGGTGTGCTCGGCCCTGTCCGACGGCGACCGCGAGGCCGTGCGGCGCGGGGTCGGCGAGGACGGCGTGCGGATGCTGGACATCCCGGCGGACGTGCACGCGGACGCGTACAACGGCATCGCCAACTCGGTGCTGTGGTTCGTGCACCACATGCTGTACCAGACACCGCTGGAGCCGGTCTTCGACGCCGGGTTCCGCCGCCAGTGGGCGTCGTACGAGAGCTTCAACCGCGCGTTCGCCGAGGCGCTGGCCGAGGAGGCGGCGCGGGGCGCGGCCGTCCTGGTGCAGGACTACCACCTCACCCTCGTCCCCGGGATGCTCCGCGAACTCCGCCCCGACCTGCGCATCGGGCACTTCTCGCACACCCCGTGGGCGCCGCCGGAGTACTTCGCGATGCTGCCCGACGACATCGCGCGGCAGGTGCTGCGCGGGATGCTCGGCGCCGACCGGCTCGGCTTCCTCACCCACCGCTGGGCGGACGCGTTCACCGCGTGCTGCGAGCGGTTCGCGGGCGGGCCCGGGGACACGGAGATCGGGGTGCACGGCCTGGGCGCCGACGCCGGATTCCTGCGCGCCCGCGCCCACGAGGCGGACGTCGAGGAGCGGATCGCCACGCTCCGGAACGAGATCGGCGAGGGGCGCCGGGCGATCGTCCGGGTCGACCGCACCGAGCTGTCCAAGAACATCGTGCGCGGACTGCTGGCGTACCGGCAGCTCCTGGACGACCGTCCCGAGTGGCGCGAACGCGTCGTGCACGTCGCCTTCGCCTACCCCTCCCGGCAGGACCTCGCCGTGTACCGCGAGTACACCGCCGAGGTGCAGCGGGTCGCGGAGGAGATCAACGAGCGGTACGGCACCCCGGACTGGCGGCCGGTCGTCCTCCACGTCAGGGACGACTTCGCCCGCTCGCTCGCCGCGTACCGGCTGGCGGACGTGGCCCTGGTCAACCCCATCCGCGACGGCATGAACCTGGTCGCCAAGGAGGTCCCGGTGGTCTCCGACGCGGGCTGCGCGCTGGTGCTGTCGCGGGAGGCGGGCGCCCACGAGGAACTGGGCGAGGACGCGATCACGGTCAACCCCTACGACGTGATGGACACCGCCCGCGCCCTGCACGAGGCCCTGACGATGGGCCCGGACGAACGCGCCGACCGCACCAAACGCCTGGCCGCGTCGGCGACCGCCCTCCCCCCGGCCCGCTGGTTCCTGGACCAGCTGAACGCGCTGCGGGACGGTCCGGCGCCCGCCTGACCGGTATGGCCGATCGGGCAGGCGTGCGAGGGGGCGACCGTGGATAGGTTGGGCGTATGGCCAGCCACACGGATTCCACGGACCCGAGCGCCCTGCCGACGCCCGCCACACCGGCCGGGCGGGAGGGTCTCGAGGCGCTGCTCTCCCACCCGGGCAAGGCGCTGATCGGGCTCGACTTCGACGGGACGCTCGCGCCGATCGTGCCCGACCCGGAGCAGGCCCGCGCGCACCCCGACGCGGTGCCCGCGCTCGCCGCGCTCGCCCCGAAGGTGGCCGCGGTCGCGGTCGTCACCGGCCGTCCCGCGGGCGTCGCGGTCCGCCACGGCGGCTTCGCGGGCGTCCCCGGACTGGAACACCTCGTCGTCCTCGGCCACTACGGGGCCGAACGCTGGGACGCCGTGACGGGCACCGTCACCGCGCCCGCCCCGCACCCCGGCGTCGCCACCGCCCGCGCGGAACTGCCGGGACTGCTCGACCGGTTCGGCGCCTGGCAGGGCACCTGGATCGAGGAGAAGGGCGGCCGGGCGGTGGCCGTCCACACCCGCAGGGCCGCCGATCCGCAGGCCGCCTTCGAGGCCCTGCGCGAGCCGCTCACCGACCTCGCCACCCGGCACGGCCTCGTCGTCGAGCCCGGCCGCATGGTCCTGGAACTGCGCCCGCCCGGCATGGACAAGGGTGTCGCCCTCATGGAGTACGCCCGGGAGATCGGCGCCGGCGCGGTCCTCTACGCCGGGGACGACCTCGGCGACCTCGCCGCCTTCACCGCCGTCGACAAACTCCGCGCCGCCGGCACCCCCGGCCTCCTCGTCTGCAGCGGCAGCGAGGAGGTCACCGAACTGCGCGAACGCGCGGACGTGGTGACCGACGGCCCGCCCGGCGTCGTACGCCTGCTGCACGCCCTCGCGGCCCGCATGCCCTGACGGGTCCGGGTCCGCTGCCCCGGGCCCCCGCTCCTCGACGGCCGGAAGGGCTGGAGGTCAGCCCCTCCGGCGTTCGAGGACGAGGCCCGCTCAGGGCCGAAGGGGGTCTGGGGGGCGGCGCCAGGGACGGAACGGGCAAGGGCGGCGGGGGCGGAACACACCGGTGCCCGGAACCACGCGCGCTCACCGCTCCGCGCGCCGCCGCTCCCGTATCCGGCGCAGACGATTGACCGTCACCGGGTCGTGGGCCAGCGCCCGCGGATCGTCCAGCAAGGCGTTCAGCAGCTGGAAGTACCGCACCGGCGCCAGCCCCAGCTCCTCCCGGATCGCCCGCTCCTTCACCCCGGGCGCGGCGAACCCCCGGCGCTCCAGCGCGAGGATGTCCCGCTCCCGCCGGCCCAGCCCGCCCTCTTCGGCATCCCCCTGCTCCATGCCCCGCAGGCTACTCCGCCCGCTCCACGCTCTCCGCCCGCGAAGCCGCCGCCTGGAGCCCGCCCAGCACCCCGGCGGGGCTGCCGCCGCGCGTCACCGCCTTGCCGATCTGCTTCTTGACCGCCGCGTTGACCGCCGCCCAGGAGGTCTTGCCGACCGGGTAGAGCTCCGAGGTGGGCAACTGGTCCAGGAACGGCTGGAGGTCCTCGTCCTGCCCGCCGGCGGCCATCGCCCGGGACGCGGACCCGGTGACCGGCAGCAGGTTGTACTCGCGGGAGAACTTCAGGACGTTCTCCTCGCTGTAGACGAAGTCGAGGAAGTCGCCGACCTGGTCGCGGTGGCCGTTCTCGTCGAAGGCCGTCATCCAGTCGGCGACGCCGAGCGTGGACCCGCTCACGCCGTCCACACCCGGTGTCGGCACCATGCCGTACTTCACGCCCTTCTTCCCGGCCGTCTCCATGAGCGAGGGATGCCCGTTGAGCATGCCGACCTCGCCCGCGGCGAACGCCTCGAACGCGTCGGCCCGGTCGAGCTTGCCCGGCTCGACGGGGCCGGTGAGGCCCTTGCCGACCAGTTCGTCCCGCAGCCAGGTGAAGGTCGTCACGTTCTCCGTGGAGTCGATGCCGTAGGTGCCGCCGAGGTCGGTGTAGCCGCCGTCGCCGCTGAGCAGCCACTGCATCGTCTCGGCCTGCGCCTCCTCCGGGCCGAGCGGCAGCGCGTAGGGGTACTTCACGCCCTTCGCGTCGAGCGCCGCGGCGTTCTCGGCGATGTCGTCCCAGGTGGCCGGCGGGGTGAGGCCGGCCTCGGCGAACAGGTCCTTGTTGTAGAACAGCACGCGCGTGGACGCGGCGAACGGCATGCCGTACTGGACGCTGTCGACCTGGCCCGCCTCGGCGAGCTGGGGGAGGAAGTCGGCCTGTACGGGTATGGAGAGCAGGTCGCCGGCCCTGTAGAGCTTGCCCTCGGCCGCGTAGTCGGCGTACGCGCCGATCTGCGCCATGTCCGGCGCGTCACCGGCGTCGACCATCTCCTTGACCTCGCGGTCGACGTCGTTCCAGGAGTGGACGCTGACCTCGATCTTCACTCCGGGGTGGTCGGCCTCGTACCGCTCGACCAGGTCGGCCCAGTACTTCTTGGAGCTGTTGGCCGCGCTGTCGCCGTAGTCGGCGGCGACGAGGGTCAGCGTCACGTCGGACGACCCGCCGCCGGTTCCGCATCCGCCGAGCACTCCCGTCAGTCCCAGCGCGGACACCGCCGCGATCGCCCTCGTCCTGACCCGCCGCTGCACGTGCCCTGCCCCTACCCCGGCGCCCCGCGCCGTCCCGAAACTTTTCGATAATCGGAATAAGGTCTACACCATGCAAGTGGACTAGACCTCTTGTGGGTCGCCGGTCCACACTGTTCCCCGTGAAACATGTCATCGCCCTCGACGTGGGCGGCACCGGGATGAAGGCCGCCCTGGTCGGGGCGGACGGCGAGCTGCTGCACCGGGCCCGCCGGCCCACCGGCCGCGGACGCGGCCCGGACGCGGTCGTCGCGGGCATCCTCGACTTCGCGGCCGAACTGCGCGCCCACGGCGTCGACCGGCTCGGTGAGGCCGCGTCCGCCGCCGGTGTCGCCGTCCCCGGGATCGTCGACGAGGCGCAGGGCGTCGCCGTCCACGCGGTCAACCTCGGCTGGCGCGACGTCCCCCTGCGGACGCTGCTCACCGAGCGGCTCGGCGGCGTCCCCGTCGCCCTCGGCCACGACGTGCGCACCGGCGGCCTCGCCGAGGGCCGCATCGGAGCCGGCCGGGGCGCCGACCGCTTCCTCTTCGTGCCGCTGGGCACCGGGATCGCGGGCGCCATCGGCATCGACGGCCGGGTGGAGGCGGGCGCGCACGGATTCGCGGGCGAGATCGGCCACATCGTCGTACGGCCGGGGGGCGCCCCCTGCCCGTGCGGGCAGCGCGGCTGTCTGGAGCGGTTCGCGTCCGCGGCGGCGGTGAGCGAGGCGTGGGCGGCCGCCTGCGGTGACCCGGGCGCGGACGCGGCGGACTGCGCGAAGGCCGTCGCATCAGGTGACGCCCGGGCCCGCCAGGTGTGGCAGGAGGCGGTGGACGCGCTCGCCGACGGGCTGGTCACCGCCCTCACCCTGCTGGACCCCCGGGTACTGATCATCGGTGGCGGGCTCGCCGAGGCCGGGGAAACCTTGTTCACGCCGCTGCGGGAGGCCGTCCGGCGGCGGGTCACCTTCCAGAAGCTGCCGCCCCTGGTGCCCGCGGCCCTCGGGGACACCGCCGGATGCCTGGGCGCGGGGCTGCTCGCCTGGGACCTGATCGACGACACCAGCGGCTCCACCGATCCCACCGGCCCAGACCCCACCAGCCCACACCCCACTGACCCGTCGGAGGTAACCACCTGATGGCCCCCACCAAGGTTCTCGCCGGTGCCCGGGTGGTCCTGCCCACCGGGACCGTGGACGACGGCCGCGTGATCGTCGAGGGCGCGCGGATCGCCACCACGGCACCCGACACCGCCGAGACGGTCGACGTCTCCGGCCACTGGCTGGTCCCCGGCTTCGTCGACATCCACAACCACGGCGGCGGCGGGGCGTCCTTCGCGAGCGGCACCGCCGAGGACGTCCTCCGGGGCGTGCGCACCCACCGCGCGCACGGCACCACCACCCTGGTCGCCTCCGCCGTCACCGGCGACCTGGACTTCCTCGCCCGGCACGCCGGGATGCTGGCGGAGCTGGCCCAGCAGGGCGACATCGCCGGCATCCACTTCGAGGGACCGTTCATCTCCCCCTGCCGCAAAGGCGCGCACGACGAGCAGCTGCTGCGCGACCCCGACCCGGCCGAGGTGCGCAAGCTGATCGACGCGGCGCACGGGCAGGCGCGGATGATGACGCTGGCCACCGAACTGCCGGGCGGCCTGGACTCCGTACGGCTGCTCGCCGAGCACGGTGTGATCGCGGCCGTCGGCCACACCGACGCCACCTACGAACAGACGCTCCAGGCCGTCGACGCGGGCGCCACGGTCGCCACCCACCTGTTCAACGCGATGCCCCCGCTCGGCCACCGCGCCCCGGGCCCGATCACCGCGCTCCTCGAGGACGAGCGGGTCACCGTCGAGCTGATCGACGACGGCACGCACCTGCACCCGGCCGCGCTCCAGCTGGCCTTCCACCACGCGGGCCGGGACCGGGTCGCGTTCATCACCGACGCGATGGACGCGGCCGGCTTCGGCGACGGCCGCTACATGCTCGGCCCGATGGAGGTCGAGGTCGCGGACGGGGTGGCCCGGCTGGTGGAGGGCGGCTCGATCGCCGGCTCCACGCTCACCCTGGACCGCGCCTTCAAGCGGGCGGTGACGGTGGACGGACTGCCCGTGGAGGACGTCGTCGCGGCGATCTCCGCCAACCCGGCGCGCCTGCTCGGCCTGGACGACCGGATCGGCTCCCTGGAGCCCGGGAAGGACGCCGACCTGGTGGTTCTCGACGCCGGATTCGACCTGGTGGGCGTGATGCGCCGGGGGGAATGGGTGGTCGATCCCCAACTGGGCTGAATCGTCCCGCAGTCAGCGCGGGCGGCGGCCGGTTCGAGGGGTGGGCCGACCGCCGTCCGTTTGGCATGATCGTGGCCCCGGGACACGCGAAAGCGCAGGCAAGAGGGGGAGGTCGGCCCGGTGATCCTCACGGTCACGCTGAACACCGCTCTCGACATCACCTACCGCGTACCGTCCTTGCGGGCGGGCTCCTCCCACCGGGTCTCCGAGGTGACGGAACGCCCGGGCGGCAAGGGCGTCAACGTGGCCCGGGTACTCGCCGCCCTCGGCCACGAGGTGACCGTGACCGGCTTCTCGGGCGGCACGACGGGCCGCGTCCTGCGTGACCTGCTCACCGGGGTGCCGCACCTGACCGACGCGCTGGTCCCGATCGCCGGCACGACCCGGCGCACCGTCGCCGTCGTCGACGGGCGCTCCGGCGACACCACCCAGCTCAACGAGCCCGGCCCCACCGTGCACCACGCCGAGTGGTCGGCGTTCCAGGAGGTGTACGAGGACCTGCTGGCGTCGGCCTCGGCGGTGGCCCTGTGCGGCAGCCTGCCCCCGGGCGTCCCGGTGGGCGCGTACGCGGGCCTGCTCCGCACCGCCCGCGCGGCCGGTGTCCCGACGCTCCTGGACACCAGTGGCGCCGCGCTGCGCCGGGGGGTCGCCGGCCGTCCTGACATCCTCAAGCCCAACGCCGACGAACTGGCCGAACTCACCGGCTCCCACGAGCCGTTGCGCGCCACCCAGGACGCCCGCCGCCGAGGCGCCGGCACGGTGGTCGCCTCACTGGGCGCGCAGGGCCTCCTCGCGGTCACCCCGGACTCGCGCTGGAGCGCCGCCCCACCGGCCCGCCTCCACGGCAACCCGGCCGGCGCGGGCGACTCGGCCGTCGCGGGCCTGCTGTCCGCCCTGGTCGAGCGGCAGTCGTGGCCGGCCGCGCTGTCCCGCGCGGTGGCCCTGTCCGCGGCGACGGTCCTCTCCCCGGTGGCGGGCGAGTTCGACCGGTCCGCCTACGAGGAGCTGCTGCCCGGCGTCACGGTGACCAGGGAGTCGAACGCGGCCTAGGGGGTGTCGGCACCCCTAGGCGTTCGGCTCCTCTTCGAGCCAGAACTGGTCGAGGTTGGCGTTGCACTTGTTGCCCTCGTTGCAGACGACCTCGATGGTGTTGGTGCCGTCGCTCAGGTTGACGTTGGCCCAGGTGGTCTGCCAGCCCTTTTCGAAGTCGCCCTCGGGCGTCCCGCCGAAGTTCTTCATGTTCAGCGGGCGGGAGGCCGGCTTGCCGTTGACGACCAGCGTGGCGTCGGCGTCCACACCGGGAATGCCGTAGCGCGCGTAGAAGCGGTAGGTGTCCGCCTTGATGCCGTTGACCGTCCAGGTGACCTTGGAACCCACCGCGTTGAAGCCCGTCACGTAGACGCCGCCGTCGGCCTTCGCTCCCTTGACGTCCGAGGCGAGCGCCGCTCCCCCGTCCAGGCGGAGCGCCTTCGCGTCGATGGTGGGCAGTTCGGCCTTCTCGTCGTCCGCCCCGCCCTGGCTCGCCGACGGGCTCGGCCTGCCCTCGTCCTGGCTCTGGGTCGGGCCCGCGTCGGCCTGGTTGCCGCCCTTGTCGTCGTCGTCCCCGCCGAGCATGGCGACGCCGATGCCGATGACGACCGCGGCGACCACGGCGATCGCGCCGATGAGGAGGCCCTTGGTGTTGGGTCCGCGGCCCCGGCCGCCACCACCGTGCGACGGCTGGTGCGACTGGGTCGTGGTGGCGCCGCCCGGCAGGGTCTCCGGGGCGGCGTAGTGGGCGCTGGGCTGGCCGTAGGTGCCCTGCTGCGGAGGTGCCTGCGGGGCGGGCGCCTGCTGGCCGTACTGACGGGTTCCGACCGGCCGCACCCGGTTGACCGAGTTCGGGTAGCCGTAACCCCCGGACGGCGGCTGGGCCCCGTTGGCCTGCCCGTCGGCGTAGAGGTAGCCGAACGGGTCGTCGTCCTCGGGCGTGCTCGCGCCGTTGTTGCCGGGCGTCATCCCTTGGTGCTCCTAGCTGCGGATCGGGTGCGGTACGTGTGCGAAGAAGGCGAGCCTACCCGGTCCCCCTGAGCCGATCGGGTGGCGTCGACGGCATCAACGCACTGACCTGCGCATCATCCCGCACGTCTGTGCTGTTTGGGACGAGATCGTTTCTCGACGTACATCCGTTCGTCAGCGGACTTCAGCACTTCGTCCGCCGTCATCCCGCAGTGCGCCCATCCGATGCCGAAGCTGGCGCCGACCCGCACGGCCCGTCCCTCGGCCCGGATGGGCTGGATGATCTCGTTGCGCAGCCGCACGGCGAGGTCCTGGGCGTCCGCCCGCCCGAGCCCGTCGGCGAGGATCACGAACTCGTCGCCGCCGAGCCGGGCGACGGTGTCACCGTCCCGCACGCCGTTGCTGAGCCGGCGGGCCACCTCGATGAGCACCGCGTCACCCGCGTTGTGCCCGAACCGGTCGTTGATCGACTTGAAGCCGTCGAGGTCGCAGAAGAGCACCGCGAGCCCCTTGGCGCCGTCGTCGAACTCCGCGGCGGGCGCGACGGTGTGCACATGACGGTCGAATCCGTCGTACCCCTCGGTGTCCGGCGGGAAGTCGAAGTCGTGCCCCCGGTCGAAGACGGGCGGGCCGTAGGCGGCGTCGTGGGAGTCGAAGGACTCGTAGGGGGCCATGGACTCGACGTCGGCCGGCAGCGCGCTCTGCGGCTGCTGCCGGCACAGCCGCGAGGACAGGCGCGACCGCAGCTCGGCGGAGTTGGGCAGTCCGGTGAGCGAGTCGTGGGAGGCGCGGTGGGCGAGCTGGAGCTCGCGGCGCTTGCGCTCCTCGATGTCCTCGACGTGGGTGAGCAGGAAGCGGGGGCCGTCGGCGGCGTCGGCGACGACGGAGTTGCGCAGCGAGACCCACACGTAGGTGCCGTCGCGGCGGCCGAGGCGCAGCTCGGCCCGCCCGCCCTCGGCGGAGGTGCGCAGCAGGGTGCCGATGTCCTCGGGGTGGACGAGGTCGGAGAAGGAGTAGCGGCGCATCGCGGAGGCGGGGCGGCCCAGGAGGCGGCACAGGGCGTCGTTGGTGCGCAGGATGCGTCCGTGCTGGTCGCCGCCCATCTCGGCGATGGCCATGCCGGAGGGCGCGTACTCGAAGGCCTGCCGGAAGCTCTCCTCGCTGGCCCTGAGCGCCTGCTGGTCGCGCTCCAGGCGGACCAGGGCGCGCTGCATGTTCGCACGCAGGCGCGCGTTGCTGATCGCGATGGCGGCCTGGAAGGCGTACATCTGGAGGGCCTCGCGGCCCCAGGCGCCGGGCCGCCGGCCGTTGCGCGGGCGGTCCACGGAGAGCACGCCGACCAGTTCGCCGGAGGTGCCGCCGCCCTGCGGGCCGGGAGCGTACATGGGGGCGAAGAGCCGGTCGGAGGGGTGCCACTCGTCCTCGAAGCGGGGCGCGGGACCGTCGGTGTACCACTGCGGGACGTCGTCGTCGTCGAGGACCCAGCCCTCGGTGTGCGGTATGAAGACCAGGTCGCCCCAGCGTTCGCCCATGTTCAGGCGGCGGTCCCAGGACTCGCGGGAGCCGGCCCGTCCCGTGATGAGGGCCTCGGCGGCGGAGTTCCCGGCCAGCGCGGCGACCACGAGGTCACCGTCGGGCCGTACGAGGTTGACGGCCGCCAGCTCGTACCCGAGGGCGCCCACGACTCCGTCGGCGACCGTCTGCAACGTGTCCGCCAGACTGCGCGCCGTGTTCATGTCGGCCATCGCCTGATGCAGTTGCCGCAGCGCCGCAAGACGGACGTAGGGTTCCGACTCGGTCTCCATCCTCGCCCTCCCCCCGAGACCTCGGAGCGAATCAAGGGTTCTCTTCGGCGTATCGTCGTACCAGCTTCCCCGCCACTGAATCACAGCGCGCTGCCCACTCGGTACACAGGGTCAACAATATCTGCCCCTTGTGACTCAAGTCACAGCTAAACGTGAACAATTGCGCAGTCCCTCCGTCGTTTCCCCGTGCCTCACCGAACACGGTTTTCACGGCGGTTGGGCAGGAGATGTGCCCGGATCGGGCGTTGGTCCTAGGTCCCGGCTCGGGCCGGGGGCCGATGCGGTGCCCGTGCGGCGGAGATTAGCGTTCCCGGTGTGCTGAACACTCCCGCCGCCCCGGCCACGATCACCGTTCCGCCGCCCGCCCGGCATGCTGAGGGGGTGAGCAACGACGAGTTCCGTGCCGCCATGTCCCGCCTGGCCGCCGGCGTGGTCCTGGTGACCGCGAAGGAGCCGCCGCTGGACCCGGACGACCCGGGGGCGCCGGACGGCGAGGACGTCGGCATGACCGCGACCGCCTTCCTCTCCGTCTCCCTGGATCCCCCGCTGGTGCTGGTCAGCCTGCGTGAGGGCTCCCGCATGGACGAACTCCTCGACGAACAGCCGGTGTGGGGGGTCTCCGTCCTCTCCGAGAGCCAGCGGCACATCGCGGGCCGCTTCTCGATGAAGGGCCGCATCAGCGACCGGCTGCTGTTCGCGGACATCCCCTACCGGCGGGGCGAGTACAGCGGCGCCCCCCTGGTGGGCGGCGCGCTGGCGACCCTGGAGTGCCGCACCGAGCAGCGGGTGCCGGCCGGGGACCACACCCTGGTGATCGGCCGTGTCATGACCGCCCGCGTACCGAGCGCGGAAGGCGGCCCGCTGACGTATTTCCGGGGCCGTTACCGGCACTTGGGCTGACCGTCCCACCCCGGCCACCGACATCCCCTGTCACGAAAGGGATTTCCCCCGAGCGGCACGACACTCCGGAACGCGCCCCGAAGCGGCGCGGGCCTCCGCAACCCGCCCGCGGCAACGCCCCCAGGGGCGCGGGGAACTGCGCGACCCGCCACGACGAACCCGCAGGGACCCACCGGCCCCCCGCAGCGGTGACCCACCCGACACGCACCACGCGACCAGGCCCGGGGTCACGCCCGAGGGGGAGCCTGGGGGGTCACCCCCAGTCCCGCGCGGAGCGCCCCCGCTTCGTCTCCGACCGCTGCTTCTTCTCCCGCAACCGCCGCTCGTTGATCCCCCGCGGGATGCGCGTCGGCCGGCGCGGCTTCGGCGGCGGCGCGCTCGCCTCGGCCAGCAGAGCCGCCAGCCGCACCGCGGCGGTCTCGCGGTTGCGCCACTGCGACCGGTGCTCCGATGCGCGCACCGTCACCACCCCGTCGGTCAGCCGCCCCGCCAGCCGCTCCAGCGCCCGCTGCTTCCACACCTCGGGCAGCGCCTCGGTCCGAGCGAGGTCGAACCGCAGTTCGACCTGCGTGTCGCTGGTGTTGACGTGCTGTCCGCCGGGCCCGGACGACCTGGAGAAACGCCACATGAGCTCGGCCTCGGGCAGGGAGACGGAGCCGCGTACGACATAGGGACCGGACATGACATACAGGTTCCCGCGCCCGCACCGACCACGTCACCCGAATATCCGCAGTCGGGTAAAGAAAGTAAAGAGACCCGGAACCTCGCGCACCCCCTCCGGCGTTCAAGGTGGTAGCTGTAGCTTCATAGCCGTACGTAAACGAGGGAAGGGACTCCCAACAATGGCTGTAAGCCTGTCCAAGGGTGGCAACGTCTCGCTCACCAAGGAGGCTCCGGGCCTGACCGCCGTCACCGTGGGCCTCGGCTGGGACGTCCGCACCACCACCGGCACGGACTTCGACCTCGACGCCTCGGCGATCGCGGTCAACACGCAGGGCAAGGTCTACTCCGACGCCCACTTCGTGTTCTTCAACAACAAGCAGACCCCGGACAACACCATCGTCCACACCGGTGACAACCGCACCGGCGAGGGCGAGGGCGACGACGAGGCGATCAACGTCAACCTGGCCGCGCTCCCGGCCGACATCGACAAGATCGTCTTCCCGGTGTCGATCTACGACGCCGAGAACCGCTCGCAGAACTTCGGCCAGGTCCGCAACGCCTACATCCGCATCGTCAACCAGGCCGGCGGCGCCGAGATCGCCCGCTACGACCTGTCGGAGGACGCCGCCACCGAGACCGCCATGGTCTTCGGCGAGCTGTACCGCAACGGCGCGGAGTGGAAGTTCCGCGCCGTCGGCCAGGGCTACGCCTCCGGCCTCGTCGGCATCGCCCAGGACTTCGGTGTGAACGTCTGACGGACACCGTTCCCGCACCGGAGCCCCGCCCCCCCGCTTCCCGCGGGGCCGGGGCTCCGGCCGTGCGGCCTCCCCGCACGGCGGACACGGCCACCCCGGGCAGGACGACAGGACCCGGCTCAGGGCCGCTCCGGCCTGCCCTCCCCGTACAGCCACTCCTCCCAGATCCCCTCGAAGTCCTCACCCGGGGCGGACCTCTCCACGTACGCCGTGAAGGCGGCGGTGTCCGCGTTGCCGTGCCGGTGCTCGCGCGCCCAGCCCTTCAGCAGCGCGCCGAACGCCTCGTCACCGACCGTCTGCCGCACCTTGTGCAGCACCATCGCGCCACGCCAGTACACCGGCGTGGCGGAGATGCTCGCCGCGTCCGGCGGGTCGGCCGGCGGGAAGGCCCACAACGCCTCGTTGCTCCCCGCGTCCGGGAAGTACCCGCCGGCGTACAGCGCGTCGAACGTCTGCTGCGCGCTGCCACCGCCGTGCTCCTCCTGCCACAGCCACTGCGCGTACGTCGCGAAACCCTCGTTCAGCCACATGTCACGCCAGGTCCGCGGGGACACGGAGTTGCCGTACCACTGGTGGGCGATCTCGTGCACCAGCAGGGCCATGTCCGGTGCTCCGGGGAAGACCGGACGGTTCTGCGCCTCCAAGGCGTACCCCACGTCCTCGGGACGCTCCACGACCGCCCCGGCCGAGGAGAACGGGTACGGCCCGAAGGTCCGCTCCGCCCACTCCACCACCTCCGGCAGCCGCGCCAGCACCGCACGGCTCGCACCCGCCTGCCCGGGGTCGACAGCCGTGTACACGGGCAGCCCGCTCCCGGTCGTGGTCCGCCCGATCTCGTACCTGCCGATCGCGACGGTGGCGAGGTAGCTCGCCATCGGCTCGGCCGTGCGCCACCGGAAGGTCGTCCGGCCCTCCCTCGTCTCCTCCCCGGCCGGCTCCCCGTTCGACACCACCCGCAGCCCCTCCGGCACGGTGACCGTCACCCCGTACGTCGCCTTGTCGGAAGGGTGGTGACTGCCCGGGAACCACGCCATCGAACCGACCGGCTGCCCCAGGGCCACCGCACCGTCGGCGGTACGCAGCCAGCCCTCCTCGGAACCGTCCGGGTCGGTCACCGTCTCCGGCGCGCCGGAGTAGCGGACGACGACCCGGAAACGCGCGTCACGGTCGAGCGCCTCACGCGGCCGGACGGTCAGCTCCTGGCCGTCCCGGCTCCACCGGGCACGCGCGCCGCCGACCGTGACGGCCTCGACGTCGAGACCCTCCAGATCGAGGTTGAACGCCGTGAGGTCCCGCGTCGCGCGGGCGGTGACCGTCGCGGCACCGGTGAGGTGGCGGGCCTCCGGATCGTAGGAGAGAACGAGGTCGTAATGGAGGACGTCATAGCCCCCGTTGCCCGACCGCGGGAAGTACGGATCGCCCGCCCCGGAGCCGCCCGCACCCTCGGCACCGCTCCCCGCACCGCTCCCGCACGCCGCCAGCGACACCGCGAGCAGCACGGCGGCGACACTGCGGGGACCGGAACGGGGGCGGTAGGAGCGCACTCCCGGATCCTATGAGGGCCGGTACGCCCGGCCGTGACACCATCACCCACGTGCTCGACATCGGCTACGCCCTCTCCCACCGCTTCCCCGACCCCCCGCAGACCGACTACCGCCGCGCGGACGTCCACGCCCTGCGCCACGACCTGTTCTGCGGCGACGTCTACCTCGCCGACACCGAGACGGACCGCGAACTGTCCACAGCCTGGGGATGGGTGCCGGTCCTCGACTTCGCGTGGGCCCTGTGCGACATCGTCGAGCGCATCGACCAGGACCCGGCCGGCTCCCGCGCCTCCCGCCCCCAGTACGCGGAACTGGACTTCACCGAGTCCACCGACCGTCTCCTCTTCGAGCGCCGCTTCGGCTGGGTGGACATCGAAGCGGAATGGCTGCCCGCCTCCGAACCCCCGCTGACCTTCTCCCACTCCGCACTGCGCCGCGAGGCCCGCGACTTCCTCCACGACCTCGTCGCCGACCTCACCGACCTCCACGACGACCTCGCCGAGAACCCGGCCATCTGGACCCTCCAGGCCCGCTACCCCCGCCTGAAGTGACCCTCACCCCGCCGCTCACCCCTCCACCCTGATCCCCAACTCCCCCGCCAGCACCGGCGCCAGATCCAGCAACTGGGCCGTGCTGATCACCGCCCCCGACAGCCGGTCCACCCCCCTCGCGATCTCCAGCGAAGCGGCACCCCTCAGATCCACGTCCGACAGAGTGGCACCCGACAGGTCGACGGCCTTCAGCGCACAGTCCACGAACTCCACGCGCTCCAGCCGCGCCCCGCCGAAGTCCGGCTCGACCAGGACACACCCCTCGAAGACCACGTCCTTGAGCCGCGCCCCCCGCAGATTCAGGAAATCGATCTTCCCGCCGCGGATCAGCACCCGCTCCAGCACCGCCCCGTGCAACTGCGTCCCCCCGAGCCGCGCATCCGTCACCTCGACGTCCCGCAACGAGGCCTCCGCGAGATCGGTCCCCACCCCCCGGACCCCCGCCAGCACCGAATCCAGCACCCGCGCCCGCGACAACCGCACCCCGTCCAGCCCGCACCCCCGCAGCGCGCAGTCCATGAACCGCGCCCCGCCGCCGTCCTGCCCGGCGAAATCCTCCCCCAGGAACTCCACGCCGTCGTAATCCCCGTCCGGCTCCAGCCCACCCCCCTCGAACCGCACCGGCTCCGGCAGCCGCACCTGCGGACGCCGCGCCGCCTTCACCTGGGAACCACCCGCCGCTCGCCTCACCACGCGCCCATACTCCACCTCACCACTGACAAACCGCCCCACCTGCGAAAACGCCACGCATGTCACATCCAGGGCCCCTCGTTCCGTCTCCACGGCACAGCCGGAAGACGACCCGAACGAGGGAGACCCCAGCCATGCACCGCATCACCGTCATCGGCGGCGGCTTCGCCGGACTCACCGCCGCCATCTCCGCCGCGGAGGCGGGCGCCAAGGTCACCGTCCACGAAGCCCACCACACCCTCGGCGGCCGCGCCCGCACCGCCGAAGGCCCCTACCGCACCAACGAAGGACCCCACGCCCTCTACAACGGCGGCCCCCACTGGACCTGGCTCCGCCGACGCGGCCTCATCGGCCCGCTCGCCCCCGTACCACCCCTGGAAGCGACCCGCCTGCGCTTCCGCCACCGGAACACCCTGCGCCGCACCCCGCCACTCGCCCTGCTGAGACTCCTCCGCCACCCCGCCGGCCGGGCCCCCGTCGACACCGACTTCCACACCTGGGCCGCCCGCATCACCGGCGAGGACGGCGCACGGGCCGCCGCCCACTACGCGGCGGTCGCCCTCTTCCACCACGACCCCGGGTCGCTGTCCGCCGCCTTCGTCCAGGAACGCCTGCGCCGCGCCACCCGGATCCCCCCGGAGGCCCACTACCCGCGCGGCGGCTGGGGCGGCCTCATCGACCGCATGGCCGCCCGCGCATGGAACCTCGGCGTCCGCATCGAGACGCTCTCCCGCGTCGACACCCCGCCCACCGGCACCCCGGTCGTCGTCGCCACCTCGCTGCACTCCGCCCGCCGCCTCCTCGGCGACACTTCCCTCACCTGGCCGAGCGGCCGCACCGTCCTGATCGACCTCGCCCTACGCACCCGGCGCGGCGACGCCTTCGCCGTCTCCGACCTCGACGCACCCGGCTGGCTGGAACGCTTCACCGCCCAGGACCGCACCCTCGCCCCCGCCGGCGAACAACTCCTCCAGGGCCAGATCCCCATCGCCCCGCACGAGACCAGAGCGCACGGCACCGCCCGCGCGGAGACACTCCTCGACCTGGCCTTCCCCGACTGGCGGGAGCGGGTCACCTGGCGGCGCGAGGCCATCGCGCACGGCCGCACCGGCGCCGTCGACCCGCCCGGCACCAGCTGGCGCGACCGGCCCGCCGTCGACCGCGGCGACGGCGTCCACCTCGCCGGCGACCAGGTCGCCGCACCCGGCGTGCTCTCCGAAGTGTCCTTCAACAGCGCCCTGACGGCCGTCTCCCTCGCCCTCGGCCGCACCACGCTTGACCTCAAGCACACGTGAGGTCGCACCGTGGGAACCCGACGACGCACCGACCGACCCCCGAGGGGCTCCCCCATGCACGCCATCCGACTGCACACCTTCGGCCCGGCCGACAACCTCACCTACGAGGAAGTGGAAGACCCCAGACCCGGACCGGGACAGGTCCGCGTCACCGTCCACGCGGCCGGCGTCCACCTCCTCGACACCGCCCTGCGCGAAGGCGTGCGGGGCCCCGGCCCCGCCCCGGCCACCCTGCCGACCGTCCCCGGCCGCGAGATCGCCGGAGTCGTCGACGCACTCGGCGAAGGCACCCCCGCCGATCTGCTCGGCCGCCGCGTCGTCGCCCACCTCGGCTTCCACCCCGGCGGCTACGCCGAACTCGCCGTCACCGACACCGACCGCCTCCACGAGATCCCGCCGCACCTCGACTTCGCCCAGGCCGTCGCCATGATCGGCACCGGCCGCACAGCCATGGGCATCGTGCAGTCCGCCGAGCCCGGCCCCACCGACGTCGTCCTCGTCCCGGCCGCGGCCGGCGGCATCGGCACCCTCCTCACGCAGTACGCCAAGAACGCCGGCGCCACCGTCATCGGCCTCGCCGGCGGCCCCGCCAAGACGGCCCGCGTCCAAGCCGCCGGAGCCGACCTCGCCGTCGACTACACGCACCCGGACTGGCCCCGGCTGCTCGACACCCACCACGGCAAGATCACCCTCCTCTACGACGGCGTGGGCGGCGACATCGCCCGCACCGCGGTCACCCTCCTCGCCCCCCACGGCCGGCACATCGTCTTCGGCTGGTCCTCCCAGGGCATCACCAGCGACACCCCCTACCTCGTCGAAGGCCTCTCCACCAACGTCCTCGGCCCCGAGATGCTGCGCCGGGCCGGCGGCGCCAACCCCGTCCGCACCCTCGAACTCCGCGCCCTCGCCCAGGCCGCCGACGGCCGACTCACCCCCGCCGTCCACCGCTTCCCCCTCCGCGAGGCCGCCGCCGCCCACCGGGCCCTGCAGAACAGACACACCACCGGAAAGGTCGTCCTGGAACCCTGAAAGAACACACCCCTCCGGCCGTCCGACCGGGCTACGGTGCCGACGTGATCGACATCCCCCCGGAACTCGCCGCCGCCCAGGAGAAGTACAACAAGGAAGCCGGCCGCGCCTTCATCGCCGCCCTCCCGGGCCTCACCGCCGCCTTCCTGGACCGCTGGGACCTGCGCGTCACCGGCACAGCCATGCACGGCGTGAGCGCCCTGGTCCTCCCGGTCCACCGCGCGGACGGCACACCGGCCGTCCTGAAGCTCCAGATCCGCGACCACGAAAGCGAGGGCGAACCGACCGCCCTGCGCCTGTGGAACGGCGACGGAGCCGTCCGACTCCTCGACCACGACGAACCCACCGGCACCATGCTCCTGGAGCGCCTCGACGCCTCCCGCATGCTCGCCCACCAGCCGGACGTCCACGAAGGCGTCCTGGTCATCGCCCGCCTCCTCGCCCACCTCCACACCACCCCGGCCCCCGACGGCATGCGCCACCTCCGCGACATCGCACCGGCCATGCTCGACCGGACCACCGCCGTCCTCACCCGCATCCCCGACCCGGCCGCCCGCCGCCTCGTCGCCGACTGCGCCGCCGCCGTGCGCGAGGTCGCCGGCGAACCCGGCGACCGCCTCCTGCACTGGGACCTCCACGACGAGAACGTCCTCGCCGCCGACCGCGCCCCCTGGCTCGCCATCGACCCCAAACCCCTGGCGGGCGACCCGGGCTTCGACCTCTGGCCCGCCCTCGCCAACAACTTCGACCCCGACGACGTCCTCTGGCGCTTCGACGCCATGACCGACGTCCTCGCCCTGGACCGGACACGCGCGGCCGCGTGGACGTACGGACGGGTGCTGCAGAACTGCCTCTGGGAGACCGAGGGGGGCCGCCCCCTCGACGACCGCGACCTGGAGATCGCCCGCCGCCTGCGCGACCACCGGACATGACGCATCCAGGCCGGACGCGGTACCGCCTTGAATTCGAACGGGGACCCCTGTCGGATTCGAACCGACGAGCTAAGCAGTGCAGATCGTCGATCTTGCACGGGACACAAGCCGGCGCACTCCCCTCGGCGCGGCATCCTCAGGAACCGACGGAAGCAGGAACCACTCCGCGCGAACGCGGCGTCCCCCTGGACGACCGGACTTCACCGGTTGCTCTCCATCCACTCCTTGCAAGGCGCGGAGACATGAAGAACGACGATGTTTTGACCGGGCGCTACAGGCTGATCAGCCAGATCGGCGCCGGAGGGTTCGGGACAGTCTGGAAGGCATTCGATGAAAGAATGCGCCGCTTCATCGCCATCAAGGTGATTTCCGAGAACGCCCCCACTTCCGCGAAGATGGAGGAACGCTTCTGGAACGAGGCGATCATCACAGGCAGCCTGTCCCACCCGAACATCGTCACCATTCACGACTTCGGTGGAGAATGGCATAGCGGAGAAAATCGCTACATCACCTTCCTGGTGATGGAATTACTGGAAGGACAGCCGCTCACTCGAGTCCTGGCGACGAGGAGGCCAGGCGTAGCCGAGGCTATCAGGTGGGGCATTCAGATTGCCGCCGCCCTCGAAGCAGCCCACGAGAACGGGGTCATCCACCGCGACGTGAAACCGTCGAACATTCATGTGCTCAAGAATGGCCGACAGCTCAAGCTGCTGGACTTCGGGATCGCCAAGAGCCGCATACTGGCAGCGGATTTGACCGCAGAAGGACATTGGGTCGGCACGGAGCCATACATGGCTCCTGAGCGTTTCACCAGTAAGCGCATCGACCCCAAAACGGATCTCTACTCACTCGGATGCGTGCTCTACGAGCTGCTCACCGGAAGATCCCCCTACTTGCTCACACCTCTGGCGCCACCGAGTGCGGGGAACCCCGAGGTTCCGGGGGCCGTTGACGAGTTGCTGTCCGCACTGCTGGCGAGCGACCCTGATCAGCGTCTGGGAAGTGCCGAAGCGGCCCGCTCCGCACTGGCGGACATCGCTGCCTCGCTCGGTTGTGTCGACCTCACCGGAGCGGAGAAGGGACAGGGTGCGCCCCGGGTCCCGGCACCCGGCGCATCTGAGGCAACCCCCGCGGAGGCATCACCGATCGCCGGCTGGCACTGCCACGACGGAGGCGTCTACACCGTACGGTTCTGGGACGGGGCGACCCTCGTCAGTGGCGGTGAGGACAGCCTGATCAAAATGTGGTCCACGAACGACCGAAAGCACTTGCGCAGCCTGGTCGGGCACGCGCCCGGGTTCTGGAAGCGCGGCGTTCGAGATCTCGCTCTGAGCCGAGGTAAGGGTCTCCTGGCCAGCGCCGGATTCGATGCCACCGTACGCCTCTGGGGAATACCGGAGGGTGAAGCGGTACGTACGCTGAAGCAGGGCCCCTCTCTCTTCACCAATTACGACTCCGTCTCGTTCAGCCCCGACGGCCGGCTCATCGCCGCCGCAGCGAACGGATCATCAGGAATCAATCTGTGGGAGCAAGGCACCGGCATCCTGCTGCACCGGCTGGATCTGGGGGGCAACCGAGTCGCCTTCAGCCCTGACGGCCGATTGCTGGCCAGTAACGGCCAGGACAAGGTCGTGAGGATGTGGGACGTGGGTTCCGGCCGGCTGGTGCACAGCCTGACCAGACAGAGGAAGCCGATTCGGGACTTGGCCTTCGACTCGACCGGTCAACACCTCGCGACCGCAGGCGAGGACAAGAAAGTCCGAGTGTGGGAAACGTCGAACTGGTCGATCGTCCTGACCACCAACGAAGAACACGCCGTGAGCAAAGTACGATACAGCCCGAGTGGGCGATTCCTCGCCGTATGCGCTTCGAATCTGGCCTATTTACGGGATTCCCTGGACGGAAGACTGCTGAGCATCATCCGCGGGAACGGGTCTCCCATCGTGGACCTGGATTTCTGCCCGGACGAGAGCCTGCTGGCCACTGCGGCAGGAAACGCACTACAGCTCTGGAACATCTCCGAGGTATCCAACACCCTGCACGACGGAGGCGAGAGGACTCGGTGATCGTCCTGTCGGGCCAGGTTCCGGCAGGGCCGGACGTACAGGCGCGGGAGCGTGGGGACGCGGCCGGCGGGTGGTGCGCACCGCGTCGGCACCCGCGCGGCCCGCTCCCTACGCCGCCGGCGCATCCACTGAATGAAACGGTCCAGCTCAGGAACACCGAGCTGGACCTTTCCGGAGCCCCCTGTCGGATTCGAACCGACGACCTACGCATTACAAGTGCGTTGCTCTGGCCATCTGAGCTAAGGAGGCGTCGCGCGCGAAGGCTGGTCCACTGTACACAGTGGCGCTTTCGCCGGGCCACGCACTTGGGGGGAGTGCCCCGTCCGCTCAGTCCACCTCGTAGTCGAAGGTGTACGCCACCTTCGACTCGCCGTGCCGGTAGGTGAAGCCGCCCGTGCCGCGCAGGCCCGTCAGCTCCCCGGTGCCCGATCCCTCGACGACCTCCATGGTGCAGTGCACGGTGCCGTCACTCGTGAAGCGGCCCCGTTCCTCGAGGGAGAAGGTGCCCTCGCGGCCGTCGACGCGGCCGGTGAGGAGTTCCATGCCCGCGAAGGCGCCGGTCGTCGCGGTCAGGTAGGTGATCGAGTAGTCGCAGGTGGTGGCCTCGGCCTCGATGCCGCCCGAGAAGGCGTTGGTGACCGTGGCGTGCGCGAGCCGGGGGACGGTGTCCTCCGGGGTGACGGGCTGCTCCTTCCAGTCGGCGAAGGTGAAGTAACCGGTGACCTGGGTGGTCGGCATGGGTGTCCCTTCCGAGGTGACGGACGTGCCCGGTGGCCGTCCCTGCGTCCCCACCCTTCCCGGCGTACCTGACACCTTCTGTCAGGTACGCCGGGACAATGAGCGCCATGCGTGCCGACCGCCTCCTATCCCTGCTCCTGCTGCTGCAGAACCGCGGCCGGATGACCGCGCCCCGGCTGGCGGCCGAACTGGAGGTGTCGGTGCGCACCGTCTACCGGGACATCGAGGCGCTGGGCGCCGCAGGGGTTCCCGTACAGGCCGAACGCGGGCCCGAGGGCGGCTACCGTCTGCTGGAGGGCTACCGCACCCGGCTGACCGGGCTGACGGAGGCAGAGGCGGGTTCGCTGGTCCTGGCGGGGCTGCCGGGACCGGCCGGCGACCTGGGGCTCGGCCCCGTACTGGCGAGCGCCCAGCTGAAGATGGAGGCGGCCCTGCCGGGGGAGCCGGCCGAGCGGGCGCGGCGGGTGCGCAAGCGGTTCCATTTGGACGCGCCGGCCTGGTTCCGGGACGCCGATCCGGTGCCGTTCCTGGAGCCGATCGCGCGGGCGGTGTGGGACCGCAGGGTGCTCCGGACCCGTTACCAGCGCTGGCGCGGCGAGGTGGACCGGGAATTGGGGCCGCTGGGGCTCGTGCTGAAGGGCGGCATCTGGTACCTGGTGGCGCGGGCGGAGGACGCGGTGCGCACCTACCGGGTGTCGAGGTTCCGGACGGTGGCGGAGACGGGCGAGGAGTTCACCCGGCCCGCCGGGTTCGACCTGGCCGCCTACTGGACGGAGTCCTCCCGGCGGATGGAGGCCGCGACGCGGCAGGGCACGGCCCGGCTGCGGTTGTCGCCGCGCGGACGGAAGCTGCTGCCGATGCAGTTCGGGGCGCTGGGAGTGCGGGCGCTCGCGGACGCGGGGCCGCCGGACGCGGAGGGCTGGGTGGAGGTGGAACTGTCCGTGGAGTCGGAGTCGGTGGCGACGGGCGATCTGCTGCGGCTCGGTGTCGAGGCGGAGGTGCTCGGGCCGAGCGGGCTGCGCCGGGCCGTCGCGACGGCGGTGGCGGTACTGGCGGACCGGTACGCGGGCGATCCACCCCCTCACGAAACCGCGCCGTCACACCCGTGATCGAAAGTTTCCGCGAAATTCACGGCCCTGGAACTGCTGACAACCAGGTGAACGCCAGGTACCGTCCTGTGCCAGTTCACCCATGTGGACCTCACCACAACGGAACACCCGTCGTGGCATCACCTTCCTACTCGGATCGTCCGGCACGTTCCTGCCGGTAGAAGGGGACCATTCACCATGGCCACTGTCACGTTCGACAAGGCGACCCGGATCTACCCGGGTTCCACCAAGCCCGCCGTCGACGCCCTGGACATCGAGATCGCGGACGGCGAGTTCCTCGTCCTGGTCGGCCCGTCCGGCTGCGGCAAGTCCACCTCGCTCCGCATGCTCGCGGGGCTCGAGGACGTCAACGGCGGCGCCATCCGCATCGGCGACCGCGACGTCACCCACCTGCCGCCGAAGGACCGGGACATCGCCATGGTGTTCCAGAACTACGCGCTCTACCCGCACATGTCGGTCGCCGACAACATGGGCTTCGCGCTCAAGATCGCCGGCGTCAACAAGGCGGAGATCCGGCAGAAGGTCGAGGAGGCCGCGAAGATCCTCGACCTCACCGAGTACCTGGACCGCAAGCCGAAGGCGCTCTCCGGCGGTCAGCGCCAGCGTGTCGCCATGGGCCGCGCCATCGTGCGTGAGCCGCAGGTGTTCCTCATGGACGAGCCGCTGTCCAACCTGGACGCCAAGCTCCGTGTGTCGACCCGTACGCAGATCGCGTCGCTCCAGCGCCGTCTGGGCATCACCACCGTCTACGTCACCCACGACCAGGTCGAGGCCCTCACCATGGGCGACCGTGTCGCGGTCCTCAAGGACGGTCTGCTCCAGCAGGTCGACACCCCGCGCAACATGTACGACAAGCCCGCGAACCTCTTCGTCGCCGGCTTCATCGGCTCCCCGGCCATGAACCTGATCGAGGTCCCCGTCACCGACGGCGGTGTGAAGTTCGGCAACTCGGTGGTGCCGGTGCAGCGTGACGCGCTGTCCGCGACCAGCGACAAGACCGTCACCGTGGGCGTGCGCCCCGAGCACTTCGACGTGGCCGGCTCCGACTCCGACCTGGGTGTCGCGGTCACCGTGAACGTCGTGGAGGAGCTGGGCTCCGACGCGTTCGTGTACGGCACCGCGCAGGTCGGCGGCGAGACCAAGGACATCGTGGTCCGCGTCGGCGGCCGTGAGGTCCCGGAGAAGGGCAGCGAGCTGCACGTCGTGCCGCGCGCGGGCGAGACCCACGTGTTCTCGACGTCGACCGGCGCGCGCCTGTCCGACTGAGCGCCACCGCAGTGACGTGAAGGGCCCCGCGGAACACCGCGGGGCCCTTCACGTTGTCGACAAATACCCCGGCAAAGCACGCATTTCGAGCACGTACGTCAACACGGCGCCCGGAATCGGGAGTTCCTCGTCCCCCGTAACGGTGACGGAATGTTTCATCGCCGCTACCGGGCGCTACCCTCACTCGCGTGACGCACTCCATCAACCCTCAGACGCGACGCGGCCGGGGCCCTGCCCGCCGGATCGGCCGTTCCCTCGCCCTCGTCCTGCCCGTCGTCCTGGTGCTCTCCGGGACTCTCGCGGTCGCGGGGGTCAACTGGTCGGGGACCCCCTCGAGCCCGGTGCTCCCCGTCGCGGACACCGCCGCCTCCGGGGCCTCCTCCCGGTCGGACGCCCGCGCCCCGCACGAGGTGCTGCGCGACCGGCTGCTGGTCGAGTTGCAGGAGGAGAACCCGGGTGTGGCGCTCACCCAGCTCCAGCAGGCGGTGAACGACCGGCCGTCGCTGGCGAAGCACTGCGCCTCGATCGCCCGTTCCCTGGGCAGGGCGGCGGTCCGCGTCTACGGCCCGACCCAGGCCCAGTCCTACGCCCGCCCGGTCTGCGACACCTCCTTCGCCACGGGAGTGGTCAGGGCCGCCCGCTGACGCCCCGTCCCGCACCCGGCCGCGGCTGCCCGCCTCGCCGCGGTCACCCAGCCGCGACCGCCCGCCGTGCCGCCCTCCTCCCCGCCGAGCCACCGGCCGCGCCGCCCAACCGCCCTGCCGCGGGCCATCGCGCCTCCCCAGCGCCCTGAGGGCCCGGCAGGTGCCCCCGGGGCGGCACGGGCGGGCGGGTGGGGGCAGCTCCCGCTCGACCGGGCCCGAGAGTGGGGGAGGCATCCAGTGAGCCCCGGGCTGCGCGAGACCCCCCGCCCGCCTCGGCACACGGCACCTGCCAGGCACCGGCAACACCCCGGCAACCCGCAGCCCGGCGCCGCGTAAAGTTCCGGTCATGACCGACCCGCGTGCCGTCTCCCGCCCCGTTCAAGCCGTCATCCTGGCCGGCGGCCAGGGCTCCCGGCTCCGCCCGTACACCGACGACCGGCCCAAGCCGATGGTCGAGATCCCCGGCACGGGAACCCCGATCATCGGCCATCAGCTCACCTGGCTCGCCGAGGAGGGCGTCACCGACGTCGTCGTCTCCTGCGGCCACCTCGCCGAGGTGCTGCAGAAGTGGCTGGAGACCACCGAGCTGCCCGTCTCCGTCACCACCGTCGTCGAGACGGAGCCCCTCGGCCGCGGCGGCGGCCTGAAGTACGCGGCCGCCCACCTCCCCCACCCGGACCGGCCCTGGTACGCCACGAACGGCGACATCTGGACCCGGTTCTCGCTGCGCGACATGGCCGACTTCCACACCGAGCGGGACGCCGTGGCGACCCTCGCCCTGGCCCGCCCGCGCATCCCGTGGGGCGCGGTGCGCACCGACGGCTTCGGTCACATCACCGACTTCATCGAGGCCCCGCCGTCGACGTTCGAGATCAACGCGGGTGTGTACGTGTTCTCCGCCGGGTTCGCCGATCTGCTCCCGGAGCGCGGCGACCACGAGCGCACCACGTTCCCGCGTCTCGCGCGCGAGCGCAGTCTCGCCGGGTTCCCCATCCCCCAGGGCTCCTACTGGCGGGCGATCGACACCGCGAAGGACCTGACGGAGGCGGCGAAGGAACTGGCGGCCCAGGTCCGCTGACCACCGGCCTGGCGGAGCGCGCCGGCCGGCCCTCGCGGGCGACGTCGGACGACGAAGGGGTCCCGCACGGTGCCTCCGTGCGGGACCCCTTCGTCGTACGCGCCCGAGGGTGCCGGGGTGTCAGCCCAGGAGGCCGCCCACCAGGCCGGGCCGCCTGGAGGAGTCGCCGTCGTCGCCGCTCGGGGCGCCGCCGCCGCTGCCTCCGGAGCCGTCGCCGCCGCCCGAGGTCGGGCCGGACGTGGTGCTCGGGGCCTGGTCGGCCGGGGAGGACTGCTGCGGCGGGGCCTCACCGCTGCTGCCCTGGCTCTGGCTGGGCGCGCCGGTGGCGGCACCGGCGCCCTGGGTCGCGCCGGGGCTGGTGGTGCCGGCGGACGGGCTCGCGGAGCCCGTGGCGCCCCGGGTGGGCGAGGTGGAGGCGGACGGGGTCCGCTCCTCCTCCCGGCGCTCGCCGGAGTCCTCCGGCAGCGGCGATCCCGGGAGTTCGTTGCGCGGGGCCTCGCCGGGGCCGGGGACGACGACCCGGTCGGCGTCGCGGACCGCTCCGCCGAGGAGGGAGCCGACGAGCATGGTCAGCCCGCAGACCATGAAGGTGATGAGGACGCCGCGCCGCAGGACGTAGCTCCGCAGGTCCCAGATGTCCGCGCGGGGGCCGAGCCGGCGCCAGGCCCCGCCCGCGAGGCGGCCGTCGACGGAGTAGACGGGGGCGCCCGCGATGATGAGCGGCGACCAGGCGGCGAGGTAGATGATGTCGGGCGTCTCGTAGACGGGGACGCTCTTCCAGCTGACGGTGACGAGCAGCGCCGCCGAGAGTGTCGCCCCGACGACGGCGGCCAGGCGCTGCCAGCAGCCGAGGACGGTGAGGACACCGACGACGATCTGGGCGAAGGCGATGGCGAGCCCGGAGCCGATGGGGTGCTCGAGGGCGAACTGGCGCAGTGGCTCGGCGACTTCCCAGGGGTGCAGGGTGTGCAGCCACTTGACCATGGAGCCGCGTCTGCCGCCCTCGAAGTAGAGGGGGTCGCAGAGTTTGCTCATCCCGGCGTAGACGGAGATGCCGCCGAGGAAGACGCGCAGCGGGAGGAGGACGACGCCGAGGTTCATCCGGCGGCCGGGGTAGTAGGCGTGCCGGGCGGTGGCCGGGTCGTCGCCGTGTCGCCTGGCGCGGCGGCCGGCGGGCGCGAACGCGTCGTCGTGGTCGGGTTCGTCGTAGTCCGGGTGGCCGTCGTGGGGGTGGTCGTAGGCGGGTTCGTCGTAGGCGCTGCCGACCTGGCGCATCGGGGGCAGCAGGGGCCCGTCGCCGTGGCGGCGCTGGGCGCCGACGAACGGGATCTCGATGGGCTGGGTGTCGGGGCCGTCGTCGTGGTCGTACCCGGTGCCTGTGTGGGGCAGGACCCGGGTGGCTCCGGAGTCGGTGAACAGGTCGTCGGCGTGGCGGACGCCTTCGTGCTGCCGCACGGCCTGGAGCAGCCGGTGGGCGCCGGTGTCGTCGGGGGCGGACCGGCCGCTCCAGACGACGGGGCGGCGGCGGGCGGCGGGCTGCCCCGTCGCGCCCATGGTGGTGACGACGGGGATGCGGGTGGTGTCCTCGACGGCACTCGCGTACCGGACGATCCGCGGCGAGGGGGCGCGCCGCGCCGAGACGCCCAGCTGCACGCGGAAGCTGGCGTGATTGACGATGACCTGCGCCGGATCGCTCGGCACCTTCACCATGCTCAGCGCGGGAGCGTCGTCGAGGCCGGACGAGCGGTCCCCCGTGGGTGTGCGGGGTGTTCTGGTGTCCACACTCATCTAACCGAGTGACATGGCGTTAGGACACTGCCTTGACCGCCCGGATGTGTCCGGACCGCGTCAAGCTCGCCCGCACCACCCGGAATCCCCCATCCGGGTGACAAATCCGCACACCCGTTCCCCCGCCTCGCGGTGTGCGCTCAGCCCCGTCGGCGGGCCGCCTCGTACAGCACGATCCCGGCCGCCACACCGGCGTTGAGCGACTCCGCGCCGCCCGGCATCGGGATCCGCACGCGGACGTCGCAGGTCTCGCCGACCAGCCGGGAGAGACCCTTGCCCTCGCTGCCGACCACGATGACGACCGGGCCGTCCAGCGCGGCCAGCGCGCCGACTTCGGCCTCGCCGTCGGCGGCCAGGCCGACGACCGCGATCCCGGCCTTCTTGTACGCCTCCAGCGCACGCGTCAGATTGGTGGCGCGGGCGACGGGCGTACGGGCGGCCGCACCGGCGGACGTCTTCCAGGCACCGGCGGTCATCCCGGCGGCCCGCCGCTCGGGCACGACGACGCCGTGGCCGCCGAAGGCGGAGACGGACCGGACGACCGCGCCGAGGTTGCGCGGGTCGGTGACCCCGTCGAGGGCGACGATCAGCGGGTCCTGCCCCTCGTCGTGGGCGTTCGCGACGAGGTCCTCGGGGTGCGCGTACTCGTATGGCGGGACCTGGAGGACCAGACCCTGGTGGTTCAGGCCGTTGGTCATGCGGTCGAGCTCGGGGCGGGGGGCCTCCATGAGGTTGATGCCGCCGCGCTCGGCCACGAGCTGGAGCGCCTCGCGCACCCGCTCGTCGTTGTCGATGAACTGCTGCACGTACAGGGTGGACGCGGGAACGCCCTCGCGCAGCGCCTCGACGACCGGGTTGCGGCCGACGACGAGCTCGGAGGTTGAGCGGCCCCCGCCGCGTCGCTGCGGGGCGCGGCCGGTGGCGCGGCGCGCCTTGGCCTGGGCGGCGCGCTGCTTGGCGTGCCCCTTGCGCATCTCGGCGGGCGGCGTCGGCCCCTTGCCTTCGAGGCCCCGGCGTCGCTGGCCGCCACTGCCGACCTGCGCGCCCTTCTTGCCGGACATGCGGCGGTTGTTCGCGGCCATGAGGTATCCGTCTTTCGTCGAATCGTGGGTGGTGCGTATGTGCGTACGTCTGTGAAGTGTGCCGCCCGGAGGCCCGGACGGCACAATCGATCTTCGGACGCCGAGGCCGGCGGTGCCCGGTCCTCAGCGCGGGCCGAGGCTCCAGCGCGGCCCCTGCGGGCCGTCCTCGATCACCAGGCCGGACTGGCCGAGCTGGTCACGGATGGCGTCCGCGGTGGGCCAGTCCTTGCGGGCCCGGGCGGCCTCGCGCTGGTCGAGGACCATGCGGACCAGCGTGTCGACCACGCCGTGGAGGTCCTGGCCGCGGTCGCTCTCGCCGGCCCACGGGGCGTCCAGCGGGTCGAGGCCGAGCACCCCGAGCATGGCGCGCACCTCGGCGAGCCGGGCGACGGCCGCTTCCTTGTCGTCGGCGGCCAGCGCGCTGTTGCCCTGGCGGACGGTGGTGTGCACGACGGCGAGCGCCTGCGGGACGCCCAGGTCGTCGTCCATCGCCTCGGCGAACGCGGGCGGCACCTCGCCGGAGGGCTCGACCACTCCCCCGGCCTTCTCCACCACGCGCTGCACGAAGCCCTCGATCCGCGCGAACGCGGACTCCGCCTCGCGCAGGGCCTCCTCGCTGTACTCGATCATCGACCGGTAGTGCGGGGTGCCGAGGTAGTAGCGCAGCACGATGGGCCGCCAGTGCTTGACCATCTCGCTGACGAGCACCGAGTTGCCGAGCGACTTCGACATCTTCTCGCCGCTCATGGTGACCCAGGCGTTGTGCACCCAGTAGCGGGCGAACTCGTCGCCGTAGGCCTTGGCCTGGGCGATCTCGTTCTCGTGGTGCGGGAAGATCAGGTCGAGGCCGCCGCCGTGGATGTCGAAGGCGCTGCCGAGGTACTTGTGCGCCATGGCCGAGCACTCCAGGTGCCAGCCGGGGCGTCCGCGGCCCCACGGCGTCTCCCAGCTCGGCTCGCCGGGCTTGGCGCTCTTCCACATCGCGAAGTCGCGCGGGTCCCGCTTGCCGGTCTCGCCCTCGCCCGACGGCTGGAGCAGGTTGTCGAGCTCCTGGTTGGACAGCCTCAGGTACTCGGGGTACGAGGTGACGGCGAAGTACACGTTGCCGTCGGCCTCGTAGGCGTGTCCGCGCTCGATGAGGCCGCGCATCATCTCGACCATCTCGGTGATGTGGCCGGTCGCGCGGGGCTCGTAGGTGGGCGGCAGGCAGCCGAGGGCCCGGTAGCCGTCGGTGAAGGCGCGCTCGTTCTCGTAGCCGATGGACCACCAGGGGCGGCCCTGCTCGGCGGACTTGGCGATGATCTTGTCGTCGATGTCGGTGACGTTCCGGACGAACGTCACCTCCAGGCCGCGGTACTCCAGCCAGCGGCGCATGATGTCGAAGTTCAGCCCCGAGCGGATGTGCCCGATGTGGGGTGCCGCCTGCACGGTGGCACCACACAGGTAGATCGAGACGCGACCCGGCTGGAGCGGGGTGAAGTCACGGATCTGCCGGGCGCTGGTGTCGTACAGGCGAATAGTCACGGGACCAGGGTAGTAGGCGCGGACGCGTGCGGTGCGCCTGCGGCGGTTTCGACGGCGTATGTCAGGCGCGGGCCCGGTGCGGGCCGCTCACACCGCCGCACCGGAGCCGCGTGCCGGCACGGTCCCGCGCCCCCGTGAGGTGGGTCCGGTCACCCCTCGCGTACGACGGGGTCACCCCTCGTGCACGACGAGCGCCGTCGCCACCGCCATGAGGCCCTCGTCCCTGCCCGGGAAGCCGAGGCCGTCGGTGGTGGCGCCCGAGACGGAGACCGGGGCGCCCGCCGCCTCCGTCAGGATCTTCTGGGCCTCTTCCCTGCGTTTGCCGATCTTCGGGCGGGGGCCGACGACCTGTACGGCGATGTTGCCGATGCGGAAGCCGGCCGCGCGGACGATGCGGGCGGCCTCGGTCAGCAGGGTGACGCCCGACGCGCCGGACCACTCGGGGCGGCCGGTGCCGAAGTGCTGTCCCAGGTCGCCGAGGCCGGCGGCGGAGAAGAGGGCGTTGCAGGCGGCGTGGGCGACGACGTCCGCGTCGGAGTGGCCGGCCAGGCCGGGCCCCTGGTCCTCCCACTTCAGGCCGGCGCACCACAGGTCGCGGCCGTCCTCGAAGGCGTGGATGTCGGTGCCGATGCCGACCCGGGGCAGGGGGTGGGGCTCAGAAGCCATCGTTGAGCCTCCTGCGGGCGAGGACCGCCTCGGCGAGGACGAGGTCGAGGGGGCGGGTGACCTTGAAGGCCTCCTCGTGTCCGGGGACGGTGACGACGGTGAGGCCGAGCTGTTCGACCATGCTCGCGTCGTCGGTGACGTCGTCCTTCACCGTCTCGTGCGCGCGCACGAGGGTGGCCCGGTCGAAGCCCTGCGGTGTCTGCACCGCCCGCAGCAGGGACCGGTCGGGGGTGGCGACCACGGGTTCCGGCTCGCCGGGGCCGGGGGCGGGTGCGACCTGCTTGACGGTGTCGGCGAGGGGCAGCGCCGGGACGACGGCGGGCGCGCCGTCGCGGACGGCCTCGACGACGGCGTCGACGGTGTCCACGGGGACGAGGGGGCGGGCCGCGTCGTGCACGAGCACGATGTCGTAGCCGGGCGGCAGCGCGTCCAGGCCGAGCTTCACGGACTCCTGGCGGCTGTCGCCGCCGGGGACGACGACGAAGTCGGTGCGCTCGGGCAGGGCGTGCGCGTCGAGCAGCGTCCTGACCTCGGCGGCGCCGTCGGGCGGGGCCACGACGACGACCAGGGAGACGGCACGTGAGTCGGCCATGGCGCGGATCGCGTGGATGAGCATGGGCGTGCCGCCGAGGGCGCGCAGCGCCTTGGGGGCGCCGGGGCCGAGGCGCACACCGCGGCCGGCGGCCGGGATCACGGCCGCCGTACGGGTGGCCGTGCGGCCGGGCGCGGGGGTCGGGGACGGCGGGGGGAGCGGATCGGCAGACATCGGTTCCTGTCAGGTTTGTGTGCTCGGCCTACGTGGGTATGGCCTGGGCGTACCCCCTGCTCCCGGAGCGGGGGGAGTGCCGGGCGTGCGCCTTGACCAGCCCCTTCCGTGACTCTGGTCGAGTCGACCGCCCGGGCCCGGCACGCCGGGGGTGGGGGCGTGAGTGACGACACCTACCTCACCACGGCGCAGGAGCAGCGTACGTACGGTGTCCGGGTACGAAGATGCCGCAGCGCCCGGCGACAGTCATGACGTCATCGGGCACCGCGGCATTTCGGTGTGCTGAGTGTGGGCTGCTGCGCTGTGCCGAGCGAGCGAAGCCGTGACTCAGAAGGCCGGCCTCAGGAGGCGAGCACCTCGTCGAGCAGGGCCTCGGCCTTGTCCTCGTTGGTGTTCTCAGCGAGGGCGAGTTCGCTGACCAGAATCTGACGCGCCTTGGCGAGCATGCGCTTCTCACCGGCGGAGAGTCCACGCTCGCGCTCACGACGCCACAGGTCACGCACGACTTCCGCGACCTTGATGACATCGCCCGAGGCGAGCTTCTCGAGATTTGCCTTGTAGCGACGGGACCAGTTCGTGGGCTCCTCGGCATACGGTGCGCGCAGCACCTCGAAGACCCGGTCCAGCCCGTCCTGACCGACCACATCACGCACGCCGACGAACTCCGCATTGTCCGCTGGCACACGTACCGTCAGGTCACCCTGGGCGACCTTCAGCACCAAGTAGGTCTTGTCCACGCCTTTGATCTGGCGAGTTTCGATAGCCTCGATCAGCGCGGCCCCGTGATGGGGATAGACCACGGTGTCGCCAACCTTGAACGTCATGTGACAGGTACCCCTTCCGTGGCTATCCAGGGTAACACGGATACGGCATCTTCTGAATGGCGTTTTCGCAGGTCAGGGCCATTCTCGGGGCTTGACAACCGCAACAGGAACGTGCTTCGGACGCCTACCGGAAGCAGGTATTCGCAGGTCGGAGCGGCTCTTCGGCGCGAGCGAATCGGACACGTCACACGCCCCCGAACCCCCGCCCGGACGGCCGAACGTCCACATATGTCCGGTTCCAGTTGCTCGAGTTTCGCTACTCCGTTCGGTGAACCCGACCGGGTTCCGGCCGATTCCGGAATTGATCACACGGTCCGCGATCGGTGCCCGGTGATCAATTCCGCGACCGCCCGCTCATTCCTGCACGGGAAATACGCGATCGACCGAATGAAGCGGTAGCGGGAGCGGTGGCGGCTCGGTACTCGCGCGCACCCCGGGGCCGAAGTGACGGCGGTTTACCGACGAGTCGCCGGTGGTTCATGTGGTTCACGGGAGGGCGGGGCGGTCACCGGCCGGCGCGCCGCGACGGCCGGTGACCGAGTGACGCGAGCGGCCGCGCGCACCGCTTCCCGGGCTAACCCGCGCACCTGGGGGAGGGTCGGGTGCGGCACCGCCGGAACGGCTCGGTAACCTGAGGCCGCTGACAGACACTTAGGGCGGCTTTACCCGGGTCGCCAAACGCTCGAGTCAAGGAGTTGCCGCCCCGTGAGCAGCAGCCTTCGACGCGGCGCACTCGCCGCCGCCGCCATCGCGTTCTCGATCGCCTCGCTCTCCGCGTGCGCGGCCGGCAACAACGCCCAGACCCTGCAGATCCAGCCGGACAACGCCGCGACGACCGTCGGCGACATCAAGATCCAGAACGCCATCGTCGTCACCCAGCCGGACCTGGAGTCGACCGGCCCCGCCGTCGTCTCCGCCACGCTGTTCAACGAGGGCGACACCGACCAGACGCTGGAGTCGGTCACCCTTCCCGGCACCGGCAAGTCCGCCGAGCTGTCCCCCGCCGAGGGCGGCAGCCTGACCGTCCCGGCCGGCGGTTCGCTGATCCTCGGCGGCGAGGGCAACGCCTCCGCCGTCCTGCCCAGCAGCCGGGAGGCCGTCCGCGACGGCAACGCGCAGCCGGTCACGTTCACCTTCAGCGAGACCGGTGAGGTGAGCCTGCGGGCGATCGTCTACCCGGCCGAGAGCTTCTTCGAGGAGTGGGGCCCGAGCGACATCCCGAACGCGCCGGGCGGCTCGCCGGAGCCCTCGGCGGAGTCCTCCGACGAGCCGGCCGACGGCAGCACGGACGAGTCCGGCGACGCCCCGGCCGACGAGGAGACCTCCGGCTCCGAGACCCCGACGGACGCGGCCTCCGCCAGCCAGCCCTCCAACGGCTGACCGACGCACCGACGCCGAAGGGCGGGCCCCCGGTCGGGGACCCGCCCTTCGTGTCGTCGCGGGCGGTCGCGCCCTCCCGCCGGCCTACGGCTCGAACTTGTAGCCCAGTCCCCGCACCGTCACCAGGTAGCGCGGCGCCCCGGGGTCCGGCTCGATCTTCGCGCGCAGCCGCTTCACGTGCACGTCGAGCGTCTTGGTGTCACCGACGTAGTCGGCCCCCCACACCCGGTCGATGAGCTGCATCCGGGTCAGCACCCGGCCCGCGTTGCGCAGCAGCATCTCCAGCAGGTCGAACTCCTTCAGCGGCAGGTCCACCTTGGTGCCGCCCACGGTGACCACGTGCCGGTCGACGTCCATGCGCACCGGTCCGGCCTCCAGGGCCGCCGGGGTCACCTCCTCCGGCTCCCCGCGGCGCCGCAGCACCGCGCGGATCCGCGCGACCAGCTCGCGCGAGGAGAACGGCTTGGTGACGTAGTCGTCGGCACCTATCTCCAGCCCGACGACCTTGTCGATCTCACTGTCCTTGGCGGTCACCATGATGACGGGGACGTTGGAGCGGCCGCGCAGCTGGCGGCACACCTCGGTGCCCGGCAGCCCGGGCAGCATCAGGTCGAGGAGGACGAGGTCGGCGCCGTTGCGCTCGAACTCGTCGAGTCCGTCGGGCCCGGTGGTCGCGACGGCGACCTCGAAACCCTCCTTGCGGAGCATGTACGACAGGGCGTCGGAGAAGGACTCCTCGTCCTCGACGACGAGCACTCGGGTCACGGAAGGACCTCCGGGGAGGGAAGCGTTGCGTACGCGGATGGATCGGAAGTGCGGGGGGATGGGTCGGAACCGTCGGGGGATGGGTCGGAACCGTGGGGGGTGGGGTGGGACGCCCGTCCGGCCTCGCCGTCGAGGCCTTCCGTGTCGTCGTCCCGGTGGGACGTCTCGCGGGCCCGGTCGCGGGCGGCACGGCCCTCCGGCAGCCGCAGGGTGAAGGTGGAGCCCTGGCCCTCGGCGCTCCACACGGTGACTTCCCCGCCGTGCGAGGCGGCCACGTGCTTCACGATCGCGAGGCCCAGTCCCGTGCCGCCGGTGGCGCGGGAACGGGCGGGGTCGACGCGGTAGAAGCGCTCGAAGACGCGCTCCTTGTCCTTCTCCGAGATGCCGATGCCCTGGTCGGTCACGGCTATCTCGATCAGGTCCCCGCCCGGCTGGGCGACCGTGCGGGCCACGATGCCCACACGGGTGCGGGCGGGCGAGTAGTTGACCGCGTTCTCGACGAGGTTGCCGAGGGCCGCGGCGAGCTGGCCCCGGTTGCCCCAGATGCGCAGGTCGTCGGCGCCCGCCGCGGCCATGGTGATCTCCTTGGTGCCCGCCGCGTGCCGGCAGCGGTCGACGGCCTCGGCGACCAGCTCGTCGACGCGCACGGGTTCGGCGTCCTCCAGCGGGTCGTCGTTCTGCACCCGGGAGAGGTCGATGAGCTCCTGCACCAGGCTCGTCAGCCGGGTCGCCTCGATCTGCATGCGGCCCGCGAAGCGCTCCACGGCCTCGGGGTCGTCGGAGGCGTCCATCACGGCCTCGGAGAGCAGCGAGAGCGCGCCCACGGGGGTCTTGAGCTCGTGGCTGACGTTGGCGACGAAGTCGCGTCGTACGGCCTCGATGCGGCGGGCCTCGGTGAGGTCCTCGACGAGCAGCAGGACGAGCCGGGAGCCGAGCGGCGCCACCCGCGCGGACACCGCGAGGGCCTCGCCGCGTCCGGTCCCCCGGCGGGGCAGGTCCAGCTCGACCTGGCGTATCTCGCCGTCGCGGCGCGTGTCGCGGGCCATCTTGAGCATGGGTTCCACGGCGAGCTTCCCGCCGCGGACCAGTCCGAGGGCGTACGCGGCGGAACTGGCCTTGACCACCGCGTCGGCCTCGTCGAGCACGACCGCGGACGAACGCAGTACGGACAGCACGGTGTCGACGCCCGGCGGGAGGACCGGGTCGGTGTGCAGGGAGGTGCGCGTGGGGCGCCTCTGTTCGCGTTCGCTGAAGCGGACCGCGAGCATGGCGATGACGCCGGTGAGCACTCCGGCGATCGCTGCCACTGCGGCGACCGCCGCGTTCACGTCCATGAGTCCAGGTTAGGCATGGCGCGGCCGGTCCCCACAGCCGTCGGCGGGCGACCTCGAACACTCGTCGCCCAGAGTTCACCTTGGAGCCAGGGATGGTTCATTTGGGGTGACGGAACCGGACGCGTAGGGGGCCGAACGTGGGAGCGTGGGCAGGAGCCCAGGCCCCTAAAGCCCGGACAGACGTACGAGAGGAAGCCTGATGCGGGACGCGTACCACGAGGAACTGGATTCGATCGGCGACGGTCTGGTGGAGATGGCCCGGCTGGTCGGCTCGGCGATCGGGCGCGCCACGACCGCCATCCTCGACGCCGATCTGAAGCTTGCGGAGCACGTGATCGAGGCCGACCAGAAGGTCGACGAGCTCCAGCACGAACTGGAGGCGCGGGCCATCGCCCTGCTGGCACGCCAGCAGCCGGTGGCGACCGACCTTCGCATCGTCGTCACCTCGCTGCGGATGTCGGCCGACCTGGAGCGCTCCGGCGACCTCGCCCAGCACG
The DNA here is from genome assembly GCF_055592385.1 of Streptomyces sp. NPDC041124. NCBI lineage: Bacteria > Bacillati > Actinomycetota > Actinomycetes > Kitasatosporales > Streptomycetaceae > Streptomyces > Streptomyces sp. NPDC041124. Next base: position 92,366 of record NZ_JBVIYR010000014.1, read on the forward strand.
TGGCGAAGCTCGCGCGGCTGCGCTACCCGGACCGCGGGGTCCCGGCCGACCTGCACGCGACCATCCTGGAGATGGGCCAGCTCGCGCAGCGCCTGATGGCGAAGGCCGCCGAGGTGATCATCACCAAGGACGTCGACCTGGCGCTCCAGCTGGAGCAGGACGACGACGCGATGGACCTGCTGCACCGCACCCTGTTCCAGCACCTGATGGACGACCGCTGGAAGCACGGCATCGAGACGGCCGTCGACGTCACGCTCCTGGGCCGCTACTACGAGCGTTTCGCCGACCACGCGGTCTCGGTCGCCAAGCGGGTCGTCTACCTGGTCACGGGCGAGCACGCGGACGAGATCCAGGCGGAACTCCAGACGGAGATCCAGACGGTGCCGGGGGCGACGGAGGCCTGACCGCGGCTCACCCGACGGGCGTGCGCGGGGCGGCGTGCGCGGGCTGGGCCGCCCGGGCCGGCGTGCGCGGGCCGGCGTGCGCGGGCCGGCGTGCGCGGCTCGGCCGGGGCGTGTACGAGCCTCGATGCGCCGTTGATGCGCCCGGTGGGGCGGGCGTCCAATGGGCGAAGGTGTGCGCAGGCCCCAGCCCCGAGGAGGCACCCATGGCCGAATCCCCCGGCACGACGCCCGACCCCACGCAGGAGCGCGAGACCGAGCAGCCGGCCGAGATCAGGCACCTCACCCTGATCGCCGCCTGCGGCTGCGGCTCGGGCTGCGGCTGCGGGTGCCAGTCGGGCAACCCGTGCCAGTGCGGCTGACGCGGTAGGTACGTCACGGGGGCCCCGGCGCCGACACGGCCGCCGGGGCCCCCGCCGCGTCTCAGGACGCCCGCACCCCGGGCGCCGCCTCCGCGGCCCTCGGGACGACCGTCCCCGCGCCCTCCTCCGGCATGCGGCGCATCAGCAGCGCGTACCCGAGGCCGGCGACCGTGCCGACGACGGCACACATCCCCCACAGCCACGCGGCGCCCCAGTGGTCGATGACGAAGCCGGACATCAGCGGGGCGACCAGGGCGGCGACCGCCCAGGACATGGTGTACATGCCCTGGTAGCGCCCGCGTCCGTGCACCGGGGAGAGCGCGACGACGAGCCCGGTCTGGGTCGGCGCGTTGACGATCTCGGCGAGCGTCCACACGCACACCGTGAGGGCGAAGACGGCGACCGAGTCGGCGAACGCGGTGAGCCCGAACCCGTACCCGGCCAGCAGGGACGAGGCGATGAGCAGCTGCCGCGGGTCCCGCTTGTCGATGAACCGGGTGACGGGAAGCTGCAGGACGACGATCAGCACCCCGTTGACGGCGATGGCCATGCCGAAGTCGGCGGGCGAGAACCCCGCCTCCCCCATGGCGACCGGCAGCCCCAGGTACCCCTGCTGGAAGACGAGCGCGATGAGGAACGACAGCCCGACGACACTCATGTACCGCCCGTCCCGCACCACGGTCCACATCGAGACGGCGTCCTTCTCGCCCGAGGGACCCGCCACGTCCTCCCCGGGCCGGGACTCGGGCAGCTTCACGAAGACGAGCACGGCGCAGACCAGCGTCATCCCCGCCTCGATCAGGAACCCGGCGAGATAGCTGACCTCGGCGATGAACCCGGCGCCCGCGGAGGAGATCGCGAAGCCCAGGTTGATGGCCCAGTAGTTGAGCGAGAAGGCCCGGACCCGGTCCTCGGGCCGCACGATGTCCGCCATCATCGCCTGCACGGCGGGCCGGGAGGCGTTGGAGGCCATGCCGACGAGGAAGGCGACGGCCGCGATGGCGACGGGGTCCCGCATGAAGCCGAGCAGGGCCACGGACAGCGCGGTGGCGGTCTGGGAGACGAGCAGCGTGGGCCGCCGCCCCAGCCGGTCGGTCATCACCCCGGCGCCGAGCGACGAGATCACCCCGCCCAGCCCGTGCAGCGCGGCGACGAGACCGGCGTACGACGCGGAGTACCCGCGGTCCAGCGTCAGGTACAGCGCCATGAAGGTGGCGACGAACGCGCCGAGCCGGTTGACGAGGGTGCTGAGCCACAGCCACCAGAACGCCCGGGGAAGCCCCGAGACGGACTCCCGCAGCGCACGTCTCACTCCGGCGACTGGCATGTGACCCCCCGTGGAACCCAGGTGCGCCCTGGCGTGCCCTGGTGTGCTGATGTAAGCGGCCGTGGCGGCCAGCACAACTTACATAAACCGCCGACGGGATGACCACTCGATTAACGGACCCCCTCGGCCGTCCGCCCAGCGGGCGGGGCGCGCGACGCCCGAGGAGCGTCGATTACGCTCGGCCCCATGGCCGACGCACCGTACAAGCTGATCCTCCTCCGCCACGGCGAGAGCGAGTGGAACGAGAAGAACCTGTTCACCGGCTGGGTGGACGTCAACCTCACCCCGAAGGGCGAGAAGGAGGCGACGCGCGGCGGCGAGCTGCTCAAGGACGCCGGCCTGCTGCCCGACGTGCTCCACACCTCCCTCCAGAAGCGCGCGATCCGCACCGCGCAGCTCGCCCTGGAGTCCGCCGACCGCCTGTGGATCCCGGTGAACCGCAGCTGGCGCCTGAACGAGCGTCACTACGGCGCCCTCCAGGGCAAGGACAAGGCGCAGACCCTCGCGGAGTTCGGCGAGGAGCAGTTCATGCTGTGGCGCCGCTCCTACGACACCCCGCCGCCCCCGCTCGCCGACGACGCCGAGTACTCCCAGTTCGCCGACCCGCGCTACGCGACCCTCCCGCCGGAGCTGCGCCCGCGCACGGAGTGCCTGAAGGACGTCGTCGTCCGGATGCTCCCGTACTGGTTCGACTCGATCGTCCCCGACCTCCTCACCGGCCGCACGGTCCTCGTCGCCGCCCACGGCAACAGCCTGCGCGCCCTGGTCAAGCACCTCGACGGCATCTCGGACGCCGACATCGCGGGCCTCAACATCCCGACGGGCATCCCCCTGTACTACGAGCTCGACGCCGACTTCAAGCCGGTCACCCCCGGCGGCACGTACCTCGACCCGGAGGCAGCGGCAGCCGCCATCGAGGCGGTCAAGAACCAGGGCAAGAAGAAGTAAGCGCCCACGAACAAGCCCCCTGCCTGCGGGTTATCCGTCGGCAGGGGGCTTTTCGTTACCTCTGGGCCGTCTTCGGTCATGAGCGAGGCTTCGTGAGGATCCCGGGCGGTCAGTGAGACCCACGGCGTGAACATCCCAGCGGGCTCTCCCCCCATCAGAGCGACGACGGACTCTCGCACCGGTCACGCCGCCATGCGTACGCACCGGGTGACGTCTCGACCACCTCACAGGGATGGACCTCACGCACCCGGGTGAGGAGGCCGCGCTGCTCTGCGGCCCATGCCGGCGGCAGTACGGACAACGGGAGGGCCACCGTGATTCCGGTCGACGGCCCGTCGTGCACGGACACCAGGAGCTCGCCGCTCCCCCGGGGCTCGAACGTCAAGGAAGGGGTCCGCCCGGAGTCGAGCCACGTGGCGGACCGTCGGGCTTCCAGCTTCGTCAGGCACTCCTCCCAGTCCTCGAGGTCCTCAGGGAAGACGGTCACCGCGAGGGAGGCGTCGAGGGAGTTCTCAGCCACGATGACGATCTCGCAATCGAGGAGGTCGTGGCCGGTCAAAATGCCGGGCTGATGGCGGCCCAGGACGCGTACGGTGACACTGTGGCCGCTGGTGCCGGGCCTGTCGGCCAGGTGGATGAGATCGATGACGCCGTCCGTCGAGCCCATGGGTGCCCTCCCCGAAGTAACAAGGTCCCAGCATCATGCCGAAGCGCCCCAGCGAGCGGAGCACTCGGCCATGCCGGTCCCAGCGGCTGGGACGCGCAACGGCCGGTGCGGCCGAACAGGCAGCGCCCCGCTCACCGTGATTCACGACAGCACGACGCCATCATGCCTCCGGCCTGCGGATTCCTTGCGGAGCGGGACGTTCCGGTGGGAGGGGTGGTGAAGGAGGAGACGGTGGCCACAGCGGGCAGGGGCGTTGTGGTCGCATACTGGGGTTGATGACTAAACCTCATGCTTCGAAGCGCCATCTGCCCACCAGCCCCTTCAAGGCCGCGGTCGCACCGGCTCCCAAGCACTTCGCCGTGGGCGACCAGGTCACCCACGACGTGTACGGACTCGGCCGGGTGATCGGCATCGAGGACGGAATCGCCGTGCTCGTGGACTTCGGTTCCGGGCAGCAACTGCGGATCCTGAGCCCGTACGCCAAGATGACCAAGCTGTAGCAACCGCTGTGCCCGGTCACGGCACACCAGGCCCCCTCGGGGGCCTGTACCGAAAGTGAGCCCCCTCATCGAAACGACCTCGCTGTTCTCCGCTCCGGAGACGCAGCCCAGCGGTCCCGCCGCGGCATCGCCGCCTCCGGCGACCAACCCCTTCCAGAGCCCGGAGTTCGGGGAGGACGACGCCTTCGCGCCCGAGGAGGGACACGGACCGGCCACCTCATCCCGCCTCGGTTAGCACGCGCGGACGGGCCGCACGGTCAGCAGCGGGGCCTGCGGCGCGCGGGGAAGCGCCGCCGGAACCGGTCGGCGATGTCCCCCACGACGGCCGGTACGTGGCTGACGCGCCGGCCTCCGGGCCCGGCTCGACGGCGGCCCTCGTCGTCTTCGCCCTCGTCTGCCGTGTCCGCGTGCCGGCCCCTGACCGCAAACCCCTGAACCGGACCGGGCGCGAGTGCTTGACTGGCGTCCATGTCGACGACTCTCGGTGTGCCCACGCCCGACCAGGCCTCCTACATGCTGCGGGCCGCCGCCGGTGACGCCGGGCGCGCGTACAAGCGGCGGATGCTCGACCTGCTGGACATCCGGGCCGGCCACGCCGTCCTGGACGCGGGCTGCGGCCCCGGTACGGATCTGCCGGCGCTGGCGGAACGCGTCGGCGACGGGGGCACCGTGATCGGTGTGGACCGGGACCCGGCGATGCTGGACCGGGCCCGGGCGCGCACGGACGGCCTGCGCCGGGTGGAACTGCGCGAAGGGGACGTCCACGCGCTGCCCGTCGAGCCGGGGACGATGGACCGGGCCAAGGTGGACCGTGTCCTCATGCACGTCGCCGACCCGGCGAAGGCACTCGCGCAACTCCGCCTCGCCACCCGGCCCGGGGCGCTGGTCGGCCTGGCCGAACCCGACTGGGACACGCTGATCGTCGACGCCGAGGACCTCGGCACCAGCCGTGCCTTCACCCGGTTCACCACGGCGGAGGTGGTACGGAACGCGACCATCGGCCGGAGCCTCGCCCGCCTCGCCGAACAGGCAGGGTTCCGTGTCGAGGCCGTCGACGCCACGACACCCGTCTTCCGCGACTTCGGCGAGGCCGACCACACCCTGGGGCTCGGCCGGAATCTGCGCAAGGCCGTCGACGGGGGGCACATCGGCCTCGACCGCGGTCACGCCTGGTTCTCCGCGCTGTCCCAGGGGCCCTTCTACGCCTCGTTCACGCTGGTCAGCGTGGTCTGCTCGCGCTGACCCGGCCGGTCACGCCGCCCCCTCGGCGTCCGGCGCCGACCCCCGGGCGATCAGCACGTCGGCCTGGTGGTGCCAGCCGAGGGAGGAGTAGAGGCGTTGGCCGTCCTCGCTGGCGAGGAGAAGACCGGTACGGGCGCCCTGGGCCACGGCGGCCTCCGCCAGGGCGCTCATCACGGCGCGCCCCAGTCCGCGCCGGCGGTGCGCCGCGTCCGTCTCGACACGGTCGGCGATCGCGTCACCGCCGACCACGGCGACGGTGCCGCGCGCCGCGACCTCTCCGGAGGGGCCGTGGAGGGTGACGCCCGTGACGGGTCCCTCGGTGCGCACCTCGATCCCGTACGGCGCGGCGGGCGTGTGCCGCGGGTGTCCGGTCAGGTCGGTCGTCATGAGCCACTCGGACCGGCGGTGCAGTTCGAGTCCCGCGGCGCCGACGACGGCTTCCACCGTGCTGGGGCGCGCCGTGGGCACGGTGAGCCAGGTGACCTGCGGCGCGGCGGCGACCGCTGCCGCCAGCCGTGCCAGGGACCCGGGTTCCTCGTCCGCGCGCAGCGCGAACACCTCGACCTCTCGGCCGGGTTGCCGGCACTCGGACCGCAGGCCGTCCCCGGCGGACCCGACCGGTTCGGCCTCGGGCAGGGAGCGGGCCGTGGTCCAGCCGTTCAGCCAGCGTCGTATCAGGTCGGCTTCGGTCTTCGTCATCCGGCGATTGCACCACGACCGCGGCACGACCATCCGGCCATCTGGCTACGGGCGTTCAGCGGGGCCTACGGCATCGCGCCGCACCAGTACCTGATGTCACGCCGGGTGGGGCGGGCGCGGCGGACGCTGCGGGAGGGGTGGCCGGCCGGCGGGGTCGCGGTCGCCACCGGGTTCTACGACCAGGCCCGTCCGACCCGGCACTTCCGGCGGCTGGTGGGCGTCACTCCGGGGCGTTGCCGGGCGAGGGGCGCTCCAGCAGGTGGGTGAACGCGTCCAGGTTGCGGGTGGATTCGCCGCGTGAGACGCGCCAGTCGTACTCCTTGCGGATCGCGGAGGCGAACCCGAGCTCCAGCAGGGTGTTGAAGCTGCCGTCGGCGGCCTCGAGGACCTGGCCGAGGAGCCGGTCGACCTCGTCCGCGGTGACGGCGGGCAGGGGGAGCCGGCCGGTGACGTAGATGTCGCCGAGCGGGTCGACGGCGTAACTCACGCCGAAGAGCTTGAGGTTGCGCTCGAGGAGCCAGCGGTGGACGCCGGCCTCGTTCTCGTCGGGGTGGCGGATGACGAAGGCGTTGAGGGAGAGCGTGTGCCGTCCGGCGATGAGGGAGACGGTCGTGGACAGCTTGCGGGTGCCGGGGAGTTTCACCACGTAACTGCCGGGTGCCGGGCTCTCCCAGTCGAGTTCGGCGTCCTTCAGGACGCCCTCGATGACCTGCGCCGCCCGCTGCTGCTCTGCTTCCGCTGCCTTGTCAGCCATGGTGCGAGCGTACGTGACGGCGGTGGGCCTGGGTCGCGGCCGTGTAGACGTCGGCGGTGGCGGCGGCCGCGGTGTCCCAGCCGAAGAACTGGGCGTGCCGGGCGGCGGCCTCGCCCATGCGGTCGGCGAGGTGCGGGTGGTCGGCGAAGTCGCGCAGCACCCGCGCGTACGCCCGCGGGTCGTGTCCCTGCACGAGGAAGCCGGTGTGCCCGTCCCGTACGGCGACCGGGAGGCCGCCGACCGCGGCGGCGAGGACCGGGGTGCCCGCGGCCTGCGCCTCTATGGCGACCAGGCCGAAGGACTCGCTGTAGGACGGCATGACGAGCACGGAGGCGGCACGGAACCAGTCGGCGAGCTGCTCCTGCCCGACGGGCGGGTGGAAACGGACGACGTCGGCGATGCCGAGCCGGGCGGCGAGTTTCTGCAGGCCCTCCGGCTTGGCGAGGCCGCTGCCGCTGGGGCCGCCGACCACGGGGACGCAGATGCGGGAGCGCAGCTCGGGGCGCTCGTCGAGGAGGGCGGCCACCGCGCGCAGGAGGACGTCGGGGGCCTTGAGGGGCTGTATACGTCCGGCGAAGAGGGGGATCAGGGCGTCGCCGGGCAGGCCGAGGCGGGCCCGGGCGGCGGCGCGGCCGTCGGCGGGGCGGAAGCGGCCCAGGTTCACTCCGGGGTGGACGACGGCGACCTTGCCGGGGTCGGCGGCGTAGTGCCGCACTAGCTCCTCGGCCTCCCCGGTGGTGTTGGCGATCAGCCGGTCGGCGGCGGTGACGATCTGCGTCTCGCCGATGACGCGGGCGGCCGGCTCGGGGGTGTCGCCGTCGGCCAGGTTGGCGTTCTTGACCTTGGCCATGGTGTGCATGGCGTGCACCAGGGGGACGCCCCAGCGCTGCGCGGCGAGCCAGCCGACGTGGCCGGAGAGCCAGTAGTGGGAGTGGACCAGGTCGTAGTGGCCGGGGCGGTGTCCGGCCCAGGCCTGCATGACGCCGTGGGTGAAGGCGCAGAGCTGCGCGGGCAGGTCCTCCTTGGCGAGGCCCTCGTAGGGGCCCGCGTCGACGTGCCGGACGAGGACGCCGGGGGCCAGCTCGACGGTGGGCGGGAGCGCGGCGGCGGTGGCGCGGGTGAAGATCTCTACCTCGATGTTGATCGCGGCGAGGCGCTGCGCGAGTTCCACGATGTAGACGTTCATGCCGCCCGCGTCGCCGGTGCCCGGCTGGTGCAGCGGGGAGGTGTGCACGGAGAGCATCGCCACGCGGCGTGGCCTGCGGTGCAGGCGCAGCCGCGACGGTGCGGCGGGGGAGCGCCGCCCGAGCCTCGCGATGTACTGGCTCACGTGGCGTTCCTCCTCGCTGCGGCATGACTCTCGGAGGGTCGTGCGGGCCCTCGGGAGTCCTCAACACCGGAAGGCTTCGTTCCCATTTCCGGCGGGGCTCACCGGTCCCGGACTTTGCCGAATCATTACCGGTTGTCGCTCAACCGTTCGAGGAGTGAGGGCGTGGCACGGCGACCCCAACGGCCCCGCCACCGGCAGGGCTCCCACGCCCCCCACCAGCCACCGGCACGGCGCCGCGGGCGGCTACCCCCTTACCCTCATGCGTATGACAGTCCGCGCCGCCTCCCTCCCCGTCGTGGGCACGGTGACGCGCGGCACCACCAACCCCAACCGCCTGCGCCGCATGGACCGCTGGATCGCGGCCACGCACGGCGCGGAACTGCGCCGCGCGGAGGACCCCGTCGCCGTGGACCTGGGGTACGGCGCCGCACCCTGGACGGCGGTCGAACTGCTCGGCCGGCTGCGCACCGCGGCCCCCCGCACACGGGTGGTCGGCGTCGAGATCGAACCCGCGCGGGTCGCGGCGGCGCGGCCGTACGAGCGCGAAGGGCTGGCCTTCGTCCGCGGCGGCTTCGAGGTCCCGGTGCCGGGACGGCCGGTACTCGTCCGTGCGGCGAACGTGCTGCGCCAGTACGACGAGGCCGAGGTGGCCGCCGTGTGGCAGCGGCTGTGCGCGCGGCTGGCGCCGGCCGACCCGGTGACGGGCGGCCGCGGCGGACTGCTGGTCGAGGGCACCTGCGACGAGATCGGGCGCCGGCACGTATGGGTCGCGCTCGGGCCCGAGGGGCCGCGCACGGTGACCTTCGCGACCCGGCTGGGGTCGCTGGACCGCCCCTCCGACCTGGCGGAACGGCTCCCGAAGGCCCTCATCCACCGCAACGTCCCCGGTGAGCCGGTGCACGCCTTCCTGCGCGACTTCGACCGCGCCTGGGCGGCCGCCGCGCCCTACGCCTCGTACGGCGCACGCCAGCGCTGGCTGCGGACGGCCCGGGCGCTCACGGCCGACTGGCCGGTGACGGACGGCCCGGCGCGCTGGCGGCAGGGGGAGATCACGGTGCGGTGGGAGGCGCTGGCCCCGCGCGGCTGACCCGCTCGGGGAGGGACCGGAGACCGAAAGGAAGCCGAGAGGCGCCGGGGACGCCCGCCCGGCCCCGCGGGAACGATCTCCGTGAGTCGTTCGTCACATTGACGGGACGGTTGCCGTGCCCGGAAATGGCGGGTGGGGGCAGGCGGGAAGCGCGACCTCTGTCGTTTCGCGCGCCGGCATGGCAGCATCCCCTCGGCGACCAATTGTTACTGACGGTTAATCAGGCGGGGGTGGCGTCATGGGGACGGGCAAACGCGGGTTTCTCACGGCGGCCGTGACCGTGGTCTGCGCGGTCACCGTGCTGGCCGCGCCGGGTACGGCGTTCGCCGCGCCCACTCCCCCGCCGCCCCCGGGCACGACCGCGAGCGTCACCGTGGTGGTCAGCGACAAGGACCTCGAAGCCGTACGCGAGAAGCTCGAGAAGCTCTACCGCGCGGCGGCCCTCGCCACCGACGAGTACAACGCCGCCGAGGAGAAGACGCGCGAGCAGTCCGGCCGGATCGCCCGGCTGGCGGAGAAGATCGTCGAGGGCGGCCAGAAGCTCGACGGGCTGAAGGCCCGCGCGGGCGCCGCGGCCGCCGCCCAGTACCGCGGGGGCGGACTGCCGCCCGAGGCCCGCCTCATGCTGAGCGGGGACCCGCAGGAGTTCCTCGACGGCGCGGGCCGGGTCCAGCGGGGCGAGCACGCGACCAAGGGACTGCTCGGGGAAATGACCCGCACCCAGCGGGACTTGGTGCAGTACAAGCAGGACGCGGACGCCCAGTGGAAGAAACTGGAGGCGGGCCGCAAGGCCAAGGCCGAAGCGCAGAAGAAGATCGAGAAGCAGATCGAGGCGGCCGAGAAGGTCGAGTCCGACCTGGAGCAGGAGCAGCGGGAGCGCCTGGTCCGGCTGGAGCGGCAGGCCGCCGCGCGGGCCCAGGCGAGCTGGCTGGGCTCCGGCATCCTCGACGAGATCGACGGCAAGGCGACGGAACAGGGCAAGAAGGCCGTGGCGTACGCCACCGCGCAGATCGGGAAGCCGTACCAGTGGGGCGCCGAGGGACCCAACACCTACGACTGCTCCGGACTGACCTCGCAGGCCTGGGTGTCGGCCGGACGGGGCATGCCGCGCACGTCCCAGGCGCAGTGGCAGCAGCTCGAGCGCGTCGCCGTGAAGGACATGCGGCCCGGCGACCTCATCATCTACTTCGACGACGCCAGCCATGTCGGCATGTACGTGGGCGACGGTGTCATGGTGCACGCCCCGCGCCCCGGACGGTCGGTGACGCTCGCGGGAGCCGGCTCGCTGCCGATCCTCGGGGTCGTACGACCGGACGCGACCGCGAACTGACGCGTACGGCCGGCGGGCGGACCGCGCCGCGGCCGGCGGGCGGACCGTACCGCGCCGCCCGCACCACCCCGATCCGCTCAACGCCCCGAGAAGTGGGGCAAAGTGACGCACAGCACGTCGATCGTGCGGCCAAACGGCGCGCGGACGTGACGTTCGTCATCCGCTCGGCGCCTCCGGCCTGTCCAACTGCGGTAGCAAACGCGGCATATGACAGCGGCCGGAGGCGGAGCCGGATGGCTCACGGCATTCCGCTGCGCCGCCGTCTACCGCTATCGTCCCCGTTCGAAGGGGCAGCCCCTGCTCGCGCACAGAGCTGAGAGCCGGGGACAGGGCCGCAATCCGTCGCCCCCGTCATGCCCTCGGGGGGAGGGAAGGAACCCGGAACAATGCCCGCACCCGTACCGCGGCAGAGAGCGATCCCGGCCGCGGAAGGTGGTCAGGCGCCGGCCGCCGCACCCAGCAAGGGCTCCGCCCAGGACTCCGCGGAGGCCAGGACGGCCGCCCCGCACACGGCCGCCGCGACGTCCGAGAACGGCGCCTCCGACCGGACCGGCACCGCACCGGACAGGTCCGAGACGGCCGCCCACACCAACCTCACCCTGCTGCTGATCGAGAACGACCCCGGCGGCTCGCCGATCGTGCCGGATCTGCTCGACCAGTCCGGCAAACCGATCCGCGTCCGCACCGCCCGCAACCTCACCGAGGCCGAGCGGCTGCTGACCGACGACGTCCACTGCATCCTGCTGGACCTCGCGCTGCCCGCACCGGGCCCCGCGGGCGACGGTGACGAGCTCGCCGTGCTCAAGCACGTCCTCGAACTCGCGCCCCGGCACGCGGTGCTCGCCCTCACCGGCGCCGACGACACCGAGCGCGGCGCGGAGGCCGTACGGGTGGGCGCGCAGGACTATCTCGTCCGCGACGAGCTCGACGGCCGGCTGCTGAGCCGGGCGATCCGCTACGCGGTGGAGCGCAAGCGGTCCGACTCCGCCGAGCGGCGGCTCGCCGAGGGCCGGGTGCGGGCCCAGGAGAACCGGCGGCTGGAACGCGGCCTGCTGCCCACCCCGCTGCTGGACGGATCCTCGCTGCGCTTCGCCGCCCGCTACCGTCCCGGCCGCTCGCGCGCCCTGCTCGGCGGGGACTTCTACGACGTCGTCCGCACCCCGGACGGCACCGTGCACGCCATGATCGGCGACGTGTGCGGACACGGCCCGGACGAGGCCGCCCTCGGCGTGGAGCTGCGGATCGCCTGGCGGGCGCTGACCCTGGCGGGGCTGTGCGGGGACCAGCTGCTCGGCACCCTCCAGGAAGTGCTGGAGCACGAGCGCTCGGACGACGAGATCTTCGCGACCCTGTGCACGGTCGACATCGCGCCCGACGGCCGCCGGGCGGGCCTGTGCCTGGCCGGCCACCCCTCACCCCTGGTCGCCCGCCCCGGCACGCCCGCGCGTCTGCTGCCGTACGACAACAACGGCCCGGCGCTCGGACTGCTGCCGCACGCCCGCTGGCCGCGGACACAGGTGGAGCTGGGCGCCGAGTGGAGCCTGATGCTCTACACCGACGGTCTGATCGAGGGCCGGGTCGGCGACACCGGCGAGCGGCTCGGCCAGGACGGCATGGTCGAGATGATCCGCCGGCAGCTCTCCGCGGGACTGAGCGGTGAGGAGCTGCTGCGGACCGCCGTGAACGAGGTCCGGGACCTCAACGGGGGCGAGCTGACGGACGACGTGGCGGTGCTGCTGCTGGACCGGGGCGTGTGAGCCGGCCCCGCCCCCTCACCCGGCACGGGAACCGGCCCTCCGCCGTGGATCAGCGGTTGCCGTTGTACGGGCCGTAGGGGCCGTCGCTGCTGGAGCCGCCCTTGCGGGTACGGCCGCCGCCGGGCAGGCCGCGCAGGGCCGGGCGGACGTCGACCATGTAGACGATGGTCGCGATCAGGCCGATGATCGGCAGGAACGACAGGATGTTGAAGATCAGGTTCACCACGAAGGCGAGGGCGAGGATGATCAGCCAGAACGGCTTGGTCTTCTTGTCCGCCGCGCGGTAGGCGTCCTCACGGCGCGTGGCCGCGTCGAGCAGCGCGAAACCGCTGAACACGATCAGGGCCATGCTCAGCAGCCACATGAACCCCGCGAAGCCCTGCATCAGCACTACGTCCACCACCCGACTCGGCTCGTCATCTACGCCGTCACCGTACCCGCATACCCGGGCCGGCTATCCGGAGAACGGGCCGGGCATCCGGTAAGTGCCCGGCCCGTCGCACCGGCAGCCGCCTACTTCGCCGGCGGCGTCGTCTTCTTGACGGCGGGCTTGCGCACCGGGGCCTTCTTGGCGGCGGCGGGCCTCTTCACCTCGGTGTCCCCGTTCGTGGCCGTGACGGGCTTGTCGGTGGCGGCCTCGACCGGCTGGGGCCGGGGCGCGGGCTTCGGCTCGGTGACGGGCTCCGGGGACGGCTCGACGGCCACGGCGATGTCCTCGATGCTCTCGGCCGCCTCGCCGCGCCAGGTCTTCACCGTCTGCTCGCCCCGCTCGGCGACCCTCTCGTACGTCTCACGGGCCTTGACCGCGTACTCGGCGGCGATGCCGACACCGCGCAGGGCGAAGTCCTGGGCGTTCTCGCCGAGCTTCTTCAGGTCGGTGTCGAGCGAGCCGATGAGCTCGCCGACCCGCGTCTGGAGGGTCTCCTGCGTCTCCCGGACGCGGACGGTGGCCCGCTCCTGGACGGCCTTGGGGTCGGTGTTGCGCACGGCCTCGATACGGGCCGGGGCCTCGGCGCGCAGCTGCTCCACCAGGGCCGGCACCTTCTTGGCCTGCTGCAGCGCGAGGTCGGCGGTGCCGGCGGCGAAGTAGAGCGGGGTCGGGTCGCTGAGGGTCTTGCGCAGGTCGTCGGTGATGGCCATGGTGATGGTCCTCCCGGAACTCGTTTTCGGCTGAGGGTTCGTATGTGGTCCGCGGCGGGCGGCCGGTGCCCTGGTCCGGTTAGCCGGCCGTCTGCCGCGGATCGCTGTCGTTGTCGCTGCCGCCGGCCGTGCGGGGCCGGCCCGTGCCGGACGCACCCCCGCGGGCCGTACGGCTCCGGCGTATCACGGCATCGCCGTCCGGAGCGTCCACCGCGCGGGCACTCCCGTCGACGGCCGGGGACAGCCCGGCCGCTTCCGCCGCCCCCGGGTCCTCCGTCGCCTCACCGTCCTCGGCGCCGCCAAACCCGTTCTCCTTGCGGAAGGACTCGTAGATCTGGAGCAGCACCTGTTTCTGACGTTCGGTCAGCGTGGGGTCGGCGAGCAGCGCGGCGCGGGTCTCCACCTCGTCCCGGCCGCGCTCCGCGTCGAGGATGCCAGCCCGGACGTACAGCGTCTCGGCGGAGATCCGCAACGCCTTGGCGACCTGCTGCAGCACCTCCGCGCTGGGCTTGCGCAGTCCGCGCTCGATCTGGCTGAGGTACGGATTGGACACCCCGGCGGCGTCGGCGAGCTGCCGCAGCGACAACTGCGCGTTGCGCCGCTGCTCGCGCAGGTACTCACCGAGATTGCCGACGTTGAGCGATGCCATGCCTCCACAGTGCCCGATGGCGCTAACTATTGCAAGCAGCTGCTTGCAATAGTGTGCCGTCGGCGGGACGAGCCGGATCACCAGGCTCCTCCCACGGCCGGCGATCCCGCGAGATCGCCGAAGCCGACCCGGGGGTCCGCGGGCCACATCACCCCGCACACCGACGGCGGGGGGTGTGGCGGGATGTGATCTTGTGGCGCCGATCACCGTGGTGGAGGCTGAGGCATGCCGAATTCGCCGACCTTCGTCCTCGTCCACGGGGCCTTCGCCAATTCGTTCTCGTTCGCGCCGCTGCAGGCCGAGCTCGGCCTGCTCGGGCACCGCTCGGTCGCGGTGGACCTCCCGGGGCACGGATTCGAGGCGACCTTCCCCGCCGCCTTCCAGGCTCCCCAGGATCTCGACGCGCTCGCCGAGGAGCCGGGGAGCATCAAGGGGGTCACGCTCGCCGACAACGCCGCCCGGGTGATCGAGGTCCTCGAACGGGCCAGGCGGAACGGGCCCACGGTCCTCGTCGGCCACAGCCGGGGCGGCGTCACGATCACCGCCGTCGCCAACGCCCGGCCCGAGCTGATCGACCGGATCGTCTACGTCTCCGCCTGGTGCCCCGTCGGTCTGGACGTGAGCGGCTACTACGCCCAGGCGGAGATGGCGGATGTCGACCCGGGCGCCTTCGCGGCCACGCTCGTCGGGAACCCGGCCGAACTCGGCCTGCTCCGCACCAACTTCCGCACCTCCGACCCGACGGCGCTCGCCGCGTTCAAGCGGGCGTTCGCCGCCGACCTCACCGACGACGAGTTCCGGACCTTCCTCAACACCTTCCAGCCCGACGAGAACCTCGACGCCGGCACGTCCGCCGACCGGGCCCAGGCCGCCACCTGGGGCCGGATCCCCAGGACGTACGTGCGCCTGGCCGCCGACGCCAGCGTCCCGCCCGCCGTGCAGGACCGGATGATCCGCGAAGCCGACGCGCTCACGCCCGGCAACCCCTTCGACGTGCGGACCCTGGAGGGGAGCCACCTGCGCTGGCTCGTCCACCCGCGCCCCGCCGCCGAGCTGCTGTCGGACCTCGCGGTACACCGGCCGTCACCGCCCCACGGCCCGGAGGCGGGCGGACCGACCGCATGACGAGGCGGGACGACGCCGCCAGGGCCGACCTCCTCCACTACCTCCAGTCGGCCCGCGACGCACTGCTGTGGAAACTCCAGGGCCTCTCCGAGTACGACGTCCGCCGGCCGATGACGCCGACCGGCACCAACCTCCTCGGCCTGGTGAAGCACGCGGCCGGCGTCGAGCTCGGCTACCTCGGCGACACCTTCGGCCGTCCGTCCGGCGAGCCCCTCCCCTGGCTCGCGGACGGCGCCGGGACCAACGCCGACATGTGGGCCACCGCCGGGGAGTCACGCGCGTTCGTGGTGGACCTGTACCGCCGGGCGTGGGCGCACGCGGACGCCACGCTCCACGCCCTGCCGCTGGACACGCCCGGCAGGGTTCCGTGGTGGCCGGACGGCAAGGACGAGGTGACGCTGCACCACGCCGTGGTCCGCGTGATCGCCGACACCCAGCGGCACGCCGGCCACGCCGACATCCTCCGCGAACTCATGGACGGCACCGCGGGAACGGACGGCGCCGGCACCGGCCTGCCGTCCACCGACCCGGCCTGGTGGGAGTCCTACCGGGAGCGTCTGGAGCGCACGGCCACCGAGGCCGGCCGCAAGCCGTGACCTGGGCGCCGGCCTCAGCCGGCGCCCACCTCGACCGTCATCAGCGGCAGTGACCGCCCCTCGGCGGAGCCCGACGGCACCGAGCCGATCCGGCGGGCTCCCATCGCGCGGTAGAAGGGCTCCGCGTACGGGTCGGCCTCCAGCCGCAGCCGTGCGAAGCCCAGGCCGCGGGCGACGGCCAGGGCGTGGGTGAAGAGGAGGCGGCCGATGCCGCCGCCGATGGCGGGCGGGTCGACGAACAGCATCCCGAGTTCGCCCTCCGGCGCCCCGCCCTCGACGGTCACGAAGCCGAGCACCCGCCCGTCCCGTTCCGCGACCGCCGTCCGACGGGGCACGACCTCCTCCGGCCGGAGGATCAGCTCGGCCCGGCAGCGGTCGAGGAACTCCCGCTCGTACCCCCAGTGCGCCTTGGAGCGCAGCGCCAGGTCGCTCAGGAGTCCCGCCTCGTGGGGTCCGGCCGCCCTGATCGTCGCTCCACCGCCCCCGGGCCGCGTCGGGCGGCGCCGTGCCGCTGTGCGCGCCGCGCGGGCCCACTCGCCGAGCACGGGAACGCACCGCTCGGCGAAGTACTCGTAGTCCTCGGCGGTGTTGTAGACGTGCGCGGACAGCCGCACGTAGCCGATGCCGTCGAAGCTGGTGAACGCGGCCTCGACGCCCAGTTCGGCGGCGGCCCGGTCGCGCAGGGCGTCGGCGGCGAGGCGGCTGTCGGCGAGGCCGTCGGGCAGCCGCACCAGCCGCATCCCGGGCACGGGCATGCCCACGTCGACCTGGGCGTCCTCGCCGGTCAGTGCGGTGAACGCGGCACCCACGACCCGCTCGGCGTACCCGGCGAGGTCGTCCATGTACCGGCGGGCGGCGGGCCAGCCCCAGGTGGACTCGACGAAGTCGAGGGACGTCCGGGCGGCCAGGTACTGGGTGGCGTCGACCGTGCCCTGCTGGTCGAAGCGGTCGGGGTAGGGGTCGTGGGCGCCCCAGGAGTCGATCAGCGGGCGGAGGCCCTCCCGCAGCGGACCGCGTGCCACCAGGGCGGCCGTACCGCGCGGAGCACAGCCCCACTTGTGCAGGTTCCCCGCCCAGAAGTCGCAGGCCAGCCCTTCCAGTGGGGTGTCGATCAGTCCGGGGGCGTGCGCGCCGTCCACGAGCAGCGGAACGCCGCGCCCGCGCAGCTCCGTACCGATCCGCTCCACCGGGAGCCGCCGGCCGGTAGCCGAGGTGATCTGGTCGACGACGACGAGCGCGGTGCGCTCCCCCACCTCGGCCGTCACGGCCTCGTACGCCCCCTCCTCGTCCGCGTCCAGCGGCACCCTCGCCGTGCGCACCCGCCCGCCCCAGCGGCGGGCGAGCCGCTCGGCGCCCATCGTGACGGCGCCGTAGCCGTGGTCGGTGACCACGATCTCCCCGCCGCCGCGCCGCTCGAGACCGGCGTACACGACGCTCGCCCCGGCGCTCGCGTTCGGCACCAGGGCGAGGTCGCCGGGGTCCGCGCCGAGGAAGGCCGCCAGGCCGCGCCGGGCCGCCGCGAGCCGGCCCGGCAGCCGCGGGAACCACACCACCGGCGCGCGCTCCATCTCCGCGCGCAGTTCCCGCTGCCGCTCCTGGGCGGCCAGCGGTACGGCGCCGAAGGAGCCGTGGTTGAGGTGGCGCAGGGCGGGCTCCAGCGACCAGGCCCGCGCCGCCGGACGCCCGTCGGCCAGTAGCAGGGGACGCGGTGCGGTGACGACCTCGGTCTCGCTCACATGGCTCCCATCCGCGGGGACTTCACACTTCCGGACCGAGTATCAGGTCTCCCTCCGTCCCGAGGGACCCGGACCGTGCCGCACGTGCGAGGCGGACCACCGCGTCCTCACCACCCCTGAGCCGACCGGACCGGGCCGGCGGTGGGCGGCGCGGGCGCATCCGCCGCGCCCTCCCGCGGGCGGAACACCCACCTTTTTGTGCGTACTTGGCACCCCGCCCCGGGTGGTCCAGCCTGGTGGTGCGCCGATCGGGGCGCACGGAGGAAGTGAGGTGGTGCGGACGGCTGTCAGGAGGCCGGGGCGACGACCTCGGCCAGCTTCTCCAGGCGGCGGTGCCCCCAGTCCGACAGGGGCGCCAGCGCCCCGGCCAGTTCACGGCCGAACCCGGTCAGGGAGTAGACCGTCTTCGGCGGCAGTACGTCGTAGACCTCCCGGTGCACCAGGCCGTCCGCCTCCATCTCGCGCAGCGCGTCGGTCAGCACCTTCTCGCTGAGGCCCGGCACCTTGCGGCGCAGTTCGGCCGGCCGGTGCGGGCCGGACTCCAGCAGCCACAGCAGTGTGGTCTTCCACTTGCCCTCGATCACGGCGATCGCGGCGGTCACCCCGCACACGTCCGGATCATGCCGCCGGTGCACCACGCCGCGCCCCTTTCCTCACCAATGACCCTTCACCCTAACGGAGTTGTCCGATGTCCGAGCCCACCTCCAGCACCGCCGTCACCGTCCTCGGCCTCGGCCCGATGGGCCGTGCCCTGGCCGCCGCCTTCCTGGACGCGGGGGTGCGCACCACCGTCTGGAACCGCACCCCGGGGCGGGACGGCGACCTGACCGCGCGGGGCGCGGTCGTGGCCGCCTCGCCCGAGGAGGCCGTCGCCGCCGCCCCGTTGACCGTCGTCTGCGTGGTGAACTACGACGCCTCCGACGCCGTACTGCGCCGGACCGCCGTCGCCACCGCCCTCAAGGGCCGCACGGTCGTCAACCTGAGCGCCGACACCCCCGGCCGCGCCCGGGACACGGCCGACTGGGCCGCCCGGCACGGCGTCCACTACCTGGACGGCGCGATCATGACGCCGACGCCGACCATCGGCACCGCCGACGCGGTGTTCCTGCACAGCGGCCCGGCAGAGCTGTACGAGGAGCACCGGCCGGTGCTGGCGGCCCTCGGCGGCACCCACACCCATCTGGGCGAGGACACCGGCCGCGCCGCCGCGTACGACATCGCCCTCCTCGACATCTTCTGGACGGCGATGGCCGGCTACACGCACGCCCTCGCACTGGCCCGGGCCGAGGGCGTCACCGGCGCCGAACTCGCCCCCTTCGCCCAGGGCATCGCCGCGATCCTGCCGCCGCTGTTCACCGAGTTCGCGGCCGACGTCGACGCCGGTACGTACTCCGGCGAACTGAACCCGATCACCTCGGCCGCGTCGACGATGGCCCACGTCGTCCACGCCTCCGAGGCCCACGGCATCGACGCGAGCGTCATGCGCGTCATCGAGGGCCAGGCCCGCCGGGTCATCGCCCTGGGCCACGGCACGGACGGGTACACGCGGGTGGGCGAGCTGATCGGGCGCCGCTGACGGGTGCGCGCCGGCGACCGCGGTCTCGTAGTCCTTGGGGTCGTCGGTCGCCGGACGGCCCGTTCCCACACTCCGGCATGGCCGAACCCCCTCCAGGCGCCGTCACCCACGGGCCGTGGTGGACGACCGCGGGGACCGGCTTTCGGAGGGAACATGTTCCCCCTTCACCGATGCCGGGGCGAGATAGGGGTTCGCCGGGAAGCGGAGGGGCAGGCCGAGTGCACCACTGGCGACGGCCAGGGTGACCGCGTAGGAGTCCACCGCGCGGCGGACGTTGGGGGCGTCCAGGCTCGCGCCGGTGACGATGCGGTCCAGGTCGATGTAGGCGGAGCGCACGATCTCCAGCCGGCGGTAGACCTGCCAGTCCGTGCGCCAGTCACGGGTGTACTCGGACGGCAGGCGGGCCTCCCAGCGGCGGAACATCCTCTCCCGGATCTCCGGCCGGGTGGGGGTGAGGTGCATGTGCCGGACCAGGTCGTAGAGGGGGTCGCCGACCAGGGCCATCTCCCAGTCGATGAGGGTCAGCGCGTACCGGTCGTCACGACGGACGAGGTTCCAGGGGTTGAGGTCGCCGTGCAGCAGCGACGGCTCCCGGTGTCCGACGTCCCCCCGCGACAGGATCTGGTCCAGCCGCTCCGCGTCCGGCAGCCCCAGCTGCCGGCCGAGCTGCCGCGTCGTCCTGGGCAGGTCCGCCACGATGCGGACCAGCTGGTCCTTGAGCCAGCGGTAGAAGCCCCGTTCCCCGGCCACCGGATCGAGTGGCCGGTAGTCCACCCGTGTCAGGGAAAGGAGCTGGTCCACGAGTCCGTCCGCCTCATGCGGCAGCAGACCGTGCACGGGGTGGTGCGGAGGGCGGTCGATGTCGTGCGGGCCCGCGTAGGTGTGGATGGCGAAGGGGTCGTGCAGGTAGCTCGATCCCAGGGCCAGCGCCCTCGGCGCCGCCACGTCGACGGCGGCCTCCTCGATGGCGCGCAGCACGGCGTGCTCACTGAGGAAGCAGGGCTCCTGTCCCCCGGCTCCGGGCAGCCTCCGTCGTACGACGACGGGATACGCGACGCCCGGAACCCGCACCACGGTGTTGAGGTGGGCCGTGCCCTTGAAGACACGGCCCGCGGGGGCCGCCCCTTCCACGGCCAGTGCCCCCAGGACGGCTGCCTCGGGGAAGTCGGGGGGCAGCGACAGCCGCCCGTCCGGCTGCCAGTCGGTGGCCCGGGCGGACAGGCCCCGGCCGCCTCGTCCCCGGCAACGGGACATCAGCCAGCGGAACAGCGCCCGCTCGATCTCCCGTTCACCGGGCACGCTCCCGAGCCCGAGTGGTTCTGCCGCCGCCTCCAGTGCCCGGCCGACCTCCGCCGTCGCGTCGTCCAGGTCCTTTTGTGAAGAGGATTCCTCCAGGGACCGTGCCGCTCGTATGACGTCCGGGAAGACGGACTGCGCCCGCTCGAAGGCCAGGTAGTGGCCGAGGTCCTTCGCCAGCCCGTTGACGGCGGCGGGACGGATCCGCCGCATGGCCTCCTCCCACGCGTCGATCACCTCCGGCCACTGCCGGTCCGGGTAGCGCATGCGCACGAGATGCACGGCCAGGTCGTGGAGCGGATCGCCGTAGGTCGCCAGTTCCCAGTCGACGCAGACGAGTGGGAGCGTGCCGTCGTGCGGGACGATCAGGTTGTCACGGTGCAGGTCGGCGTGGAGCAGACTGTACGGCCGCCGCACCATGAGGGGCGTCCGGTCGGCCAGCCTGAGCAGTGCGTCCTGCGCCATGCCCAGGGCAGCGAACAGCCCGCCGAAGCCTTCCCAGTTGGGCTGACGGATCTGCCGGTCGGCCGAGAGGGCCAGCGCACGCAGGAAGCCCCGGCTGTCGGTGTCGTCGCGGGGCCGGCAGGGCGGCAGGGGCGGGAGCGAACTGCGCCGCACCTGAGCCATCCGGGCGAGGAGTCCGGCCAGGGCCTTGACGAGCAGCGGATCCACGGGTTCGCCGTTCGGGCTGACGCTGGACAGGGGCACGCCGTCCACATAGCTGTGGACGGCGAAGCCGGGACCCTTGGCCAGGCACTGCGGCACGTGCGGGAGGATCCCCTGGACCGCGCCCAGGATCTCGTCCTCGTCGTCCCAGGTCCGGATCACGACGGGCAGCGCCCCGGCCCGGCGGATCCGGACCGTCACGGACGTCCCCGCCTCACGTCCCAGCAGCCGTGCCTCCCGCGCGGTGAGCCGAAGCACGTGGTTCTGGTGGTGGTGGCCGCTGGTGGTCACCCCGTGCCACGTCGCGTCGCGCACGAGAGCGCGGAGCCGGGCGTCGCGACCCTGGACCGTGGCGTCGGGCGATGCGGGTCCCCCGGGGGCGGGTCGGGGAAGAGGTGGTGCGCCCACTGGCCGCTCCGGGAGGTACGAGGGGAGTCACAACAAGGTAGGCGCGCGGGCTCGGGTCCCGCACGCGGGGTGCCGCACGCGGGGACGCGTCGGGCACGGCGTCACCCGTCTGCCCGAGGTCGCTCCGCGGAAGGCCGTTCGGCTCGGCTGATGTGCCCCTGGAGACGAGCGGAGGGGAGAGCTCGCTCGATCGGTGCGCGCATGCTACTGCACGACGGTCCCGGCGGAAGGTGACGCTCGTCGCGGACGCGGCCGTCATGCCGACAGCGGGTTCCAGACCGAGTCGAACCCCTGCCGCATGCCGCCCCCGGACACTCGTCGCGCCGGCCCTTCAGGCCTGACGCCGGCCCCCGGCCATCCGGAGCACCGGCTCCAGGGAATCCACGACCACCGCGGCACCGGCGTCGCGCAGGAGCTCGTGCTTGCGGTCGTTGCGGGCGTAGCCGAGGAACGGGACGCCGGCCGCCCGTGCGGCGAACAGGTCGGAGGGGGTGTCGCCGATCATCAGAGCGGTCGTGGGGGCGGCGCCCGTCGCGTTCAGGGCGCGGTTGATGCAGTGGGGGTCCGGTTTCAGGTGGTTCAGCTGCTGGGTGCGCCCGTAGATGTGAGGGGCGAAGCAGGGGACCAGGCCGCGGGAGGTGAGGTACTCGCGCACCACGCGCGGGGAGTTGTTGGTGGTGATGGCCAGGCGGGCGCCCACCGCGGTCCAGGTGCGGATCAGCGGATCAGCGTACGGGGTGGGCATGGCGGAGGCGGTGGCCTTCAGCTCCTCCTGGGTGAGGCGTTCCTCCAGCTCCGCGACCAGGTCGCTGCCGGGGTGCCGGCGGTCGACGGCGCGCAGCACGACGTGCGGGTCCAGGGAGTCGCGTTCGGACTCGGTGAGCAGACCGTGCAGGCCCCGCCCTTCGAGCCAGGAGACCAGGTCGTTCGCCACCCGCTGCGCCGAGTGGCCCGCGAAGAGGCGGCATACGGGCCCGTCGAAGTCCCACAGCACGACCCGGGCTCCTTCGATCAGGTCCCGCAGCTCTCCTGGTTCCGTCCCGGTCTCCGCCGTCACCGCATCGGTCCGTGTCGTCTCAGAGGTCACTAGGAGAGTGTCAGGTCCGTCGTGATGGTTTCCCAGAGGGCGTCGAACCACTTCTGGGATTCCTCCACGAACGCCCGGTCCCGCTGCCCGGCCTGCCGCGTGAAGGAGAAGAGCAGCGACGTCGAGCCCAGGACGTCGTACATCTCCAGGTTCTGGCTCTCCCACTCCTCCTCGCGCCGGGTCAGCATGTAGTAGCCGAGCAGGGCTTCCTCCCCGTTGAGCAGGTACACCTTCACCGGGGGGGTGAAGGGCAGCGCGCGGAACGAGACGTGGACGCCGATGCCGTGTGTGGCGCGCAGGGCGAGGAGGTGGTGCTGGAGGACGCGGGCCTGGGCGTTCCGCATCGCCAGCCACCGCTCGTGCACCGGATTGTCCCCGTCGCTGCCCTCCTCGACCGGGACGGGGAAGGCCAGGTTGATCCTCCTGGAGGGCAGCAGGAGACGGACGTCGATGGACTCCGGGCGGATCCGGCCCTCGTGGATGTGCCGGAGGGGTTCGCCGAGTGCCAGCATGAGGCTCTCCGACGTCAGGCACACCGCGTCGATGCGCACCCGGTCCGTCTCGAAGGCGTTCGTCAGGCGTGGTGCCAGCGCGACCATCGTGGGCTGCGGTTCCTCACGGGCCGGGGCGGGAGCGGGGGCCGCGATCCGCGGCGGGCTGCCCTTGCTCACGTTGCTGAGCAGACCGTCGTCCTGGAGTGCGCGCAGCGCCTGGCGGACGGTGCCGCGCTCCACGCCGAACTCCTCCGCGAGTTCGGCCTGAGTGGGCAGCCGGTCACCGGCCCTGAGCTCACCGGCCCGGATGCGTTCCCGCAGGATGTCGGCGATCTCCTGGGGCGAGAGCCTGCTGCTGCCGTTCACTGCCACGTTCTCCTGGGTCACGACCAAACGCTACAACCTTGGTTCACCCAAGGGGAGTTGTTGGTGAGTTGTTTACGCATGGCGGCCAAGTGGGCACAACCCCCTATGAGTTGGTTG
Organism: Streptomyces sp. NPDC041124; assembly: GCF_055592385.1. NCBI lineage: Bacteria > Bacillati > Actinomycetota > Actinomycetes > Kitasatosporales > Streptomycetaceae > Streptomyces > Streptomyces sp. NPDC041124. The sequence continues at coordinate 116,026 of NZ_JBVIYR010000014.1, forward strand.
CCAACTCCTCGAAGTTGGCAACACCACCGAGGGGGAAACCACCGTGCAGATGCTCGCTCTGCTCTCCGCCGTTCTCGTCATCACCGTCCAGCAACTCGTCGAGTGGCAGTTCGGCGTGGCCGGCCTCGTCGGCCTGCTGCTGCTCACGATAGGCATCAGAGCCAACAGGCCGGGGATCAGCTCCGCCGGGGCGGTACTGCTCGCCCTGCTCGTGTCGAGGCCCGCCCTGTGAGGAAGCGGCCGGGGACCGGTCCGCGCGGGGGCGTCAGCTCGTGAGCACCAGCTCCGAACTGATCGTCTCCCACAGTGCGTCGAACCACAGGTGCGACTGCTGCACGAACGTGGTGTCCCGCGGGCCGGCGCCCTGTCCGAAGCCGAAGAGCAAGGAGCGTATGCCCTGCGCGTCGTAGGTCTCCAGGGTCTCGTGGTCGATCTGCGCCCGGCTGCGGGCCACCGTGTAGTAGGCGAACAGCGCCTCCGCGCGATTGAGCAGATACAGCTTCACCGGCGGGGTGAAGGGCAGCGCCCGGAACGAGACGCTCACGTCGATGCCGTGGGTGGCGCGCAGCGCGAGGAGGCTGTGGCGCAGCACCTGGCCCTGGGCGTTCCGCATCGACAGCCACCGCTCGTGCACCGGGTCGTCCGCTCCCCGACGCCCCTCGACCGGCACCGGGAAGGCGAGGTCGATGTCCCGGCCGGGCAACAGGACCCGGACGTCGACCTTGGCCGGTTTCAGTCGCCCCGCGTGGATCCGGCGCAACGGCTCCCCCATGGCGAGCGTGAGGGAGATGGCGGTCAGGCAGACGGCGTCGATCTCCACGTGCTCGGCCTCGAAGGCCGCCGCGATCCTCGGCGCGAGCCCCACCGTGGTGGGCAGCGGCGGCGCGGCGGGGCCGGCCGGAGCCCTGCCGGGCCGGGCCGCGACGGTCGCCGGAGCCCCTTTGGAGACATTGGTGAGCAACTGCTCGGACTGCAGGATGCGCAGCGCCCGGCGTATCGCGGGGCGTTCCACACCGAACTCGGCGGCGAGGCGGGCCTGGGTGGGCATGCGCTCACCCGGCCGCAGCGCACCGGTCCGGATCCGTGCGCGCAGCTCGTCGGCCACCTCGCGATGCGTTCTCCGTGGCCGCTGCGGAGTCTCCCGACCCTTGACGGGGGCATGTTCCGGGTCCACAGCCAAACAGTACAACTTCTCGCCATCTTCCGGCAGTTCAGCGAAGGATGGTTATAGGACTCTTCCAAGTGGAGATAACTAGAAACAAGTTGGTCACCAACTCGCGCAACCTGGTCGCTCGACACGGAGGTTGGCCACCAGGGATGACGATTGGGGGCCGTGGACACAGGGGGACCGTCATGCCGCTCATCGCCATCGTCCTCGCCGCCCTGGCCATTGGATTCGAACAACTGGTCCAGTGGAAGTACGGGCCGATGGGGATCATCGCCTTCGTCGCCCTCACCGTGGGCCTCAAGGCACGCAACACCATGATCAGCGGCATCGGCGCGGTCATCCTCGTGATGCTGTTCGCCCAGTCCGGCTGACGGCACCGCACGGACCGCCGGCCGGGTTTCCCCTCCGGAGGGGAGCCGGGAACCCGCCGGCGGAGCACCACCCCGCACCACCCGCACCACCCGCACGACAACCACAACCACAACTGAACAGCTCGCTACGGATGAGCACCCACCCGTCGTCGGCGGAAGGAGACCGCGGCAGGGGCGCGCACGGAGACCGCGCTCAGAAGATGTCCGGGCACCACGGTCGCCTGGACGTACGCAGCAGGGCGTCGGCCTGACGGGCGGCGCCCGCTCGTCCTTCCCGCACCCGGCCCAGCGCCGCCAGCCGCACCGCGGACTCGTCGCCCAGCCACAGCGCCGCCAACTCGGCAACGTCCAAGGTCAGTTCGGGACTCTCGGTGGTGGGCGCACAGGACCGGGCACCGTCCGCCGACGCCTCCAGCCGGAACCGTCCGCCGGTCAGTCCCGCCCCGTCGGCCACCTCCAGCACCAGCGACCCCGCCGCCTGGTACGTCCGCGCCTCCAGCGCCCGTACGACGTCCAGGATCCGCACCCACAGCCAGTCCGCCTGGGTGGTCACCGCCGCGGCACGCGGGTCCGGCAGGAAGTGCGGGAGCAGGTCGTCGGGGGCCCGCCAGCCGCTGCGCACCGCCACCACCCAGTCGACCGAGCACAGGTAGTGCCACAGCGCCCGCTCCGCGGCCGGGGTCACCCCGATCAGCCACTTCACCCGTGCCGTGTTCAACGGCTGCTTCGCATCACCCCAGGTGTCGTCCACCGTGTAGGCGGCCATACCCTCGACCTCGCCCCCGGCCGAGCGGTACACCACGTGGAACGGCTCGTGGAACGTCGGGTGGAAGCGCACCGCCCCGGTGGCGGTCCTCCACCACAGCTCGTCGCGGTTCACCGCGCCCGGCTGCTGCCGGCGCAGCCGCTCGTGGAGTTCCGGCCCGAGCTTGCGCACGTCCTCCCCGTCCACCAGGTCGATCCGCCCGCCGTCCTCGGGCCCGGCCCAGCGCGGGTCGAGACCGGCGCGCGGCACGTCGATCGTCCACTCGGTCGCCGAGGTCGCCGGACCGAAGCCGTAGCGCCCGTAGATGGGGTACTCGGCGGCGATCAGGGTCGCGACGACGTCCCCGCGCTCCTTCGCCGCGGCGAGGTCCCGCTCCATCATGCGGGTGAGCAGCCCGCGCCGCCGGTGGGTGGGGGAGACGGTGACGTTGGTGACCGCGTCGGCCGGGACGGTCGCCCCGCCGACCACGGTGAGTTCCTGCGCGAAGGAACGGAACGTCGCCACACAGCGCCCGCCGTCGAAGGCACCGATCGACCGGCCGGGCGTGAACTGCTCCCGGCGCGCGTCCAGGTTCTCCCCGGTCAGGGTGGGTTCGCGCAGGAAGCCGACGTTCATGGCCCGTTGCCAGTCGGCGAACTCGGACTCGGTGACGGTGCGTACGTCAAGGGCGGGGCGGGAGGTCATGGGCACACGGTAGGTCGGCCGCGCGCCGGGTGTCGACGAGGTTTACCCACGCCCGCCCCGCCGGGACTCACACCAGCAGGTCGTCCACCTGCGCCTCCCCCTCCCGGTAGCGGCGCGCGATCTCCGCGCTGCACTCGTCGGCCGTACGCTGCAGCCGCTGCCGCCGCCGGGACACCTGCTGCTCGTACCGCACGAGCCGTCCCATCGCCGTCGTCAGCTCCCCGTCCGTGCGGGCGGAGAGGTCGGACAGCTCCACCTCGCCGAGCATCTCGGCAGCCAGCCGCCGGTACTCCTCGCTCCGCGGCGTCCCCAGCGTCACATGGCGGGCGGAGGAGCGGTGCCGGGCCGGACCGTCCCGCAGGATCTCCGACAGCCGCTCCACGACCGAGGCGCCCCCCGGCGCGACGGCCGACGGCACGCCCCGCGGAACCCGCCGGGCCAGTTCCGCCCGCAGGATGTCGATGCGCCCCTGGAGCAGCCGCCGCACATAACTGAGATCGGCCTCGTCCCGCTGTGCGTCACGGCGCACCGCGCGCAGCTCCGGCAGTCCCAGCACGAGCAACTCGGCCGCCCGCTCCTCCTCGGGCAGCACCGGACTGTCGGTGCGCTGTGTGGGCGGCCGGCGGAACTCCCGCTCCCCGATGCCCGCTTCGGCGGGCGGAACGGCCGTGGCCGGCCGTCCGATTCCCGGTGTGCTCATGTGCCTCAACCGTCCCCTCGACCGGCATGTGCCAGCATCGTGCCACCCCGACCGGCCGCTATGTGAGCGAGTGTCCCCGATCCGCCCCAGATGGGCGCTAAGGAGTAAAAATAGCCCGACCGGGACCCCGCGCGGGCCGCCGTCGGCCACCTGTTCGCCGACCGGCATGATGGTCGTATGCGAGCGGTGGTACAGAGGGTCGACGGCGCGAGCGTCGTGGTGGACGGCGAGACGGTGGGCGCGATCGAGGGCGAGGGACTGTGCGTCCTCGTCGGCGTCACCCACGAGGACACCAAGGAGGACGCGGCCCGGCTCGCCCGCAAGCTGTGGTCGGTCCGGATGCTCGCGGACGAGAAGTCCTGCAGCGACATCGGCGCCCCGCTGCTGGTGATCAGCCAGTTCACTCTTTACGGCGACGCTCGCAAGGGCCGGCGTCCCACCTGGAACGCCGCCGCCCCCGGCGACCTCGCCGAGCCGCTGGTCGACGAGGTGGTCACACAGCTGCGCGCACTGGGCGCGACGGTGGCGACGGGCCGCTTCGGCGCGACGATGCGGGTGTCGCTGACCAACGACGGCCCGTTCACCGTGCTGCTGGAGATCTGACCGGGCTCAGGGCTCGACGACGGTCTCCTGCGCGGCCGCCGTGTCCCCGGCGATCAGCCGCGCGTCCACCGGCACGTTCCGCTTCACCAGGGCCAGGGCGACCGGCCCCAGCTCGTGGTGGCGCACGGACGTCGTGACGAACCCGATCTTCCGCCCCTCCGGCCCGTCGTCGGCCAGCCGGATCTCCGTCCCCGCGACGGGCAGGTGGACCTCGCTGCCGTCCAGGTGCAGGAACACCAGCCGCCGCGGCGGCTTGCCGAGGTTCTGCACCCGGGCGACCGTCTCCTGGCCCCGGTAACAGCCCTTCTGCAGGTGCACGGCGCCGCCGATCCAGCCCAGCTCGTGCGGGATGGTGCGGTGGTCGGTCTCGAACCCGAGCCGCGGCCGCTGCTGCTCGACCCGCAGCGCCTCGTAGGCGAGGAGCCCGGCGGGCGGCCCCGCCTTCTCCGCGTACGCCTCCAGCTCGCCCCGGGGCAGGAACAGGTCCCGTCCGAACGGCGTCTCGCGGACGACGACCCCCTCGGGCACCTCCGCGATGGACCCGGCCGGCAGGTGCACCACCGCGATGTCCGCGGTGCGGTCGGCGACCTCGACCCGGTAGAAGAACTTCATCGACTCCAGGTACGCGATCAGCGCCTCCTGGGTGCCGGGCTCGACGTGCGCCCAGACCGTCTCGCCGTCGTCGACGAGGTACAGCGCGTGCTCGATGTGGCCGTTGGCGGAGAGGATCAGCGCCTCGGTGGCCTGGTGCGGCGGCAGATCACTGACGTGCTGGGTGAGCAGCAGGTGCAGCCAGCCGAGCCGCTCCGGTCCGGTGACGGTGACGACCCCGCGGTGGGACAGGTCGACGAAACCGGTGCCGTCGGCGAGGGCTCGCTGCTCGCGGAACAGGTCGCCGTAGTGGGCGGCCACGCCTTCGTCCACGCCCTCGGCGGGGACGGCGCCGGGCAGGGTCAGCAGAGGGCTCTTCATATGCCAAGCCTACGACTCGGCGGCCGCTGCCTTCCGGGCGCAGTCCTCACACCGGCCGAAGATCGCGAAGTGCTTCATGTCGGTGTCGAAACCGAAGGTGTCCCGCAGTTTCGCGGTGAACTCGGCGGCCACCTCCACGTCCGCCTCGATGACGTTCGTGCAGTCACGGCAGACCAGGTGCAGGTGGTGGTGCCGGTCCGCGAGGTGGTAGGTCGGGGCGCCGTGCCCGAGGTGCGCGTGGCTGACCAGGCCCAGCTCCTCCAGCAGCTCCAGTGTGCGGTACACGGTGGAGATGTTGACCCCCGACGCCGTCTTCCTCACTTCGGCGAGGATGTCGTCGGGGGTCGCGTGCTCCAGGGTGTCCACGGCTTCGAGCACGAGTTGGCGCTGCGGCGTCAGCCGGTAGCCGCGCTGCCTGAGATCGCTCTTCCAGTCGGTGCTCACCACACCACGAGTCTAGGCGGTACGGCCGGGACCGGGCCGGAACCGGTCTACTTGAAGAAGGCGATCCCGTCGTCCGGCATGTCGTCGGGCAGGGCCTTGGCCCAGCGCTCGACCTCCTCCGGGGTGACGACCTTCTTCAGGTGCGCCGACATGTAGGGGCGCAGCTCGACCTCGGGGGTCTGCTTCTCGCCGACCCACATCAGGTCGCTCTTGACGTAGCCGTACAGCCGCTTGCCGCCGCTGTAGGGGCCCGAGGCGGCGGTGCGGGCCACCGCGTCCGTGACCAGGTCGATCTGCGGCTTGCCCTCGGCCATCTCGCCGTACCAGATCTCGATGACGCCGTCGTCGCGGGTCATCGTCACCTCGACCTTGCGGTCGGCGTCGATCCGCCAGAAGCCGTGCTCGGACTCCAGCGGCCGCACCTTGTTGCCCTCGCCGTCCAGCACCCAGGTGCGGGAGCCGTACTCCAGGAAGTCCCGGCCGTCGTGGGAGAAGGTGACCTCCTGGCCGAAGTTGCACTTCTGCGAGCCGGGGAAGTCGTGCACGCCCGCGCCCGCCCAGTTGCCGAGCAGGAAGGCGAGCGGGACGAGGTCCTTGTGCAGGTCGGACGGAATCTCGATCATGAGCGGAACTTCCTGGCGTCGGTGATCAGCGCTGGCCCTGGTACAGCTTCTTCACGGTCAGCCCGGCGAAGGCGAGAACGCCGACGGCGACCAGGACCAGCAGAATTTCGAAGAAGAGGATCACGGGGTGCTCCTTGAGCGGGTGCTGTGGTGTGCGCAGGGCCGGCCCCCAGCTTACGCGGCCGGGGCCGGCCCCTGTCGTGCGAGGTCCGCCCCGCCGCGCCTCAGCCCAGCAGCTGGCTCTGCAGCACCACCGTCTGCTGGAAGGGCACGGCGTGCACGGTGCCCTTCCGGGACTGCAGCACCACCGCGAGCACGTCGCCGGCGGCGAGGTAGGCCTGCCGGTCGTGCTCCGCGCCGTACGGCTCGGCCTCGTCGTAGTAGACGGGCTGGACACCGGCGACTTCCGCCGCCGCCGGGAAGTCCTCGTCGTTGACGACGTTCTCCGTCCCCCGCACGCGGTGGACGGGGCTGTGGTAGGGGAAGATCACCCCGTGGAAGTGGCGCTTCACCATGGCCGCGGTGTCGAAGCGCAGCAGGTAGATCCGCGTCCTGGTGCCGTCCTGCGTGGTCCAGCCGCGCGCCGCGATGTGCCGGAGGCCGCCGTCGACGAGCCGCTGCCGCAGTTCCTCGCGGTCCGTCCGCTCCGCGAACTCCGTCAGGAACTCCGCTGTCGGCAGCCAGCCGTCCGCACCGCGCAGTGCCTCGTTCTCCTTCGCGCCCTTCGGGAGCGGCAGCAGGAGGGCGCGCAGGTCTGCGTGGTGGGTGCCGGCCGGGTTGGACTCCGCCGCGGGGCCCGGGCTGCCGGACGGCAGGGGCGGTTTGGTCAGCGGCGGGTAGTCCCATCGTCCGTCGGACTGTGTCGCGAGGCCGGGTACGTCGGTGCGTTCCATCCGGGTGATGCCGTACGCCGTTCCCGCGCCCGCCACGGCGAAGACGGCGACGGCGGCCGTCCAGCGCAGGGCGGCGCGCAGCACCCTCCGGTCCTTGGGCGCGGGCGGCTCCTGGGCCGGCTCCTCCGTCGTGTCGACGGCGAGGGCCTGCTGCTGCTCGGTCATACGGTCCTCCCCGGTTCGTCGATGCGGTCGAGCTGCTCACGGACCAGGGCGGCGACACCGGCCGAGTCGAGGGGCGCCACCCCGTCCGCGGTGACGGTGACCAGGACGTTCCCGACGGACGCGGAGCAGAACATGCTGTCCAGGACCTCGTCCTTGCCCTTGGGCGACAGGAAGCAGGTCGCCTCCGGGTGTCCCTGGATCGCCGGCCCCCTGCGCAGGGTGTCCAGCGACCCGAGGAGCCTCGCCTGGTCACGCGCGACGGCCTGGCTCTCCATCCGGGCGAGCACGATGCGTGCCGTGTAGATGTCGTCGCTCTGGTAGAGGGAGGCCGATCCGCTGGCGTAGCTGCGGATCGCCATCCCGGTGACGCGCTGCCTGTCGGCCTCCTTCTCCAGCCGCTTCAGCTGGGCGCGCGGCAGTCCGGGCAGCGTCTCCTTGCGGAGTGCGGTCGCCCGGGCGCCACGGGGCTGCGCGTCCGGGCCCAACTCCGCGACGTCCGGTCCGCGCTGCCGCCCGTCCTCGTCGTACGGAAGGAGCAGCGCCGACAGCCCGGTTGCGGGCTTCTCACCCACGCCGGGGCTCCCGGCCGCGGGGAACTTCCAGGAGGCGGCACCGGGGTCACGGTCGGCGCCGTCCACGGTCACCGCGGTGAAGGCCACGCCGGCGACGACGGCACCGGCCAGCAGCAGGGACCCGGTGACGGCGGCGACGCGCCGGCCACGCCGTGAGGGACGTAGGACCGGTTCGCCCGGCGGAGCGGGCGCGACGGGGGCGTCGGGCTCGCGGGGGACCTCGGGTGTCTCACTCACAGCTGCTCCATCTGCCGCCGGGCCAGGTCCATGATCAGCTTCTTGGGGACGCGCTCGAGCCCGCTCACCCAGATCGACATCGCGATGTCGCCCCGCCAGGCGTCCGCCCGGGCCCTGTACACGGGCTCGAACCCGGGTTCGGTCGCGCGCTTCAGCATGTACACCCGGCCGTCGCCGGTTCCGGGTATCGCCCAGCTCCCGGTGGCCTCGTCCTCCGCCCAGCGCCGTGTGGTGTCGATGGATTCGGCGGCCGCCAGCTGCTTTTCCTGGCGGTACTGCGCGAGGCGGATCTCCACGAAGTAGCCGTCGGCCTCCCAGGAGATCTCGGCCATCCGCCGGAACTCCTCGGTCAGCAGGTCTCCGAACGCCTCCGCGGGGTCCACGTAGTACCCGGCGAAGACGGGCAGGTCCGCCCACCCGTCGATCCCGGCCGCCCAGTCCGTCCGCTTCGCCCCGCGCGGCTTCTCGAGCAGCAGGGCGCGCAGGTCGCCGTCGGTCTTCACGCGCCGGTCCTGAGCGGCCGGCAAGGGGGCGGGCGCCTTGCCCGTCGCCTGGGGGAGCACCGGCTGCGACAGCGGTGGCAGCGGGGTGGGCTGGCGGTCGGCCTGGACGAGGTAGCCGGTGCAGGTGCCGGCGATCAGGCCCAGTACCAGGGCGGTGCCGATCAGCGCGGCCGTCCGCCCGCGCCCCCGCCCCCCGGACGCGTCCGGAGCCCGGTCCGCTTCCGGCACATCGGCCGGACTCGGCGCGTCCGGCGCATCGTCGGCCTTGTCAGGTTGTTCCAAGACGTCCCCCACAGAAGGTGAAGCGCGCGTTCCAGGGACGCGCGCACAGGAGACCCCCGGCCGGCGACCGGAGTTGTGGCGATCGTGATTACGATTCGGTCATGGCGAAAAAGCTCGTGATCAAGGTGACCGCCGGTACCGACGCCCCCGAACGCTGCTCGCAGGCGTTCACGGTGGCGGCGGTGGCCGCGGCCAGTGGCGTCGAGGTCTCCCTGTGGCTCACCGGGGAGTCCGCGTGGTTCGCCCTGCCGGACCGTGCCGCCGAGTTCGAGCTGCCGCACTCCGCCCCGCTGCCGGACCTGCTGGACTCGATCCTGGCGGGCGGCCGAGTCACCCTGTGCACGCAGTGCGCGGCCCGCCGCGACATCACGGAGAAGGACGTCCTGGAGGGCGTGCGCATCGCCGGCGCGCAGGTCTTCGTCCAGGAGGCCATGGCGGACGGCACCCAGGCGCTCGTCTACTGAGCGGTGCGCACCCACAGGCAGAACGGATGCCCGGAGGGGTCGAACAGCACCCGCACGTCGTCCTGCGGCTGCTCCCCGGCGAGCGTCGCCCCCTCCGCCACCGCACGGGCGGTCTCGGCCCCGAGGTCGTCGACCTCGACGTCGAGGTGCAGCATCATCTGCTGGTCGCCCGGATTCCGCGTGGGCCAGACCGGCGGCACGTACTCCGGCTCCGTCTCGAAGGCGAGCGTCGTGCCCGCGGCGCCGTCCGGCGGCCCGATCAGCACCCAGTGGGGTTCCTCCGCGCGCACCTCGTAGCCGAGGAGCCGCGTCCAGAAGCGGGCCAGCTCGTGCGCGTCACGCGCGTCGAGCACGACGGTGGAGAGCCTCGCAGCGCACATGGCCCCTTCCTACCGGGGCCCCTTCTTCCCGTCCAGCTCGTCCCACCACGCGTCGGACTTCGGGTCGCCGGTGGGGTCGTCCCACCAGCGGTCGTCGGGGCCGCGCCGGTTGGCGACGACCGCGGCGAGCGGCGGGATGACCATGGCGACCAGGCACATCGCGACGGCGGCCGGCACCGACCAGAGCCGCACCACGCCCCACGCCAGGACGAACAGCCCGATGCAGGTGCCCATCATGACGAAGTAGGCGTGCCGCCTGCGCGCGTACATGTCTCCAGCGTAGGTCCGCGGTTGCGGACATGCCGGAGGGCCGCATCCCGGGCGTCCAACCCGTGGGATGCGGCCCTCCGGCCGTCGCCGTGTCCTCAGACCGCGATCGCGACCTCGGCCAGGCCGCCCGTCTGGGCGACGACCGTGCGGTCGGCGGTGCCGCCGGGCACCAGGGCGCGGACGGTCCAGGTGCCCTCCGCCGCGTAGAAGCGGAACTGTCCGGTGGCGGAGGTCGGGACCTCCGCGGTGAACTCTCCGGTCGAGTCCAGCAGACGGACGTAGCCCGTCACCGGCTCGCCGTCGCGGGTCACCTGGCCCTGGATGGTGGTCTCACCGGGCTTGATCGTCGAGGCGTCCGGGCCGCCGGCCTTCGCACCGCACATGTCGTACTCCTGAAGTGGTCTGGAAAGGTCGGTCGGGGGGACTACTTGGCGGGGCCGAGCTCGATCGGCACGCCGACGAGGGAGCCGTACTCGGTCCAGGAGCCGTCGTAGTTCTTGACGTTCTCCACGCCGAGCAGCTCGTGCAGCACGAACCAGGTCAGCGCGGAACGCTCACCGATGCGGCACAGGGCGATGGTGTCCTTGGACAGGTCGACCTGCTCGTCCTCGTAGAGCGCCTTGAGCTCCTCGTCGGACTTGAAGGTGCCGTCGTCGTTGGCGTTCTTGGACCACGGGATGTTGCGGGAGGACGGCACGTGGCCGGGGCGCTGCGACTGCTCCTGCGGCAGGTGGGCCGGGGCGAGCAGCTTGCCGGAGAACTCGTCGGGCGAGCGCACGTCGACGATGTTCTGGTTGCCGATCGCGGCCACGACGTCGTCGCGGAAGGCGCGGATGGACGCGTCCTGCGGCTTGGCCTTGTAGTCGGTCTTCGGGCGCTCCGGCACCTCGTCGCCGGGGACCAGCTCGCGGGCGTCGAGCTCCCACTTCTTGCGGCCGCCGTCGAGGAGCTTGACGTTCTCGTGGCCGTACAGCTTGAAGTACCAGTACGCGTACGAGGCGAACCAGTTGTTGTTGCCGCCGTAGAGGACGACCGTGTGGTCGTTGCCGATGCCCTTGTCCGACAGGAGCTTCTCGAAGCCGGCCTGGTCGACGAAGTCACGGCGGACCGGGTCCTGGAGGTCCTTGGTCCAGTCGATCCGGATGGCGTTCTTGATGTGGTTCTTCTCGTAGGCGGTGGTGTCCTCGTCCACCTCGACGATGGCGATGGTCGGGTCGTCCAGGTGCTCCTGGAGCCAGTCGGCGTCGACCAGGACGTCGCTGCGGCTCATGTTTTCTCCTCCGGGGCAGTTGGCGGGGGGCGTACGGACAAGAGGTGCGCGACGGCCAGGGCGGCCCGGCGCACGGATGCCCTCGACGGGCGGGTGAGGATGCGGACGCCGACGCGTCCGCTCAGAAAGTGCGACAGAGCATGGCGGCGACACGGCACAGGTCCACTGCCCGCCGCTTCGTGAGATCCGCCCGTCCCCGCGACTGGGGGACGCTTGTCTGACACCGCATGGGGTCGATCGTAAGGAGGACAGGGCGGACATGTCACCGGCGTGTCGCATGATGAGACGAGATCGTCCATCCACCGAGACGATGACGCCCGGGAGTCACCCCGGGCCCTGCGCCGGGACCCGCGCCGCCGCCGTCACATCTGCAGTGCGGACGCCCTCGTCTCGCCTGCCGGACGCCGGGCCCCGCAGAACCCCCGGACCCGGCCCCCGGAACCCCTGCCGGTCCGTTACCCGACGAGACGGACGTCGGAACCCTTCACCACGATGTCCACGCCGCCTCGGCCCGCCTCGACCTTGTCCAGGCGGATCCCGCCGGGGAGGCCGTCGATCTTCTGCTCGAAGTCGGTGATCCGCCGCACCCGCGACTCGGCGAGCGCGACGCCGCCGAACTCGGGCAGCGCGTCGGCCTTCACCCGCACGGTGTCACCGTCCACGACGGTCACCGAGCTGAGCACGGAGACCGGCTCGGGCAGCTTGGTGCCCAGCACGGTGGCCTCCACCGCGACCTTGATCTTCCCGTTGCCGCCGTCGGAGAGGCCGACGACCTCGGCCGTGACGCCGGGCGCCACCTGCGTGGGCTCGGACGTGGCCCTCTTCAGCAGCTCGTCGTAGGCGACGGTCGCGGTGCCGGTGGCGCTGTCGGCGACGGCGGAGCTGAAGTCGCTGGAGAAGTCGACGCCCCTCATGTCGGCCCGCAGGTCGCCGATGCGGATCTTCTGGCCGCCGTCACCGGTGCCGGCCTCGTAGCCCTCGATGCCCACCCGCACCTCGTCGAGGGTGCCGCCGACGACCTGCGTCAGGAAGGGGAAGCCCTCGATGGACACGTCGGGGGTGGACGCGAGGTTCTCGTTCGCCTTCAGGCGGTCCGCGGCCTCGCCCTCGGCGAAGTTGACCGCGACACGGTCCACGATCACGAAGATCCCGCCCAGTATCACGACGACGATGAGCAGTATTCGCAGTGCGCGCATGCGGTGTTTCCCCCACCTGTGCTGGTGACGACGGCGTTGCCGACGACCGGCAGGCCGTCCTGCGCGAGGGTAACGCGCAGGTGCGGCAGGACCGGCCGATTGTCGATCACTTGTGACAGCTACGCGGTCACCACCCGCGCGGGCGGGTCCGCGGGAGGCCGAGCCCCGCCGGGCCCGTCAGGCGAACACGCGGCCCAGCAGGTAGACCGCGGGTCCGGCCGCCGCCAGCGGCAGCGCGACACCCGCCGTGAAGTGCACGAACCGCGACGGGTAGTCGTAGGCGGCGACCCGGTGGCCGATCAGCGCGCAGACGGCCGCTCCGGCACCCGTCACCGCACCGGCGACCTCCATGCCGCCGGCCGCGAACCCGGCCCCCGCCGCCACTGCCAGTGCTGCCACCGCGGACACCGCGGTCGGCAACGGCAGCGCCCGCGCCACCATCGCCACCGCCACGGCGAGCGCACCCACGGTGACCGCGTCGGCGTCCGCCGCCAGGTATCCGCCCGCCGCGATCGCCAGCGCCGCCGCCGCGACCGTCGCCATCAGCCCGTACATCCGCTCGTCGGGGTCCGCGTGCGACCGCAGTTGCAGCACCAGCGACAGCAGCACCCACACCCCCAGCGTCCCGAGGATCGCCGCGGGCGACCGGTCCGACGCCAGCAGCGCCGCGTCCGCGGCCAGCGCGCCGAGGAAGCCCAGGGCGATGCCCTGCCGGGCCGGCCACATCCCGTTCAGCCGGAACCAGCCCGCCGCCGTGACGGCCTGCAGCACCACCAGCGGCACGAGCAGCGCGTACGTGCCCAGCGCCGCCCCGCCCGCGAGCAGCAGTCCCAGCACCGCGGTGAGCAGCGCGGGCTGCATCCCGGGGTCGATGATGGGCGAACGCCCCTCGGCCCGCGCCCGCTGCGCGTCGGTGACACGGGAGTTCCCGCCCAGCGTGGCGGGCCCGTACTCGGGGCCGGCCTCCTGCCGGGGCGCGGGCTGCGCCGGTGCCGGTGCCTGGTGTGCCGGCTGGGCCTGAGGCAGCGGCTGCGCCGCCGGCTGCTGCGGGGGCAGGTACGAGGTCTCCTCAGCGGCCGCCGGCACCGGCGGCTGCATCTGTGTCTCCCACGTCTGCCCCTGCCACTGCTGCGTGTACTGCTGGTCGGCGTACGGATCGTCGTACGCCTGCTGCTGCCCGGGCCAGGCCTGCGGCTGCTGATACGGCTGCTGCGGCTGCTGATACGGCTGCTGGGGCTGTGCCTGGTACGGCTGCTGCTCCTGCGACTGCGGCTGGTACGGCTGCTGCTGCTCCTGCGACTGCGGCTGGTACGGCTGCTGGGGCTGATACGGCTGCTGGTACGGGTCGTAGCCCCCGTACGGCTGGTTCGTCATCGACACCCTCCTGCGAACGGCGGAAGCACCTCGACCGTGCCGCCGTCGGCCAGCCGTACCGCGTCGTGCGGGCGTTTGCCCACGGGATCACCGTCGACGAGGAACGAGCAGCGCAGCAGCACGCGCGTCAGTTCGCCGGTGTGCCGCTCGCGCACGGAGTCGAGCGCGTCGGCGAGCGTGACCGCCTCGTACGCCTCCTCGGCCACCCCGGCCGCGGCCTTGGCGGCGGCCCAGTACCGCACCGTGACCTTTGCCATCTGCTGGTTCCTCAATCGGAAATCGGTTTGACGGTGAACACCGTCAGGCTAGCCCGCCCGGGCGACCACCCAGTCCCCGATCCGCCCGAGCAACGGCTCCGGCGCCGCGTTCTCCGCGTGGCCCATGCCGCCCTCGACCCACAGCTCCCCGTGCTCCCCGGCGGCGGCCGCCAGCATCCGCGGGTGGTCGAGCGGGAAGTACCCGTCCTGGTCCCCGTGCACGATCAGCAGCGGCGTGGGCGCGATCCGCGGCACCGCCTCGACCGGCGACAGCGGGACCGGGTCCCACTGCCGGTGGTGGATCCGCGTGCGCAGGCCGTACCGGCCGACCAGCCTCCCGGACGGCCGGGTCACCAGCCAGTGCAGGCGCCGCATGGGCGCGGTCCCCCGGTAGAACCAGCGCGCGGGCGCGCTCACCGACACCACGGCGTCCACGCCCGCCTCCCGGCTGATCGCGGCGTGCCGCAGCACCACGGAACCCCCCATGGAGAAGCCGACGGTGGCCACCCGCGCGTACCCCAGTGCGCGCGCCCACCGCACGACCGCCGCGAGGTCGAGCACCTCCCGGTCGCCCACGGTCGACCGCCCGCCGGAGGCCCCGTGTCCGCGGAAGGAGAACGTGATGACGCTCCCGTGTCGGGAGAACGCCCGCGCCGCCCGCCGCACGTGGGGCCGGTCCGCGTCCCCGGTGAACCCGTGCGCGATCACGAAAACAAGATCGCGGGAAGAGTCGCTTCCCGGTTCGTATACGGAATCGATGGCCACGCCGTCCGCCGTGCGCAGGAACGTCCGCAATGACGCGCCGCCCCGGGTTACGCCGGCCGTCCCGGAATACGGACGAATTGCGGATCGAGCCGTGGATCGCGCCACATGACCTGCCCCACCGGTGCTCATGTCGGCTATTGTGCTGCGAAGAGGACTCGGGCAGCGAAGCCCCCGGGTCCTTTTGTGCTTTCGGGAGCGTTGTATACGAACGCGGGAAACCGCCGTGTGTACGGGCCGTCGAACGCACGCGGCAATGCCGTAAACGTCCTCGCAGGGACCGAGGAGGAACCAGACGTTATGGGCGAGCGAACCGTGCACGACAGCAGGACGGCCCCGGACCGGGCACCCCGGACGATCCCGGCAGGTGAGGAGACACGATGAGTTCACTGCTGCTCCTGACCAACGCACTCCAGCCGTCGACGGAGGTGCTCCCCGCCCTCGGCCTGCTCCTGCACACCGTGCGCGTGGCGCCCGCGGAGGGCCCGGCCCTGGTCGACACCCCCGGCGCGGACGTCATCCTCGTCGACGGCCGCCGCGACCTCCCGCAGGTCCGCAGCCTGTGCCAGCTGCTGCGGTCCACCGGCCCCGGCTGCCCGCTGGTCCTGGTGGTGACGGAGGGCGGCCTCGCGGCCGTCACCGCCGACTGGGGCATCGACGACGTGCTGCTGGACACCGCGGGTCCGGCCGAGGTCGAGGCCCGGCTGCGCCTGGCCATGGGCCGCCAGCAGATCGTCAACGACGACTCCCCGATGGAGATCCGCAACGGGGACCTGTCCGTCGACGAGGCGACCTACTCCGCGAAACTCAAGGGCCGGGTCCTCGACCTGACCTTCAAGGAATTCGAACTCCTCAAATACCTCGCGCAGCACCCCGGCCGGGTCTTCACCCGTGCCCAGCTGCTCCAGGAGGTGTGGGGGTACGACTACTTCGGCGGCACCCGCACGGTCGACGTGCACGTGCGGCGCCTGCGCGCCAAGCTCGGCCCCGAGCACGAGTCGCTGATCGGCACCGTACGGAACGTCGGTTATCGATTCGTTACGCCTGAAAAGCCGGAACGCCCGGCCGACGAGACGAAGGCCGGGGGCGACCGGCGAAACCCGGCGGATGCGGACGAGACGGCCGCGAGGGAGCCGGCGGACGCGCCGTCGCGGGCGTGACCGGCGCACGCATGAGCGTTGCGTTCGCACAGACGAGCCGATTCCGTGCTGTTCGGAACCCTCTTCACTCCCTGCCCGGACGGAATATATCCGCGTAGACTCCGCGCGTGGCCAAGGTAACCAGGGATGATGTGGCACGGCTGGCGGGCACGTCGACCGCCGTCGTCAGCTATGTCATCAACAACGGACCCCGGCCGGTCGCCCCGGCCACGCGCGAGCGCGTTCTCGCCGCGATCAAGGAGCTGGGGTACCGGCCCGACCGAGTCGCCCAGGCGATGGCGTCGCGACGCACGGATCTCATAGGCCTGATCGTGCCGGACGCGCGCCAGCCCTTCTTCGGGGAAATGGCGCACGCGGTCGAACAGGCCGCGTCCGAGCGCGGGAAAATGGTGCTCGTCGGGAACTCCGACTACATCGGCGAGCGCGAGGTCCACTATCTGCGCGCGTTCCTCGGCATGCGCGTTTCCGGGCTGATCCTGGTCAGCCACGCGCTGAACGACCTGGCCGCCGCGGAGATCGAGGCGTGGGACGCCCGGCTCGTCCTGCTGCACGAGCGCCCGGAGGCCATCGACGACGTGGCCGTGGTCACGGACGACCTCGGCGGCGCCCAGCTCGCGGTACGCCACCTGCTGGAGCACGGGAACGCGTACGTCGCCTGTGTCGGCGGCACCGCGGAGACCCCCGCCGTCGGCGACCCGGTCTCGGACCACGTCGAGGGCTGGCGGCGCGCGATGGAGGAGGCCGGCATACCGACCGAGGGCCGCCTCTTCGAGGCCCCGTACAACCGCTACGACGCCTACCGCATCGGCCTGGACATCCTCTCCGGCCCCGACCGCCCGCCGGCCGTCTTCTGCTCCACCGACGACCAGGCGATCGGCATCCTGCGCGCCGCGCGCGAGCTGCGTATCGACGTGCCCGGGGAGCTGGCGGTCGCCGGGTTCGACGACATCAAGGAGGCGGCGCTCGCCGATCCGCCGCTGACCACGGTCGCCTCCGACCGCCCGGCGATGGCCCGGGCCGCGGTCGACCTGGTCCTCGACGACGGCGTGCGGGTGGCGGGCTCCCGCCGCGAACGCCTCAAGGTGTTCCCGTCCCGCCTGGTGGTGCGCCAGTCCTGCGGCTGCGCGTAGCCGACCCCGGCGGCACACACCACGACGGGTCTTTATATCGGGCATACGCGCTTCTGTCGGACTTCTCAGCGGTCCCTCAGGATGCTCTCATCGTCCGGCGCGAGGCTCATGAACATGACCGAGAGCCCCCGCCCGAGCGGCGCGTACGACAGCAGCCCCCACCAGGTGAACCCCGAGTGGCCGCCCCCGCCGGCGTACGCTCCGACGCCCGCGCACCCCTCGGATCCGGACCCGGCGGCGGCCCCCGTGCGGCGGCGGAAGCGCAGCCGCGGACCCGCCGGCCTGCTCGCCGCCGTGGCGATCGTCGCGGCGGCCGTCGGCGGCGGCACCGCCTACGGCATCCAGGAGCTGACCGGCACCGACACGGTCGCCTCGGCCGGTGCGGCCGGCACCCCCGTCGTACCGTCCAGCCAGAAGGGCACCGTCTCCGGCGTCGCCCGGGCGGTCAGCCCGAGCATCGTCGAGATCAGCGCGGCCTCCGGCAGCGGCTCCTCCACCGGATCCGGTGTGATCATCACCGACGACGGTGAGATCATCACCAACAACCACGTCATCGCCGGGGCCTCCTCGGTGAAGGTGCGCACCGACGACGGCACGACCTACACCGCGAAGGTCGTCGGCACCGACAGCTCCAAGGACCTGGCGCTGATCAAACTGGAGGACGCCTCCGGTCTGAAGGCCGCCACCCTCGGCGACTCGGGCGGCGTGAGCGTCGGCGACCAGGTCGTGGCGATCGGCTCCCCCGAGGGCCTCACCGGCACGGTGACCAGCGGCATCGTCTCCGCCCTCGACCGCGACGTGACCGTCTCCACCGACCAGGGCCAGGGCCGGCCGCAGGAACAGCAGGGCGGCTGGCCGTTCGAGTACGGCGGCCGGCAGTTCAACGGCGACACCGGCGGCTCGACGACCACGTACCAGGCGATCCAGACCGACGCCTCCCTGAACCCCGGCAACTCCGGCGGCGCGCTGATCGACATGAACGGCACCGTCATCGGCATCAACTCCGCCATGTACGCGCCGAGCGGAGCGGACTCGTCCGCGGCCGGCAGTGTCGGCCTGGGCTTCGCCATCCCGGTCGACACCGTCAAGGCAGACCTGCCGGCCCTGCGCTCCGGCTCGATGAACTGACGCGCCGCCCGGGAAACGTGCGACGCTGAAGACCCCAGAGACCGGCCCCGCCCAGCCGCATCCCCGCCGCAGCCGAAGGACCCCGCCTCCCCATGACCCCCGCAGACGGTGACCGTGCCCCCCAGCGCATCCTGATCGTCGACGACGAACCGGCCGTGCGCGAAGCCCTCCGGCGCAGCCTGGCCTTCGAGGGGTACGGCACCGAGGTCGCCGTCGACGGCGCGGACGCCCTGGAGAAGACGGCGGCCTACCGGCCGGACCTGCTGGTCCTCGACATCCAGATGCCCCGCATGGACGGCCTCACCGCCGCCCGCCGCATCCGCGCCACCGGCGACACCACGCCCATCCTGATGCTGACGGCCCGCGACACCGTCGGCGACCGGGTCACGGGACTGGACGCCGGGGCGGACGACTACCTGGTCAAACCGTTCGAGCTGGACGAACTGTTCGCCCGTATCCGCGCCCTGCTGCGCCGCAGCTCCTACGCGGCGGCGGTGGCCGCCTCCGCCGGGTCCGACGACGTCCTCACCTTCGCCGACCTGCGCATGAACCTGGCCACCCGGGAGGTCGAGCGCGGCGACCGGCACGTGGAGCTGACCCGCACCGAGTTCACCCTCCTGGGGATGTTCATGGCGCACCCGCGCCAGGTGCTCACCCGGGAGCAGATCCTGAAGGCGGTCTGGGGCTTCGACTTCGAGCCCTCCTCCAACTCGCTCGACGTGTACGTCATGTACCTGCGCCGCAAGACCGAGGCCGGCGGGGAACCGCGCCTGGTGCACACGGTGCGGGGGGTGGGGTACGTGCTGCGGCAGGGCGGCGCGGAGTGACGGGTCCGGTGCGCCGCTTCCGCGCGCTGCCCATCAGGGCGCGGCTGTCGCTGCTGGTGGCGGCGGCGGTGGCGTTCGCGGTGGCGGCGGTGTCGGTGACCTGCTGGTTCCTCGTGCGGGACAAGCTGTACGACGAACTCGACGACGATCTGCGCTCGTCGGTGCTCGAACTCCAGCGGGAGCAGTTCGAGCAGTTCACCAACACCTGTGTGCCGGAGCCGTCCGACACGGGCACGCGCAGCAATCAGTACGCCCAACTGGTGCGCGCCGACGGCCGCGTGTGCGTGCTGCCCTACTCGGCGGCCGCCGTCGACGTCACCGGCGCGGACAAGGCGGTGGCCGCCCACCCCGACCCGGAGAAGGGCACCGTCCGCGACGGCACCGACAGCGACGGCGAACGGGTACGGGTGCTGACGACGGCCGTCGTGATCAAGACCGGCCCGCTCAGCCGGGCCGTGGTGCGGGACTACGCCTTCGTCGTCGCCCTGCCGCTCGGCAACACCCAGTCCACGCTCAACGAACTGGCCCTGCTGCTGCTCCTCGTCTCCGGTGTGGGTGTCCTCGGCTCCGCCGCCGCGGGACTCGCCGTCGCCCGCACGGGCCTGCGCCCGGTCGACCGGCTCACCGAGGCCGTCGAGCACGTGGCCCGCACCGAGGACCTCGGCATCCGCATCCCGGTGGAGGACGACTCCGAGGACGAGATCGCCCGCCTCTCCCGCTCCTTCAACTCCATGACGTCCGCCCTCGCCAGCTCCCGCGACCTCCAGCAGCAGCTCATCGCGGACGCCGGCCACGAACTGCGCACCCCGCTCACCTCGCTGCGCACCAACATCGAACTCCTCACCCGCAGCGAGGACACGGGCCGGCCCCTGCCCGCCGAGGACCGCAAGGCGCTGCTCGCCTCGGTCAAGGCGCAGATGACGGAACTGGCCGCACTCATCGGGGACCTCCAGGAACTGTCCCGCCCGGACACCGACGCGCACGCCGGCCGCACCCAGATCGTGGCGTGGCAGGACACCGTCGAGTCGGCCCTGCGCCGCGCCCGGCTGCGCGGCCCGGAACTGACCGTCACGGCGGACCTCCACCCCTGGTACGTACGGGCCGAACCGGCGGCGCTGGAACGGGCGGTGGTCAACGTCCTCGACAACGCGGTGAAGTTCAGCCCGCCCGCCGGCACCGTCGACGTGCGCCTCACCGACGGCGTCCTCACCGTCCGCGACCACGGCCCCGGCATCCCCGCCGACGAACTCCCCCACGTCTTCGACCGGTTCTGGCGCTCCCCCACCGCGCGCGCCCTCCCCGGCTCCGGCCTCGGCCTGTCCATCGTCGCCCGCACGGTCCAGCAGGCGGGCGGCGAGGTGACGCTGACCCAGGCCGAGGACGGCGGCACCACGGCCACCATCCGCCTCCCGGGCGCCCCCGACCCGCCCCCGGAGATGCCCTAGCGGCCGGACGGCAACCTTTCCGTGCCGGGCGGCGACCGAACGTCGTCCCCTCCCCCACACGGAACGGATCGCCGCATGAGCGAGCACCGCAGCAGGGCCCGGCACCGCAGGCCCGCCAAGCTCCTGGCCGTCGGCCTGCCCCTGGCCCTGGCCGGCGCAGGAGTCACGATGTACGGCACCGGCCTCCTCTCCCCGCAGGCGACCGCCGCGCCCGCCGCCGCGGCCCCCGCCTGGGCCACCGCCACCGCCGACGGCTTCGCCTCCGTCGACGCGCTCGGCCAGAACGGCACCAACGGCGGCCGGGACGGGCGGACCGTCACCGTGCGGACGCAGGCGGAGCTGGAGAGGTACGCCACCGCCGCCGAGCCGTACGTCATCGTCGTCGCCGGGACGATCACCATGAACCCGGTCGGCAAGGAGATCAAGGTCGCCTCCGACAAGACGATCGTGGGCTCCGGCACCTCCGGCCACATCGTCGGCGGGGGCTTCTTCCTCGGTCAGGGCGTGCACAACGTGATCATCCGCAACCTGACGATCCGGGACGCCTACCAGGGCGTCTGGAACGACAAGGAGCACGACTTCGACGCGATCCAGATGGACGGCGCCCACCACGTCTGGATCGACCACAACGACCTGCGGAACATGGCGGACGGCCTGATCGACGTCCGCAAGGACAGCACCTACGTCACGGTGTCCTGGAACAAGCTCAGCCAGAACAACAAGACCTTCGGCATCGGCTGGACCGAGAACGTCACCACGGACATCACGATCCACCACAACTGGATCCGCGAGACCGAGCAGCGCAACCCCTCCACGGACAACGCCGCCCACGCGCACCTCTACAACAACCACCTGGAGGACGTCGCGCACACGAGCATCACCTCCTCCTACGGCAACTACGCGCGCGGCGGCACCCGGATGGTCCTGGAGAACAGCTACTTCCAGGGCATGAGGAACCCCGTCATCAAGGACGCGACGGCGACGATCGTGCAGCGCGGGAACGTCTTCTCGGGCACGTCGGGCCGCAACGAGAGCGGCGGTACGGCGTTCGACCCGAAGACGTACTACCCGTACACGCTCGACAGGGCGGCGGACGTGCCGTCGCTGCTGAAGTCGGGCACGGGCCCGCGGACGACCATCGGCACCACCGGGGCCACGGCGTCGACGAAGGCCGCGGCCGCCACGACGCTCACCGTCGCCAAGGACGGCACCGGCCAGCACCGGACGGTCCAGGCGGCGGTGAACGCGATCCCCGCCGACAACCCCTCCCGCGTGGTCGTCTCCATCAAGCCGGGCACGTACCGCGAGACGGTCAAAGTGCCGTCCAACAAGCCGCACGTCACCTTCCAGGGCACCGGCGGCAGCCGCAAGGACACCGTCATCGTCTACGACAACGCGGCGGGCACGCGCAAGCCGGACGGCTCCGGCACCTACGGCACCTCCGGCAGCGCCACGGTCGCCGTCGAGGCCGACGACTTCCAGGCCCGCAACCTGACGATCTCCAACGACTTCGACGAGGGCGCCCACCAGTCCCTCTCCGGCCACCAGGCGGTCGCCCTGCGCACGGCCGCCGACAGGATCCTCCTCGACGGCGTCATCGTCGAGGGCGACCAGGACACCCTCCTCCTCGACACGGCCGCCAAGGACAAGCTGGGCCGGGTCCACGTCACCAACTCCTACGTCGTCGGGAACGTCGACTTCGTCTTCGGCCGGGCCACCGCGGTCATCGACCGCTCGGTCATCACCCTGAAGAAGCGCTGGGACGGCACCTCCGCCGGCTACGTCACGGCTCCGAGCACGGCCGCGAACCGCAAGGGCTTCCTCATCGCCAACTCGACCGTCAACGGCGCCGTCTCCGACCGCAGCTTCTACCTCGGCCGCCCCTGGCACGCCGGCGGCGACGCCTCCCTCGACCCGCAGACCACCGTCCGCAACACCACCCTCAGCGCCGCGATCCGCACCACGCCGTGGACCGACATGAGCGGCTTCTCCTGGAAGGACGACCGCTTCGCCGAGTACCGCAACACCGGCCCCGGCTCCGGCCCGGCGAGCAGCAACCGCCCCCACCTGACCGACACCCAGGCGGCCGACCAGGAGATCACCGACTGGCTGTCCGGCTGGACCCCGACGGCGTCCTGACCCCGCCGCCCGCCCGAGCGCCCCCTGTGGCACGGTGGGCGCATGTCGACACCACCCGACGGGCTGCCCGTCTACCGCGTCCTGACCGGTCCCGACGACGCGGCGTTCTGCCGCCGGGTGAGCGAGGCGCTGGAGCTGGGGTACCAGCTGCACGAAGGACCTGCCGTCACGTTCGACGGCGAGCGGGTGATCGTCGCGCAGGCCGTCATCTGGACGGACTAGGCGCCGGCCGGCCCGGAGCACACGGCGGGGCCGGTGTCCACGGACTGTGGACACCGGCCCCGTGCACGGTGCGGGTTACTGCACGATGGTGATGCGGTCCGCCGCCGGCGGGGCGAGCGGGGTGGTGGCCGAGGAGTTGGCCGTCAGGTACTGCTCGAGGGCCGTCAGGTCGTCCTCGCCGACGAGGTCGTTGGTGCCCTCGCCCAGGGTGGCGAAGCCGTCGCCGCCTCCCGCGAGGAAGCTGTTGGTCGCGACGCGGTAGGTGGCGGACGGGTCGATGGGTGAGCCGTTGAGCAGGATCGAGTCCGTGACGACGCGGTCCGCGCCCGACTTGGTCAGGTCCAGGGTGTAGGTCAGGCCCGAGGAGATCTGGAGGATCTTCGGGGCCGCCGCGTTCGGGCCGCTGACCTGCTCCTTCAGGACCTGGATCAGCTGGGCGCCGGTGAGGTCCTGGAGGTTGACCGTGTTGGCGAACGGCTGGACGGTGAAGGCCTCGGCGAAGGTGACCACGCCGTCGCCCTCGCCGCCGCTCGCCGCGTGGGTGAGGGGGGCGCGGATGCCGCCGGGGTTCATCAGGGCCAGGTCGGTCTCCGCGTCCAGCGTCCTGCCGTAGGCGAGTTGGGCGTCGGCGATGAGGTCGCCCAGCGGGGATTCCGTGCCGTCCTTGACGATGTCGCCGGAGATGTAGCCGATCGGGCGGTTGCCGATGGGGGCGGCGAGGGTGTTCCACTTCTTGATCAGGCGCGTCATGTCGCGCGCCCTGCGGACGTCCCGGGTGACGACGTGGTTCGCGGACTTCACGGCCGTACGGGCGATGTCACCCGTCCAGCGGTCGTACGTCAGCGTGGTGTCCGTGTAGAGGCGGCCGAAGGACGCGGCCGAGGTGACCGTACGGGGCTTGCCCGCCGGGTCGGGGATGGTGCAGGCGTACGCCGCGTGGGTATGGCCGGTGACCAGCGCGTCCACCTGCGGGGAGACGTTCCTGGCGATGTCCGCGATCGGGCCGGAGATGCCGTCGCCGGCGCCCGGGGAGTCGCAGTCATAGTTGTAGGAGGACGAGGCCGGGAAGCCGCCCTCGTGGATGAGGGCCACGATCGACTTCACGCCCTGGCGCTGGAGCTCCGTGGCGTACGTGTTGATCGTCTCGACCTCGTCCTTGAAGGACAGGCCCTGCACGCCCTCGGCGGAGACGATGTCCGGGGTGCCCTCCAGGGTCACACCGATGAAGCCGACCTTGACGCCGTTCTTCTCCCACACCCAGTAGGGCTTGAGGAGGGGCTTGTTCGTCTTCTCGTCCAGGACGTTGGCCGCCAGGTAGGGGAAGTCGGCGCCCTTGAACTTCTTGTCCGTATAGCAGCCGTCGACCGGGTGGCAGCCGCCGTTCTGCAGGCGGGCCAGTTCGCGCGCGCCCTCGTCGAACTCGTGGTTGCCGACCGAGGAGACGTCCAGGTCGAGCTTGTTGAGCGCCTCGATGGTGGGCTCGTCGTGGAAGAGGCCCGACAGGAGGGGGGACGCGCCGACCATGTCACCGCCGGCGGCGGTCACGGAGTACCGGTTGCCCTTGCGGGCCTGGCGCAGGTGCGTGGCCAGGTACTCGACGCCGCCCGCGTCGACGGTCTTCGTCGTGCCGTCCGGCTGAAGCTCGGTGACCCGGCCGGAGGACCCCGCCGGGGGCTCCAGGTTGCCGTGCAGGTCGTTGAAGGACAGGAGCTGGACGTCCTGGTAGCGGCCGGAGTGGCCCTGCGGCTTGGCCTTGTTCCCCTGGCTCTCGCCCGCGTTCGCCGACCCGGGCAGGGCGGCGGCGGCCAGCGCGCCGACGGTGAGCACACCGGCGGCGGTCGCGAGAAGACGGTTGGTACGGCGGCTTCGGCGCGGTCGGTGCGCCGGGGATGTGGCTGGCATACGCCCCCCTGAGGGTCCGAGTGGGTACCGGCGCAGCCTAGAGTCAACGCGCGTAGCGCGACAGGGTCTTCAGGGTTACGAGCTGGTTTAGCTTTCGCTGACCCCGTTGCCGTCCGTCGTGCGGCCCCCTTCCGCACCGTCCCCTTACCCTCGTAGGCATGACCAGCGACGACTTCGCACGGCCCGGCCGCTCCCGCTCGCTCCGGACGTACACCGCGCTCTCCCCCGGGCACACGGAGGCGGTCCTCGCCCTGCTCGCGGAGGCCGCCCGGGCGGACGGTCAGCAGGCGGTGTCCGAACAAGGGCGGCTGCAACTGCGCGGCGGGGAGCGCGACGGGGTGTCGCACCTGCTGCTGTCCGTGGGCGACGACCTCGTCGGGTACGCCCAGTTGGAGGACACCGATCCGGTGGAGCCGCCGGCCGCCGAACTGGTCGTGCACCCGTCCCACCGGGGCAACGGGCACGGGCGGGCCCTCGGGGCCGCGCTGCTCGCCGCCTCCGGCAAACGGCTGCGGGTGTGGGCGCACGGCGGTCATTCCGCCGCCCGGCACCTGGCGCAGGTGCTCGGGCTGACCCTGTTCCGGGAACTGCGCCAGATGCGGCGGCCCTTGACCGGGCTCGACCTGCCGGACCCGGTGCTGCCGCAGGGCGTGCGCGTCCGGACGTTCGAGCCCGGCCGGGACGACGCCGCCTGGCTCGCGGTGAACGCCGCCGCCTTCGCCCACCACCCCGAGCAGGGCTCACTCACCCAGCGCGACCTCGACGACCGCAAGGCCGAACCGTGGTTCGACCCGGAGGGGTTCTTCCTCGCCGAACACGGTGACGCAGGCGGGGAGAGCCGGCTCGTCGGCTTCCACTGGACGAAGGTGCACGAGGCGGAACAGCTCGGCGAGGTGTACGTCCTCGGGGTGAGCCCCGACGCCCAGGGCGGCGGCCTCGGCAGGTCCCTCACCACGATCGGTCTGCGGCACCTGGCGGGCAGGGGCCTGCCGACGGCGATGCTGTACGTCGACGCCGACAACAAGGCCGCCGTGTCCGTCTACGAGCGGCTGGGGTTCGTCACCCACGAGACGGACCTGATGTACCGGACGGAGACCTGAGCCGTCCCCGCGGCGCACGGCGCCCGAGCGGCTCGGTGAGGCAGAGCGCGCCCGCCAGGAGCAGGACGCCCAGCAGCACCGTCCAGCGGTCGTGGGCGGCCGGCCACCGCTCGTTTCTCGGGACCGCGAACAGGGCCCGTGGGCGGGGCAGCTCCGGCGCGGCGTCGGTCCCGGCCGCGCCGCGCCCGCGACGGGGACAGCGCAGTTCCTCGGGGCACAGCAGCGGGACCAGGACGGCGGTGACCAGGACGGCGGTGACCAGGACGGCGGTGACCAGGACCACGGCGACGGCGAACTCCGGGGTCCGGTTGCCGCCCCAGGAGGTGCCGACGGTCACCACGGCCGGGCGGGGGGACGCGGCGAGCGCCGCGTCCCTCTCGAGGCCGTAGCGCGCCTCGATCCACTGACGCACGGTCACTGAACGCCTGTCGGCGCCGCCTCCGGAGAGGGAGCCCTCGTCGTCCACGACCTCCGCCCGCAGCCGCAGCCGGCCGCGTGCCCCTGCGCCGCGCAGGGCGTCGACCGGCCGGCGCGAGGCGATCCGCCACAGCCATCCGGCGGCGCCCGCGCCCGCCGTCTCCTCCCGGTAGCGGGCCGTGCCGCGCCACACCGCCAGGAAGGTCTCCTGCACGACGTCGTCGACGAGGCCCGTGTCCGCGTACCGGCCGCGCATCCGGGCAGTCAGCCACGGCGCGTAGCGCCGGTACAGCTCCTCGAAGGCGGGCCGGCCGCCGTCCGCCGCGACGGCGCGCAGCAGTCCCCCGTCGCTTCTCTCTCCGCTCACGCCTCCTCATCGGGCGGGCCCCACCGATCGGTTCACGCCGGGCTCGGGACCATCGCTTGACTTTCCGGTCACCCCTGCACCACCCTTTCACTACTTAATTAGTGAAAGGGTGGTTGACGGGTGATCGACTACCGCATCGACCGGCACACCGGCGTGGCCACCTACGTCCAGATCGTGCAGCAGACCAAGCAGGCCCTGCGCCTGGGCCTGCTGGAGCCGGGCGACAAGCTGCCCACGGCCCGCGAGGTCGTCGAAGCCACCGCCATCAACCCCAACACCGTGCTGAAGGCCTACCGCGAACTGGAGCGCGAAGGGCTGGTCGAGGCCCGGCGCGGGCTCGGCACCTTCGTACGGCGCTCCCTGGGCGCCGCCCCCGCCGACTCCCCGCTCCGCGCGGAACTGGAGGAGTGGGCGTCCCGGGCCCGCGACGCCGGGCTGGAGCGGGAGGACGTGGCCGCGCTCTTCACCGCCGTACTCGCCTCGCACTACCCGGCGCGCACGCCGGACCCCGCACCCGCGAAGACCTCTGAGGGAGACCCTTCATGACCGTCCCGGCCATCGAGGCGGACGCGCTCGGCAAGCGCTTCGGCCGACGCGCCGCCTGGGCGCTGCGCGACTGTTCCTTCCGGCTGCCCGCGGGCCGCGTCTGCGCCGTCGTCGGCCCCAACGGCGTGGGCAAGTCCACGCTGCTCGCCCTCGCCGCCGGACTGCTCGCCCCCACCGAGGGCACCGTCACCGTCCTCGGCACCGACCCCGCGACGGCCCGCCCCCGGGTCGGCTACGTCGACCAGGGCAAGCCCCTGTACCCGCAGCTCACCGTCGCCGAGACGCTGCGCATGGGCGCCGACCTCAACCCGGGCCACTGGGACGCGGACACCGCCGACCGGGTCGTGGCCGGCGGCGACCTGGACCCGCGGGCGCGGATCCGCTCGCTCTCCGGCGGCCAGCGCACCCGGGTCGCCCTCGCCCTGGCCCTGGGCAAACGGCCCGAACTGCTGCTCCTCGACGAGCCGATGGCCGACCTCGACCCCCTCGCCCGGCACGAGCTGACGGGCGTCCTGATGGGGCAGGCCGCCGAGCACGGCACGACGATCGTGATGTCCTCGCACGTCGTCGCCGAGCTGGAGGACTCCTGCGACCACCTGCTGCTGATCGGCGGCGGCCGGGTCCGCCTTGCCGGTGAGACCGACGACCTGCTGGCCGCCCACGCCCGGGTGTCCGCCCCGGCGGGGACCGACCTGGCCCCGCACGCGGTCGTGGAGTCCCGCACCACCGGCCGCCGGCTCAGCGCGCTGCTCCGCCCGGCCGGACCGCTGCCCGGCGACTGGCGCACCGGGACGCCGTCCCTGGAGGAGCTCGTCCTGTCCTACCTGCGCAACCCCGGCGCCCTCGCCCCCGCCCCGGCGCCCGACACCACGGAGACCGCCGCGTGAACGCCACCCTGACCAGTGTCCCGGCCGGGACCACCACCACCGGCCCCGCCCCCGCGCCCCGCCAGCTGCGCTGGCTCCTGCGGCTGCACCGTCCGGCCCTCCTCGCCGGCGCGGCACTCGTGCTGCTGACCGGTGCGGGGCTGCTGTGGCTCGGCGGTCCGCTCGCCGACGCCTCGGCGGCGGCCTGGAAGCAGTACAACGCCTGCGGCTTCGACGAGCGCTGCTCGTACGACCAGGACGCCATCGTCCGCTTCAAGGACGTGTACACCTACACGACCTACACCGTGCTCGCCGTGCCGTTCCTGGTCGCCGCGTGGGCCGGCGGCTCGCTCACGGGCCGTGAGATGGAGTCCGGCACGGCCCGCCTCGCCTGGACGCAGGGCGTCTCCCCGGCCCGCTGGCTGGCCTCCCGGCTCGCCTTCCCGGCCGTACTGACCCTCGCGGCGACCGGCCTGCTCACCCTGCTGCACCGCCTGGCCTGGACCGGGACCGGGGACCGCATCGACACGGCCCTGGTGTG
Source organism: Streptomyces sp. NPDC041124 (assembly GCF_055592385.1). NCBI lineage: Bacteria > Bacillati > Actinomycetota > Actinomycetes > Kitasatosporales > Streptomycetaceae > Streptomyces > Streptomyces sp. NPDC041124. The sequence continues at coordinate 144,772 of NZ_JBVIYR010000014.1, forward strand.
GGACCACTACCCCACCTTCTACGCCACCGGCACGGTCCCCGTGGCCCTCGCCCTGGCCGGACTGGCCATCGGCGTCCTCGCGGGGCTGGTGCTGCGCCGCGCCGTCGCCGCGCTCGCCGTGGCCACGGCCGCGCTCGGGGCGCTGTGGGCGGCCGTCCACACCGCCCTCCCGCACCTGTGGCCCGCGACCACCAGGGTGAGCAGCCTGCGGGACGGCCCGACCGGGGAGGGCATCTGGGTCGGACAGGGCGTGCTGACCGCCGACGGCGACCGGCTGGCCGCCCCCTGCCTCACCGACATGCTGCCCGGGTGCGAGAGGACACTGTCCGACATGGGCGCCGTCAGCTTCTACCGCGACGTCCACCCCGCCGCCCACTACTGGCCGCTCCAGCTGGTCGCCTCCGGCATCGTCCTCGCCCTCGCCGCACTCCTGGCCTACGCGGCCTTCCGCCTCCTGCGCCACCGCACCCCCTGACCACCCCTCCACCTCCCACGGCCCCCACCCGCCCCCCGGGTCGGGGCCGCTTCACGTACCCCACCTGGCACGCACGCCCCACCCGACGGGCACGCCCCACCCCACGCCACACCGGCCACACCCGCCAAGCACGCCGCCCCACCCCACCGCACCCCCGCGAGCCGCCGCCCGGCATCCCGCACGTCATGTCTCCGTAACCGCTGATTCAGACAGACTTGCGACGCTCAGCCAATGCATCCCGCCGTGCCAGAGCCCGCACCGCCCCGACGGGTGAACGGAGGGAACGGGGACGCCTCAGGGCCACCACCGCTCCCACCCGCGCGTTCCGACGCGCCCGTGATGCCCCCGGCGCGGAAGAATGGGGTCATGAGCCAGCCCAACGCCCAGGCACAGGTACAGCACCCGCAGCCCTCCGTGGGCTCCATCGCCGCCCACCGCCCGCACACCGTGGCCGGAGTGGTCTCCGACCTGGAACCCGACATCGACGCGGACCTCGACGGTTACGAGGAGGCGCCGAACGACGGCGCCCCGCTCCCCCAGGGCCGCTTCCTCGACCGGGAACGCAGCTGGCTCGCCTTCAACGAACGCGTGCTGGAACTGGCAGAGGACCCCGCCACCCCGCTCCTGGAGCGGGCGAACTTCCTCGCGATCTTCGCCAGCAACCTGGACGAGTTCTTCATGGTGCGCGTGGCCGGCCTCAAGCGCCGCATCGCCACCGGGGTCGCCACCCGCTCCGCCTCCGGCCTCCAGCCGCGCGAGGTGCTGGAGATGATCTGGGCCCGCTCCCGCGAGCTGATGGCCCGGCACGCCGCCTGCTACCACGAGGACGTCGCCCCCGCACTCGCGGAGGAGGGCATCCACCTGGTCCGCTGGAACGAGCTGACGGAGAAGGAGCAGGCCAGGCTCTTCACCCTGTTCCGGCACCAGATCTTCCCCGTCCTGACCCCCCTCGCGGTCGACCCGGCGCACCCCTTCCCCTACATCTCCGGCCTGTCGCTGAACCTGGCCGTCGTGGTGCGCAACCCGGTCACCGGCCACCGGCACTTCGCCCGGGTGAAGGTGCCGCCGCTGCTGTCCCGCTTCCTGGAGAGCTCCCCCGGCCGCTACGTGCCCGTCGAGGACGTGATCGCGGCCCACCTGGAGGAGCTGTTCCCGGGCATGGAGGTGCTCCAGCACCACGCGTTCCGGCTCACCCGCAACGAGGACCTCGAAGTGGAGGAGGACGACGCGGAGAACCTGCTCCAGGCGCTGGAGAAGGAGCTCATGCGGCGCCGCTTCGGGCCGCCGGTGCGGCTGGAGGTGGAGGAGTCCATCGACCGCGAGGTGCTGGACCTGCTGGTGCGCGAGCTGAAGGTCGGCGAGGCGGAGGTGTACCCGCTGCCCGGCCCGCTCGACCTCACCGGCCTCTTCCGCATCCACGGCCTGGACCGGCCCGAGCTGAAGTACCCGAAGTTCGTCGCGGGCACCCACCGCGACCTGGCGGAGGTGGAGTCGGCGTCCCCGCCGGACATCTTCGCCGCGCTGCGCAGCCGGGACGTGCTGCTGCACCACCCCTACGACTCCTTCTCGACGTCCGTGCAGGCGTTCCTGGAGCAGGCGGCGGCCGACCCGGACGTGCTGGCCATCAAGCAGACCCTGTACCGCACGTCCGGCGACTCCCCGATAGTCGACGCGCTCATCGACGCCGCCGAGTCCGGCAAGCAGGTCCTGGTCCTGGTCGAGATCAAGGCCCGCTTCGACGAGCACGCCAACATCAAGTGGGCGCGCAAGCTGGAGGAGTCGGGCTGCCACGTCGTCTATGGCCTGGTCGGTCTGAAGACCCACTGCAAGCTGTCCCTGGTGGTCCGTCAGGAAGGCGAGACGCTACGGCGCTACAGCCACGTCGGCACCGGCAACTACCACCCGAAGACGGCCCGGCTGTACGAGGACCTCGGCGTGCTCACCGCCGACCCGCAGGTCGGCGCGGACCTCTCCGACCTGTTCAACCGCCTCTCCGGCTACTCCCGCCGCGAGACCTACCGGCGCCTGCTCGTCGCCCCCAAGTCCCTGCGGGACGGGCTGGTCTCACGGATCGACAAGGAGGCCCAGCACCACCGGGCCGGGCGGCCCGCGTTCGTGCGCATCAAGGTCAACTCGATGGTCGACGAGGCCGTCATCGACGCCTGCTACCGGGCGTCCCAGGCGGGCGTGCCGGTCGACATCTGGGTGCGGGGCATCTGCGCGATCCGGCCCGGCGTGGAGGGGCTGTCGGAGAACGTCCGGGTCCGGTCCGTCCTCGGCCGCTTCCTCGAACACTCCCGCGTCTTCGCCTTCGGCAACGGCGGGGAGCCCGAGGTGTGGCTGGGCAGCGCGGACATGATGCACCGCAACCTCGACCGCCGGATAGAGGCGCTGGTCCGGGTCACCGACCCCGCCCACCGTGCCGCGCTGAACCGGCTGCTGGAGACCGGCATGTCCGACACCACCGCGTCCTGGCACCTCGGCCCGGACGGTGAGTGGACCCGGCACGCGACGGACGCGGACGGCCAGCCCCTGCGCAACGTCCAGGAGATGCTCATAGACGCCCGGAGGCGCCGGCGTGGCAATGCGACACCCTGATCCGACGGCCGGCCCCGTCCCGGCGGACGCCCTGGCCGGCTATCTGCGGGACCGGGCGACCGAGTTCCTCCGCGCGCTGCGCCTGCACCGGGAGACCGGTGCGGGCGCGGCCGCGTCGGAGGACTCCGCCGAGGCGGCCCGCGCGCTGCGCCGCGCGGCCCGCCGCATCAGCGCCGGCCTGCACACCTTCCAGCCGGTCCTCGACCCCGGCTGGGCGGAGGCGCTGCGGCCCGAACTGGCCTGGGTCTCCGGCACCCTGGCCCAGGAGCACGCCCACACCGCCCGCCTGAACCAGCTCCTCCTGGCCCTGCACCGGCTGTCCGGAGCGGCCCCGTTCCCGGCTCCGGCCCGGCCGACGGCCACCCGCGCACCGGTCCCGGCCGGCCATCCGTCCGCCGGGACACGCGAGGCACCGGGCGGGCCCACCGGCCGGGCCGGGCGCGTCACGACCGTCACCGTCACCGCGCCGGACCCCGCCTCCGCCACCAGCCCCGCCACCGACCGGCCCACCGTGCGGTCCGTGCCCGCCCCGGACCGGGGAAACCTCACCGTCGGCGCCGCCAAGGCCGGTGCCCTGCTGGACCGGCAGCTGACCCTGGCCCGGACCCGGGCGCACTCCACCGCACTCCAGGCGCTCGGTTCGTCCCGGTTCCACGGGATCGCCGACAAGGTCGCCTTACTCGCCAGCGAGGTGCCGCTGTCCCCCGCCGCGGACGGCGCCGACCTGCGTCCGATGGCCGACGCCGCCCGCGAGCGGCTCGCCGACGCCGTCACCGCGCTGCCCCTGCTCACCGCGGGCAGCCCGTACAACGCGGAGGCGTTGATCCACGGGCTCTCCCCGGACCCCTCCCCGCACCCGCAGGACGCCGCCTGGCACCAGGTGCGGCTCCTGCTGCGGCTGCACCGCTACGCCCGCGAGGTGCTGGGCGCCGCCGCGGACCCGCGTCTGCTCACCGCCGGCGAGGCGCTCGACCGGCACCGCGACGCCTCCGAGGCGGCCGCCGCCGCCGCGCAGGCGGCCCGCACCCCGCGCATCGCCCCCGCCACGGCGTACGCGCTGGGCGTGCTCCACGCCGACCAGCGGCATGAGGTGGAGGCCGCGCGGTACGCGTTCCAGCGCACCTGGCAGAAGGAAGCCCTCGGCACGTCCTAGGGAGGCACCCGGTGGGCACCCCCGGCAAACACCGCACCCTCGTCGTCCGCGCCGCCGGCTGCGTCCTGTGGCGCCGCTCGCCCGTGACCGGCACCCTCGAACTGTGCCTCGTCCACCGGCCCAAGTACGACGACTGGTCCTGGCCCAAGGGCAAGCTCAAGCGCGGCGAGGACCCGCTGGCCGGCGCGCTGCGCGAGGTCGCGGAGGAGACGGGCCACACCGCCGTCCCCACCGCCGAACTGCCCACCGCGCACTACCTCGCCGGCGGCCGCCCCAAACAGGTCCGCTACTGGGCGGCCGAGGCCGTATCCGGCGGCTTCACCCCGAACGACGAGGTCGACCGCCTCCTCTGGCTCCCCCCGGACGCCGCCCGCGTTCACCTCACCCGCCCCGGTGACGCCGACCTCGTGGACGCCCTCCTCGCCACGCTCCGCCCGGGACACTGACCGTCCGGTATCACCCCGTGTCCTCGACGTGAGCGTTCCGTGACCTCACCGCACCGACCTCAGGGGTTCACCCCTCGTTCATTTACGGCCATCGGCGGCTTCACCTGTTCTGCCTAATTTCGGCCTTACCGGATGCGGATCGCCCGAGGAAGAGAGGGGCGACCACATCAACCGCTTCGCACGCCGCCGAATTCAGGACGGCGGCCACTGGAAGGAACTCAAGTGAAGCTTCAGCGCAAGAACCGGCGGGCCCTCGCTCTCGGTGCTCTCGCCGTCTCCGGCGCCCTGGCCCTCACGGCGTGCGGCTCCGACGACACCGGTGGCAACGCGAGCGGCGACGGTGCTTCCGCCACCACGCAGGCCGGCAACATCGACTGCGGTGACGCCAAGGGCCAGCTCGCGGCCTCCGGCTCCTCCGCGCAGAAGAACGCCATCGACGCCTGGGTGAAGCAGTACTCCGCGGCCTGCAAGGGCGTGCAGGTCAACTACAACCCGACCGGTTCGGGCGCCGGCATCACCGCGTTCCTCCAGGGCCAGACCGCCTTCGCCGGCTCGGACTCCGCGATGGACGCCGAGGAGATCAAGCAGTCCCAGCAGATCTGCAAGGACGGCCAGGCCATCGACCTGCCCATGGTCGGCGGCCCGATCGCCGTCGGCTACAACGTCGACGGCGTCGACGAGCTCGTCCTGGACGCGCCGACCCTCGCCAAGATCTTCGACAGCAAGATCACCAACTGGAACGACGCGGCGATCGCCAAGCTCAACCCCGACGCCAAGCTCCCCGACCAGAAGATCCAGGCCTTCCACCGCTCGGACGAGTCCGGCACCACGGACAACTTCACCACCTACCTCCAGGCCGCCGCGCCCAAGGAGTGGACGTACGAGCCCAGCAAGTCCTGGGAGGCCAAGGGCGGCCAGTCCGCGCAGGGCTCCTCCGGTGTCGCCCAGCAGGTCAAGCAGACCCCCGGCGCCATCTCCTACATGGAGCTGTCCTACGCCAAGGACGGCATGAAGACCGTCTCCATCAAGACCGAGGCCACCGAGCCGGTCGCCGCCACCGTCGAGAACGCGACCGCCGCCATCGGCGCCGCGAAGGTCGTCGGCACCGGCAAGGACCTCGCGCTGGAGCTCGACTACACCCCGTCCGCCGAGGGCGCCTACCCGATCGTCCTGGTGACGTACGAGATCGTCTGCGACAAGGGCAACAAGGCGGAGACCCTGCCCACCACCAAGTCCTTCCTGAACTACATGGCTTCCGAGGACGGTCAGTCGCTGCTGGCCGACGCGGGCTACGCCCCGATGCCCGAGGAGATCATCACCAAGGTCCGCGAGACCATCTCGAACCTCGCCTGACCCGAGAGTGCGGACCGGCCCCGACCACGGAGCCGGTCCGCACCGTCCGGTGCACCGCCATCAGGAGCCCCCGGACCCCGGACGGCTCCACCGAGCCGCCGGCCCCGACGGCTCCGCAGACCGGAGAACCCGATGGACATCACGACACAGAAACCAGCCGCACCCCCCGTCGCACCCGGGCCGGCCGCGCCCGTGGACAAGCGCGCCGCACGCGGGGCCACCCGCCCCGGTGACCGGATCTTCCTCGGGCTCTCCCGCGGATCCGGCATCTTCGTCCTGGTCCTCATGGCCGCCATCGCGGCCTTCCTGACCTACCGCGCCTCCATAGCCATCAGCAAGAACGAGGCGAACTTCTTCACCTCGTTCGACTGGAACCCCAGCGGCATCCCGCCGGAGTTCGGCATCGCCGTCCTGGCGTTCGGCACCGTCGTGTCGTCGATCATCGCCATGGTCATCGCGGTCCCCGTCTCGGTGGGCATCGCCCTGTTCATCACGCACTACGCGCCGCGCCGCCTCGGCGGCCTCATCGGGTACGTGATCGACCTGCTCGCCGCCGTCCCCTCCATCGTCTACGGCCTGTGGGGCGCCCTCTTCCTCGTCCCGCACCTGGAGGGCCTCTACGGCTGGCTGGACGACTACCTCGGCTGGACCGGCGTCTTCGAGTGGAACGACGGCGCCCCGCGCTCGCTGTTCACCGTCGGCATCCTGCTCGCCATCATGATCCTGCCGATCATCACCAACGTGAGCCGCGAGGTCTTCCGGCAGGTTCCCCGGATGCACGAGGAGGCGGCCCTGGCGCTCGGCGCGACGCGCTGGGAGGTCATCCGCATGTCGGTGCTGCCCTTCGGCCGCTCCGGCGTCATCTCCGCCTCGATGCTGGGCCTCGGCCGCGCGCTCGGCGAGACGATGGCCGTGGCCATGGTGCTCTCCTCCAGCTTCGACATCAACGCCAGCCTGCTCGACACCGGCGGCGGCACCTTCGCCCAGAACATCGCCAGCAAGTTCAACGAGGCCACCGAGATGGGCCGCGACGCCCTGATCGCCTCCGGTCTCGTCCTGTTCGTCATCACGCTGCTGGTCAACGGCGCGGCCCGGCTGATCATCGCCCGCCGCAAGGAGTACTCGGGGGCCAACGCATGAGCCACGCAACCCTCACCCCGAAGCCCGGTTCGCTGCGCGGCGCGACGCTGCCGAAGTGGTTCGCCTGGGCGGTCGCCGCGGGCTCCGTCGTCCTGGGCCTCGGCATCAGCACCGCGGCCGGCCTGGACAGCGACATCCAGTGGGCGCTCATCGCGGCCGTGCTGTTCGTCGCCGGCTCGTACGCCATCTCCGCGAAGGTCGAGGGCCGCCGTCAGGCCAGGGACCGCACCGCGACCAGCCTGGTCTGGGTCGCCTTCCTCCTCGCCCTCGTCCCGCTGATCTCCCTCATCTGGGAGACGGTCAAGCGCGGCGTGAAGGTCCTCGACGGCTACTTCCTCACCCACTCGATGGGCGTGGTCGCCGACACCGAGCCGGGCGGCGGCATCTACCACGCCATCGTCGGCACCCTGGAGCAGGTCGGCCTCGCCACCCTGATCTCCGTGCCGATCGGTGTGCTCACCGCCATCTACCTCGTCGAGTACGGCCGCGGCCGGCTCGCCAAGTCCGTCACCTTCTTCGTCGACGTCATGACGGGCATCCCGTCCATCGTCGCCGGTCTGTTCGTCCTCAGTGTGTGGATCCTGATGCTGGACATGGGCCCGTCCGGCTTCGCCGGCTCGATGGCCCTGTCCATCCTGATGATCCCGGTGGTCGTCCGCTCCACGGAGGAGATGCTCAAGCTCGTCCCGAACGAGCTGCGCGAGGCGTCCCTCGCCCTCGGCGTGCCGAAGTGGCGCACGATCCTGAAGGTGGTCCTGCCGACCTCCATCGGCGGCATCACCACCGGCGTGATGCTCGCGATCGCCCGCATCACCGGTGAGACCGCCCCCGTCCTGCTGCTGGTCTGGGTCACGAACTTCATCAACACCAACCCGTTCTCCGACCCGCAGGCGTCGCTGCCGATGTACATCTACCTCCAGTACGCCAACAGCGGCGGCTCCGGCGCGGCCTACGACCGTGCCTGGGCGGCGGCCCTGACGCTCATCGCGTTCATCATGATCCTCAACCTGGTGGCCCGCGGCATCGCCCGCTGGAAGGCCCCGAAGACCGGTCGCTGAGGCCTCCCCCGAACCGAAAGAAGAAGTGATACCCATGGCCAAGCGCATCGACGTCAGCGGTCTCAACGCCTACTACGGCTCCTTCCTCGCCATCGAGGACATCTCGATGACCGTGGAGCCCCGCTCCGTGACGGCCTTCATCGGCCCCTCCGGCTGCGGCAAGTCCACCTTCCTGCGCACCCTGAACCGCATGCACGAGGTGACGCCCGGCGGCCGGGTCGACGGCAAGGTCATGCTCGACGACGAGAACCTGTACGGCCCCGGCATCGACCCGGTGGCCGTGCGGCGCGAGGTCGGCATGGTCTTCCAGCGCCCGAATCCCTTCCCCACCATGTCGGTGTACGACAACGTGGCGGCGGGCCTGCGTCTGAACGGCAAGTACAAGAAGTCCGAGCTGGACGACGTCGTCGAGAAGTCACTGCGGGGCGCCAACCTCTGGAACGAGGTGAAGGACCGCCTCAACAAGCCCGGCTCGGGCCTCTCCGGCGGTCAGCAGCAGCGGCTGTGCATCGCCCGCGCCATCGCCGTCGAGCCGAACGTGCTGCTGATGGACGAGCCCTGCTCCGCCCTGGACCCGATCTCCACCCTCGCCATCGAGGACCTGATCGGCGAGCTGAAGGAGCAGTTCACGATCGTCATCGTGACGCACAACATGCAGCAGGCGGCCCGCGTCTCCGACCGCACCGCGTTCTTCAACCTGGCCGCGGTCGGCCAGCCCGGCAAGCTGATCGAGCTCGACGACACGGAGCGCATCTTCTCCAACCCGTCGGTCCAGGCCACCGAGGACTACATCTCCGGCCGCTTCGGCTGACCGATCCCCTCGCGGTGCTGCATGGCGGTGCCACCGCGAGGCCGAAGGGCCCGCCCCCTACCGGGGGCGGGCCCTTCCACGTATCGCGCCCTCCACGGGCAACCGCACCACCGCTCTCCGCGGGCAACCGCACCACCGCTCTCCCGCGGGCAACCGCACCACCGCTCTCCCGCGGGCATCCGTGCCACCGCTCTCCCGCGGGCATCCGTGCCACCGCTCTCCCGCGGGCAACCGCACCACCGCTCTCCGCGGGCAATCGTGCCACCGCTCTCCGCGGGCAACCGCACCACCGCTCTCCGCGGGCAATCGTGCCGCAGGGCGGCACGGGTGGGCGCGACGGCACCCCGCGAACGCCGGGCCGCGCAACACCCCCCGCCCAGCCACAACACCGGGCAGCGAACCGGCCCCGCTACAAGAACACCAGGTACACGACCCCGTAGCACAACGCGGCGACAGCACCAGCCGCAGGCATCGTGATGAACCACCCGAGAACGATGTTCTTGGCCACCCCCCACCGCACCGCGTTGACCCGCTTCGTCGCCCCCACACCCATGATCGCCGAAGTGATCACATGCGTGGTGGAGATCGGCGCGTGGAACAGGAACGCCGACCCGAACATGATCGACGCACCCGTCGTCTCCGCCGCGAACCCCTGCGGCGGATCCAGCTCGATGATCTTCCGCCCCAGCGTCCGCATGATGCGCCAGCCGCCCGCGTACGTCCCCGCGGACAGCATCACCGCACAGGCGATCTTCACCCACACCGGAATCGGATCGCCGTATTCCTCGACATCCGCGATGACCAGCGCCATCACCACGATGCCCATCGTCTTCTGCGCGTCCTGAAGACCGTGCCCCAGCGCCATTCCCGCCGCGGACACCGTCTGCGCGATACGGAAGCCCCGCTTCGCCTTGTGCGGGTTCGACCGCCGGAAGATCCACATGATCGCGGTCATCACCAGATACCCGGCGATCAGACCCACGACCGGCGACACGAACATCGGAATGACGATCTTGTCGAGCACCCCGTTCCAGTACACCGTCGTGCCACCGGCGAGCGCCGCGCCCACCATGCCGCCGAACAGTGCGTGGGACGAGGACGAGGGCAGCCCGAAGTACCAGGTGATCAGGTTCCAGACGATCGCCCCGACCAGCGCGGCGAAGAGGATCCCCATCCCCGTGGACCCTTCGGGTGTCTGGATCACCCCCTCGCTGACGGTCTTGGCGACCCCGGACCCCATGAAGGCGCCGGCCAGGTTCATCACGGCCGCCATCGCGAGCGCGACCCGAGGCGTCAGCGCGCGCGTGGAGACGGACGTGGCGATCGCGTTCGCCGAGTCGTGGAATCCGTTGGTGTACGTGAAGAAGAGCGCGACCCCGATGGTCACGACCAGTGCGAAGGTGTCCATGTAGAGCTCAGGACTCCTTGACGGCGATGGTCTCCACCGTGTTCGCCACGTGCTCGAAGGCGTCCGCCGCCTCCTCCAGTACGTCCACGATCTGCTTGAGCTTCAGCACCTCGATGGCGTCGTACTTGCCGTTGAAGAGGTGGGCCAGCAGCTTGCGGTGGATCTGGTCTGCCTGGTTCTCCAGGCGGTTGACCTCGATCCAGTACTCGGTGAGGTTCTCCATGGTGCGCAGGTGCGGCATGGCCTCCGCGGTGAGCTCCGCGGCGCGCGCCAGCACCTCGATCTGCTGCTCGACGCCTTTGGGCAGTTCCTCGACGTTGTAGAGGACGACGAGGTCGACGGCCTCCTCCATGAAGTCCATGATGTCGTCGAGGGACGACGCGAGGGCGTAGATGTCCTCGCGGTCGAAGGGCGTGATGAACGAGGAGTTCAGCTGGTGGAAGATCGCGTGTGTGGCGTCGTCACCGGCGTGTTCCGCGGCCCGCATACGCTCTGCGATCTCGGCCCGGGCGGAGGTGTCCGCCCCGAGCAGTTCCATCAGGAGCTTGGAGCCCGTGACAATGTTGTCCGCGGACGCGGCGAACATGTCGTAGAAGCTCGTCTCCCTGGGGGTCAGACGAAAGCGCACGTGGGGTCCTCGGTCTGCATCGGTGTCGGTCAGGCTGATGCTAGGCGCATCATCCGGCCACGTGTAACGGGCCGCCCTCCAGTGTCGCCCATCAGGCACAGTGATGAGCACAGGGGCGGTCCGAGGCCCGTATCCGGCCGCAGCGCCTGTCATCGGCCACCAGGCCCCTACCCGGGAAAGTTCGGTACCATATACCCACCAGGGGTATATCTCGGCCATCATCACCACAGGAGGACGCGATGACGACCACCGGAACCGGCGCGGACGCGGCCTCCACCCCCGAGATCGTGACCGATCACGACCGGGGAATTCACGGCTATCACGACCAGAAGCAGGAACACCTCAAGCGGCTGCGCCGTATCGAGGGCCAGATCCGCGGGCTCCAGCGCATGGTCGACGAGGACGTCTACTGCATCGACATACTCACCCAGGTGTCCGCCTCCACCAAGGCCCTGCAGTCGTTCGCGCTGCAACTGCTGGAGGAGCACCTGCGCCACTGTGTCGCGGACGCGGCCGTCAAGGGCGGGGACGAGATCGACGCGAAGGTCAAGGAGGCCACCCAGGCCATCGCCCGCATGCTCCGCACCTGACCGCGTGGTCAGTCGTGGCCGGGCTCCGCGCGGGTCTCGCCCACCCGCAGCACCTCGTCGATGCTCTCCAGGCTGAGCCGGTCCTCGGCGGCGGAGGCGGCGATGATCAGCTCCCCGCACAGTTCGATCTCGGCGAGCGCCACGTGGTCCTGCACCGTCCCGCCCCCGAGCGGAGCCACGCGCCTCACCTCTCCTCAGTCGTCACCGACTTCCTAGAGTAGGGAGGGCCCCACGCACCGCGCATGGCACGGAAGGGCTAGTTCGCGCCGGTCACTCCGGACCGCTCACTCCTCCGCGATCCGGCCGGCGTAGATGTCCCCGGCCTCCGGGAGCCGTACGTCGGTGGGGATCCCGAAGTCGTACAGCAGGGTCGTCGAGGCGACCGCGACGGGCTCGGCCTGACGTCCGTTGACGAAGCTGAACCGGTGCCGGACCTTGCGGATCCGCCCCTGGTCGTCGAGGTACACGTCGAACGGCACCCGCGCGGTGGCGAACCCTTTCGCCGCCGCGCCCAGCGTCCCCCGGTTCGCCTCGGAGGCCACCCGCGAGGCCTCCTCCAGGTCGGCGGTCCCCCGGTAGTGGCGCACCTTCGCCCCCGCGACCTCGGTCCGCCCGACGAACGTCACCGACCGCGTCCCGCGCAGCACCTCGGCTGCGGTGAACGGATCGGTGGCACCGCCGGTGACGAGGTTCCCGTCGGTGAGTGTCCCGGTGTCCACCCTCACCCACTTGTCGGCGGGCACTCCGGCCCCCCGGTTCTTCATGAACAGGGCCCCGGGGGCGAGCAGCTCGGTGATCGGCCGCCGCACGGTCTCCCCCGACGGGTCCTGCGGCAGCAGCACCTTCAGCCGGCCGAGCCGGTTGCGGTAGTCGTAGACCCCCTCGCCCCTGATGGTGACCCGGGTCCCCCCGGTGGCCATCTCCAGGGACGTGCGCGCCTTGGAGCTGCCCGCCTCGACGAGCGCGTCCGCCGCCTCGCGCACCACCGCCACGGCCGCCGGGCCACCGGTCGGACCGCCGGTCGCGGCCCCGCTGCTGCCGCACCCCGCGAGGGCACCGAGCGCCAGACACCCGGCGGCTGCGAGAGCGGCGGCGGAACCACCGGTCCGCCGGCGTCGCGGTTCTCGTCCTGCCATGGCCGCCTACCCCCGCTGTGTCCGACACGGGCCGTCTTTCCCCGGTTAACGACCGGTGGTCGAGGCCGTCACGCGGACACATCCGCAGCGGTACGGTGGTGAGGTGGAAGAGCAGGATGTCGCGGCAACCCTTCAGGACCACCGGACAACCACCTCGGAGCGGGGGCCCTTCTGCGTCGCCTCCTGCACGTGCGGCTGGCGCGGCCCCGCGAGAAGAGCGAGAAGCCTGGCCCGCACGGACGCCAGGAACCACACCCAGGAGTGACCGGGAGCCGTCCCCCGGCCCACGGGCGGCGCCGGGGACGGCTCAGGCCGCCAGGTCGCGCTGCCCCGGCTCGGACGGCCGGTTCTCCTCCGGGGCCGTCCGCGCCCCGTGCCCGCGCGCACTGATCAGCCATCCGCCCCTCGGCGACCGCTCGATCGCCCGCATCAGCGGCGTCAGCATCGCCATGGCGGGCGGTGAGAGCAGCAGCGCGACGGACGTGCCGAGGGCGAGCCCGCCCACGACGTCCGTCGGGTAGTGCACACCCATGTAGACGCGGATGAAGCCGCCCATCAGTCCGAGCACCAGGCCGACGATCCCGAGCCGCCGGTTGGCCAGGAACAGCCCTACCGCCAGGGCCATGCAGAGCGTCGCGTGGTCGCTGACGAACGAGTAGTCGGTCTTGCCGGCGACCAGGACCTCGAGTCCCTCGTGGTCGTTGAAGGGCCGGGGCCGTTCGACGAACCCGCGTATCGGGACGTTCACCAGGACCGCGACGCCCGCCGCGAGCGGGGCCCACACCAGGGCCGCCACGGTCGGTGCCGCGTCCTCGCCGCCCCGCCGTCTGACGCCCCACCAGCACCACACCAGCATCCCCAACAGGGCGAACAGGATGCCGTACTCGCCCACGAACTCCATGACCCGGTCGAACCACGGCGGCGCGGCCTTGGCGAGGCCGTTGATGTCATAGAGCAGGTCGACGTCGGGGTTCGACCCGGAATCGGCGAGTCCAGCCATGGTGCTGCGGCCCCTTCGTCCATATCTCCCGGCGCGCGGTGCGCACGCCGTCTGCAACCACCCCCGTGGTGCGTAGATCCGCTCATCGGCTCGGCTACGACAACAGGAACGCACGGCCCCCGCTGATACGTTCCACGCTCCACCGAATGATCACGCAGACTTTATCGAAGAGAGATGCATCTCCGCAGCTCAGGGGGAGGGCAGGCGCTCCGCTCACACCGTTGTGGGGAGTGCTTTCGCGCCATCCTCGGTGACCCGGGTGGCACCAAAGTAGTCAGGAGTGTCGATCGGGTCGAATCGGATCACGGCACCCGTCCTGGGTGCGTCGATCATGTACCCGCCGCCGACATAGATGCCCACATGCCGGATGGCCCGCGAATCGGTGAGGTCGTCCGAGAAGAACACCAGATCGCCGGGCAGCAGTTCGTCCCGCTTCGGATGCGGACCCGCGTTGTACTGGTCGTTCGCCACACGCGGCAGCGTGATCCCCACACTCTCGTACGCCGCCTTCGTCAGCCCCGAACAGTCGAACCGTCCGCCGTGCTCAGGAGTGCCGTTGCCGCCCCACAGGTACAACGTCCCGAGCTTCTTCTGCGCGTAGGCGATGGCGCCGGCGGCCTGCCTCGACGGGTCGACCCGCCCGACGGGCGCGGCGAAGCTCTTCTCCAGGGCGCGGATCCGCTTGACGTAGTTCTGAGTCTCGGTGATCGCGGGCACCCCGCCGGACTTGATGACCCGGTATGCCCCCGCGTTGTAGGCGGCGAGCATGTTGTTCGTTACGTCCCCCGGTACGTCCTTCACGTACTTCGCGAGTTCGCAGTCGTACGAAGCGGCCGATGGAATCGCGTCATTCGGGTCCCAGATGTCACGGTCGCCGTCGCCGTCACCGTCGATGCCGTGGGCGGCCCAGGTGCCCGGGATGAACTGGGCGATACCGCGTGCGTCGGCGTGACTGACGACGTCAGGGTCCCACCCGCTCTCCTGATAGAGCTGCGCGGCGAGCAGCGCCGGGTTGATGGACGGGCAGAGGTTGCCCCACTTCTGAACGAGCGTCTGGTACGCGGCGGGCACCGACCCCTTGGCGAGTGCCTTGCCCGCACCGCCCACGCCGTTGACGAGGTTCCCGGCGACGACGTAGACGCCCACGACGAGCAGCATGACGAAGCTCAGCCCCAGCCCGATGGCGGCACCACCGGCCACCCATACCTTCCGCACGCTCCAACTCTCCCCTACCGCGCTCCGGTTTATGGGTCATTTACCAGCCTGAAGGGCGCCTGTGTGAGCTACTTCGCGACAAACCCGTGGCAGGCGATGCTTGCGTACTCGTTCGGCCCACGGACATGAAGGAAGAGCACTGTCCAGTCGCCGGGGTCGTTTCCGATCGGGATGGCGTCGCTGTGCTTCTTCCCACGCACGAACTTCTGGAAGTCATCGGGGTACGTCAGCTCCACCCACGGGGCGGTCTCGTTGCTGCTGTAGCCCTGGTACATGTCCACCGGCTTGCTGGTGTAGCCGAGGTCCAGGTTCTGCTGCAACGCGCCCTCGTACGGCCGGCCCGTGTCCGGATCGATCTCATGCGGCGGCTTGACGGAGACCGCCACGTAGTACGACTCCCCGGCCTTCGGATCGGCGTACTTCAAGCGGACTCCGATACGTCCCTGCCCCGAGGTGTAGGGCGCATCGGATTCTGCTGCGGAGACCGCGAACTGGAAGTGCTCGTTGCGCTCCTCGGCGGGCAGCTGACAGGCACCTTCCCCATACTGCGAAGCCGTGTCCGCCGTCCAGAAGTCCCGTGACGGATTCGTCTGCTCCACGTACGCCGGCGGCTGCACCTTCGGCTGCTCGCCCCCCTGGGTGGTGGGAGCCTTCGATGTGGCGCCAGGACGTGCGGCTCCGGTCGTCTCCTTCCCGTCCACCCCCCGGTCACCGTCGCCCTGATCGGACAGTACGAACGCTGCCGCCGCCACCCCGATCACCAACCCGGCCGCCACGGCGACAAGCCACGGCGCGGGGCGGCGCCGAGCGGGTGGGGCAGATGGGCTTACGTATGTGGGCGTATACCCCGGCCCGTACTGAGGCGCCGACGTCGGCAGTTCGTGCAACCCCACCGCCGGTGACGGAGCCATGGGCGGTGAACCGGCCTGAGCCGCCGCCGGCAGCTCCTCGGCCAGGGTGGCCAGTCCCGTGTAGAACGAGTCCTCGACGAGGGCCGCCGCCACCCGGCACCGCACGATCACCTCGGCGAGCTGCGGGCGTGCCGCCGGGTCCTTGGCCACACAGTGCTGGATCAGACCCGCCAGTTCGGGTTCCACGCCCACCAGATCGATCGGCTCGTGCACCGCGCGATAACTCACGGTGGCCGCCTCACCGATGCCGAAGGGAGGCCTGCCCGTCGCCGCGTACGCGATCGTCGCCCCGAGAGCGAACACGTCGGCGGCAGGGCCGACCTCATTGCGCATCAGCACCTCGGGCGCGGTGTAGCCAGGCGTGCCCGGCGCGAAACCCGCCTCGGTGAGTGCCGTCTGCCCGGCTCCCCGGGCGATACCGAAGTCGATGAGCTGTGGCCCCTGTGCGGCGAGGAGCACGTTCTGCGGCTTGAGGTCCCGGTGCGTGACCCCCTGTTCGTGCACGGCCGCGAGCCCTTCCGCCAGTGCCGCGAACAGACGTCGGCAGGTGTCGGCCGGCATCGGCCCCCGCGCCCCCACGGCCTTGCTCAGCGTCGGGCCCGACACGTACTCGGTCGCCAGCCAGTAAGGGGACGAGTCCAGCGACGCGTCGATCAGATTCGCGGTGTACGCGCTCCGGACCAGGCGCACGGTCTCCACCTCGCGCCTGAACCGGGCGAGCGCCTCGGGGTGATCCGCGATCTCGTCACGGATCACCTTGATCGCCACCAGCCGACCGCCGGGCGACCGCCCGAGATACACCTGCCCCATACCGCCCGCACCAAGGCGGGCCAGCAGCATGTACGCGCCTATCTGCGCGGGGTCTTGAGCCTTCAGTGCATCCACGGAACCGACCTTGCCACACGGTTCGGTGGATGTGCGGTAGAGATGGGATCACGGACCGCCCCAGCCGCACTCCGCCCACAGCACCTTCCCCCCGGCAGGCCCCTTTTGCTCGCTCAGCAGCGAGGCGCCCCAGGAGTCGGCGTACGTCCGCACCAGGGCCAGACCCCGTCCGCCCTCCGAGGTTCCGTGCGGCATGGCGCCGTGGACGAAGCCGGCGCCGAGACCGGACGGGACGGTCGGATCCCCGTCCCACACCCCGAGCCGGAGCTGGCCGGATTCCAGCGGACGGATGTGCAGCGCGTACGGGCCGTCGGTGTGCAGATGGGCGTTGGTCAGCAGCTCCGACGCGAGCAGCTCGGCCGTGGGGGCGAGTTCGCCGAGTTCGTAGGCGGCCAGGACGGAGCGCAGGGTGGAACGGGCGATGCCCGGTGAGCGTGGATCACGCGAGAGGTGGAGGGTGTAGGACCAGGCCGGGGATACGGTGGGCATGGAAGTCTCCGAGCGGGGGGGTCAGTTGGGCGTAAACACGAACTGGTGCCCAGTGGCATGCCGAACCGTCGATCGGTGCGCTTCTGAGCGGGGCGCCACTCGTAACGTAGGGAAAGTTCTTAGATGCGGCTAGATAAGAACTGATATTGCACTCGTGCGGGTGAACAGGAAGGCAGGAGCAAGGTGAGAAGCAACCCGACGGGACGGCAACTCCGTTTGGGTGCTGAGCTGCGAAAACTACGCGAGCGAGCCGGCCTGTCCTCAACACAGGCCAGCCGCCTCCTCGGCGTGCAGCAGAACCAGATCAGCAACGTCGAGGCGGGACGGGCGGGAGTGAGCCCCGAGCGTGTCCGCACCCTCGCGTGCCACTACGAATGCGGCGACCGGGCCCTCGTCGACGCCCTCTGCGCCATGGCGGCCGAACGCACCCGGGGGTGGTGGGAGGAGTACCGGGAGCTGCTGCCTGCCGCACTTCTGGACCTGGCCGAGGTGGAACATCACGCCGAGCGCCTTCACGCAGCCGTGGCACTGCACATCCCCGGCCTGCTCCAGACCGCGGAGCACGCCCGCGAGATCTTTCGCCAGGACGTACCCGAGATGTCGCCACCCGACGTCGAGCACCGAGTCTCGTTCCGCATCAAACGCCAGGCGGCGATCTACCGCGAGAACCCGACCCCTCACCTGGCGGTGATCCACGAGGCCGCCCTGCGCATGCAGCTCGGCGGCCCCACCGTCGCGGGCGCCCAGCTGCGGCACCTGCTGGACATGAGCGAGCGGGAGCACATCACCGTGCGAGTGCTCACTTTCGACGCCGGGGTCCTGCCCGGCTCGGGCCAGTCCTTCTACTACTCCACCGGCCCCGTCCCGCCGCTCGACACCGTCCACCTCGACCAGTCCCACGGCCCTGTCTTCCTCGACTCCGAAGCCCAACTGGCGAAGTACCGGACTCTCCTCGGCCGCATGGAGGCCGAGGCACTCCCGCCCGCCAGGTCGCGGGACCTCATTCACAAGATCGCGCGGGAACTGTAAGAAAGGTAGGCATGAAGCAGCCCGTCTGGCAGAAGTCCTCCTACTGCGCCCAGGGCGACTCCTGCGTACACGTAGCCGCGACCCCGCGCGCCATCCACATAACGGAGTCGGCCGACCCCACCGGCGCCGTCCTCACCACCACCCCCGACGCCTTCCGCGGCCTCCTCCGCGCCCTCAAGGAGGACCCTCACCCCCGTGCCCACGTGACCGTCGGCAGCGACGCCACCGTCCGCCTCCACGCCCCCGGCGGCACCGCCACCGTCACCACCGACCACCCCCGCTGGGACGCCTTCGTACGAGGCGTCCGGGCCGGTGAGTTCGACCACTTCGTAGCGTAGAACCCTGCGCACAGTCACCCGAACACCTGTCAGAAACCCCGTCGACCAGCCTCGTTGCCCGGCGTGACACACCGTGATACACAGAGTGACGATACGACTCTTCACTCTCCGGAACGCGCCTCTGCCGGGGTCCGGCGCGCGCCGGTGGCAAGCTATTCCTACGAAACCCGCCAGCTGATGACGCCAAGTCGACATACACGGGCGTCATCGTCGGCGACAATGAGGCCTGAACTCTGCACTCCCGCAGAGGAAGCGGAACTACCCATACCAGGGCGGTGACTTACATGTTCTTCGCGGCCGACGAGGGAGACATCAACACCATCATCGGCGGGATCGCTCCCGACTGGGGCCCCTTCGGCAGCCTGGGCAACGAGGCCAAGATCATGATCGAAGTGGTCATGGCGGTCGCCATCCTCATCTGCCTGGGCATCGCCATCTGGGGGGCGGCCAAACAGCGCATCGGTGCCACCGCGCTGCGGGACACCTTCAGCGCCGAACAGGGCAAGGGCCTCATCATCGCGGGGCTCACGGGCGTCTTCATCATCGGATCGCTCGGCACCCTCTTCACCATCGTGTACGGCATGGCCGTATAGACCCGCGCCACCGCTCCCGACCGGGCACGCCCGGCCCCCTCCCATCCCACCCGTCCGTCGTGCCCACCGGCTGAGGTTGCGTTTCCCTGATGTCCAGTCACCACACCGCACCCGAACGGGAGCCGGCCCGGCTACCGTCGTACGTGAAGTACACGGAGTACGAGGTGTTTCCGCACGACGCTGAGGGGGCGTACGCGGCATGAGTCTCGAAGACGACACCGGTCAGACCCGCACCCGCCTGCCCGAAGGGGGCGGCGACCCGTACGGCGGCGCGCGCAGAGGCGCCCGTTCGTCCTCCCGCAGCCTCGTCACCGTCGTCGGTGTGGTGGTCGTCCTGATCGCCGCGATCGCCTTCGCGAACCGCGGAGGAGACGATTCCGCAGCGGAGGAGAGCGGCTCCGCCGACTCCCCCAAAGCGGCGGCGACGGCCCCTTCGGGCAAGAAGCCGGTGGACGCGAAGACGGCAGGCATCCCGTCGGGCTTCGCCCACGACCGGCAAGGCGCGGAGAGCGCGGCGGCGAACTACGCGGTGGCGCTCGGCTCCGACGGCATGTTTCGCCCGGACCGCCGGCACGAGATCGTGCAGGCCCTGGCAGACTCGGGTTCCGTTGACGACCTTCAGTCGGGCTTCGACGCGGACTACTCCGCCGATTTCCTCAAAACCCTCGGGCTCGACAAGGACGGCAAAGCTCCTGACGGCAGCACCTTCGTCAACCGTACGGTTCCCACAGGCACCAAGGTCACGGCCTACAGCGACGACGCGGCAACTGTCGCGGTCTGGTGCCATGGCCTGTTCGGGCTCGCCGGCGAGAAGTCGACCAACCCCGTCACCAGCAGTTGGTTCACGGTGACCATGAAACTCAGCTGGAGCGGTGGCGACTGGAAGGTCGTCGAGACCCGCCAGAAGTCTGGCCCCACCCCCGTCCCCGGAGACAATCCCGTCTCCGGAGCCGATGAGATCAGCAAGGCGGTCCAGGATTTCGGAGGCTTCACCTATGCCCGGTAGCCGACGCCGCATCTTCAAGCTCACCGGCTTTGTCGCCGCCGTTCAAGCGACCGCCATCCTGTCGGCCACGCGGGCCGCCGCTGATCCCTCGCCCTCCCCGACGCCGACGCCGACGCCGACGCCGACTGAGAGCAACGACCCCTGCGCCCTGATCGCCGGCCCTGCCAAGGAGTACTGCGAGCGCGGACAGGCGAATGAGAACGGCGAGGGTGCCACCACCCTCGACGACCCCTCCGCCACCCTCGACCCCCTCGCCTCCCTCGCGCAGGGCTGCGCCGACGCCGCCTCCTGGACCATCAAGCAGCTCAGCGGGGCCGTCGAGGACACCGCGGACGTCGACTTCACCAACGACACGTTCCTCCAGCAGTACGCCGTCGTCTTCGCCGCGTCGACGATCCTCACCCTCCTGCTGTGGCTGCTGGCGGTCGCCAAGCGCGCGGTGCGGGGCGTCCCCCTCACCACCGCGATCTCCGAGGCGATCGGCTTCCTCTGGCTGACCGTCCTCGCCTCCGCCTTCACCCCGCTGATCCTCTACACCGTCGTCTCGGCCACCGACAGCGTCACCGACGTGCTCGCCAAGGCGACCGGCGACCAGACGGACACGTTCTTCGGCACGTTCGCCGGCGCGCTCGAGAAGGGCGACGACATCGGCGGCGGCCCGATCATGCTGATCGTCGTCTCCCTGGTCTCCATCCTCGCCGCCGGCATCCTCTGGCTGGAGCTCGTCATCCGCGCCGCCCTGCTCTACGTCGGCGCCCTCCTCGGCACCGTCGTCTACGCGGGCCTGGTCGACAAGAACCTGTGGGGCCACGTCCGCCGCTGGGCGGGCATCATGATCGCGGTGATCCTCGTGAAGCCCGTCATCGTGATAGTCCTCGGCCTCGCCGGGGCGCTCTCCGCCGAGGAGGGCCCCGACGCCTTCTCCGCCGTGGTCTCCGGTCTGGCGATCATCCTGCTCGCCATCTTCGCCTCCGCGATGATCTACCGCTTCGTCCCCGGCTTCGGCGACGAGATCGCCGGCTCCCGCAACAACCGCCTCATGCAGGGCGCCGAGGGCAAGGCCGCCGCCGTCATCAGCTCCCCGGCGTCCCTGGTCGCGCAGGGCATCAAGACCCACAGCACCCGCGCCGACAACAACAGCGGCGGCGCAGGCCAGTCCTCCGGCGCCCGCTCCTCCAACCCCGCCTCCGGCGGAGTCGCCGCGCACAGCTCGCGCACCCCGAACAGCGGCGGCGGCGCCGCCCCCGCACCCCGCTCGAGCAGCCCGGTGAACACCCCCCACGCCAGCAGCACCCGCAACAGCAGCAACAACCGCACGGGAGGTGAAGGGCGTTGACGACCGAGACCCACCTGTCCCATCCGGTCACGCCCCGCCGTACGTATCTGATCGGCCGCGCCCGGCCGAACGCGATCGTCGGCCGCAATCGCGAGACCGGTGAGATCGCGCTGATCGTCGTCGGCGCGTTCCTCGGCATGATGTGCGGGCTCCTCGTCCCCGTCCTGAGCGTGCGGATCGTGCTCCTCGCCGGACTGCCCATGATCGCCCTGGCCGCGGTCTACGTGCCCTACAAGGGCCGCACCTTCTACAAGTGGTTCGAGATCAACCGCAGCTACAAGCGCACCGTGCGCCGCGGCACCACCTACCGCTCCGGCGCCGTCGAGGCGGGCACCCGCCTCGACGGGCGCGAGATCGAGGTCGGACCGCCGCCCGGGATCGGGCGCATCACCTGGCTCGCCGCACCGTTCGGCCCGGACGAGATCGCCGTACTGCTCCACGCGGACCGTAAGACCGTCACCGCCGCCATCGAGATCGAGGGCCCCGGCGTCGGCCTGCGCGACTCCGAGGACCAGGAAGCCCTCGTCGACCGCTTCGGCACCCTGCTCAAGCACGTCGCCAACGGCGACGGCTTCGTCACCCGCATCCAGATGCTGGCCCGCACCCTGCCCGCCGACCCCGACGCGCACGCCAAGGACGTCTCCCTGCGCGGCGACGACACGTCACCGCCGTGGCTCCAGCAGTCCTACGAGCAGCTCCAGTCGATGGTGTCGACCAGCAGCGAACAGCACCGCGCCTACCTGGTCGCCTGCATGCACTACACCCGCGAGCTGGCCTCCGAGGCCAACACCATGGCCCGCGCGATGCGCAGCCAGGGCGGCGGCAAGGTCGACCGGGACGCGGGGCTCGCCGTCGTCATGGCCCGTGAGCTGACCGACATCTGCTCCCGGCTCCAGGAGGCCGACATCCGCGTACGGCAGCCGCTCGGCCAGAGCCGCCTGTCCTCGCTGGTGCACTCCATGTACGACCCGGACCACCCCATCGACCACATCCAGGCGATGACCCAGCGCAACGCCTGGCCGGCCGAGCTGGACGCCATGGAGCCCACCTACCTCCAGGCCAAGACCCGCGAGTCCGCGACCCGCGCCCCCTGGTGCCACGCCACGGCCTGGGTCAAGGAGTGGCCGATGACCCCGGTGGGCGTCAACTTCCTCGCCCCGCTGCTCGTCCACACCCCGGACGTGATCCGCACGGTCGCCGTCACCATGGACCTCGAACCCACCGAGGTCGCCATCGAGCGGATGCTGACCGAGAAGACCAACGACGTGGCGGAGGCCTCCCGCGCCGCCAAGATGAACCGCACCGTCGACCCGCGCGACCTCGCCGCCCACAGCAGGCTCGACCAGCGCGGCGAGGACCTCGCCAGCGGCGCCGCGGGCGTCAACCTCGTCGGCTACATCACCGTCTCCTCCCGCACACCCGAGGCCCTGGCGCGCGACAAGCGGACCATACGGGCATCGGCCGGAAAGTCGTACCTGAAGCTGGAGTGGTGCGACCGCGAGCACCACCGCGCGTTCGTGAACACACTCCCGTTCGCCACCGGCATTCGAAGGTAGGGGCTGAGTTCTGATGCGGGATCCGCTGTCCGTCGTCACCGACGCCTTCACGTCCTTCCTGTTCGGGAAGGTCGAGACGACACGGCTGCCGGTGCGCACCTCCACGGGCCAGGCGCAGGCCGTGTACCTGCCGACCGCCGCGCCCGGCCTCGGCGACTCCGGCGTCATCATCGGCCGCGAGGTCTACTCCGGCAAGGGCTACATCTACGACCCCTTCCAGCTCTACGGCCAGCAGCTGCCCGCACCGCACTGGCTGGTCCTCGGCGAGTCCGGCAACGGCAAGTCGGCCCTGGAGAAGACCTACGTCCTGCGCCAGCTGCGCTTCCGCGACCGCCAGGTCGTCGTCCTGGACGCGCAGGGCGAGGACGGCGTCGGCGAGTGGAACCTCGTCGCCCGGGAGATGGGCATCACTCCCATCCGCCTCGACCCGATGGCCGCCCTGGACCACGGCATCCGGCTCAACCCCCTCGACCCGTCGATCACCACCACCGGGCAGCTCGCGCTGCTGCGGACGATCATCGAGGTCGCGATGGGCCACGGCCTGGACGAGCGGTCCGGCTTCGCCCTCAAGGTCGCGCACGCCTACGTCAACGAGACGATTCTCGAACGCCAGCCGGTCCTCTCCGACATCGTCGAGCGCCTGCGCCACCCCGAACCGGAGTCCGCGGAGGCGATGAACGTCGCCATAGACGACGTACGGGCGTGGGGCCTGGACGTCGCCCTGGTCCTGGACCGGCTCGTCGACGGTGACCTGCGCGGCATGTTCGACGGCCCGACGACCGTCGGCATCGACCTCGACGCGCCGCTCATCGTCTTCGACCTGTCCCACATCGACCGCAACTCCATCGCCATGCCGATCCTCATGGCGATCGTCGGCGTCTGGCTCGAGCACACCTGGATCCGCCCCGACCGGAAGAAGCGCATCTTCCTCGTCGAGGAGGCCTGGCACATCATCAACAGCCCCTTCGTGGCGCAGCTGTTCCAGCGGCTGCTGAAGTTCGGGCGGCGGCTCGGCCTGTCCTTCGTCGCGGTCGTCCACCACCTGTCCGACGTGGTGGACGGCGCGGCCGCCAAGGAGGCGGCGGCCATCCTCAAGATGGCGTCGACCCGGACCATCTACGCCCAGAAGGCCGACGAGGCGCGGGCCACCGGCCGGGTCCTCGGCCTGCCCAGATGGGCCGTGGAGATCATCCCCACGCTCACGCCCGGCATCGCGGTCTGGGACGTCAACGGCAACGTCCAGGTGGTCAAGCACCTGGTCACCGAGACGGAACGCCCGCTGGTCTTCACCGACCGCGCGATGACCGAGTCCTCCGCCGACTTCAACGACGACGCCCTGCGCGCCGCCGAACGGGAGGCCGAGGAGCGGGCGGCGGCCTTCGTGGAACAGCACGTCGGCGACTCCGAATCGACGGTGGCGTAGAGGGAGCAGGCGTGAGACCGGACGATCACCGCGGGCCCGGCCGGGGCTCCGGCGGCCAGGGCGGCATCCCCGACGGGCTGCTCCTCGGCATCCTCGCCTTCATCCTCGGCCTGACCACGATGGTGTGGACGGCCACCGGACTCGCGGGCCTCTTCGCCCACGGCCGCTGGCCGTCCGGCATCACCTTCACCCGCACCCCGGTGGCCGTCCGCCACCTCATCGCCGACCCGCACGACCTGCCCGCCGCCTGGCCGGACGCCCCACCCGCCGACCTCTCCGGATACGGCCTCTTCTGGGGCCTGTTCATCGGCCAGCTGATGATCCTGACCGTCCTGACGGTGTTCGTCGTCGGCACCGTGGCCCGCTGGAGAGCCGTACGGGCCCGCCGGCGCGCGGAACGGACGGCGGCGGTGCACGAGCGGCACACGGAACCGGCACGGGAACCTTCAAGGGAGCCTTCAAGGGAGCCGCAGCCCGCCCCGGAGCCGGAACCGGCCCCGCAGCACCGGCACGAGGTTCCGGTCCCGAGGACATCCGAGCGGGAAGCGACGCAACCCGCGGAGCCCGCCGCCCCACAGGTGTCCGACGGTGCACGGACCGGCGGGTGGGACCTCCCCGGCCCCGGCCGCGCCGGCCTGCACTACGGCCCCCCGGCCACCCGCCACACCACCGCCGCCCAGGCCGTACGGGACGCGGAGGGCCCCGCCCTCGTCCTCACCTCCAACCCGGCCCTGTGGCACGACACCAAGGACGCCCGCGCCAAACTCGGCCCCACCCACCTCTACGACCCGACCCACCTCTGCGACACCCCGGCCCGCCTCCACTGGTCCCCCACCGCCGGCTGCGAGGACAAACAGACGGCCGCCACCCGCGCGGCAGCGCTCCTCGCCCCCGTCCGGCCCACCTCCCGGCTCGACCAGGCGGTCAGCGACACCGCCGAGACCCTGCTCCGCAGCTACGTCCACGCCGCCGCCGTCGACGGCCGCACCGTCCGCCACGTCCACCGCTGGGCGCAGGGCCTGCAGGTGCACGACGCCGTGCGCATCCTCCGCACCCACCCCAAGGCCGCCCCCGGCTCCGCCGGCGAACTCGAAGCGGCCCTCACCGCGCACCCCGACCGCCGGGACATGGCCCAGCAGTTGACCACCCGCGCCCTGGCCGCCCTCTCCACCCTCCATGTCCGCGAGGCCTGCACTCCTCACCGAAATGATGCCCTCGCCTTGGATTCCTTCATCGACGAAGGGGGCACGCTTTATGTCGTGGGCGAATCCATCGAGGATCCCCGCACCAGTCCGGGCGCGATGCCCCTGCTGACGGCGCTCGCCTCGCACGTGGTCGAGCACGGCCGGCGCATGGCCGAACGGTCATCCTCCGGTCGGCTCGACCCACCACTCACCCTCGTCCTGGACGACGTGGCGGCCGTGGCCCCGCTGCCCCAGCTCCCCGAACTCCTCGCCGCCGGCTCGGACCGGGGCATGCCGACGCTGGCCCTGCTCCGCTCCCGGGAGCAGGCCCGCACCCGCTGGCCGCACGACGAACTAACGGTCTGACCCGGGCCGCCCGATCACCATCTCCAGCTCACGCTCGTCCGGCTTGTCCGCCAACGGCACGGTGACCCCGCTCTCCACGAACCCCGCCTTGCGGTAGAAGCCCCGCGCCCGCGCGTTCTCCGCGTGCACGACGAGCCGCACCCGCTCCACGCCGCGCCCCCACGCCCACTGCAGTGCCGCGTCGAACAGCGCCCCGGTCAGCCCGCTCCCCCGCTGCCCGGGCGCCACGTAGACACCCACCAGGTGTCCCTGCCGCCGCTCGACGGGCATCCCCGCCCAGTCGGTCGTCCCTGCCTCCTCGATCAGCACGGCGACCGTGCCCACCCAGCTCCTGTCCTTCGCCTCGGCGACGAACTGCCGTGCCCCCCCCGTCTCCTGAGCCCCGTTCGCCGCTCGCTCCCGCCAGTACGAGTCCGGCCGGGCCACGGCCTTGTCGTAGGTGTCCAGGAAGGCGAGATCCGCGACCGGGTCCCGCAGGGCGGCGAGCCGCAGCTCCTTCACCGCGGCCCACTCCTGCGCCCGCACCGCCCGGATCACACAGTCCTCGAAGGTCACGACACCTGTCCTCATGGCCGCCACGGTAGTACCGGGGTACTACACCCCTCAGCCCGATTACGGCTCCGGGCCGACGCACACCGCTCCCTCCGCGGGCGATGATCGGCTCATGATTCGGCTCCGACCGGCGGACGGACCCCCACCATGGACCCCGTGACGAACGGCCAGGAGGCGGCGCCGTCGGCGAGCACCCGCACGGCGGAGCCGCTCACCCAGCACGTGCAACGCGCCAACCAGTGGATCCGGGACTTCGACCGGCGTCACCCGCTCCTGTGGGACACCGTCTTCACCGGCTTCTGGACGACGGCCGCCCTCATCGACTTCACCGGTGGCGGCTGGCGCAACGTCACCCACAACCCGGACGCCCCCGGCCCGCTTCTCCTCGTGCTGTCCCTCGGCCTGTCCGTCCCCCTCCTGTGGCGTCGCACCCGTCCCGCGACCGTCATGCTCGCCATGGCCCCGTTCGCCCTGGTCAACGCCTGGTCCGGCGCCACCCTCCAGGCGGCCCTGCTCCAACTGGTCGTCGTCTACCACATCGCGCTCAGCCGCCCCCTGCGCGACCTGTGGTGGGCGACGGCCCTGATACTGACGCCGGTCATCATCTCCACGGCCCGCTACGGCGAGGGCGAGTGGAGCCAGCAGATCGGTTCGTACCTGACGTCCATCGGCGTGGCGGTCCTCATCGGCATCACCATCCGCACCCGTGAGAGCTACACCGAGGCCCTGGAGGACCGGGCCCGCCGTCTGGAGATCGAACGCGACCAGCAGGCCCGTATCGCGACCGCCGCCGAACGCGCCCGGATCGCCCGGGAGATGCACGACATCATCGGCCACCACCTGTCCGTCATCACCGGTCTGGCCGACGGCGGCAAGTACGCGGCCGCCAGGTCCCCGGAACGGGCCGGGCAGGCCCTGGACGCCATCGGCACCACCAGCCGTCAGGCCCTCGGCGAACTGCGCCGCCTGCTCGACGTCCTCCGCGACGACGAGACGGCCGCCCTCCCCGCGGAGCGGAACCCCCAGCCCGGCCTCACCGACCTGGACCGTCTCCTCGACGGCGTCCGCACCGCGGGCCTGCCGGTCCGGCTCACCACCGAGGGCCTGCCGGCCACCCTCCCCCCGGGCCGGGAGCTCACCGTGTACCGGATCGTCCAGGAAGCCCTCACCAACACCCTCAAGCACGCCGGCCCCGACGCCGCCTCGGAGATCGTCATCGTCTACGGCGACGGGGGCGCCGTCACCGTCACCGTCACCGACACGGGACAGGGCACACCGCCCGCACCCCTGTCCGACGGTCGGGGCCTGCCAGGAATGCGCGAGCGAACAGCCCTGTACGACGGCACACTTGAGGCCGGCCCACGCCCCCGCCCCGAACAGGGCTGGCGGGTCCACCTGCACCTCCCGGAGGAACCCCCGCAGTGATCACCGTCCTCATCGCCGACGACCAGCCGTTGCAGCGCTTCGGCTTCCGCATGCTCTTGGAGAGCCAGGACGACCTCACCGTCCTGGGCGAGGCGTCGAACGGCGGCGAAGCGATCCGCTTGACGGCCGAACTCCACCCGGACGTGGTGCTGATGGACATCCGCATGCCCGGCATGGACGGCATCGAGGCCACCCGCCGCATCGTCGCCTCCGGGGACCGCACCCGGGTCCTCATCCTCACCACGTTCGACCTGGACGAGTACGCCCACGCGGGCCTCCGCGCGGGCGCCTCCGGCTTCCTCATCAAGGACGCCCAGCCGGAGGAGCTCCTCTCCGGCATCCGGGCCGTGGCGACCGGGGACGCGGTCGTCGCCCCCAGCCTCACCCGCCGCCTCCTCGACGCCTATGCCCACCACCTCCCCGCCGGCAGCGACACAGCGGACGTCATCCCGGAGGTAGACCCCCGCCTGTCCACGCTCACGGAGCGGGAACGCGAAATCCTCACGGTCATCGGGAAGGGCTGGACGAACTCCGAGATCGCCGCCCGTCTGCACCTCGCGGAGTCCACGGTGAAGACCCACGTGGGCCGTGTACTCGCCAAGACGGGTTCGCGCGACAGGATCCAGGCGGTGATCCTGGCGTACGACACCAAACTCGTGGAGCCGTCCTGAAACGCAGAAAGCCCCGTGCCAATGGCACGGGGCTTTCCCACGAATTGTTCGGCGGCGTCCTACTCTCCCACAGGGTCCCCCCTGCAGTACCATCGGCGCTGTAAGGCTTAGCTTCCGGGTTCGGAATGTAACCGGGC
>NZ_JBVIYR010000015.1:0-110205 GCF_055592385.1 Streptomyces sp. NPDC041124
TGTCGGAGCCCTGGTCACCGACCGGCCCGACCACACCGAGGACGATGTCGTCCACGGCCGCCGGATCCAGACCCGGGAAACGGTCACGGATCTCGTGGATCAGCCCGACCACCAGGTCGATGGGCTTGGTCCCGTGCAGGGCGCCGCTCGCCTTGCCGCGCCCGCGCGGGGTGCGGATCGCGTCGTACACATACGCTTCGGTGCTCACGAGGAGGCCTTTCGCTGGGAGGGGGAAGCGCGGGGAGGGTCAGCCGAGGACGGAGCGGCCGATGATCTCCTTCATGATTTCCGTGGTGCCGCCGTAGATCGTCTGGATGCGGCCGTCGAGGAAGGCCCGGGCGACCCGGTACTCCGTCATGTAGCCGTAGCCGCCGTGCAGTTGCAGACAGCGGTCGACGACCCGCTTCTGCAGTTCGGTGGCCCACCACTTGGCCATCGAGGCGTGCGCGGGGTCCAGCCGTCCGGCGCTGTGCTCCGTGATGCAGCGGTCGACGAAGCTGCGCGTGACGGCGCACTCGGTGGCCATCTCGGCGATCTCGAACCGGATGTGCTGGAGCCGGGCGAGCGGGCGGCCGAAGGCCTCGCGCTCCTTCACGTACGTCACGGTGAGTTCGAGGACGTGCTCGGCGGCCGCGGCGGCGCCCACCGCGATGGCCAGCCGCTCCTGCGCGAGGTTGGCCATCAGCGCGGCGAACGCCTCGTTCTCCCCGCCGAGCAGGTTCTCCTTGGGCACCCGCACGTCGTCGAAGAACAACTCGGCGGTGTCCTGCGCCTTCTGGCCGATCTTGTCGAGGTTGCGGCCCCGCTCGAAACCGTCCATGCCCCGCTCGACTACGAGCAGGCTCTGCCCGGAGCTGCCGCCCTCGGGGGTGGTGCGGGCCACGACGACGACCAGGTCCGCCAGGATGCCGTTGGAGATGAACGTCTTGGCGCCGTTGAGGAGGTAGTGGTCGCCCCGGTCGGTGGCGGTGGTCCGGATGCCCTGGAGGTCGGAGCCCGCCCCTGGTTCGGTCATGGCGATGGCCGAGATGGTCTCCCCGGAGGTGAAGCCGGGCAGCCAGCGCCGCTTCTGCTCGTCGGTGGCCAGCCGGGTCAGGTAGGGGCCCACGATGTCGTTGTGCAGGCTGAGCGCCAGGCCGGACGCGCCGGCCCGGGCGAACTCCTCGATGAGCACGGCGCTGTGGCGGAAGTCGTCGGTGCCTCCGCCGCCGTACTCCGGGGCGACCGCGAGCCCCAGCAGCCCTTGACGGCCGGCCGCGCGCCACACGTCGCGGCTCACCACGCCGTCCCGTTCCCAGCGTTCGTGATGGGGCAGCACCTCCTTGTCCAGGAAGGTGCGCACGGTGTCGCGGAACGCCTCGTGGTCCGCGGTGTAGATGTCTCGCTGCATGTCGCCTCCGCGTCGGTGGATGTGCTGGGCAACGGACGGACGGTCAGAGCCAGTCGCGGACCCGTTCGACGAGCCGGGCCGGGTCAGGACCGACGGGGGTGACGTTGAGCATGGTCACGCCCGCCTCACGGAACACCTCGACGCGGTCCCGTACGTAGCCCTCCGGGCCCGCCAGGCAGAGGAGTTCGCAGAGTTCCGCCGGGACGGCGGCCTCGGCCTCCCGCTTGCGGCCGGCCAGGTAGTGCTCCTGGACGGCGGCGGCCTCGGACTCGTAGCCGTACTGGCAGACCAGGTCGTAGTAGAAGTTGCGGCCGGGGGCGCCCATGCCGCCCACGTACAGGGCGATCGTCGGCCGCATCAGGTCGCGGACCTCCTCCGCGCCGTCTCCGACGGCGAGCAGCCCGCCCGCAACGACGGACAGCGGGCCGAGCGACGCGTCACGGCGGGCGGTGCCCTCGGCGAGGGCGCCGCTCCAGACCGTGGCCGCGTGTTCGGGGGCGTACAGGAACGGCAGCCAGCCGTCGGCGAGTTCGGCGGTCATCCGTACGTTGGCGGGGCCGAGCGCCGCGACGTACACGGGGATGGTGTCGCGGACGGGACGGGTGAGGATTTTGAGCGGTTTGCCGAGCGTTCCGCCCTTCTCCGCGGGCAGCGGCATGTCGGTGATGCCGTGGTGTTCGATGACCTCGCGGCGCCAGATGCGCCGGGCGAGGCCGATGGTCTCGCGGGTGCGGCCGAGGGGTCTGTCGTAGCGCCGGCCGTGCCAGCCCTCCACGACCTGGGGGCCGGAGGCGCCGATGCCGAGGAGGGCGCGTCCGCCGGTGAGGGCGTCGAGTCCGGCGGCGGTCTGCGCGATCAGGGCCGGGGTGCGGGAGTAGACGTTGAGGATGGCGGAGCCGATGCGCAGCCGCTCGGTGCGGGCGGCGAGGTATCCCATGACGGTGGGTGAGTCGAAGCCGTACGCCTCGGCGACCCAGATCGCGTCGAGTCCCGCGGACTCCAGGGCGGCGGCCTCGTCGGCGGCCTTGCGCGGGTCGCCCGCGTACTGCAGGGGAGTGGACAGTTCCATCAGGGTGCGTCCTCGGGGTGGGTTCCGGTGGGCTGCCGGCCGTCGGCGGTGAGGGCGGGGATCCGCCAGTCCTCGGCCACCTGGTGCTGGTGGGCTCCGGGCAGGGCGGGCGGCAGGCGCAGGGTGCCGGGGGTCGCCGAGAAACGGGGGGCCACACCGGGCTGGACGATGCCGTGGTCCTCGGTGAAGGTGCGGCGGTGGCCGAGGTGGGGGTGGCGGGTGGCCTCGCGCAGGGAGAGGACGGGGGCGACGCAGGCGTCGGTGCCTTCGAAGACGGCGCTCCACTCATCGCGGTCCGCCGCCTTGAAGCGCGCGGCGAGCCGGGCGCGGAGCTCCGGCCAGCCGCGCGGGTCGCTGCGGTCGGGCAGGTCGTCGGCGTCGAGGCCGAGCAGCTGCACGAACTCGGCGTAGAACTGGGGTTCCAGTGCGCCGACCGCCATCCACCCGCCGTCCCGGGTCTCGTAGACGGCGTAGTACGGGCAACCACCGTCGAGGAGGTTGCGGCCGCGGCCGTCCTGCCAGGCACCGGCGGCGAGCATGCCCTGGATCATGGCGGTGAGGTGGGCCGTGCCGTCGACGATCGCCGCGTCCACCACCTGCCCCCGGCCCGTGGCGCGCGCGGTCAGCAGCGCGGCGAGCACGCCGGCGACGAGGTAGAGGGAACCGCCCGCGTAGTCGCCGAGCAGGTTGGCGGGGATCGCCGGCGGGCCGTCCGGGGCGCCGATCATGCCGAGGGCGCCCGCGGTGGCGATGTAGCCGATGTCGTGTCCGGCGCGGGGCGCGAGCGGCCCGTCCTGCCCCCAGCCGGTCATCCGCCCGTACACCAGCGCCGGGTTGGCCTCGAGGCACTCCGCGGGTCCGATGCCCAGCCGCTCGGTGACGCCCGGCCGGTAGCCCTCGATCAGGATGTCGGCGCGGGCGGCGAGGTCCCGCACGGCAGCGGGTCCGTCCGCCGACTTGAGGTCGACGAGGACGGACCGCTTGTTCCGGTTGGTGACGTCACGGGCGGGCTCGATGCCGAGGGCCGGCACCCCGGGACGGTCGACGCGTACGACGTCGGCCCCGAGGTCGCCGAGGAGCATCGCGGCGAAGGGGGCAGGGCCGATCCCGGCGAGCTCCACCACGCGCACCCCGGTCAACGGCCCCGCGCTCAGGGGCGGCGGGGTGTTCCGGTGGCCAGTCGCGGCGTCGTGGTGGCCGGCGGTGTCGCTGGTCGAGCTCATGGGTCCCTCTCTCACGGCAGGGGCGGACGGCCGTCCTCCGAACGGGGCTCTACTTAGCGCTCGCTCAGAAGGTAGAGGGGGGTGGGAGAGTGGTCAATGACCGCGGCACAACATCTCTCGCCGGGAGCATCGACGCTCTGGTCACGCCGTTTCGCATCGCCTGTCCGTCAGTGGTCGGCCGCAAGCCACACAGTCCGCCGGATGTCACTGATCGGACGCTAAGCAGGATTCCGGGGGTGCGTCGACGGTCGGGGGACGTACCATGGCGCTCGCCGCCATCGCATCGGAGGAGCACCGTTGAGCGCGCAGTCACGCCAGGAGACCACGGCCCCGCCCCACTGGAGCACCTACGGCCCGCTCGATCTGCACCCCATCCTCGTGCACGCCATGGAAGCCTTCAACGAGCACGGTTACCACGGCACTTCGGTGCGCGACATCGCCGGCCGGGTGGGCGTCACCGTCCCCGCCCTCTACTACCACTACGAGAACAAGCAGGCCCTGCTCGCCACCTTGCTGGAGACGTCCATGAAGGACGTCCTCGACCGCTGCCGTGCCGCAGCGGCCGAGGCCGGTGAGGAGCCCCTCCCCCGCTTCTGCGCGATGATCGAATCCATCGTGCTCTACATGGCCAACCGCAAGGGGCTGGCCTTCCTCGACACGGAGATCCGCAGCCTCGAGCCGGACAACCGTGCCCGGTACGTGGCCCTGCGGGACTACCTCGAGCACATGCTGCTCGACACGGTCGAGGCCGGCATCGAACGGGGCGTCTTCACCACCCCCATCCCGGCCGACGCGGTCCGCGGCGTGCTCATCATGTGCCAGGGAGTGGCCAACTGGTACCGGGCCGACGGTCCGCTCGGCCCGGCGGAGATCGCCGAGCGGCACGTGCTGCTCAGCCTCGGCACGGTGGGGCATCCGGCCGCGGTGGACGGCGTGACGGGGCTCTCGCCGGGCGGCCGCAGGGCAGCGGCGCCCAGGCCGCGGACCAGCCCGAAGGGACGCCGCTGAACGTGGTGACCCGAACCGCGCGACGGCCTGGTCCCCGGGGCGCCGACGCCGGCGGTCGGCGCAACGATCGGAAGAGGGAGACCACCGGAGAGGACACCCCCATGCACCGCACACCGCGCCGCCCGCTGAGACGTCCGCTGGTCGAGCACCGCGCCCGGGACTGACGCGCCTGCGGGCACCCCTTCAGGGCCGGCACGCCGGCGGACGCGCCGCGCCGGGAGACCCATGCCCCCGCCGAGGCAACGCCGGCGAGCCGGCGAGGGGACCCTGCCTCGAAGGGGCGGTGCGGTCGCGCCGGGAAAGCGGCAACCGCCCGCTTCCCGCTCCGCGCTCACCCGCCCGGCCGCGCGCCCGCCCTCGCGTCCGGGCCCGCTGCCGGGGTCGAGGCCGGGGGTAGGCTCGGACATGGTCGTGGACCCCGCCGGCGGTGCCGCCGTGACGGGCGGAGAAGGCAGCCCCACCCCGCCGAGGAGCCCCGATGACCCATTCCGCCCGGACCGTACTGGCCGGCCTCGCCGCCATCCGTCCCGAGCTGGAGCACCTGTACCGGGACCTGCACCAGCACCCCGAACTCGGTCTGCGCGAGCACCGTACGGCGATGAGAGCGGCGGACGCCCTGCGGGACTGCGGCTACGACGTCACGGAAGGCATCGGCGGCACTGGTGTGATCGGCGTCCTGCGCAACGGGGACGGCCCGGTCGTCATGGTCCGGGCCGACATGGACGCCCTCCCGGTACGCGAGGAGACCGGGCTCCCGTACGCCTCCACCGTGACGGTGACCGGTGAGGAGGGCGGCGAGCAGCCGGTGATGCACGCCTGCGGTCACGATGTGCATGTGACCAGCCTGATCGGCTGCGCCCGGCTGATGGCCGGGGAGCGGGACGCGTGGCGGGGGACCCTCGTCGCCCTCTTCCAGCCCTCGAAGGAAGAGGGGAACGGCGCCCGGGCCATGATCGACGACGGTCTCACCACGAAGTCGCCCCGGCCCGACGTCGTGCTCGCCCAGCACGTCCTGCCCTCTCCCGCCGGCCGTGTCGGCACCCGCTCGGGATCCTTCCTGTCGGGCGGACAGTCTGCGCGTCACCGTCCACGGTCGCGGAGCACACGGTTCCATGCCGCAGGCCGCCATCGACCCGGTGGTGGCGGCCGCCATGATCGTCGTACGCCTGCAGACGGTGGTCAGCCGGGAGTTGGCCGCCGCGACCCCCGCCGTCGTCACGGTGGGCAGCATCCACGCCGGCAGCGGCCCCAACGTCATCCCGGAGCGGGCCGTCATCGAACTCAACGTCCGTACCTACGACGACGCCACGCGCACGCACGTCCTGGACGCGATCGAGCGGATCGTCAGGGCCGAGTGCGAGGCGTCCCGCTCCCCCAGGCCTCCCGAGATCGAGCGGATCTCGTCCTTCCCGCCCACCGTCAACGACGAGGAGACCACCCGGCGGGTCGCGGACGCCTTCGACGCGTACTTCGGCGACGACGCGCACACCGCCGAACGGCAGACCGCCAGCGAGGACATGAGTGAGATCCCGCGGGCCTTCGACGCACCGTTCACGTACTGGGCGATCGGGGGCACCGACCCCGAACGCTACGCGCAGGCCGTCAGGAACGGCACCGTCTCCCAGGACATCCCGGTCAACCACAGCGCCGTCTTCGCCCCCGTCGTGCAGCCCACCCTGAACACCGGCGTCGCCGCCCTGACGGTGGCGGCCCTGGCCTGGCTGGGCCGCTGACCCGCGGCCGCCCGACGGCGCGGGGCGGGGCGGGGCGGGGCGGGGCGGTCACACACTCCGGCTCACACGGCGGACTCCGCGAGCTTCTGGAACTCGCCCAGGTCGTAGTTGGCGAGCGTCGAGTCCAGGTTCGTCAGGGCGCCCAGGTGCTCCACGAAGCCCTTGGGGTCGTACTCGATCTGCAGCGTCACCCTGCTCGAGGTGTCGCTGAGACGGTGGAACGTCACGACGCCCGCGTGCTGGACACCCTCCGTCGTCCGCCAGGCGATCCGGTTCTCGTGCACCACCTCGGTCAGTTCGGCGACGAAGTTCCTGTCCGCGCCCGGCAGGGACAGCTGCCATGCGAAGCGTCGGTCGTCGAGGCGTTGCACGATGCGTACATGACTGAGGAAGGACGGCCACTTGGTGACGTCACTCCACAGCGCCCACGTCACGGACACGGGGGCGTCGATGTCCACGGTTTCCACCAGGGAGGCTGACACGCCGTACCTCTCTCGCTCGGGTCGGTTGGGTCTCCGGCCACCCGCGGCCCGCCTGGGCGTACGGGTGGTGGCGGCGCGTCCGCGCTCCGCGGACGCGCCGCCGACGGCTCACGCGGCCAGGGTCTCGTCCTCAACGGAGGCGGCGGAGCGGCCGGCGTACTGGTCGAGCAGCGCGTCCGCCGTGCGCAGCGCCTGCTCGGCGGTGCGGGCCCCGGTCATCACGCACAGGGTGTACGTGGTGTCCTCGAGCAGCCTGCTCGTGTAGCCGGTGGGACGCACGTCGTGGTCCATGCGCGCCTGAGCGAATCGGGCCAGCACCGCGCGCAGTTCCTTCTCCGCCGGAAGGATCATCAATGACTTCCCTCTCCCGTCACAGGCCCTCCCTCCGGCACGTCTCGCACCGCGGGGAAGTGACCGTCTCCCTGACCTGACACCTGACACCTGACGACCGCGGCCCGCGGCCGGACCGCGTCAGGCAGAACATCTGGTGCCCCACATCCGCACCTCCACGCCACCCACCTCACGGCGACGACCGATCGTTGCAAACTATTTCTGCAAGTTGCCCCGATCATGGCGCACCCGCGGCTCACGGGGTCGCCGACAGGCCGCGGTGACGCCCTGGCTCGTCCCCACTGCCGCCCCAGCGAAGACCCGTCGGCCACTCCCTGATGAGGCGTCTCCACCCCCCTCACGAAGAGAAGTTGAAGCGGGACCTCTTTACGGCGTCGTCACGCCCCGGTAACTTCCGGCTTCCGTAAGAGTTTTCTGCAAGTTTCCGTTCGGACTTTCACGAGCCGGTTCCCGGGATGTCGACGCCCCCGCCCGGTCCTGCCCCCGGGTCCCGCCCGCCTCGCCTGGAGACACACATGAGACGCAGCCGCACGCGACCGCCCGGACGGCCGTTGGCCGCCGCCGTAGCCGTCGGTGCCGTTCTGGGGCTGGTTTCCGCCCCCTCGGCCAGCCCTTCCTCCCCCGCCACCGAGCCCGTCGCCGCCACCGCCGACAACACGGCGACCGTCTTCTACTCCACGAAGACGAAGAACTGGGACCGCTACCACCTGCACTACGCGCCCGACGGCGGCTCCTGGACCACGGTCCCCGGCGTGCCGATGGAGACCGCCTGCACCGACTGGGTGAAGAAGACCGTCGCCCTGGGGACCGCCGAGGGCCTGCGGGCCACCTTCACCAACGGCTCGGGCACCTGGGACAACAACGCCGGCAAGAACTACGCCCTCGGCACGGGGGCCATCACGGTCAAGGACGGCGTGATCGCCCACTCCGACCCCTGCGCCGGGGGTGAGGACCCCGATCCGGTGCCGGGCGACGGCAACCGGGCCACCGTCTACTACTCCACCCGGACCCTCGGCTGGTCCACCGCCAACCTCCACTACCAGCCCGCGGGCGGATCCTGGACCGCCGTGCCCGGAGTGGGCATGCAGGCCGCCTGCGCCGGCTGGTGGAAGAAGGACGTCGACCTGGGTACGGCCGCCTCGCTGCGGGCCGCGTTCAACAACGGCAACGGCGTGTGGGACAACAACGGCGGTGCCGACTACACCCTGCCCGCCGGCGTCACCACCGTCACCGACCGCACGGTCACCGAGGACGCCGAGGACCCGTGCGCGGGCGAGGCGCCCGACACGCAGGCACCGACCGTTCCCACCGGCGTGACCGCGGGGGCCGACGGGGTGTCCGTCGTCCTCACCTGGGAGCCGTCCACCGACGACACGGGCGTCACCCGTTACCAGGTCACCCGCACCGGTGGCAGCAGGGGCGATGCCGTGACCGACGTCGGCTCCACCGTCTTCTCCGACGCGAACCTCGAGGAGCGGACCACCTACACCTACTCCGTCAGGGCCGTGGACGCGGCCGGCAACGTCTCCCCCGCCTCGGCCGCCGTGCGGGCCACCACCGGCACCAGGCCGCCGACTCCCGCCGCCGGCAAGCCGCTCGGCACCGATCCCCGCAAGGACCCGATCTACTTCGTCCTCACCGCCCGCTTCAACGACGGCGACAGCTCCAACAACCGCGGCGGCAGCCAGCACGAGAAGTCCGGCAACGCGGCCTACAACGACCCCATGTTCCGGGGTGACTTCAAGGGACTGGTCGACAAGCTCGACTACATCAAGGGCCTCGGCTTCTCCGCCGTGTGGATCACCCCGGTGGTCCTCAACCGCT
The DNA here is from genome assembly GCF_055592385.1 of Streptomyces sp. NPDC041124. Lineage (NCBI taxonomy): Bacteria > Bacillati > Actinomycetota > Actinomycetes > Kitasatosporales > Streptomycetaceae > Streptomyces > Streptomyces sp. NPDC041124. The sequence continues at coordinate 9,081 of NZ_JBVIYR010000015.1, forward strand.
CGGACTACGACCACCACGGCTACCACGGCTGGGACTTCTACAAGGTCGACCCCCGCCTGGAGTCCGCCGGAGCCTCCTACCAGGACCTCATCAACGCGGCGCACGCCAAGGGCATGAAGATCTACCAGGACGTCGTCTACAACCACTCCTCCCGCTGGGGCGCCAAGGGCCTGTTCACCCCGACCGTCCACGGCGTGCGCGACTCCCAGTGGAGCTGGTACTACGACGAGAAGCAGCCCGGCTTCGAGTACGACGGCCTGACCGTCGACCCGAAGAGCGGCAAGTCGTATTACAACGGCGACCTCTGGTCCACCGCCGAACCCTCCGGAAACACCTGCGTCAACTGGGGCAGACCCACCGGCGGCAAGAGCCCCGAGGGCTACACCCTCTACAACTGCCAGTGGCCCAGCCCGACGTCCGGCATGTTCCCCAAGGCGCTCTACCACAACTGCTGGATAGGCAACTGGGAGGGCGAGGACTCCCGTTCCTGCTGGCTGCACGAGGACCTCGCCGACTTCAACACCGAGAACACCCAGGTGCAGAACTACCTGATCGGCGCCTACAACAAGTACATCGACATGGGTGTCGACGGCTTCCGCGTCGACACGGCCGTCCACATCCCCCGCACCACCTGGAACCGCCGCTTCCTTCCCGCGATCCAGGAACGCGTCACCCAGCAGCACGGCGCCGAGGCGGCGAAGAACTTCTTCGTCTTCGGCGAGGTCGCCGCCTTCGTCAACGACAAGTGGAACCGCGGCTCGGTCAACCACTCGGCCCAGTTCTACACCTGGAAGGAGCGCAAGGAGTACAGCGCCGACGACGAGAAGGCCGCCCTGGAGATGTACGACCACGAACAGCAGCAGGGCACGGGGAACCAGCCGACGTCCACCAACGCCTTCCTCGACGGCAACACGTACCACGCCCCCGACCACAGCCGCTTCTCCGGCATGAACGTCATCGACATGCGCATGCACATGAACTTCGGGGACGCGAGCAACGCCTTCCACAACGGCAAGGACTCCGACGACAGTTACCACGACGCCACCTACAACGTCGTCTACGTCGACAGCCACGACTACGGCCCCAACAAAAGCAGCGAACGCTACACGGGCGGCACCGACGCCTGGGCCGAGAACATGTCGCTGATGTGGACGTTCCGCGGCATCCCCACCCTCTACTACGGCTCGGAGATCGAGTTCCAGAAGGGCAAGAAGATCGACTGCGGCCCGAGTTGCCCCCTGGCCACGACGGGCCGGGCCTACTACGGCGATCATGTCGCCGGCACGGTGACGTCGTCCGACTTCGCCGAGGTCGACTCCGCCACCGGCGCCGTGGCCACGACGCTGCAGCAGCCCCTGGTCAAGCACGTACAGCGCCTGAACCAGATCCGCCGGGCCGTCCCGGCCCTCCAGATGGGCCAGTACTCCACCATCGGCATCTCCGGCGACATGGCCTTCAAGCGCCGCTACACCGCGGGCGGCACCGACAGCTTCGCCCTCGTCACCGTCTCGGGCGGCGCGACCTTCACCGGGGTGCCCAACGGCACCTACCGCGACGCCGTCACCGGCGACGCCCGCACGGTGTCCGACGGCACCCTCTCCGTCGCCGCACCGGGCAAGGGCAACCTGAGGGTGTACGTCCTGAACGGCACCGGGAAGATCGGGACGGACGGCCCCTACCTGAAGTGAAGCGGCGGCATTCTCCGACCTGTGGGGGCCGACGTCATCCGCCGTCGCCCCCGCAGGTGCCGTCCCGCTTCACAGCCCCGGGCAGTGTCTCGACCACCCAACAAAGAACAGTGGGGATTCCAGATCGGGTGACGTCAAGGGCGGGCGAGAGGTCGGGCGGTGCCTGCGTTCACTATGACGACTTCCTCTTCTTGGGCTTCTTCTTCCCGAGGCCCGGCAGCGGACGGGCGTCCCTCAGCGTGCCACCCTTCCTCTTCGCCCTCTCCTGCGGATCCACCAACGTCCGGCGCTTCCGCTTGCTCTTCTTCACCTCGCTGTTCAGCCAGTCGCGTGCCGTCCTCATTTCCCGCAACAGCTTGATGTGTTCGGATCTCGGCAGGGTGACTATCGAGTCCTCCGCCTGCTCGAGAAGACCCACTACGAGCCTTCTGTTCTGTCTCTCCCGTGCACCGCGCAGAGCCTCATGAAGTGGTGTGACCTCCAGTACCGAGGCGCGGGCCTCGACATGGACGATGGTCCGCCGCGCCGGCGGCTCGGCTCTCTGCGCGGCGATCCGTCCGTCGGCGGTGAGCGCCAGACGCGCCGGAGGAGTGCGGGACGGCATTCCGTACACGGCGAACGCCCGGTCTGCCTCCCGCTGGCACCAGCGCTTCAACACCTGAGCCGTGGCCGGTGTTCCGCCGGCGACAGCGGCGACGACTTCCCTGATGAAGGGCGGTGGCTCGCCCTCTCCGGTTCTCAGAAGGGCCGACAGCAGCGGTGCGCCCTCTCCGCCGGCCTGTTCCACTGCGATCAGCAGGCCGACCCGGTCCTGCGGAGAGACCCCCAGTTAACCGCGCTCCCCACACAGCGGACTTGGGGATTGACGGTAATTGTGAACGGCCTTCACGCTGGACGGGTCAAGCGCACCGTGCCGTGGTGGGGAACAGGGTGCGGAAGTGCTCTGTGACGACGATCGGTTCGCCGGGTGCGGTGAAGGTTTCCTGGTTCACCTCACCGAGGGTGACCGAGCCGCCCTACCGTGGGGAGTATCGCGGACGGTACGCAGGGTGACTGTCCCGGTGCCGACGGTGTGGTGTACGGGCATGACGTGGCCGGTTCGCCCTCATCCCGTGGACGTCGACGAGGGTGGTGTGGGGAGAGGGCTGATGCCGGGCTCGAAGTGGTCACGGAGGTAGATGCGGGTGCGCTTCGGCGTGTACTCGTGTGCGTACAGGCTGACACAGCGCTCGTCGGACGAGCTGTACACACCGGAGACGTCGGGCTCCCCGGTGGCCTCAGCGGAGCCGGGGCAGACGTAGCCGTAGCGCATGCCGTCCTCGAACGTCTCGGGTTCCGGGAGTCCGAGGTGCGCGAAGTCGTGGGAAGTGACGTCGGCCTGTGCGGAGGTCGGTTCGAGCCACATGCCCTCCGGCGGGTGCTCCTCCAGATACGCCTCCGCCTCCGACCTGGTCAGGGTGAAGGTGAGGAGACCCGTGTCGAAGCGGGAGGTGACCTCGTACGCGGCTTGCGGGGACCGGGCCGTGACCGGGATGTCGAGACCCATCCGCTCGCTCATCCACTCCGGTGTGATCCCTTCGGCCCACCGCGCGTCCGCCGCCTCCTTCTCCAGGCGGTCACCGGATCCGGTGTCGTCCGGTCCGCCGAGGAGCCACCCCGCCGCGACCACGGCGCCCGAGAGGACCAGCACACCCGCGGCCACGCCGGCGACGAGCCACGGGCGGTGACCACCGCCGCCGCCTTCCGTACCGCTTATGCCTTCCTCGGATGCCGGGTAGGGGTTCACGTCGTTCATCGGCCGTCCGCCCTTCCCACCGGCGTGCCGGTCGCACGGCCCTGTTGTTGTTCCCGGCCGGGGTTCAAGCGTCCGTCCCTGCTGTCGTCAGGACCCGGTAGCGGGTCGCCGTTGGGTTTCGAGGAGCCGAGGTCGTAGTGGTGAACGCTACTGCTGCCCGCCATGTCGAACTCCTGGGCGAAGCCGACCCGGTGCAGCTTGGCCATCTGCCCGTCGGGAATCTCCAGCGGGCCGACGTTGACGCCCTTGCCCTCGTCCCAGTTGTACCGGTCCCAGACGTTCGCCTGGTAGTCGACCCCGATCCTGAGGTTGCCGTTCGCGTCCGGGACGGCGGTCACCACACCGGTGACGTTGGTGTTGGCGCCGCCCACCGCGTAGAACCAGTTGGAGTTGTCCTCCTGCGCGAAGTAGAAGCTCTCGGGGTGCTTCACCTCGACCGGGAAGGCGACCGGTTTCCCGCCGTTCGCCCTGAACTCCTCGAGGGCCTGCCTGCGCCAGTCGTTCTGGTTCAGCCGAACCGTCTCGTCGACGTACGCCTTGAAGGTGGGGACGTCCGCCATCATCTTGTCCACGGGCAGGTTCATGGGGCTGCCGCTGTTCCCCAGATAGTGGGCCATGTGGCGGGACGCGTCCGTCATGCCCTTCCAGTCGGCGCCCTCCGTCAGCAGATCCATCTTCTGCTTGGTGGCCCACTCGTCGAAGCCCGGCGACTCGGAGCCGTGCTTCCCCGAGCCGGCGTCCGCCGCGATCTGCGGCATGGTGGGGCTCAGGATGCCTGCCGCCATCAGGTCGCCCTTCTGTGCCTGCCAGAGCCGTGCCCGTGCCTCGGGGCTCAGGGACTCCCACAGGCGCCGCAGTTCGGCCCGCTGCTCCGGGTTCACGTCCCCGCCGAGCCCGGCCAGTTCCTTCGCGCGCGGCAGCTGCTCCTCGTCCAGGGACGTGTACGTGGCGTGGCCCGCGTCGTGCGGGTCGCTGCCGTGGCCCTTGCGCAGTGCGCGTACGGCCGCCGCGTCGACCTCGGCGGCGTGCTGGACGATCCCCGTGAGGGTGTCCGCGTACCACTGCATGCGGTCCTTGGCGCGCTGGTCGGGGCCCTCGGGGGTGCACATGGCCTCCGTGACGCGGACCGTCCCCTCCGGGCCGTCGAGGACGAGGAGCCCCGAGTCCGGCGGAGTGCGGTCCGGGTCACCGCTGCGCGCCTCGTCGGTGAGGCTCCGTGCCCGTTGCTGGTAACGGGTCAGCTCGGCGTGCGCGTCGGTGAGGACGTTGGCGATGCTCTCGGCCTCCGCCTGCAGGTCCGTGAACTCCTTGGCCGTCTTGCGCACGAACTCCTTGGTGACGCCGGCGTTGACGCCCTTCCAGCGGGCTCCGTCCGACTTCTTCGTCAGACCGTCTCGCACATCGGTCACGAGGTCGGCCAGTTCGCCGGCCATCGCCGTCCAGTCGGACGCGGCCGTGCCCAACTTGGCGAGGTCCAGGGCCATGAGGTCCGAGTACGAGAAGCCACCCATAGCACTTCCTACTTGAAGTAGTCGTTCAGCGCCGAGACGGGCAGTGCCCCGTACGGCCGCGGATGTCGGCGACTATCTTGGCGTCATCCTCCGCATGCCGCTTCTTGCTGTAGTCGAGGTGGTTGGAGATGTGCGCGCAGGCCTGCAGGACGTGCTTCACCTGCGAGGTCCAGACCTCGACGGTCAACTCCAGTTCCGGACCGAGCCCGAGATCATGACTTGTGAGCTCGGCGGCCGCCCGCATGGTGGACCCGGACCCGTCCTTGTCCACGCCCGCCCCGGCGATATCCGCTCGCTTCTTCAGCTCGCCGTGGAGGACGAACGCCTCGTGGCCGACGGCCCCGAGATCGTCCTGGTACACCACGAGATCCAGGTCGCCGGCACCCCCCGGGCCGGTTTGGTTCAGCTGCATTCGGGAGGCCTGGCCCTCCGACGCCACGGCCTTGGCCCTCTCCCACTCTTCCCAGACCACTTCGCCCCGTTCTCCGCCTATTGCGGCGGGCTCCACTCCAGCCGCCAGCCGCCGCTCGCACAAACTTATCAATTCCCTTCACCTGCTCGACGATTGGCTTTCGCTCGCTTCTGGTCGGCCCCGTTGCGCCGCGAGCCGGCACCCGGCGGCATCACGTGCGGTGTACACGCCGTGCCGCCGCGTGGAGAACAGGGTGCGGAAGCGACCCATGAGGGCGGTGGGTTCACCAGGTGCGGTGACGGTTCCCTGATTCGCCCCATCAGGGGTAACGGAGTCGTCCTACTGTGAGGACCACCGAGACGGTACGGAGGGTGACTGTCCCGGTACGGACGGTGTGGTGTACGGGTGTACGGACGTCAGCCACTGTGCGGCCCAGGGCCGGTCCGACAGGGAGGTGGATTCCAGTTCCGTCCGGGACGCCGCCCGGACGCGGGACCGTTCGACCGCCTGCCGTGGCGCGGAGCGCCCTACGGCCCGTCAGGGGCGTGCCGTACCCAGCGACTCCAAGGTCGCGGCCAAGCCCTCGGCGGCCACACTGGCGCGCAGCCGGGTGTCCAGGTCAACCGGTGGTCCGGCGGACACCGCGGTCCCGCCCGGCTTCGGGGATCGCCGTCCGGGCCGTACCGGTGGTGGCGAAGCGCTGGCGGTAGGCGGTGGGGGTGATGCCGAGGTGGCGGACGAAGACACGGCGCAGGGTCTCGTCGCTGCCGAAGCCGCTGTGCCCGTCGAGGAGGAGTTGCTGAGCGCGGTCGAGACGGACCGGACATGCCGGCCGAATACCTCGCGTGGGCCCGGGACACGGTGAGCCGGGCGCGGAGCGTGCTAGCCGCACTGATCCCGCCCGGCACCGCGCTCGTACAGCCCGCAGCCCCGACGGCGGCTCCCCCGCCGGGCCCGGCCGTCACCGGCATGGCGCTGCGTTCCGCGACCGTGCGGCTGATCTGCGCCGCGAGCGTGGCGGGCCTGCCGGTCCTGACCCTGCCCGGAGCGCGGGGCCCGGGCGGGCCGTCGCGGCGCGGCGACAGCCGGCGCGGCGGACCAGGCCCGGCGGTGGACGCGACGCACGGCCGGCCCGGACCGCGCGTGCGGTGCGGGCCGGCCGTGCTCAAGGGTCCGGCTCACCCCTCCAGGGCCGGCTCCTGGCTGAACGCCGCGTGGAGGCGGCGGGTGTGGTCCACCTGGCGTGCCGGGCCGGTCAGGGTGACCGTCGCGGTGAGGCGCGCGTCGGTGCAGGAGGCGGCCAGGCGGAGTTCCAGGTCCCCGGGTTCGACGATCCGGTGGCCGTCGCGGCCGGTGAAGGACGCGATGTCGGCCGGGACCGTGACGCGGACCCGGCGGGCCTCGCCGGGCTCCAGCTCCACCCGGGTGTAGCCGACGAGCCGTTGCACGGGCTGGACGACGGAGGCGACCGGGTCGTGGAGGTAGAGCTGGACGACTTCGGTGCCGGCGCGGTCCCCGGTGTTGCGGACGGTGAGGGCGAGGGTGAACTCACCGTCGGTGGAAGCCTCTTCGGCGTCGACGGCGAGGCCGCCCCAGGCGAACGTCGTGTACGTCAGACCGTGGCCGAAGCCGAACGCCGGGGTGGGGTCGATGTTGGACACCTCGCTGGCCTGGCCGAGCCGGGCACCGAGGTAGGTGGTCGGCTGGGAGCCCGGTCCGCGGGGCACGCTGACCGGGAGCCGGCCGGAGGGGTTGGTGCGGCCGCTGAGCACGCCGGCGATCGCCCGGGTGCCGGCGACTCCGGGGAAGAAGGACTGCACGATCGCCGCCGACTCGGCGGTGGCCCGGCCGAGCGCGTACGGGCGGCCTGCGAGGAGGACGGTGACCACCGGTGTGCCGGAGTCCAGCAGCGCGTCGAGCAGTTGCTGCTGGGCGCCGGGCAGGGCGAGGGACTCCGCGTCGCAGCCCTCACCGCTGGTGCCGCGGCCGAAGAGGCCGGCGCGGTCGCCGAGGACGGCGACGACGACGTCCGCTTCCCCGGCGGCGTCCACCGCGGCGCCGATGCCGGAGAGGTCTCCGTCGTCGACGCCCGTGCCGCGGGCGACCGTGATGTCCGCGTCGGGGAACTCGGCGGCCAGGGTGTCCCGCAGGGTGGGCAGGTCGATGCCGACCGGGACGTCCGGGTGCTGCACGCCCACGTGCTGCGGGAAGGAGTAGCAGCCCAGTACGGCGGTGCCCTCGGTGGCGTTGGGGCCGACCAGGGCGATGCGGCGGGGCCGGGCGAGGGGCAGGGTGCCGTCGTTGGAGAGCAGGACGACGGCCTTCTCGGCGATCTCCAGGGCCAGTTCGCGGTTCTCGGGCCGGTCCAGGTCGATCGTGCCGCGCAGGGCGTCGGGGTCGTCCAGGTCGAAGCCGTCGAGGGCGGGCGGTACGGGGCTCCAGTCCGGGTCGAGCAGGCCCAGCATCGCCTTCTGGGCGAGGACGCGGCGCAGGGCGCGGTCGATCAGCGCCTCAGGGATCCGGCCGTCGGTGACGGCCTCGGCGAGCGGTGCGCCGAAGGTCTTGACGGTGGGCAGTTCGATGTCGACGCCCGCCTTCAGGGCGGCGCCCGCGGCCTCGGCCCAGTCGCCCGCGATGCCGTGCAGGATCTTGAGGAAGGCGATGCCGAAGTAGTCGGCGACGACGGTGCCGTCGAAGCCCCAGGTGTCGCGGAGGAGCCCCGTGAGCAGGCTCTCGTCGGCGGCGGCGGGGACGCCGTCGGTGTCCGTGTAGGAGTGCATGACCGAGCGGGCGCCGCCCTCGCGGATCGCCATCTCGAAGGGCGGCAGCAGGACGTCGGCGCGTTCGCGGGGGCCCATGGGCGAGGGGGCGAGGTTGCGTCCGGCGCGGGAGGCCGAGTAGCCGACGAAGTGCTTGAGGGTGGCGACGATCCCGGCGGACTCCAGGCCCTGGACGTAGGCGGTGCCGATGGTGCCGACGAGGTACGGGTCCTCGCCGATGGTCTCCTCCACGCGTCCCCAGCGGGCGTCGCGGACCACGTCGAGGACGGGTGCGAGCCCTTGGTGGACTCCGACGCAGCGCATGTCGCGGCCGATGGCGGCGGCCATGCGGCGCACCACGTCCGGATCGAAGGTGGCACCCCAGGACAGCGGGACGGGGTAGGCGGTGGCGCCCCAGGCGGCGAAGCCGGCCAGGCACTCCTCGTGCGCGACGGCGGGGATGCCGAAGCGGTTGGCGGCGGTGATGCGGTTCTGGGTGCGCAGCAGGGACAGCGCACCGAGCGCCGGGTCGACGGGTGCGGTGCCGAAGGGGCGGGTCAACTGGCCCAGACCGTGGGGCAGGAGGGCGTCGAGGTCGACGGCCTCCTCCATGTCGTGCTGGTGCGGGGCGACTTCGCCGCCGTTGGCGGACGCGCCGACCCACACGCCGTACAGCTGGGCGATCTTCTCGTCCAGGGTCATCGCGCCGATGAGCGCGTCGACGCGGGCGGCGACGGGGCGGTCGGGGTCGTTCCAGAGGGGGGCTTCGGGGGTGGTCTCTACGGCCACGTTGGCGGTCACTTTCCTCCGACACCCATCAGACCCTGGACCAGGGCACGACGGGCGAACAGGTAGACGAGCAGGATGGGCACCATGGACAGGACCACGGCTCCCAGCAGACCGGGGATGTCGATGCCGTGTTCGGTCTGGAAGTTGTACAGGCCCAGGGTGACGACCTTGCTGGAGTCGGACTGGGTCAGGACGAGGGGGAACAGGAAGCCGTTCCATGCCTGGAGCGCGGAGAAGACCACGATGGTGGACAGTCCGCCCCGGGACAGTGGCAGGACGAGCTGGAAGAACATGCGCCGCGGGCTGGCGCCGTCCATGGCCATGGCCTCGTACAGCTCCGGGGAGATGTCGCGCATCGCGCCGCTGAGGATCAGCGCCGACATGGGCAGGCAGAACGCGGCCGTGGGCAGGATGACGCCCAGCAGGTTGTCGTACAGCCCGGCCTCGCTGATCAGGTAGAACATCGGGACGATGACGGCCTGGGCGGGGATGGCGAGGCCGAGCAGGAACAGCCGGAAGATCGCCGACGTGGTCCGGCCCCGGCTTCGGACGATGGCGTAGGCGAGCGGCGGGACCAGCAGCAGCACGATGCCGATCACGCAGGCGGTGACGACGAGCGTGTTGAGGAAGTACTGGCCGAAGCCGGAGTCGAAGGCGCCGGTGTAGTTGTCCAGGGTGAAACTGTCCGGGATGGAGACCGGGCCGTTCTCGGCGTAGTCCTGGCGGGTGCGCAGGGTGGCGGCGAGCAGCACGTACAGCGGCAGGCCGACGACGAAGAGCCAGAGGAGCGAGCCCGCGCCGGCCACGTAGTTCGGTCGGCGCCTCATGACACACCCTCCATGGAGCTGCGCATCTTGTCGTACCCGGAGACCCGGACGACGATCAGCGAGATGATCGTGGCCGCGACGACCAGGACCAGGGCGATGGCGGAGCCGGTGCCGTAGTCGAAGCTCTTGAAGGCCTTGTCGTACATGTAGTAGGCGCTGATGGTGGTGTCGGTGCCGGGGCCGCCCTGGGTCAGGATGAGGACCGTCTCGAACGTGGTCAGGCCACCGACGATCATCAGGATCATCGAGGTGATCATCGCGTTGCGCAGCTGCGGCAGGGTGATGTGGAAGAACTGCCGGTAGCGGCCGGCGCCGTCGATCTCCGCCGCCTGGTACAGCACGTTCGGGATCGCGCGGGCGGCGCCCTGGTAGATCAGGGTGTGGAACGGGGTGAACTGCCAGGTGCTGACGAACGCCAGCACGCCGATGGCGGTGGCCTGTTCACCGAACAGGTTGCCGTCGCCGAACAGCCAGGTGGCGTCGGCCGGGATGCCGAAGTTCGGGTCGAGCAGCGCCCGCCACAGCACGGAGACGGCCGTCGCGGACAGCAGCAGCGGGATGAAGTAGATGACGGACAGCACGGCCCGGTTGCGCTGGTGGCCGGCGGCCCAGACACCCAGCACGATGCTCAGCGGCGTCTGGATGACCACGCCGAGCACGGTCAGCAACAGGGTCAGCCAGATGCTCTTGACCATCACCGGGTCGTCCATCAGGCGCGACCAGTTGTCCATGCCGACGAACTGGGGCGAGCTGAGCCCGTCCCAGGTCATGAAGGACAGCACCGCGACCATGATGAGCGGGGTGATGGCGAAGAGGGCGAAGAACACCGCGGCGGGCAGGGCCCAGGCGAAGCCGGGGCGGCCCACCTGTGTTGCGGAGGGGGCGGGCGGCCGCCGCCGCGACCCCTTGCGGGGTCCGGCGGCGGGCGGCGCGCTCGTGGTCTTTGTGGTCATGAGCCGTTCGTCACTCGGTGGGGAGGGCCTGCATGGCCTTGGTGAAGCCGTCCGTGTCGAGCTGTCCGTTGAAGAACTGCTGGATGGCCTTGTGCAAGTCCGAGCTGGCCTTCTGCGGGTACGCCTGGTCCCAGGAGAGCTGGAACGACGGGGAGTCGGCGACCAGGTCGTACTGGAAGCGGGCGTACTCGGGGTTGGCGGCGGTCTCGATGAACTTGTCGGTGTTGGTGGTGGTCGGCAGGTTGCCGATCTCCAGCTGCGCCTTGACGAAGTCGTCGGAGTACATGAGCTTCAGGAACTCGGCGACGGCCTCGGGGTGCTTGGTCTTCTTCATCACCGAGTAGTAGTTGTTGGTGTTGCCGGCGACGTTGGCCGGGTCGCCCTTGCCGCCCTCGACCGCCGGGAAGGTGGTGTAGCCGAGGCCCTTCTCGGCGAAGTCCTTGTGGTCCGTCAGCTGCTGGGAGTAGTACCAGGAGCCCATCAGCTCGAAGCCGGCCTTGCCCGAGGCCAGCAGCTGGACCGAGCCGCCGTTGGTGTACTTGACGGAGTCGTAGTTCTTGCCGAAGGCGCCGGCGTCGACGAGCTCCCTGATCATGTTCAGGGCCTTCTTGGCGTCCGGGCTCTCCCAGGCGCTCTTGTCGCCCTTGAGGGCCTTCGCCAGCAGCTCGGGTCCGGCGATGCGGTCGAAGAGGTACTGGAACCACATCTGCGTGGGCCAGATGTCGCCGCCGCCGAGCGCGATCGGCGTGACGCCCTTGTCCTTGAGCTTGTCGACCGCGTCGAGCAGTTCGTCCCAGGTCTTCGGCGGCTCGACGCCCGCGTCGGCGAGGACCTTCTTGTTGTGGAAGAGCAGGACCGGCTGGGTGCCGCGCATCGGGACGCCGTACGGCTTGCCGTCGACGACGGCGTTGTTGAAGACGGACGGCAGGAACTTGTTCTCCAGGTCCGGGTTCTTCGCGATGAAGTCGTCCAGCGGCATCAGCAGGTCGGCCTTGACGAAGGGCTTGATGCTGCCGCCGCCCCAGTTGAAGAAGACGTCCGGCGCCTGCGGGGTGCTGATGATCGTCTGCAGCTTCTTCTGGTAGTCCGCACCGGGGATGGTGTCGAGGACGACCTTGACGTCGGACGTCTTGTTGAAGGTGTCGACGAGCCGCTTCTCGACCTTGTTGGTGGCGTCCCCGTAGACCAGGACATGGATCTTGCCGTCGTCCGCCGACGCCCCGCCGTCGCCACCGCAGGCCGAGAGGGTCAGGGCCAGGGCGAGCGTCGCACCGCAGGCGACCAGTCTGGGCAAGCGCGCACGTGTCTTCATCGTTCGCCTTTCGAAAGTTTCGGCGTCATCGCCGAAAGTCCATGCCGTGGGACAGTAGGTCAGACGGGACTTTCGGTCAACGGTCGGGTAGGCACTCACCCAAACCGTTATCCGAGCGCTGTGCCGTATCCTGCGCCTATGCACGATGACCACGAGGCGAGCGGCAGAGTCACCCTGGCCAGGGTGGCGAAAGAGGCCGGCGTTTCGATGCCGACAGTTTCGAAGGTCCTCAACGGCCGATCGGATGTCTCACGCGCGACCCGGGCCAAGGTGGAACGGCTGCTCGACTCCCACGGCTACCGCCGTCGCGCCCAGCCGTCGTCGCGCTCGCCGCTCATCGAGATCGTCTTCCACGAGCTGGAAAGCGTCTGGGCCATGGAGCTGATCCGGGGTGTGGAGAACGTCGCCAAGGACAACCGCGCCACGGTGGTCCTCACCGAGAGCGGCACCCGGCACACCCCCGCGCCGGAGTGGCTCCCGGGCGTGCTCCAACGCCGGCCGCTGGGTGTCGTACTGGTCTTCTCCACTCTCCCCGGGGACATCAAGGCGCAGCTCAGGGCGGCGGCCATCCCCTTCGTCGTGATCGACCCGGCGGGCGACCCCGACCCCGACGTCCCCTCGGTGGGTTCCGCCAACTGGGCCGGCGGTCTCGCCGCCACCCGCCACCTCACCGACCTCGGCCACGAGCGGGTCGCCATCATCACCGGGCCCGAGGACATGCTCTGCTCCCTGGCCCGCCTGGACGGCTACCGCTCCGCCATGGCGATGGCCGGCCTGGAGACGGACCCGCGCCTGATGCGCTTCGGCGACTTCCACGTCCAGAGCGGCTTCGAGCACGCCATGGACCTCCTCGACGGCCCCGACCGCCCGACCGCGGTCTTCGCCGGCAGCGACCTCCAGGCCCTCGGCGTCCTGGAGGCGGCCCGCGTCAGGGGCCTGCGCGTCCCGCAGGAGCTGTCGGTGGTGGGCTACGACGACGTCCCCCTGGCCCAGTGGTCGAGCCCGCCCCTCACCACGGTCCACCAACCCCTGCGCCGCATGGCCGAGGAGGCCTCCCGCATGCTCCTCCGCCCGGACACCCCGGACACCCCCGGCAGGGCGGCGCAGCGCATCGAGCTGGCCACGCATCTGGTGGTACGGCAGAGCACGGCGAGGTTCGAGGGGGCGTGAGGCCGGGGCACGGCCACCCCGCGGCCCTTGCGCACCCGGTGCGGCTGCGGCTGCTGCGCCCCTGGCCCGCGGCCCGCACACCACCGGCGATCCGGCCCACACCGGGAAACCGTCACTACCGGAGGTCTCCCGCCACCTCGCCGTCCTGCGCCGCGCGGGCCCGCTCACGGCCCGACGGCACGGCCGTCACCTCCGGCACACCCCCGACCTGCCCGGCCTGACGGCGCCGGGCGCCGACCTGCCGGCGGCCGTACTGCGCTGAGCGGCTCCGGCCCGGCAGTCGCCGGCGGTGCACACCGTGCCGGGTCACCCGTCACGGCACCTCGGGGCGTACGAGGGCCCGGGCGAGGGGCTCGCCGGTGCGGCGGGCGTGCGCCATCCGCTCGCGCACCTCCCTCAGCGTGCGCGGACGGTACCCGGGCCCGCCGCAGCAGCTCTTGTGGAAGCGGACACCCGCGTGCAGCAGGACGGACAGCACCCTCCATGCCCGGGTGTCCCGGCGCGGCGGCGCGGCGAAGGCCGACCCCACGTGCACCAGCGGCTCCGCACAGCGCGGACAGGTCCGCCGCCCGTCCCCGCCGTGCGGCTCGTGCGACGGGTACGGCTGCTTGTACGCGGCCCGGCAGGGCAGGCAGACGTAGGAGGTCTTCGAGGCAGGCATGCCGCCAGGGTAGGCAGCCGCCCCGGCCCGCTTCGACGGGTTTTCACCGTCGGGCCGCCCGGGAAGGGGCTTCCGGCCCTCGACGGGGGAGGAAGCCCGGGGCCGGCTGGGCTGACGCGACGTCAGCGGACCTTGTTCTTGCGGCAGATGACTGCTGCTGACGCGTGACATCCCTACACTCGCGATCATGCATACTCCAGACACCCTGTCCGAGCCCGCCGTCGGCGGCGCCGCCGAACCGGCCCTCTTCAGCACCATGTCCACCATGCGGGCCATGCGGCGCCTGCTGCCCGATCCGGTGTCCGACGAACTGCTGGACCGGCTGATACAGGCCGCCGTGTGGGGTCCCAGCGGCGGCAACATGCAGCGCTACGAGTACGTCGTCGTCACCGACCGGGCGGTCATGGCGGAGCTCGCGCCGCTGTGGAAGCGCTGCGTGGACGCCTACCTGGCCACGACCGGCAAGTACGCGCCCGCCGGCATGGACGAGGCCGCGTACGCACGCATGGTCGCCGCCATCGAGTACCAGCGGGACCACTTCGCCGAGACGCCGGCGCTGATCATCCCCTGCTACCGGTTCCCGGAGCCGAGGATCGAGGAGGAGGGTCTGCGCGTCTACGCCGAAGCGCTCGGGCCCGACGCGACGGCACGCATGGGGCGGATCCAGGACCGCTTCTCCGCCCTCGCGGAGGGTTCCTGCGTCTACCCGGGCGTGCAGAACCTGCTGCTCGCCGCGCGGGGCCTGGGCCTGGCCGCCAACATCACCATCTGGCACCTGTTCCTGGAGAGCGAGTGGAAGGCGGCCCTCGGCATTCCCGAGGACATGAACACCTTCGCGGCCATCCCGGTGGGGTGGCCACGCGGAAAGTTCGGACCGGTGAGCCGCCGTCCGGTCGAAGAGGTCGTGCACCGCGACCGCTGGTAGGCCGCGGCCGCCGGGCGGGTACGGGAGCGTCCGCCCGGCGGTGGGTCAGGGGCCGGTGCCGCGTTCGCGGCGCAGGCGGCGCCGGACCACGACAAGGTCCACGAGGGCCGTCAGGGCGAGGAATCCGCAGACCGCCGCAATGAAGATCAGCGGGCCCCGGCCGGGGCTGTCGCCCGGACCGGCGTCGGCGGCCCAGACGCCGAAGAGGACGCAGCCCGCGAGGAGGACCGGCAGGGACACGCCGGCGAGCAGCAGGCGCAGGCGCAGCGGGCTGCGGGCGGTGATCGGTTCGGTGCCGGTCCTGGGGAAGCGGCGGCCGATCGCTCCGGAGCGGGCGCGGGAGACGGGCTTCCCGGTCCGGCCGGTGTCTTCGTCGCGCATACGGCACACCTCCTCGGTCTCGTGCGGAGGGAGGTCGGGTAGCCGTTCGTGACCGGGGGCAAACCGGTATCCGGGAGCCCGTACCGGGTACTCGGGCGCGACCACCGCACCATGAGGAAGGACGCCACCTCATGCAGCACGATGAGATCATCGGAAAAGTACAGGCCCTTACTCGGCTGCCGGACCGGGGATCGGCCGAGATGGCCACCCGTGCCGTGCTGACCACGCTGGCGGAGCGGCTGCCGTCCGGGCTCACGGGTCACGTCGCCGCCCAGCTGCCGCCGACCCTGGCGGCCCCGATGCGGCAGGCCAGGCAGGACGTCGCGCAGGACGAGCGTTTCGGTCTGACGACGTTCGCCGGCCGGATCGCCGGCCGTGCGGAGACGGACGAGGACGCCGCGCTCCGGGAGGCCGCCGCCGTACTGGAGGTGCTGGACGCCGCCCTCGCTCCGGAGCTGACCGAGAAGGTGGTCGCGGCACTGCCCAAGGACATCGGCGGTCTGCTGCCGACGGGGCGGGCCGAGGAATCCGAGTGAGGAGGGCCGGGCATGCTGTCGGCGACCGTGACGATCCCCTCGGGCGGGGCGGCCCTGGCCGGTGACCTCGGGATTCCCGCCGGGGTGCGCGGGGCGGTGCTGTTCGCGCACGGCAGTGGCAGCTCGCGGCACAGCCCCCGCAACCGGGCCGTCGCCGCCGCGCTGCGGTCGGCGGGCTTCGGCACACTGCTCCTCGACCTGCTGACGGAGGAGGAGGAACGCGAGGACGCCGGGACGGGAGAGCACCGGTTCGACATCGGGTTGCTGTCCCGGCGGCTGGCGCACGCGATCGACTGGCTGGAGCGGCGTCCGGACACCGCGGATCTCCCGGTGGGACTGTTCGGGGCCAGCACGGGTGCGGCAGCCGCACTGGTGGCGGCGGCGGAGCGGCCCGGGCGGGTGTCGGCCGTCGTGTCGCGGGGCGGGCGTCCGGATCTGGCGGGTGACGCACTGGCACTGGTCGCCTCTCCGGTGCTGCTCGTCGTCGGGGGCGACGACGAAACGGTCCTCGGTCTCAACCGCCGGGCCGCGGAGCGGCTGCCCGGTGAACACCGGGTGCACGTGGTGCCCGGCGCGACCCACCTCTTCCCCGAACCGGGGGCGCTGGAGGAGGTCGCCCGGCTGGCCGCCGAATGGTTCGGCGAGCATCTGTGACCGGGCGCGCGGCGAGCCGCAGCGGGGTGCGTGCTGCGGCTCGCCCTCGGCTCAGCGGTTCCACCGGTTCAGCGGCTTCGCGGTTCCGCGGTTCAGCTCGTGCGGCAGGTGACCGTCGGCCAGGTCCAGTTGCCGTTGGTCTGAATCGTCACCCCCCAGTTGTTGCCGCTGCCGTTGGACCGGGCGACGAGTGTCTGGCTGTCGGGGTAGGACGTGCTGACGTTCCACGTCGCCGAGACCTTCGCCGGTGACGGCACGTTCATGGTCACGGTCCAGTCGTTCGCGCCGGAGACCGAGACGTTGAGGTTGTAGCGGTCGCCCCAGCGACTGCCGGCCGACAGGGTCGCGGTGCACGCCGTGTCACCGCCGCCACCGCCGTCCCCTCCCCCGCCGGAGCCGTCCGGGGCCACCGCACGGCCGGTCTGCGGGGAGATCATGCCGGCGCACAGGCCCCGGGAGGCGAGGTTCTGCGCGATCCGCGGGATGGCGGCGATGGTGTTGGCCGGCCAGTCGTGCATCAGGATCACCTGACCGTTGGTGAGCCGGGAGGCGGCCTGCACGATGGCGTCGGTGCTCGCGTTGTTCCAGTCCTGCGAGTCGACGTCCCAGATGACCTCGGTCAGACCGTACTTGGCCTGCACCGAGCGCAGCGTCGAGTTGGTCTCGCCGTACGGCGGCCGGAACAGCTTCGGCGTGCCGCCACCGGCGTTCGCGATCGCCTGCTGGGTGCGGGCGATCTCCGAGTCCATCTGGGACTGGCTCAGTTGGGTCATGTGGGGGTGGGTGTAACTGTGGTTGGCGACCCACATGCCCGCGTCGACCTGGGCCTTGACCAGGGCGGGGTTGGCGGCGGCGTACTGGCCCTGGTTGAACATCGTGGCCCGCAGCCCGTTCTGCCTGAGCGCGTTGAGCAGGTTCGACGTGGAACCGGCCTGCGGGCCGTCGTCGAAGGTGAGTCCGACGTAGCCGTTGCAGGCGGCCGCGTGCGACTCGGGTGCGTTGACGGTCGACGTCACGGCTGCCGCCACGGTCAGTGCGGCGACGGCCAGTCCGGGGACCAGGTACCGGGTGACCGACTGTCCTTGTCCGGTGCTCATGTGCGGGGTCCTCCTCGAAACGAGTGTCAGCCGGCGCTGCAGGAGACGGTCGGCCAGGTCCAGTTGCCGTTGGTCTGGATGGTGGTGCCCCAGGTGTTGCCGCTGCCGTTGGGCCTGGCGACGAGTGTCTGGCTGTCGGGGTAGGTGGCGCTGACGTTCCAGGTCGAGGAGACCTTCGCCGGGGAGGGGACCCGCATCGTCACGGTCCAGTCGCTGGATCCGCTCACCGAGACGTTGAGGTTGTAGCGGTCGCCGAACTTCTCGCCGGCCGACAGGGTCGCGTTGCAGCCGCCGTTGTTGCCGCCACCACCGCCACCACCACCTGATCCTTCGCTCACCGTGATGTTGGAGTTGCCGCTGCTCTGGTAGCCCTCGGTGGCCATGATCATGTAGTTGTGGTTGCCCAGGTTCATGCCCTTGCTCGCCCAGGCGTCGAAGTGGTTGCCGCTGGTGATGGTGCCGCCCGTGCGCTTGGACTGCCGGACGCTCCAGTACTGGTCGAAGGTCCTGGTGCCCTCGATGGAGGGGGCGTTGTACCGGGTCGTCTTGTAGATGTCGTACGTGCCGCCGTCGGTGGTGACGGTGCCCTTGTACTCGCCGGTGGGCCGGTAGGTGCCCCAGTTGTCGACGATGTAGTACTCGATGAGCGGGCCGGTGGTCCAGCCGTAGAGCGTCAGGTACGCGTTGCCGGACGGGTTGAAGCTGCCGGAGTAGTTGACGGTCTTGCGGCCGCCGGTGCTCCAGCCCTTGCCCGCGACGAAGTTGCCGGTGTTGCGCCACTGGGTGCTGTAGTTGCCGCCGGAGCCGAGGTCCATGGAGACGGTTCCCTGGGCGTCGGTCCAGAACGAGTACCACCAGCCGTTGTTGGTGCCGGTCTGATTCGTGGTGACGGCGGCGGTGGCGGTGGTGGCGGTCAGGAGCAGCGCGGTGACGGCGGCCAGCGCGACGGTCCAGACACTTCTGACGCTGAGCAGCAGGCGGCCGCGTCGGCGGCCCCCGGGACGGACGGGCACGTTCATGTGGTGCGCCTCCTGTGACGGCTCGGTGGGGAGGTCGATGCCGGACAGTGTTGGCCTGCGCGCGTCAAGCGTCAACAGTTTCGGTCAATGTTTCGAAATCTTCGCTGAGAAAAGAACGTGAGCCACTTCAGATATGCGCAGTTCAGGCAATGCATCGAACTGGTTGAATGCAGGCTCTTCACACTTGGGCGAAGGATCGACTCGAAGACTGATGCCACGTTACCGAATGTTTCGAAGCTTGGTTCTGGCCGGCCAGGAGGGTGCACCGGCCTGCACAGTGGTGAGAAAGGCGGCCGGAGACGGCCGTCGTGCGGTGAACGTCGCCGTCGCACTGGCCCTGCGCCGGGTCAAGGCCCTCACGGACTGAGCCCGGCCGGGGCGCACCGGCTCAGGTGGGTGTCGTCCAGCGGGGTGCGGTCTCCGCCCAGGCCGCGTCCCAGCGGGCCAGGTTGCGGCGGCGCAGCACGAGGCCGGTCAGGGCGTGGGCGGCGGCGCCGGTGAGGGCGACGCCCATGGCGGCGAGGAGCGCCCAGCCGGTGGTGCGGCTGCGGACCTCCTTGGACGTGAGCGGAGGATCCGTCGCCTCGCCGTCCTCGGTGATCCAGATGCGTACCGTGTTGTCGGCGGTCAGCCCGGGCCGGACCTCGGCGCGGGTGGTGCGGGTTCGGCCCTCTCGGGTGACGACTCGGACCTCGACCGGGTAGCGGGTGTGCTTCTCCTCGTCCGAGCCCGGCTCGGGGTGGCGGGGCGCGTCCCGGGTGAGCGTCGCGTCCGTCTCGTACCGGGTCTGCGTCTGGTGGCGGGCGAGGTCTTCGTAGTGGCCGCGGGCGGCGTCGCCGACGAGGACGGCGGTCACGGGTGCCACGGCCAGGACGGTGATCAGCACGCCGAGGCCGATCCAGGTCTGGAGCCGGTCGGTGCGACGGCGCAGGGGATTGCGCCGCCGGCGCCACAGCAGGGGGCGCGGCGGTGGGCCGGGGGGCGGCTGTGCCGGAGGTATGGCGCCCGCCACGTCGGCTCTCCCTTCGTGCGAAGTCACAGGCAATCGAGGTGGGCCCGGAGGGCCGTCGGGGTGGATCAGGGCGTTCCGGCGGCGGAGGGGTGGTGGTGGGCCGCGGCGAGGAGGCCGGCGGCGCCCCGGACGGCAGCGGTGTGCGGGGACGGCACCGGCTGGACCGCGCAGCCGAGGCTGTCGGGCAGGTCACGGGTGATGTCGGGGCGCAGCGCGCCGCCGCCGGCCAGCAGGACACCGCGGCGCAGGGCCGTGCGGGTGAGGGAGGTGCGGTCCTGCCGGAGCATCGCCGTCACCATGGCGGTCACCGCCTCGGTGATCAGTTCGGGTTCGGTGCCGTCGGAGAGGTCCCCGGTGCCCAGCGCGGTGCGGCGGGCGTCGGTCACCGCGCCGTCCGCGAGCAGCACCACCTCGGTGAGGTGCGCACCGATGTCCACGACCAGCAGCGGACGGACGTGGTCGGCGCCCGCGGCCAGCGCCACCGCCCGCGCGCCGGGCACCGTCAGCACGGAGCGCGGACGGAGGATCTCCACGGCGGCGCGGGCCGCGGTCCGGAAGGCGAGCCCGTCGAGCACAGGGGCCGTGAGGACGACCATGGGGCGGCCGATCCTGGGCAGCCGGTGGCCGAGCAGCCGGTCCAGCATGCGGGCCGTGCCGGCGGTGTCGACGATGGTGCCGCGCTGGATGGGGTGCACGGCGCCGCTGCCGGGGAAGGTCACGGTGGGCACGTCCAGGACCATCCCCCGCCCCGCGATCCACGCCCGCGTGCGGGCGCTGCCCAGGTCGAGAGCGATCCCCGAGCAGCGCCGGCACAGCGGCCAGTGCCGGTGACGTACGGGAGCCGGCCGGGAGTGCCGGATCACGGTCACCGGCCGGCCTCCCGCACCTGCTGGCAGCGCCCGCAGTAGCGGGCCTGGGGGACGATCAGCAGGCGGTGGCGTTCGACCGGGCGGCGGCACAGATGACAGGTGCCGTAGGCGCCGGAGTCCATCCGGGCGAGTGCCGCCTCGACGTCGGCGAGCACCATGCGCGCGGAGGCGGCGAGTTTGACGCCGACCTCGAGCTGGGCGGCGTCCGCCTGCCTGCGGCGGTCGTCGGCACGGGTCGTGGAGGCGAACTGCCGCAGCTGCTCCTGCCGGAACAGTCGCTGCTCGTGCAGGTTCTCGCGCAGCGCGGCGAGGTCCTCGGGGGTGAGGACCGTGTCGGGCTCGTCGATGGTCTGATGGGACACCACTGCACCCCTTGGGCAGAGCGGGCGAGAAGGACGGAACGAAGGAACGGTCAGGCGGCGCGGCTCTGGCAGGCGACGCAGTACCGGGTGTGCGGGAGGATCTCCAGGCGCTCCGGCGGCACGGACTTGGAGCAGCCCAGGCAGGTGCCGTAGGTGCCGTCCTCGACCCGGGCGAAGGCCTCGTCGATCTCCGTGAGGACGCGCTTGATGGCGTCCTTCTGGTTGGACATCAGGTGGTCACCGGGGTTCTGCCCGGTGTCGTCCAGGGCCTTGAGCTGTGCGAGGCGGGTCGTTCGGGCGTGTTCGAGCCGCTGGCGGACCTCGTCCGCGGCCGGGTTGACGGAGCGCGGTTCGGT
The DNA here is from genome assembly GCF_055592385.1 of Streptomyces sp. NPDC041124. NCBI lineage: Bacteria > Bacillati > Actinomycetota > Actinomycetes > Kitasatosporales > Streptomycetaceae > Streptomyces > Streptomyces sp. NPDC041124. Next base: position 30,169 of record NZ_JBVIYR010000015.1, read on the forward strand.
GCGGGGCAGGTCGAGCGACACGGAGGGGCCTCCTCGAGACGTACGGATGTTGCCTTCACCATCGCCCGTTTCCCGCGTGGGGCCCATTGGGCGCGGTACCCATCTGTGACGGGTCCGAGGACCCACCCCGTACGGCATGGGTCGGGCGGGCCGGGGGAAATGGGGTGCGGGGCCCATCGACCCGGGCGGCGGACGCCGTGCACGCTGTGCGCTGTCCGCCGGGACCATGGGGCCGCCGCCGCGGGACAATGAGCGGTGACCGACAGTAGAGGCAGACGAGAAAGAGGAAGGCGTGACCTCCGTGTCCCTGTACTGGCGGATCTTCGGGCTCAATGCCGTGGTGCTGGGCAGTGCCACGGCGCTGCTGCTGTGGGCTCCGGTGACCGTGTCCGTTCCGGTGCTGCTCACCGAGGCGGTGATCCTGGTGGGCGGGCTCGGTGTGATGCTCGTCGCCAACGCGGCCCTGCTGCGCATCGGGCTGGCCCCGCTGGACCGGGTGACCCGGCTGATGTCCACCGTCGACCTGCTGCGTCCGGGGCAGCGGCTGCCCGTGCGCGGCGGCGGGGAGGTGGCCGAGCTGGTCAGCTCCTTCAACGCGATGCTGGAGCGGCTGGAGGGGGAACGCGTCGCGAGCAGCGCCCGCGCCATCCTGGCCCAGGAGGGCGAGCGTCGCCGCATCGCCCAGGAGCTGCACGACGAGGTCGGGCAGAGCATGACCGCGGTGCTGCTGGCGCTGAAGCGGGCAGCGGACGAGGCGTCCGAGCCGCTGCGCGGTGAGCTCCAGCAGGCGCAGGAGATCACCCGGGAGAGCCTGGACGAGGTCCGCCGGCTGGTGCGCCGGCTCCGTCCGGGCGTACTGGACGACCTGGGTCTGGTCAGCGCGGTGACCTCGCTGGCGACGGAGTTCTCCACGCACACCGGGCTGCGCGTGCGGCGCGGCTTCGACGCCGATCTGCCCGTGCTGGACCACGAGACGGAATTGGTGATCTACCGTGTGGCGCAGGAGAGTCTGACCAACGCCGCCCGGCACGCGGAGGCACGGAACGTGGAGGTGAGCCTGCGCGGCAGGGACGGCCGTGTCGTCCTCGAGGTGGCCGACGACGGGCGCGGCATCGGTGCCGCGCAGGAGGGTGCCGGACTTCGCGGGATGCGGGAGCGGGCGCTGCTGATCGGGGCCGTCCTGGACATCTCCAGCGCGGACGGGAGAACCCCGGCCTCCACCACCTTCGCACCAGGAATCGGGACGCGGGTCCGGCTCACCGTGCCCGCCGTCAGGAAGCAGTCATGAACCGTCAGCACACGCCCGCCGACCACCGGACGCAGCCGAAGATCCGGATCCTGCTCGCCGACGACCACGCCCTGGTGCGGCGCGGTGTCCGGCTCATCCTCGACCGGGAGCCGGACCTGGAGGTGGTGGCCGAGGCCGGTGACGGTGCGGAGGCCATCGCCATGGCCCGCACCCACGACGTCGACCTGGCGGTCCTGGACATCGCCATGCCGCGGCTGACCGGTCTGCAGGCCGCGCGTGAGCTGACCGCGCTGAAGCCGGGTCTGCGCATCCTGATGCTGACGATGCACGACAACGAGCAGTACCTGTTCCAGGCGCTGAAGGCGGGCGCGGGCGGGTACGTGCTGAAGTCCGTCGCCGACCGCGATCTGGTCGCCGCCTGCCGGGCCGCGATGCGGGACGAGCCGTTCCTGTACCCGGGCGCGGTGACCGCGCTGATCCGCAACTACCTCGACCGGGTGCGGCACGGGGAGGAGGCGCCCGAGCAGTTGCTGACGCCCCGCGAGGAGGAGGTGCTGAAGCTCGTCGCCGAGGGCCACTCGTCGAAGGAGATCGCCGAGCTGCTCTTCATCAGTGTCAAGACGGTGCAGCGGCACCGCGAGAACCTGCTGCACAAACTGGGGCTGCGGGACCGTCTCGAACTGACCCGTTACGCCATTCGCGCCGGACTCGTCGAGCCTTGACCGCCGACCCGCGGGGGCGTGCCCCCCGGCTTCCGTTCCGTGCGGCCGCGGCGGCCTTCGCCGCCTTCGCGGCCGTACTGCTGGCGCTCGGCGTCACCGGCGGCACCGACTTCGTCCCCGGCGCCGCGGCCCGCGCGTCCCTGACCGGGGCGTCCCCGGCCCCGACGTCGTACTCCTCCGACACCCGCCCCTACAGCGACGACGCCTATGTCGGTGTCCGTGCGCTGCTCACCCGGCTGGAGCGGGACGCCGGTGAGCGGACGCTGTTCGACGGGCATCTGCTCTTCACCCCCGCCTACGCGCCGCTGATGCCGCCCCGGCCCGCACGGCCGGCACCGTCCGCTGGGCACGCGCCACCGGCGGCGGCGTACGTGCCGTCGGACCTGGGGCGGGCTCCGCCCGCCGCCTCCAGCACCTGAGATTCCCTCTTCCTTCTTCTCGCCTGCCTGCTGGAGGCATCTGTGAAACGTCCCGCCCGCTTCAGGGCGTTGTTCGCGCTCGCCGTGATCGCCGCATCCGTGTTCATCGCCGTCACCGTTCCGGTCCGTCTGGGCCTGGATCTGCGGGGCGGCACCCAGATCGTGCTGGAGACCCGCGACTCCGAGACCGTGAAGGCCGACGGGGAGGCCACCGACCGCACCCTGGAGGTGCTGCGCGGCCGCGTCGACGCGCTCGGTGTGGCCGAACCGAGCATCGTCCGCTCCGGTGAGAACCGGATCATCGTCGAACTGCCCGGGCTGCAGGATCCGCGGCAGGCCGCCGACGTACTGGGCCGTACCGCCCAGCTCTCCGTCCACCCGGTGCTCGGCGCCGCCACCGCGACCGACAAGCCGCAGGAGAAGGGCGAGGAGGTGCTGCCCGACGAGTCGGGTGAGCGGCTCCGGCTGGGCCCGGCGGCCCTGCGCGGCCAGGACGTCGAGGACGCCGAGGCCCTCATCGACCAGCAGACCGGCGCGGGCTGGCACGTGACCGTGGACTTCGAGGACGACAAGGGCTGGGCCAAGCTGACCGGCGAGGCCGCCTGCCACCCGGCGGGTGACCCGCAGCGCCGGGTCGCGATCGTCCTCGACAAGAAGATCATCTCTTCGCCGCAGGTCGACCCGTCCGTGTCCTGCGGGGCGGGCATCACCGGCGGGTCCACGCAGATCACCGGCTCGTTCACCAGTGACGAGGCCAAGGAGCTCGCGCTGCTCGTCAAGGGCGGTGCGCTGCCGGTGCCGGTGGAGACCGTCGAGCAGCGGACCGTCGGTCCGACGCTGGGCGCCGAGGCCATCGAGGCGAGTGCCTGGGCGGCGGTCGTCGGCACCGCCCTCACCGCGATCTTCATCATCGTCGTGTACCGGCTGATGGGTGTCCTGGCCACGCTGGCCCTGATCTGCTACGGCCTGATCTCCTACGCGGGGCTGGCGGCGCTCGGCGCGACGCTGACCCTGCCCGGTCTGGCCGGTTTCGTGCTCGCCATCGGCATGGCGGTGGACGCCAACGTGCTCGTCTTCGAACGGGCCAGGGAGGAGTACGGCAAGCGCAACCGGCCCAGCAGCCGTTCCGCCCTGACCGCCGGCTTCAAGGGCGCGTTCAGCGCCATCGCGGACTCCAACATCACGACGCTGATCGCGGCGGTGCTGCTGTTCCTGCTCGCGTCCGGCCCGGTCAAGGGCTTCGGTGTCACGCTGGGCATCGGTGTCGTCGCGTCGATGATCAGCGCCCTGGTGATCACCCGGGTGCTGGCCGAGTTCGCGGTGGCCCGCACCTGGGTGCACCGCCGGCCGAAGATCACCGGCCTGGCCTCCATCGGCCGGGTCCGTGCGTACCTCACCCGGCGCAACCCCCAGCTGATGCGGCGCCCGCGCCGCTGGCTGGCGGTGTCCGCCGTCGTGCTGGCCGTCGCCGCCGCGGGCATCGTGGTGCGCGGCCTGAACTACGGCGTGGAGTTCACCGGCGGCCGGCTGATCGAGTACTCCACCAGCACCACCGTCGATCCGGACCGGGCCCGCGAGGCGCTCGCCGACGCCGGTTTCCCGCAGGCCGTCGTCCAGTCCTCGGGTGACGACAAGCTGACCGTGCGCACCGAGGAACTGACCAACGCGGAGGCGGTCGAGGTCGCCGACGCCATCGCCGAGGTCGGCGGCGGGGCCGAGAAGGTCCGTGACGAACTGATCGGTCCGAGCCTCGGTGACGAACTGCGCCGCAACGCGCTGATCGCGCTCGGTCTGGCGCTCGGTGCCCAGCTGCTGTATCTGGCGTTCCGGTTCCGCTGGATGTTCGGCACCGGCGCGGTGGCGGCCCTCGCGCACGACGTGGTCATCCTCACCGGCGTCTTCGCCTGGCTGGGCAAGCCGATCGACGGGGTGTTCCTGGCCGCGCTGCTCACCGTGATCGGCTACTCGGTGAACGACTCCGTGGTGGTCTTCGACCGGATCCGCGAGCTGTGGCGGAAGGACAGCAAGGAGCCGTTGTCCCAGGTCACCAACCAGGCGATCCTGCAGACGGTGCCCCGTACGGTCAACACCGGTATCGGTGTTCTCTTCATCCTGGCCGCGCTGGCCGTGCTGGGCGGTGACTCGCTCACCGACTTCGCGCTCGCCCTGCTGATCGGCATGCTGGTCGGCACGTACTCGTCGGTCCTGACCGCCTCGCCGCTCGCCATCGAGCTCGAGGCGTACGCCGGTGACGGCAAGGACGGCCGGGGGCGGGGCCGCGGCCGTGGTCGCGCGCGCGGCGGTTCCGGCCGGGCCAGGTCCGGCGCCGCGAAGGAGACGGGCCGGACGGAGGCCGTCAGCAAGGGGAAGTGACCCGTACGCGGGCCGCCGCCGGTCCCGGTTCGGGGGCCGGCGGCGGCCCGCCGTGCGTGGCCGTCCGGCAGGGCGCGCGGGCTGCTACGCCGCCGCCCGCGCCCCGCGCCCGTCACCCGGGCCGTCCGTCGTCGGCCGGTGGGTGAACTGGGTGCGGTACAGCTCGGCGTAACGGCCGCCGGCGGCCAGCAGGTCCCGGTGCGTGCCGCGTTCCACGATCCGGCCGGCTTCGACGACCAGGATGAGATCGGCCGCGCGGACGGTGGACAGCCGGTGGGCGATCACCACCGCCGTCCTGCCCTCCAGCGCCTCGGTGAGCGCCTCCTGCACGGCGGCCTCGGAGGTGTTGTCCAGATGGGCGGTGGCCTCGTCGAGGATGACGACCCGCTGGCGGGCCAGCAGCAGCCGCGCGATGGTCATGCGCTGGCGTTCCCCGCCGGAGAGCCGGTAGCCGCGTTCGCCGACCACCGTGTCCAGGCCGTCGGGCAGGGCCCGTACGAGGGTGTCCAGGCGGGCCCTGCGCAGGGCGTCCCACAGGTCGGGTTCGCCCGCGTCCGGCCGGGCGAGCAGCAGGTTGGCGCGGACGGTGTCGTGGAAGAGGTGGCCGTCCTGGGTGACCATGCCGAGGGTGGCGCGCAGTGAGGCGGCGGTCAGGTCGCGGACGTCGACACCGCCCACCCGCACGGCGCCCGAGTCGACGTCGTACAGCCGCGGCAGCAGGGCCGCGACGGTCGACTTGCCCGCGCCGGAGGAGCCGACCAGGGCGACGGTCTGCCCCGGTTCGGCGCGGAAGGAGATGCCGTGCAGGACCTCCTCGCCGCCGCGCGGGTCGAGGGCGGCGACCTCCTCCAGGGAGGCGAGGGAGACCTTGTCGGCGGACGGGTAGCCGAAGCGGACGTCGTCGAACTCGACGGCCACCGGCCCCCCGGGCACCTCGCGCGCGTCCGGCTTCTCCCGGACGATCGGCTCCAGGTCGAGGATCTCGAAGACCCTTTCGAAGCTGACCAGCGCGCTCATCACCTCCACCCGTGCCCCGGCCAGCGAGGTGAGCGGCGCGTACAGCCGGGTCAGCAGCAGGGCCAGGGCCACCACCGCGCCCGGTTCGAGGACACCGCTGAGCGCGAGCCGCCCGCCGAGGCCGTAGACCAGCGCGAGGGCGAGGGCCGAGACGAGGGTAAGCGCGGTGATGAACACCGTCTGTGCCGTGGCCGTACGGACGCCGATGTCGCGGACCCGGCGGGCGCGCGCCGCGAACTCCTCCGACTCCTCCTCCGGGCGGCCGAACATTTTCACCAGGGTGGCCCCCGGGGCGGAGAAGCGCTCGGTCATCCGGGTGCCCATGGCGGCGTTCAGGGCGGCGGCCTCGCGCTGCATGGCGGCCATGCGGCGGCCCATCCGCCGGGCCGGGACGACGAACACCGGCAGCAGCACCAGCGCCAGCAGGGTGATCTGCCAGGACAGGGTGAGCATCACCGCGAGGGCGAGCACCAGGGTGACCACGTTGCCGACCACCGTCGACAGGGTGTTGCTGAAGGCCCGTTGGGCGCCGATGACGTCGTTGTTGAGACGGGAGACCAGCGCCCCCGTGCGGGTGCGGGTGAAGAACGCGACGGGCATGCGTTGCACATGGTCGAACACCGCTGTCCGCAGGTCGAGGATGAGCTCCTCGCCGAGCGCCGCCGACAGCCGCCGGCCGAGGACGCCGAGGACGGCCTCCACGATCGCGATGAACGCGATGAGCAGCGCCAGGCGGACCACGGAGGACTCGTCACCGCCGGACACGATCGTGTCCACCACTCGTCCGGCGAGCACGGGGGTGGCGACGGCGAGCGCCGCGGTCGCCGTGCCGAGCAGCACGAACAGGGTGAGCCGGCGGCGGTGCGGGCGGGCGAAGGCCGCGATGCGGTGCAGCGTCCTCCGCGTCACGGGACGGTGCTCGTCCTCGGCGGACATGACGGTGCGCAGCTGTGTCCACGCTGTGGTCTCCATGCTCATGCCTGCGACCGTAGGACCTCGACCATGATTGAGGTCAAGCACGCCACCGTCCTGCCCTGCCACTCCGGGGGCAGCCCCCGGACACGGTGCGAGGGCGGCGGCTCACCGCAGCCCGCGGGGGGACCCCACCCGGGGCGTCGGTCACGGCTCGGTCGCCGGCCCGGGCCACCCGCCGTGGTACGAGCCGCCCCGCCCGATACGGCAGGATGAGCGATCGTGCCGACCGCAGGTCGGGGCGGCCGGCCCGCCGTACATCCCGTTGAACTCGAGCAGGTGACCACGTGACACGACCTCACATACCCCCGTCGGACCGGGCATTCGCCGGAGGTGAGCGGTGACCCGCTCGCTCACCATGGACGATCTGGTGCTCGCCGGCATCGCCCTCGCCGCCGGTCTGCTGGCGGCGTTCCTCCTCCGCATGCTGCTGCGCTGGCTGGGCCGGCACGCCGAGCGCACCACCTGGCGCGGGGACGACGTCCTCGTGGACGCCCTGCGCATGATCGCGCCGTGGGCGGCGGTCGCGGCCGGCATGGCCTCCGCGGCGGCGGCGCTGCCGCTGACCCGGACCGTGCAGCACAACGTCAACCAGGTCCTGACCCTGCTGGTCATCTTCGCCGCCACGGTGTCGGCCGCCCGGGTGGTGGCGGGCCTCGTACGCTCGGTCACCCAGGCCCGCTCCGGTGTCGCCGGGTCGGCGACCATCTTCGTGAACATCACCAGGATCCTGGTCCTCGCGATCGGTTTCCTGGTCGGCCTGCAGACACTGGGCATCTCCATCGCCCCGATGCTCACCGCCCTCGGCGTCGGTGGTCTGGCGGTCGCGCTGGCGCTCCAGGACACGCTCGCCAACCTCTTCGCGGGCATCCACATCCTCGCCTCCAAGACCGTGCAGCCCGGTGACTACATCCAGCTGAGCAGCGGCGAGGAGGGCTACGTCGAGGACATCAACTGGCGCCAGACGACCGTCCGCAACCTGTCCAACAACCTGGTGGTCATCCCCAACGCGCAGCTCGCCAAGACGAACATGACCAACTTCATGCGTCCCGAGCAGCAGCTGACGATCCTGGTGCAGGCCGGGGTGTCGTACGACAGCGACCTGGAGCAGGTGGAGCGGGTGACCAAGGAGGTCGTCGCCGAGGTGATGACGGGGATCACCGGCGCGGTGCCGGAGCACGAGCCCGCGGTGCGCTTCCACACCTTCGGGGACTCCCGCATCGGGTTCACCGTGATCCTGGGCGTGGGTGAGTTCAGCGACCAGTACCGGATCAAGCACGAGTTCATCAAGCGGCTGCACCGTCGCTACCGCGAGGAGGGCATCCGCATCCCCTCCCCCGCCCGTACGGTGGCCATCCAGCAGGGCGCGGTGCTGTTCCCCCAGCAGCGCGCCGGGCAGTCCGCGCCGGACGAGATGACCGTCACCCGGCCGATCTGAGGACCGCACGGGCGACTCTCCCGCCACGCCGGCACGACCGGGTGGCGGGAGATCGCCCGGGACTCGGCGCGGACCCCTGTCGAGCCGGAGGCCGTCACAAGATATCTTGATGTCGAGCAATGTTGCAGACGTGGAGCGGAGCACCCGGTGACTGACTCGACCATCATCTATACGCACACTGACGAGGCCCCGGCCCTGGCGACGTATTCCTTCCTGCCGGTGGTCCAGGCGTACGCCTCGCAGGCGGGTGTCCCCGTGGAGACGCGGGACATCTCGCTCGCCGGGCGCATCATCGCCGTGTTCCCGGAGTACCTGACCGAGGACCAGCGCATCCCGGACGCCCTCGCCGAGCTCGGTGAGCTGGCGAAGACGCCCGCGGCCAACATCATCAAGCTGCCCAACGTCTCGGCGTCGATCCCGCAGCTCAAGGCCGCGATCGCCGAGCTCAAGGGCCAGGGCTACGCGCTGCCGGACTACCCGGACGACCCGAAGACCGACGAGGAGCGCGAGATCCGCGCCCGCTACGACAAGATCAAGGGTTCCGCCGTGAACCCGGTCCTGCGTGAGGGCAACTCCGACCGCCGCGCCCCCGCCTCGGTGAAGAACTACGCCAAGAACCACCCGCACCGCATGGGCGCCTGGACCGCCGAGTCCAAGACCGCTGTCGCCACCATGGGCGCGGACGACTTCCGCTCCACCGAGAAGTCGGTCGTCATCGCCGAGGACGGCGCGCTGCGCATCGAGCTCAAGGGCGACGACGGCTCCACGACCGTGCTGCGCGAGTCCGTACCCGTCCTCAAGGACGAGGTCGTCGACGCCTCCGTGATGCGCGTCGGCGCGCTGCGGGAGTTCCTGACCGCGCAGGTCGCCCGCGCCAAGCAGGAGGGCGTGCTGTTCTCCGTGCACCTCAAGGCCACGATGATGAAGGTCTCCGACCCGATCGTCTTCGGGCACGTGGTGCGCGCCTTCTTCCCGAAGACGTTCGCCCAGTACGGCGACAAGCTCGCCGCGGCCGGCCTCTCCCCGAACGACGGTCTGGGCGGTATCTACAAGGGCCTGGAGTCCCTGCCCGAGGGCGCGGAGATCAAGGCGTCCTTCGACGCGGAGCTCGCCGAGGGCCCCGAGCTGGCGATGGTCGACTCCGACAAGGGCATCACCAACCTGCACGTCCCCTCGGACGTCATCGTCGACGCCTCCATGCCGGCCATGATCCGCACCTCCGGCCACATGTGGGGCCCCGACGGCCAGGAGGCCGACACCCTCGCCGTCCTGCCGGACTCCAGCTACGCGGGTGTCTACCAGGCCGTGATCGAGGACTGCCGGGCCAACGGCGCCTACGACCCGTCCGCCATGGGCTCGGTGCCGAACGTCGGCCTGATGGCGCAGAAGGCCGAGGAGTACGGCAGCCACGACAAGACCTTCGAGATCCCGGTCACGGGCACGGTCCGCCTGGTCGACGCGGACGGCAACGCCGTCATCGAGCAGGCCGTCTCCGCCGGTGACATCTTCCGCGCCTGCCAGACCAAGGACGCCCCGATCCGCGACTGGGTGAAGCTGGCCGTCACCCGTGCCCGCGCCACCGGCGACCCGGCGGTGTTCTGGCTGGACGCCACCCGCGCCCACGACGCCAACCTGATCGCCAAGGTCGAGCAGTACCTCCAGGAGCACGACACCGAGGGCCTGGACATCCGCGTCCTCGCCCCCGTCGAGGCGACCAAGCTGTCGGTGGAGCGCATCCGCCGCGGTGAGAACACCATCTCGGTGACCGGCAACGTGCTGCGTGACTACCTCACCGACCTGTTCCCGATCCTGGAGCTGGGCACCAGCGCCAAGATGCTGTCGGTCGTCCCGCTGATGGCGGGCGGCGGCCTGTTCGAGACGGGTGCGGGCGGCTCGGCGCCGAAGCACGTGCAGCAGCTCGTCAAGGAGAACTACCTGCGCTGGGACTCGCTCGGTGAGTTCTTCGCGCTGGTGCCGTCGCTGGAGCAGTACGCCGAGACCACGGGCAACGCCCGCGCCAAGGTCCTGGCCGACGCCCTCGACCGGGCCACGGCGACGTTCCTCGACGAGGACAAGTCCCCGACCCGTCGCGTCGGCGGCATCGACAACCGCGGCAGCCACTTCTACCTGTCCCTGTACTGGGCGCGGGAGCTGGCCGCCCAGACCGAGGACGCGGACCTGGCGAAGGCCTTCGCCCCGCTCGCCGAGACGCTCGGCGCCAACGAGGCGAAGATCGTCGAGGAGCTGAACGCCGTCCAGGGCAAGCCGGCCGAGATCGGCGGCTACTACCAGCCCGACCCGGCCAAGGCCGCCGAGGTCATGCGCCCGTCCGCCACGTGGAACGCGGCGCTGGCGTCCCTGAGCTGACGCTCGCGGTGGGCGGATCCGCCCCGGCCGGCACCGCGCCCGGCCGGGGCGGACCCGTGTACGCCCGCCCGCGGCGCCGGGTCACCAGTCGCGGGTAGCGATCAGCTCCTCGACGTCGGCGTCGGCGAAGCCGTACGCCCGGGCGACGAACAGGAACTCTCCGCCTATCTCGTCCCGGGCCACCGTCTCGATCTCGCTGCCGGCCGCCTCGAACTCGGCCTGGAGGGCGTTGAACTCCTCGGTGGCGGCGTGGGTCAGCGCGTACAGCCCGGCCAGGTCCGCGGGGCGGTCCGCCTCGATGCGCGCGCACAGGGCGAGCAGGATCGCCCGGCCCCGGTCCAGGACGTGGTCGGGGTAGTAGTCGCTCCGGTACAGGGCCCGCAGGAACGGGCGGCCGGTCACCTGCTCGTCGCTGATCGGCACGAGGGTCCTCCGTCGTCGGCGTTGTCACTGGCATGTGGCACCTTGATCCTTCCGTGCACCACTGACAACGCTCCCGGAGCAGCCGTATGACCGATGTCCCGCCGTCCTTCGCGTTCCTTCCCGGCGACGCCGACTCCCCCGTGATCCTCCACGTACCGCACGCGTCGCGGGAGATACCCGCCGACGTCCGGTCCGGGATCGTGCTCGACGACGCCGGCCTGGAGCGGGAGCTGGACCACATCACCGACTCGCACACCGCGTCGATCGCCGAGGCGGCGGCCCGGGCGGCCGGTGCCGTGCCGTGGCGGTTCGTGAACCGGCTGTCGCGGCTGGTCGTCGATCCGGAGCGGTTCCCGGACGAGCGCGAGGAGATGCTGTCCGCCGGCATGGGCGCGGTCTACACCCGGACCACCCACAAGGCGGTGCTGCGGCCCGGCGGGTTCGACGGGGAGCCGCTGATCGAGCGGTACTTCCGGCCGTACGCGCGGGCGATGACGGAGGCGGTCGCCGGACGGCTCGCGGCGACCGGGCGGGCCGTGATCATCGACGTGCACTCCTACCCGAGCGCGCCGCTGCCCTACGAACTGCACGTTGACGGGCCTCGGCCGGAGATCTGCCTGGGCACCGACTCCTTCCACACCCCGCCCGCGCTCCTGGACGCGGCCCGGGAGGCGTTCGCACCGTGCGGGGAGACGGGGCTGGACAGCCCGTTCGCGGGGACGTACGTGCCGCTGGAGTTCTTCGGGAAGCGGGCCGAGGTGTCCGCGCTGATGGTGGAGATCCGCCGGGACACCTACATGGCCGAACCGGGCGGCGCGCCGCACCAGGGCCTGTCCCGCCTCGCCTCTGCACTCGCCGCCCTGGTCGACGCGGTCTCCGGCTGACCCCGGCGCCGCGCCGGTCCGGCACCCGCCGCGCGGCCGGACCGGCGAGCGCACGGGGAGCACGGCCCGGCCGCCGGGCCCTGCCCGGACGCCCACGCGCGGGGCGTCGTCAGACGCGGAGCCACTCCGTGGTGACCACCTCGTCGCCGGTGCGCAGGCGCAGGGCGAAGGGGCCGGCGGGCGTGGTGTCCGCGGCGAAGCGGCCCATGTCGTCGGCGGTGAGTGCCGCGGTGGCCCGAGGTCCGACGAGTACCTCCACACGGGCCGGCTGGGGCGGCAGCACCTGCCCCATCAGGCCCTGCGCGCTCACCTCCACGTCCAGCGTCACCTCGCCCGCGCTGAACGTCAGCATGCGCGGCACGTCCGCCGCTCCCCTGACCGGGATGGCGTCGACCAGCGAGTCGAAGGTCAGCTCGGCGACACGGGCGTCGAGGTCGTACACCGCGTAGGCGTCCACGGCGATCTGCAGCAGGGCGGGAGGCAGCGGGTCCAGGACGGCCGCCGCCTGCCGGAGTTCCTCCTCCAGCAGCCCGGTGTCGAAGTCGTCGTCGCGTTCCACGTCGTCGCCCGCGTCGCCCACGTGGTTCATGTCGCCCACGTGGTTCATGTCGCCCACGTGGTTCATGTCGTTCATCTCGCTCTTGTCGCTCACGTCGCCCCCCGTGCCTCGAGCCGGGCCCGCAGCCGGCGCAGACAGCGCTGCCGCAGCGGCCCGATGCTGCCCACCGCGATGTCGAGCGCGGCGGACACCTCCTGATAACTCGGCGGCGGCGAGGCGATCAGCACGCGGAGCAACTGCCTGCACCGCTCGCCGAGTTCCTCGAACTCCTGCCACAGCCGCCGCACGCTCTCGCTCCGCGCCTCCGCTTCCTCCGCCTCCAGCAGCGACTGCTCCGGCGTTCCGTCCTCACTGACCCGGTCCAGCAGGTGCGGATCGTCCGTCAGCATCAGCCGGCGCGCGTTCCTGTGCACCTTCAGGCACTCGTGCCGCGCGGTACTGGCCAGCCAGGAGCCCGCCTTCTCCGGCTCCCGGATCCGCCCCAGGTGCTGGGCGAACCGGAACCACACGGTCTGACAGACCTCGTGCGCGTCGGCGTCGGAGAGCCGGTGCGCGCGCACCACGGACCACACCAGCGGGCCCAGCCCTTCCACGATCGCCTTCCAGGCCGCCGCGTCACCGTCGACAGCGGACCGGACCAACGCGCCGACTTCCCTGTGCTCCACGGTCCCACCCCTCGTGTACGGCACGTCATGGTACGCCGCGGAGGGGACGACTCCGGCCCTCATGCCCGGGCCACGGTCGGTGACACCCGCACCGGGCGCCAGGTGGGCGGCAGCAGGGCGGGCACGTGCGATCCGCGCACCTCGGCGAACTCCGTCGTGGCGTGCATCAGTTGCCGCCGTGCCGTGCGCGGGTCGGTCAGGGCCCGCGCGGTCATGTGGGCGGCGATCATGCCGACGGCGACGGGGGTGGCGAACGAGGTCCCGCTCCACTGGGCGAGCCCTTCGAACATCACCTGGTCCGCCTTGGCGGGACCGCCGTCGTCGCTCAGGACGCCGTTGTGGCGCGGGTGGAGGCAGGTGCACGGATAGGTGAAGCCGTAGCGGCAGGCGTCGTAGGTGGAGTGCTGGTACACGTACGGGACGGGGGTGTCGAAGCCGGTGAGGGCGCTGGTGAGGCGCTCGCCGGGTGCGTACGCCTTCACCCAGCCGCCGTGGTTGCTGAAGCAGGCGCCGCACTCGCCGTCGCCGCGCAGGGCGCCGACGGACAGCACGGCGTTCTCGTAACCGGGCAGGTCGGCGTAGGCGGCGGGCCAGAAGGGCGTGGCACTGCCGTTGTTGCCGGCGGCGGCGACCAACAGGGTGCGCTGCTTGCGCAGTTCGTGCATGAAGGCGTCGACGCCGAGGAGGCCGTCGGTGCGGCCGTTGGAGGTTCCGGCGGAGAGGCTGATGACGTCGGGCCAGCCGCCCTCGTCGACGGCGTCGAAGAGCTTCTCGCCGAACTCGGACTCCAGGACGGCCCCGGCGTCGTTGAGCGTGCCGCGCACGGTGATGTCGGTGTTGGGGGCGACGGCGGCGACGAGTCCGGCGATGAACGTGCCGTGGCCGCAGTACTGCTGGAGGATGCCGTCGCCGTCGCACTCGGCGACCTGGGCGTCGCCGCGGGTGTGGGCGAGCAGCGGGTAGGAGCGGTGGTCGTGCATCAGGCCGGTGTCGATGACGAGGACCTCGACGGCGCTGTCCGGGTCGTGGTCGCCTTCGGCGGCAGCCGGATTGGGCTGCGTGCCGGGCGGCACGGGCACGGGCTCGTCGCCGGGACAGGCGTTGACGGCGATCGACACCACGTGGTTGCGGCTGATCATCCGGTGTCCCGCGCGGCCCTCGGTCGCCGAGAGGGCGCGCAGCGCGCCCGCCACGGCCGGGTCACCGCTGCCGTCGCCCCGGCCCGGGTCGGCGACCTGGATGCGGGTGATGCCGGAGCGGTTGGTCTCGGGGCCCGCGCGGCGCACATGGTCCGGGGCGAGCCCGGCGAAGGTGGTGAAGTGCTGCCGCACCGTGTCCTCGACGACGCGGGCCTCCTCCCCGTCGCGGGCGAGGACGACGCCCTTCTCGTAGAGGAACTCGCCCGCGTCGTCCGGACCGATCGCCAGGGGGACGTCGGGCATGGAACGCTGGATCTGCGCGAACTGCTCACGGAATCGCTGTGGTGCCATGGCGGGTCCTCCACTCGGGTGGCGGCGGCCGGGGCCGCGGAGCTCTCGTGATGGAGAGCCGACGGGCGTCTTTTTGATACAACATCACATCTGTGGGGGTTGGTTGCGGAGCACTACCATCGTGGGGTGACAGCCGGAAGCGACTCGGTGCTGGAACTGCTGCCGATGGTGTTCGCCGCACCGGGTGAGGCGCTGGCGAGGGCGGAGGAGGTCCTCAGCGGCCGTCCCGCGCCGCTGCACGCCTCCGTCGCCCATCAGGTGATCGGCATCTGGCAGCGGGACTTCGGCGACATGCGGCTCGCCCTGAGCCATCTGCGGCGGGCGCGGACCTGGGCGGCACGCGCGGAGTCGGCCGATCGGGAGGCGGACGTCCTCGGCACGCTCGGGGTGGCGCTGGTGCACGCCGGGCGCACCCGGCAGGGCATGGACGCCCTGCGCCGGGGCGTCGAGATCGGCAGCGGGCACACCCGCGCGCGGGTGCTGTTCCGGCTGGCGTACTCGTGGTGGGTGCTGGGCCACCACAAGGAGGCGCTGGAGGACGTGCGGCGGGCGATTCCCGTGCTGCGGCAGGCCGATGACGTCATCTGGACGGCGCGTGCGCTGACGCTGCGGGCGACGGTGCACCTGGCGCTCGGCTCGGTGGACCGGGCGGACTCCGACTTCGCCGCGGCGGAGGCCCTGTGGGAGACCACCGGCCAGGAGCACGACAAGGCGGACGCCGTGGAGAGCCGGGGCCTGGCGGCGTTCCGCTCGGGTGACGTCCCGGTCGCGCTGCGGCTGCTCGACGAGGCGGAGGAACGGTACGCCAAACTGGGCACGCCCACGTTCATGCTGAGCATCCGGCGCTGTGAGGTGCTGATGGCGGCGGGGCTGGCGACGGAGGCGCTGGCGGAGGCGGACACCGCGCTGGGTGCGCTGGACGGGATCGGCGGGCAGTCGACGCGCAGGGCGGAGCTGCTGCTGGCCGCCGCGCGGGCGGCCCGGCTGGCGGACGAGCCGCGGACGGCGATCGCGCGGGCGGAGCGGGCCGTGCGGCTCTTCGCGGGGCAGCGGCGCACCTGGTGGGAGGCGCACGCCCGGCTGGTGCTGATCGGGGCCCGGCACGCGGTGGGACGGCGTTCGGGCCGGCTGGTCGCGGACGCGGCGGCGGTGGCGGAGCGACTGGTCGCGCTGGGTGCTCCGGCGGCACCCGAGGCGTCGCTGCTGGCGGGCCGGATCGCGCTGGATCTCGGCTGGACGGCGGACGCCGAGCGGCATCTGGCGGCCGCCGCGCGCAGCCGGCGCGGCGGGCCACCGCTCGCGCGGATGACGGGCTGGGCGGCCCAGGCGCTGCGCGCGCAGGCCGCCGGTTCCCCGCGCGGGGTGCTGGAGGCCTGCCGGCGCGGTCTGGACGTGCTCGACGACCACCGGATGACCCTGGGCGCCTCCGAGTTGCGGGCCCGGGCCACCGCGCAGGGCGCCGAACTGGCCGCGCTCGCGCAGAAGGCCGGCATGGTCTCGGGCGGGCCCCGGCGGCTGCTGGTGTGGAGCGAACGCTGGCGGGCCACCGCCCTGTCCGCGCCGCCCACCCGTCCCCCGGCCGACCCGGCGCTGCTCAGCGACATGACGGCCTACCGGGAGATCGCCGCCCGCGCGGAGGAGGCGCGGAGGGACGGCAGGCCGGTGCCGGCCCTGGAGCGGGAACAGCGGCGCCTGGAGCGGGAGATCCGGTCCCGGACCCTGCACATGCGCGGTGCGGCGCCGGACGGCGGGGACCGCTTCGACGTCGGCCGGCTGCTGGCGCGGCTCGGTCAGGACGTACTGCTGGTGGAGCTGGCCGTGCTCGACGGGCGGGTGCAGGTCCTGCTGTGCGGGCGGGGCAGGGTGCGCAGGTTCGAGGCGGGGCTGCTGGCGGCGGCCGAGACGGAGGCCGAGCACGTCCAGGCGGGGCTGCGGCGGCTGGCCCATCCGGGAGCTCAGGCGCGGCTGCCGGTGGTGGAGGCGGCGGGCCGGCGGCTGGAGGAGCTGCTGCTGGGCCCGGCCGCGGCGCACCTCGGGGAGGGGCCGGTGGTGATCGTGCCGCCCGGGCGGCTGCACCGGGTGCCCTGGGCGCTGCTCCCCTCGCTGCGGGAACGGGTGCTGAGCGTGTCGCCGTCGGCCGGCAGTTGGCTGCGGGCGAAGGAGACGGCGCCGCCGCGCGGGGGCCGTCAGGTGCTGGTGCGCGGACCCGGACTGGCGACGGGCGGCGCGGAGGTGCAGGAACTGGCGGGCCGCTACGCCGGTGCGACGGTCCTGGAGCACGAGGACGCGACGGTCCCGGGGGTGCTGACGGAGCTGGACGGGGCGGCGCTGGCGCACATCGCCGCGCACGGTGCGTTCCGCGCGGACGGGCCGTTGTTCTCGTCGTTGCGGATGGCCGACGGTCCGCTGATCGTGCACGACTTCGAGCGGCTGGACCGCAGCCCGTACCGGATCATCCTGTCGTGCTGCGACACCGCCCGGTTCGCCTCGGTCGGCGCGGACGAACTCCTCGGGCTGGTCACGGCGTTGCTGCCGCTGGGCACGGCGGGGGTGGTCGCGTGCAGCGCGCCGGTGAACGACGCGGCCGTCGTGCCGCTGATGCTCGCCCTGCACGAGGGCCTGGACCGGGGACTCTCCCTGGCGGAGGCGCTGCGCGACGCCCGCGGCGCGCTGCCGCGGGACGCGTTGCACCGGGCGACGGGATGGGCGTTCACCGCGTTCGGGGCGGCGTGAAACCGGCGGTCGGCGGTGGCCCATGCGTGACGGCGTGACGAAGGGAGCCGCACCGGATGATTCCGGTGCGGCTCCCTGTCGACATCCGTCGGGACGACAGGATTTGAACCTGCGACCCCTTGACCCCCAGTCAAGTGCGCTACCAAGCTGCGCCACGTCCCGATGCGCCGCACACGGTGAACCGCGTGATCGCAGGTCAACCCTACCGCATGTGAACGGTGGCGCCGGTACGCCCGATCGGCGCCCGGGCCGCTGCCGGGTGTCGGCCCGGCGATCGGTGAACCCTCTTTGTCCTGTCAAAAGGTTGACATGACCCCGGGTGCGCGCAGAGGGTGAGCGGGCAGCAGGACACGGACCGGGCCGGAGAGAGGCTTTCATGGTGGATGCGCTGGGTGTCGCCGTCGTCGGATTCGGCTGGATGGGGCGGGTGCACACCCAGGCGTACGCGCGGGTGCGGCACCACTATCCGCATCTCGCACTGCGTCCGGAGCTGGTCACGGTCGCCGAGGAGGTGCCGGGCCGGGCCGAGGAGGCCGCGGCGCAGTTCGGGTTCGCCTCCACCGCCCGTGACTGGCGTGAGGTGGCCGCCGACCCCCGCGTCGGGGCGGTCAGCATCACCGCCCCGAACTTCCTGCACCGCGAGATCGGTGTCGCGATGGCCGAGGCGGGCAAGCACATCTGGATCGAGAAGCCGGTGGGCCTCGGCCCCGGGGACGCCCGCGCGGTGGCCGACGCGGTCGCCGGGGCGGGGGTCCAGGGCGCGGTCGGCTTCAACTACCGCAACGCGCCTGCCGTGGAGGCGGCCCGGGAGTTGATCGCCTCCGGTGAGATCGGCACGGTCACCCATGTGCGCGTCCGGCTGTTCAGCGACTACGCCGCCCATCCGGAAGGGGCCCTGACCTGGCGCTACGAGCGGGAGCGCGGCGGCAGCGGAGTGCTGGGCGACCTGGCGTCGCACGGCGCCGACCTGGCCCGCTTCCTGCTCGGAGACATCGCCTCGCTGACCGCGGACACGGCGATCTTCCTGCCCGAGCGGGCCCGTCCGGCGGGTGCCACGGCCGGGCACTCCCGTGCCACGGGCGGCGAACTCGGCCCGGTGGAGAACGAGGACTACGTCAGCTGCCTGCTGCGGTTCGCCTCCGGGGCGCGCGGGGTACTGGAGGCCTGCCGGGTGTCGGTGGGCGAGCAGAACAACTACGGCTTCGAGGTGCACGGCACCGAGGGGGCGGTGTTCTGGGACTTCCGCAGGATGAACGAGCTCGGCGTCAGCCGTGGCGGCGCCTACCAGGACCAGCCCGTCAGCACGGTGTACGTCGGGCCGGGGGACGGGGAGTTCGGCGCCTTCCAGCCGGGTGCGGCGAACGCCATGGGGTACGACGATCTGAAGGTGATCGAGGCGTACCGGTTCCTGCGGTCCGTGGCGGAGGGGGTCCCCCACGGGGCGACCCTGGCGGACGCGGTGCACAGCGCGGTGGTGCTGGACGCGATGGCGCGGTCCGCGGAGAGCGGGGCGTGGGTGACGGTGGGCGGGCCGGGGGTGCTCTGACCGGTCTCCTCGCCCCCGCCGCCCCTTCCCGTCCCGTCCCTGGGGCTGCGCCCCAGACCCCCTCGCGCAGTTCCCCGCGCCCCGTGTGAGGGGCGCGGGGGCGCACCGACGGCGGTTCCGCTGCCTCAGGCGTTCTCCCTTCGGCCCAGCCAGACCTTGACCGGCAGCAGCACCAGCCACCACCACATGGCGGCGGGCCCGATCAGCAGGGCCAGCGGGATGGTCACCAGGAACACCACCACCGTCGCGCCGAGGTCGACGGCGTAGAGCGTCTCGTCCCGCACGGGCGCCGCCCCGCCGCGCAGCCAGGGCCGGCGGACGACGAGGGCGGCCAGCGCGATGTGGACCGCGCCGAGGGAGGCGACCGCCGCCGAGTAGATGACCACCGAGACCGGTTCGTCGCCGTACTCGGAGACCAGCATGGTCGGGAACGGCAGCAGCGCGGCGAGCCCCAGTCCGAGCATGGTCAGCCCGATCACGTCCCCGTCCACCTGCCGAACGCCGCGGAAGATCGACCGGTGGTCACGCCAGAAGCCGGCCAGCACCGCCAGGCTGATCGCGTAGGCGCCCAGGTTGGGCAGCGTGTCGCTCAGGGCCCGGCGGTACTCCTCCGGGTCCAGCCCCTGCGGCACGGAGATGTCCAGGACCAGCAGGGTGATGGCGATGGCGAACACACCGTCGGCGAGCGCGACGAGCCGTTCGGGTCCGCCATCGGGGGTCGGTTTCCTCATGCGCACGACGGTAGGCAGGCCGTTCCCGGCTCCGTGGCATACACGCCTGGTCCGTCACCCGGCCAACGCCGGGGACGGCATGTTGCAGGGGGTCACCACCTGGATGGCGGAGGGCAGGGTGGGCCCGGCGGGCGGCAGGGCGCCATGGGCACGCATCACCAGGTGACAGGCCTCGCGCAGGTCGTGCCGCAGATCGTGATGGAGGACGGCGGACAGCCGGTGCTCGCGCAGCAGCCGCGTGTTGTCCTGGTCGAGGTCGTGGGCGACGAACACGGCGCACTCGCGCCCGGCGTCCTCGAAAGCGCGCAGGGTGGCGATGTTGCCGCCCCCGATCGAGTAGACCGCCCGGATCTCCGGGTCGCGGTCCAGGGCGGCCCGGACCAGGTCGTACTGGGTGGCGTCCAGGCCCTGGCCCTCGGCGATCTCGACCAGGGCCCGGCCGGGGTGACGGGCGCGCATGGCGCCGCGGAAGCCCATCTCGCGCTCCTCCTCGTTGCGGAAGGAGCCGCTGGAGAGGCTGGTGAGCACGTTGCCGGGCCGGTCGCCCAGCCACTGCCCCACGAGGTAGGCGGCGGTGGCGCCCGCGGCGCGGTTGTCGCTGCCGACGTGGCCGATCCGGGAGCTCGCGGGCAGGTCCGTCACCAGGGTCACCACCGGGATGCCGGCCGCCGTGAGACGTCCGACGGCGGCGTTGATCCCGGGGACGTCGGGCGCCTTGAGGAGCACGCCCTGCGCACCGCGCCGGGCGATCCGGTCGAGGACGGCGACCAGTTCCTCGGCCGGGCCGGTCTCGCGGAAGTGGAAACGGGAGCGGATCACCGCCGGTTGCAGGGAGGGGAGTTCGGCCTCCAGGGCGGTGCGCACGGCCGTCGAGAAGCGTTCCGGCGACTGCATCACGATGTCCACCATGAAGGTGCGGCCGACGAGCCGGACCTGGGTGCGCTGCCGGTCGAGGTCGGCTATCGCCCGGCGCACCTCCTGCGCCGTGCTCTCCCGCACTCCTCCGCGGCCGTTGAGGACGCGGTCCACCGTGGCCTCGCTCAGCCCTGCCTGACGTGCGATCTCCCTGATCGGGAAGGGGTGGCCCATGCGGCGGCTCCTGAGGGGTTTTTGATGGCTTCCTGCTGGTTGTTCGAAGGGTTTGTACTGACAAGAATGACAGCAGCCGCGTCGCTCCGTGACCAGAAGGGACGACCTCATGTCCTCCGCCTCCTCTTCCGTGCGGGCCCCCGCGCCGGCCGCCTGGCTGTCCGAGCGGGACTGCGACCTGGACGCCCTGCGTGCCCTGGTCGAGCAGCAGACCGATCCCGCCGCCCACCCGCACGCCTCCGCCGTCGAGCGGAACGTGCTGCTCTACGACGCGGAGCGGCTCGCCCTCGCCGACCGCCGTGCCGTCCAGGCCGAACTGGTGCGGGCCCTCGCCGACGGCCCCGGCATCGTGGTGGTCCGCGGTGCCTTCCCCGACCCGTCGGTCGTGGACCGCGCCACCGCCGTCTTCGACGCGCTGATCGCCGAGCAGCGCGCCTCGGGCGCCACGGCCGGTGACCACTTCGCCAAGCCGGGCGCCAACGACCGGGTGTGGAACGCCCTGGAGAAGGCGGCCCTCTACGACCCGCAGGCGTTCGCCGACTACTACGCCAACGACGTGATCGCCCTGGTCTCCTCGGCCTGGCTGGGCCCCGGCTACCAGGTCACCTCCCAGGTCAACGTGGTCAACCCGGGCGGGGCGGCGCAGACCGTGCACCGCGACTACCACCTCGGCTTCCTCTCCGACGAGGCCGCCGCCCGCTACCCCGCGCACGTGCACCGCCTCTCCCCCGTGCTCACCCTCCAGGGCGCGGTGGCGCACTGCGACATGCCCGTCGAGTCCGGACCCACGCTGTACCTCCCGCACTCGCAGAAGTACGGGCCCGGCTACCTCGCCTGGCGGCTCCCGGAGTTCCACGCCTACTTCGAGGAGCACCACGTGCAGTTGCCGCTCGCCAAGGGCGACGCGGTGTTCTTCAACCCGGCGCTGTTCCACGCCGCGGGCGCCAACCACTCGGCCGATATCCGCCGGATGGCCAACCTGCTCCAGGTGTCGTCCGCGTTCGGGCGGGCCATGGAGAGCGTGGACCGCGAGGCGGTCGCGGGCGCCGTGTACCCGGTGCTGCTGGGCCGCAAGGCGGAGGGA
Organism: Streptomyces sp. NPDC041124; assembly: GCF_055592385.1. Lineage (NCBI taxonomy): Bacteria > Bacillati > Actinomycetota > Actinomycetes > Kitasatosporales > Streptomycetaceae > Streptomyces > Streptomyces sp. NPDC041124. Next base: position 51,930 of record NZ_JBVIYR010000015.1, read on the forward strand.
GCCGGGGAGCGGTGGCTGGAGAACGTGATCGCCGCCGGCGCCGAGGGCTACCCCTTCCCGACCAACCTCGACAACGACCCCCCGGCCGAGGGCCTGGCCCCGCCCTCGCAGGCCGAGGTCGTCCGCCGCGCGCTGCGCGAGGGATGGACCCCGCGGACGCTGCGCGAGGAACTGCGGGCCGGCACCAAGCGGCGCGAGAGCTGAAAGGAACCCCGGTCACCCATGGGACTTCTCGACGACAAGGTCGTCCTCATCAACGGCGGCAGCCAGGGCGTCGGTGCCGCCGTCGCCCGGGCCGCGGTCCGCGAGGGGGCGGTGGTGGCGGTGAGCGGGCGCCGCCCGGAACCCGGTGAGGCGCTGGTCGCCGAGCTGACCGCCCGGGGCGGCGAGGCGGTGTTCCTGCGGGCCGACCTGGCGGACGCCGAGCAGGCCAGGGCCTCGGTCACCCGGGGGGCGGAGGCGTACGGCCGAGTCGACTGCCTGGTCAATTCCGCCGGACTGACCGCGCGCGGCACGCTCCTGGACACCTCGCCCGAGTTGTTCGACCAGCACATCGCGATCAATCTGAAGGCGCCGTTCTTCGCCATGCAGGCCGCCGTGGCGGACATGGTGCGGCGCGGGGAGCCCGGCACGATCGTCAACATCATCACCTCCTCGGCGCACGGCGGGCAGCCGTTCCTCGCGCCGTACGTGGCGGCGAAGGCCGGGCTCGTCGGCCTGACCCGCAACGCCGCCCACGCCCACCGCTGGGACCGGATCCGGGTCAACGGCCTGAACATCGGCTGGACCGCCACCGAGGGCGAGGACGCCACCCAGCGCACCTTCCACGCCGCCGGGGACGACTGGCGCGAACAGGCCGGCGCGCGGCTGCCGATGGGCCGGCTCGGCCGGCCGGACGAGATCGCCGACTTCGTGGTCCTGCTGCTCTCCGACCGTTCCGGAGTGGTCACCGGGTCCGTGATCGACTGGGATCAGAACGTCCTCGGCGGCCTCGACTGACTCCTCCGTACCGCTCTCCCTGCCCGTCAGCACCCCCAGCACCCCAGCACCTCCGCACTGAAGGAGCACCGTCCCCATGCGCATCGGAATCCTCGGCCTCGGCCGCATCGGCGCCTTCCACGCCGAGACCCTGTCCGGGCTCGGCGCCGTCGAGTCCCTCGTCGTCTCCGACCCGTTCGCGCAGGCCGCGAAGGCCGCCGCCGAGCGGTTCGGCGCCGAGGTCGCGGACACCCCCGAGGCGCTGCTCGCGGCCGGGGTGGACGGGGTGGTCGTCGCCGCGGCGACCGACGCCCACCCGGCACTGATCGTGGCCTGTGCGGAGGCGGGGGTGCCCGTCTTCTGCGAGAAGCCCGTGGCACGCACCATGGCCGAGGGGGTGGAGGTGCTCAAGGCCGTCGGCGGGCTGGACGTGCCGGTCCAGATCGGTTTCAACCGCCGCTTCGACGCGGGCTTCGTCGCCGCGCGGGCGGCCGTACGGAGCGGGGAGCTGGGCACCCTGCACACCGTGCGCTCGACCACGCTGGACCCGGCGCCGCCGCCGGCCGCGTACATCGCCGCCTCCGGGGGCATCTTCCGTGACTGCTCGGTGCACGACTTCGACATCATCCGCTGGGTGACCGGCCGGGAGGTGACCGAGGTGTACGCGGCGGGCGGCAACCGGGGTGCCGACTACATCCGGGAGGCGGGGGACGCCGACACCACCGGCGTGGTCCTCACCCTGGACGACGGCACGCTCGCGGTGGTCTCCAACAGCCGTCACAACGCCCGGGGGTACGACGTTCGCATGGAGATCCACGGCTTCACGGACTCCATCGCGGTCGGTCTGGAGGACAAGCTGCCGCTGCGGTCGGTGGAGCCGGGGGTGACGTTCCCGGCGGGCACCCCGCACGACTTCTTCATGGACCGGTTCACAGCCGCCTACCGGGCCGAACTGGAGGCGTTCACCGAGGTCGTGGCCGGCTCCCGTCCCTCGCCGTGCACCATCGCGGACGCGCTGGAGGCGGGCTGGATCGCCGAGGCGTGCACCCTCTCCCTGCGCGAGCACCGTCCCGTCACCGTCGAGGAGGTGCGGCGGGCCTGAGCGGGCCGGTCCGCGCCCGCGGACCCCGGCGACACGACCGCGGCCGCCCCCTGAGGGGGCGGCCGCGGTCGTGGTGTCAGCGGTACAGCGGTGGCTTCTCCACCAGGTCGACCTCCACCCGGCAGCCCTCCCGCAGCGCGCGGACGCCGGCCTCGCAGACGGCCGCGGCGGCGTAGCCGTCCCAGGTACTCGGACCGGTGACCCCGCCGCGTCGGGTGGTGTCGACCCAGGCCTGGATCTCGTCGTCGTAGGCCTGGGCGAAGCGGTCGGTCCAGTCCTGGGCGATGGTGCCGCCCCAGCGGCCGGCCGTATGGGTGACCAGGGAGTGGCCGTCGCCGATGCGCGCGGTGCCGCGTTCGCAGACCACTTCGGCCTGGACCTGGTAGCCGAAGCCGCAGTTGACGAAGATCTCGACGTCGGAGAGGGCGCCTCCGTCGGTCTCCAGGACGACGAACTGAGGATCGCTCAGTCCCTCGGGGGCGCCCGCCGACGCAGTGGGGCGCAGAACCGTCACGGCGGTGATCTCGTGGCCGAGGAGCCAGCGGGTCGCGTCCACCTCGTGGGCGACGGAGTCGCTGATGAGCATCGCGCTGGTGAAGAAGGGCGGGCCGGCCACGTTGCGGTGCCGGTTGTGCAGCATCAGCGGACGGCCGAGCTGCCCGCCGGCCAGCAGGGCCTTCAGCTTCACGTACTCGCTGTCGTAGCGGCGCATGAAGCCGACCTGCACCCGGCGGTGGCCGAGGGCCTGTTCGGCTTCCATGACGCGCAGGGCGGAGGCCGCGTCGGGGGTGAGCGGTTTCTCGCACAGGACGGGCAGGTCGTGCTCGAACGCGGTGAGCAGGGCGGCCTCGTGGGCCGGCCCCGAGGAGGCGATGAGCACGGCGTCGACATCGGCCGCCGCCATCGCGGCGGCCGCGTCGGTGTGGGCGGTGCAGCCGTCGATGCCCGCGGCGACGGCCCCGGCCCGTTCGGCGTCGATGTCCACGACCGCGGTGACCCGCGCGCCGCTGATGACCCGGTCGATCCGGCGTACGTGGTCGGTGCCCATGCGGCCGGCGCCGATGACGGCGATGCCCAGGGGCTCGCGCCGGTGCATCTCTTCTCGCCTCCCGGTCCGGGTCGTCAGGCGCCGCAGGAGCGCAGGAACGCGCGGGTGCGCACCGCGATCGGGAGCGGCTTGTCGGGCTCGCAGGGGTACATGTCCTGCTCGACGATCGCGAACAGGTCCACGTCGAGCTTCTGGGCGGCGGTGAGGACCGGGCCGAGGTCGGGGACGCCCGCGGGCGGTTCGCACATCACTCCGCGCTGGACGGCGGGCCCGAACGGGATCTGGTGGGCGACCACGTCGGCGAGGATCTCCGGGTCGACCTGCTTGAGGTGCAGGTAGCCGATGCGCTCGCCGTAGGTCTCGATCAGCTTGACGCTGTCGCCGCCGCAGTAGGCGTAGTGGCCGGTGTCCAGGCAGAGGTTGACGAGGCCGGAGTCGGTGGAGTCGAGGAAGCGCTCGACGTGCTCCTCGGTGTCGATGTGGGTGTCGGCGTGCGGGTGGACGACGATGTCGAGGCCGTACGTCTCCTTGACCTCGCGGCCGAGGCGTTCCATGCCCCGGGTGAGGTGTCCCCACTGCTCGGTGGTGAGCTCCGCCGGTTCGAGGATCTCGGCGGTCTTGTCGTCGCGCCAGAAGGACGGGATGACGACGAGGTGCTTCGCGTCCATGTCCCGGGTGAGGGCGGCGACGCGGCTGACCTGCTCCCAGGTGGACTCCCACTCGGAGGGGCCGCGGTGCAGTCCGCAGAAGATGGTGCCGGCGGAGACCCTCAGGCCCCGCCGGTTCACCTCGTCGGTGAGGCGGGCCGGGTCGGTCGGGAGGTAGCCGTAGGGGCCGAGTTCGATCCAGGAGTAGCCGGCCTCGGCGACCTCGTCGAGGAAGCGCTGCCAGGGCACCTGCCGCGGGTCGTCGGGGAACCAGACGCCCCAGGAGTCGGGGGCGGAACCGACCCGGATGCGGTCGAGCGCGACTGCCATGTCAGGACTTTCCTTCCTCGGGTGCGGCGGTGGGGGCCCGGAGGTCGCCCTCCTCGGGGAGCTCCTCGGTGTCGACGCCGCGGACCTGCGCCAGTTCGTGCTTGAGGGCGGCCAGTTCGGCGCCGCCGGCCATGTGGTTGGTCAGCTCGTCGAGGCCGACCTCGCTGCGGTCGGCGCTGAGTTCCAGGGTGCCCAGGCGCAGCACGCTGAAGTGGTCGCCGACCATGTAGGCGTGGTGCGGGTTGTGGGTGATGAAGATGACGCCGAGACCGCGGTCGCGGGCCATGGCGATGTACTTGAGGACCACTCCGGACTGCTTGACGCCGAGGGCGGCGGTCGGCTCGTCGAGGATGAGGACGCGGGCGCCGAAGTGGACGGCGCGGGCGATGGCGACGCACTGGCGCTGGCCGCCGGAGAGGGTGCCGATGGGCTGTTCCATGTCGTCCAGGACGATGCCCATGTTGCGCAGTTCCTCGTCGGCCGTCTTCTTCATCCGGTCGATGTCGAGGCGGCGGACGGGCCAGGGGCCCCGGGTCAGCTCGGAGCCGAGGAAGAAGTTGCGCCACACGGGCATCAGCGGGACGACCGCGAGGTCCTGGTAGACGGTGGCGATGCCCTTGTCGAGGGCCTCGCGCGGGCTGGAGAACCGTACGGGGCCGCCGTCGACGAGGAACTCGCCCTCGGTGTGCTGGTGCAGCCCGGAGATGATCTTGATGAGGGTGGACTTGCCGGCGCCGTTGTCGCCGAGGACGCAGCTCACCTTGCCGGGGTGGACGGTGAGGTCGACGCCGTGCAGGGCGCGGATGTTGCCGTAGGACTTGCCGGCGGCGCGGAGTTCGACGAGGGGGCGGTCCCCGGCGGAGGGGGTGTCCTCGAGGACGGCGCCGTGGGCGGAGGTCTTCTTGTCGGTCATTGCGGTCACCTCCGGGTCGCCGTGCGCTGGACCCACAGATTGATGAGGACGGCGCCGAGGAGCATCACGCCGAGGAAGGCCTTGAACCAGTCGGGGTTCCAGCCGGCGTAGACGATGCCCTGCTGCACCATGCCGAACATGAAGGCACCGAAGACCGGGCCGATCGCGGAGCCGTAGCCGCCGGTCAGCAGGCAGCCGCCGATGACCGCCGCGGCGATGTAGATGAGCTCCTGGCCCACGCCCTCGCCGGACTGCACGGTGTTGAAGGAGAACAGGTTGTGCATGCCGACGAACCAGGCGCCGAAACCGACCAGCATGAACAGCGAGATCTTGGTGAAGGTGACGGGGACGCCGACCGCGCGGGCGCTGTCCTTGTTGCCGCCGACCGCGAAGATCCAGTTGCCGTACTTGGTGCGCAGCAGGACCCAGGTGGCCAGGGCGGCGAAGACCAGCCACCACACCACGGTGATCTTCACCTGAACGCCGCCGACCTCGAAGCTGGAGGCGAAGAGGGCCTTGGCCTGGTCGAAGCCGTCCATGTCGCTGATGTCGTCGGTGGCAACGTTGCCGGTGACCAGTTTGGTCACCGCGAGGTTGACGCCCTGGAGGATCAGGAAGGTGCCGAGGGTGACCAGGAAGCTGGGCAGCCCCGTCTTGACCAGCATCCAGCCGTTGAACATGCCGACGGCGAGGGACACCACCAGGGCGACGACGACGCCCACCCAGACGTTCAGGGTGAGCTGGTAGCTGAGCATGCTCGCGGTCAGCGCCGAGGTGATGACGGCGACACCGGCCGAGAGGTCGAACTCGCCGCCGATCATCAGCAGCGCCACGGGCAGCGCCATGATGCCGATGGTCGACGACTGGTACAGGATGTTCGCCATCGAGCTGCCGTCCCGGACGGGCGGGGCGGCGAAGAGGAAGAACACGAGGACGGCCACGGCACCGAGGAAGACGCCGACCTCGGGCCGGGCGAGCAGCCGCAGCGCCAGCGGGCGCCGCGCCGTACGGCCGTCGCTCTGCCGCGGGCCGGGAGCCGGCGGCGGGGTGGCCGCCGCCGGCTCAGCCTGTGGTGCCATGCTCATCACCGAGTGCCCTTCGCGGCGAACTCGGAGACCGCGTCGACGTTGGACTTGTCGACGAACGCCGGGCCGGTCAGCACCGGCTGCTCACCGCCACCGCTGTAGTTGCCGTTGTTCTTGTAGAGCCACAGGCCGTCGATGGCGAGGTAGCCCTGGAGGTAGGGCTGCTGGTCCACGGCGAACTCGATGTCGCCGGCCTGGATCGCCTTGGTCAGGTCCTTGTTGAGGTCGAAGGTGGCGACCTTGGCCTTGCTGCCGGCGTCACCCACCGACTGCACCGCGGTCGGCGCGAAGGGCGCGCCGAGGGTGACGACGTAGTCGATGGAGGAGTCCTGCTTGAGCTTGGCGGTGACGGTCGACTTGACCGACGGCATGTCGGTGCCGTTGACGTTGACGACCTGGGTCTCGCCCTCGAAGGTCTTCTTCAGGCCGTCGCAGCGCTGGGTCAGGCCGACGTTGCCCTGCTCGTGGACGACGCAGAGGGTGCTCTTGGCGCCGACCTCGTTGAGCTTCTTGCCGAACGCCTCGCCCGCGACGGACTCGTCCTGCCCGAAGAACTCCAGCAGGCCGAGGTCCTTCCAGTCGCTCAGTCCGGAGTTGAGGCCGACGACGGGTATGCCGGCCGCCGTGGCCTTGTTGATGACTTCCTTGAGCGCGTCCGGCTTGGCGAGGGTGACGGCGATGCCGTCGACCTTCTGGTCGATCGCGTTCTGCACCAGGTTGGCCTGGTTGCCCGCGTTCGGGTCGGCGGAGTAGAGGAGGTCGACGTTGTCCTTGGCGGCCGCGGCCTCGGCACCCTTGCGGACGATGTCCCAGAAGGTGTCACCGGGCGCCTGGTGGGTGACGAGGGCGACCTTCATGCGGGGCGTGGAGGCCTTGCCCGCCGAGGCGTCGGCTCCGCCCTCCTCCGACTTCTTGCCGCCGGAACCGCTGGAACAGCCGGCGAGGGTCAGAGCGGCTGCCGCCGCGACCGCGACGATGGCGATTCTGCGGGGGCGGATGTGAGAAGAGCGGTCCATCTGTCCTGCACCTCACTGTGCTACGCGGGGAAAGGGCGGGAGTCCGGGGCCCGGTGGCCCGGAACTCCGGGAGTCCGGGTGTGTGCCATGGCACACGGCTGTCGTGCTGGGACGCGATCCAATCCCCAGATACGGCTGCTGTCAATACTTTGTTAAGACATCATTTCACGCACTCGTCCGAATGTAAGTACAAACTATTGACAGCGCCGCCCCCGGAGACCTACACCTGAGAGGCGGCAGGTCCCCGGAATCCACGTCCCACCGTGGCAGGGCGCCTCGGGACCCGCATCCCCAGCAGCTTCAGGAGCATCGCTTCATGGCCGACTCACCACAGTATTTCGACCTCATCACCATGGGTCGCATCGGGGTCGATCTTTATCCCCTGCAGACCGGTGTGCCGCTGTCGCGGGTGGAGACATTCGGGAAGTTCCTGGGCGGATCGGCCGCGAACGTGGCGGTCGCGGCCGCCCGGCTGGGCCGCTCCACCGCCGTGATCACCCGCACCGGGGCGGACCCCTTCGGCACCTATCTGCACGAGGCGCTGGACGACTTCGGCGTGGACGACCGCTGGGTCACCCCGGTGGCCGCCCTCCCCACCCCCGTCACGTTCTGCGAGATCTTCCCGCCGGACGACTTCCCGCTCTACTTCTACCGCCGCCCCAAGGCACCCGACCTGGAGATCCACACCCACGAGCTGGACCTGCCCGCCGTGCGCGCGGCGGGGATCTTCTGGATCACCGGCACCGGTCTGAGCGAGGAGCCGAGCCGCTCGGCCACCCTCGACGCCCTCGCGGCCCGCGACAAGGCCGGCACCACCGTCTTCGACCTGGACTGGCGCCCCATGTTCTGGCGGGATCCCGACCAGGCCCGCCCCTACTACCGCGAGGCGCTGCGGCACGCCACGGTCGCGGTCGGCAACCTCGACGAGTGCGAGGTCGCCACCGGGGTGCGCGAGCCCGAGGCGTGCGCGCAGGCGCTGCTGGCGGCCGGGGTGGAGCTGGCCGTCGTCAAGCAGGGCCCGAAGGGTGTGCTGGCCGTGCACCGCGACGGCACCCGGGCCGAGGTGCCCCCGGTGCCGGTCGAGGTGGTCAACGGTCTCGGCGCGGGCGACGCCTTCGGCGGCTCGCTCTGCCACGGTCTGCTCGCCGGCTGGGACCTGGAGCGGACCATGCGCCACGCCAACGCCGCCGGTGCCCTCGTCGCCTCGCGCCTCGCCTGCTCGTCCGCCATGCCGACGCCCTCGGAGGTGGCGGACCTCCTCGCGCGGGCCGCGTCGCCGGACGCGGCGGGCCGGCCGAGCCAGTCCTGAACGGAGCCCTTCCCTTGAATCTCAGCATCCCCGACCTCACCGCGGTCCGCGCCCGGAACCCGGAGGCCGTCGCCGAGGCGGCCGCCCGCCGGGCCCGCCGCCCGCTGATCGGCGACAGCGGCCGGCTGATGATCGTGGCCGCCGACCACCCCGCCCGGGGCGCGCTCGGCATCGGTGACCGGCCCCTGGCCATGGCGGACCGGGCCGACCTGCTGGAACGTCTGTGCGTCGCGCTGTCCCGGCCGGGCGTGGACGGGGTGCTGGCCACCGCCGACATTCTGGAGGACCTGCTGCTCCTCGGGGCGCTGGAGAACAAGGTCGTCATGGGTTCGATGAACCGCGGCGGCCTGGCGGGCGCGTCCTTCGAGATGGACGACCGTTTCACCGGCCATCGCGCCGAGGACATCGCCCGGCTCGGTTTCGACGCGGGCAAGCTGCTGGTCCGGATCGACTACGACGACCCCGGCTCGCTGACCACCCTGGAGTCCTCCGCCCGCGCCGTGGACGCCATGGCCGAGCGGCGGCTGCCGGTGTTCGTGGAACCGTTCATCTCCCGCCGGGTGGACGGCCGGGTGCGCAACGACCTGTCCGCCGAGGCCGTCACCCGCTCCATCGCCGTCGCCTCCGGACTGGGCGGCACCTCCGCCTACACCTGGCTGAAACTGCCGGTCACCGACGACGTCGACGACATGGCGGAGGTGCTGCGGACCTCGACGCTGCCGGTGGTGCTGCTCGGCGGGGAGGTCGGCGACCAGGAGGCCGCGTACGCGCGGTGGGGCAAGGCGCTGCGGCTGCCCACCGTGCAGGGGATGGTCGTGGGCCGCTCCCTGCTGTACCCGGCGGACGGCAGTGTGGAGAAGGCGGTCGACACGGCCGTCGGCCTGCTGTGACGAGCCCCCACGACAGTCGGTCTGCTGTGACGAGCCCCTACGACAACGGAGGCACCGCATGAAGCACCACCTTCCCGCGGGCAGGGCCCATGCCGGCCCCTACGCCGTCGACGTGACGCCCGAGACGGCCGGCTGGGGCCATGCGAGTCTGCGCGTCCTGGAGCTGGCACCCGGCGGCACGCACGCCTTCGACGCCGGTGACAGCGAGTGGATCGTGCTGCCGCTGAGCGGTGGCTGCACGGTCGCCGTGGACGACGACTTCGGCCACCACACCTTCGAACTCACCGGTCGCACCGGCGTGTTCGCCGGCGTGAGCGACTTCGCCTACGTCCCGCGCGAGGCCCGCGCGAGCGTCACCTCCGCCAGGGGCGGCCGCTTCGCCCTCACCGGCGCCCGCTGCACCCGCCGCCTGCCCGCCCGATACGGCCCCGCCTCCGGCGTGCCGGTGGAACTGCGCGGTACCGGGAACTGCTCCCGGCAGGTCAACAACTTCGGCGCGGCCGGGGTGTTCGAGTGCGACCGGCTGATCGCGGTCGAGGTGCTCACCCCGGGCGGCAACTGGTCGTCCTTCCCGCCGCACAAGCACGACGAGCACCGGCCGGGCGAGGAGTCCGTGCTGGAGGAGATCTACTACTTCGAGTTCGCGGCCCACGACGGCGTCCCCGGTCTCGGCTACCAGCGGGTCTCCCCCTCCGGCCCGGGCCGCGACACGGACGTGCTGGCGGAGGTGCGCGACGGCGACGTCGTCCTCATCCCCGACGGCTGGCACGGGCCGTCCATGGCGGTGCCCGGCCACCACATGTACTACCTCAACGTCATGGCGGGCCCCGAGGACGAACGCGCCTGGCTGATCTGCGACCACCCCGACCACGCCTGGATCCGCGACACCTGGCGGGAGCAGCCCGTCGACCCCCGACTCCCCCTCTACACCGCACCGGAGAGGTCCGCATGAGTGCCACCACCCGCCGACTGACGACCGCCCAGGCGCTGGTGCGGTTCCTGTCCGCCCAGTACACCGAGCGGGACGGCGTGCGGCGCCGGCTGATCGCGGGCACCTGGGGCATCTTCGGCCACGGCAACGTGGCCGGCATCGGGCAGGCGCTGGTCGAGTACGCCGATGTCATGCCGTACCACCAGGGCCGCAACGAGCAGGCGATGGTGCACGCGGCGGTCGGGTACACCCGTCAGCTCAACCGGCTCTCCGCGCAGGCGGTGACGACCTCCATCGGTCCCGGCGCGACCAACCTGGTCACCGGGGCCGCCCTCGCCACGATCAACCGGCTGCCGGTCCTCCTGCTCCCCGGTGACTACTTCGCCTCACGCGCCGCCGACCCGCTGCTCCAGCAGCTGGAACACCCGGCCGAGGCCGACGTGTCGGTCAACGACACGCTGCGCCCGGTGTCGCGGTACTTCGACCGGGTCACCCGCCCCGAGGCGCTGATCCCCTCCGCGCTGAACGCGATGCGGGTGCTCGCCGACCCGGCCGAGACCGGCGCCGTCACCCTCGCCCTGCCGCAGGACGTGCAGGCGGAGGCGTACGACTGGCCGGAGGAGTTCTTCGCGGAGCGGGTGTGGTCCGTACGCCGCCCCGCCCCGGACCCGGTGGAGCTGGCGGCGGCGGTGGAGGCCGTGCGGGCGGCGCGGCGGCCGCTGATCGTCGCGGGCGGCGGTGTGCACCACAGCGAGGCCGAGGACGCCCTGAAGGCGCTGGTGGACGCCACCGGTATCCCGGTCGCCTCCACCCAGGCCGGCAAGGGCTCCCTGCGCCACGACCACCCCGCCGACCTCGGCGGCATCGGCCACACCGGGACGGCGGTGAGCGACGAACTCGCCCGCACCGCCGACCTGGTGATCGGTGTCGGCACCCGCTACACCGACTTCACCACCGCCTCCGGCACCCTGTTCCAGCACCCGGACGTGCGTTTCCTCAACCTCAACATCACCGCCTTCGACGCCCACAAGCTGGCGGCGCGCACCCTGGTGTGCGACGCGCGGGCCGGTCTGGAACAGCTCGCCGGGGCGCTGGCCGGGCACCGGGTGGAGGAGTCGTACGCGGACGCGTACCGGGCGGGCAAGGAGCGCTGGGAGCGGGCCGTCGAGCGGGCCTACCGGGCCGACGACGACAGCGCCGTGCCGACGCAGACCCAGGTGCTGGGTGCGCTGGACGCGGTCGTCGGCGACGAGGACGTGGTGATCAACGCGGCCGGTTCGCTCCCCGGCGACCTGCACAAGCTGTGGCGCGCGCGCAGCCCCCGCCAGTACCACCTGGAGTACGGCTACTCCTGCATGGGCTACGAGATCCCGGCCTCGCTCGGTGTCCAGCAGGCCGCCCCCGGCACCCCGGTGTGGGCGCTGGTCGGCGACGGCACCTATCTGATGATGCCGACGGAGATCGTCACGGCCGTCCAGGAGAACCTGCCCGTCACCATGGTGCTCGTCCAGAACCACGGATACGCCTCCATCGGCGGTCTGTCCGAGGAGACCGGCGGCGAACGCTTCGGCACCGCCTACCGCCACCGGGCCGCGGACGGCACCTTCACCGGCGCCCCGCTGCCCGTCGACCTGGCCGCCAACGCCGCCAGCCTCGGCATGCGCGTCCTGCGCGCCAAGACCGTCGGGGAACTGCGCGGCGCACTCGCCGAGGCGCGCGCCTCGGACCGTCCGACCTGTGTGTACGTCGAGACCGACCCGGCGCCCACCGCTCCCCCGGCCGAGGCCTGGTGGGACGTGCCGGTGGCCGAGGTGGCGTCCCGCCCGGCCGCCGTCCGGGCCCGCGAGCGGTACGAGGCGCAGGTCGCCGGACGCCGCCGTCACCTGTGAACCCGCCCGCACCGTCCGCATGCCCCGAGGGAGGTCCGTACCATGGCGAAGACCGGTGACCGCGCACGTGCGGCGGCCGAACCCGCGCTGAGCGCCCTGGACTTCGCCCTGGACCGGGGCAGTCCGGTGCCGCTGTACCACCAGCTCGCCCAGCAGCTGGAAGCGGCCATCCAGCACGGGGCGCTCGCCCCGGGCAACCTGCTGGGCAACGAGGTGGACCTCTCGGTCCGCCTCGGCCTGTCCCGCCCCACCGTCCGCCAGGCGATCCAGTCCCTGGTCGACAAGGGGCTGCTCGTCCGGCGGCGCGGGGTGGGCACCCAGGTGGTGCACAGCCGGGTCAGGCGCCCGCTGGAACTCAGCAGCCTCTACGACGACCTGGAGGCGGCCGGCCAGGGCCCGGCCACACAGGTGGTCCGCCACGAGACGGTCCCGGCCTCCCCCGTCGTGGCCGCGGCGCTGGGCCTGGCGGAGGGCGCCGAGGTCGTCCTCCTGGAGCGCCTGCGCAGCACCCACGGCCAGCCCGTTGCCCTGCTGTGCAACTACCTGCCGTCGGGTCTGCTGGAGCTGGACGGCGACCGTCTGGAGGCGACCGGCCTGTACCGGATGATGCGCTCGGCCGGCATCACCCTGCACAGCGCCCGCCAGACCGTCGGCGCCCGCTCGGCCACCGGGCCGGAGGCGGCCCGACTGGGCGAGGAGGAGGGCGCGGCCCTGCTCACCATGGAGCGCACGGCGTACGACGACACGGGCCGGCCGGTGGAGTTCGGCACCCACATCTACCGCGCGTCCCGGTACTCGTTCGACTTCCAGCTGCTGGTCAGGCCCTGAGGCCCGCGCTGAACGGAGTGACCGGGCGCGGCAGGCGCTCACCGTCCACGGTCAGGTCGACCGCCTCGTTGTAGAAGGCGACGCGGTCCTTGATCACGGCCACCGCGGGCAGCGGATCGGGGTAGCTCCAGAGGATGTGCGGCGGTACGGCGCCCTCGCCGCGCCAGGACCAGTAGGCGTCGGCCGTGCCCTTGTACGGGCACCGGGTGCTGTGGTCCGCGGGCTCGAAGAGGTCCAGACGGACGTCCTCGCGCGGCAGGTAGTAACGGGTCGGCAGCGAGGTCTCGAACAGCAGGACCGGGTTGCCGGTGTCGGCGACGACGGTGCCCTCGATCTCGACCCGGACATGGCGGCTGCTCGGCATCGCGTCCACCCGTTTGTGCGGGTCGCGCGGGTGGACGTAGATCTCCTCGTCCTCCTCGTACCAGTGGTCGAGGCCGGTACCGCCGCGCCCGAACCAGGCGAACGCGACGTACCCGGACAGGTCGTCGGCGGGGAACGTCCAGGCGGCGTTCGGGCGCGGGTCGCCGCCGGCGTGGAGGTCGTAGAAGACCGTCGAACCGGTGTGGCTGCCCGTCCGGGGCTGCCGCGCGGGACGGAGAAGGTCCGTGCGCACCTCCTCCCGGGGGAAGGCGTACTGCGGGACGGGCAGCCGGGGCTCCCAGACGAGGACCGGGTGGCGGCTGTCGACGACGGTGACGTCGCCGGCGGTGCCGCGCACCCAGCGTTCGCTGGGTTCCCACAGCAGGCCCTCGGGGGTCGCCCGTGGGGAACGGGCGGCGGGGTGGGTGATCATGGCCGGGACTCCCTCCGGACGGGCCGGTACCCCTTCCACCGTCCACCGGCCGGGCGCGGATGTCCTCCGGTGCGCCGCGTCCGTCCGGGCCCGCCGTGCGGCCGCGGGAGGGGAGTCCTCTCCTTGTCGGAGCACGCCGGGCCGAGCGTGCCGGCGGGCCGCGTGAGCGCGGCGAAACCGTTCCGCTGCGCGGTTCGTCCTGTAGGACGGGCCGAGCGGACGGGGGACGGGTGGAGCGGGAGCGGTGGGTGTGGGCGCGGGGGCGGGTGCTCGCCGTCTGCGCGGTGCTGACGGCGGGGCTGACGGCGTTCCACGGGGTGGTGCCGAACTGGCCGGGCCGGGTGGGCAGTCTGCTGGAGTCGTTCCTGCCATGGCTCGCTCTGGCGGTGGTCCCGCTGTTCGTCCTGGCGGTGCTGCGCCGGTCGGCCGTCGCGCTGCTGGCCCTGCTGCTGCCCACGGCGGCCTGGACGCAGCTCTTCGGCGGGCTGCTGCTGCCCGGGACGCCGCCCGGACCGCGCGCCCTGGTGGCGGTGCAGCACAACGTCAGCGACGAGAACTCCGATCCGGCGGGCACGGCCCGCGCGCTGGCCGAGGCCGGGCCCGACCTCCTCGCGCTGCAGGAGCTCGTGCCCGGCGCGCTGCCGGTCTACCAGCGGATCCTCGCCGCCGACTACCCGTACCACGCGGTGCGGGGCACCGTGGGGCTGTGGTCGAGGCATCCGCTGACCGGCACCCGGCCCGTGGACATCAGACCGGGGGACGTCCCGGAGCCCTGGAGCCGCGGACTGCGGACCGTGGTCCGCACGCCGCACGGGGAGGTCGCGGCGTACGTCGCACACCTGCCCTCGATGCGTGTCGGAGCAGGCGGTCTCGCGTCGTCCCGGCGCGACGAGAGCGCCCGGCTGCTGGGCAGGGCCGTGGCCGCGGAGCGGCTGGAGCGGGTGATCCTGATGGGCGACCTGAACGGCACGGTCGACGACCGGGGGCTGGAGCCGCTGACGTCCCGGCTGGAGGTCCCGCGGCGGGGCTTCGCCCTCAGTTTCCCCGCTTCCCTGCCGGTGGCCCGGATCGACCAGGTCATGGCCCGCTCGGCGACCGTCGACCACCTCCGCGCCCTGCCCGCCACCGGCAGCGACCACCTGCCGGTGGCGGCCAGGATCACCCTGCGCTGAGGCCGGCGAAAGGCCCCTCCAGCGCGGCCCACTGGAGCAGCATGATGGTCTTCGCGTCGTTGATCTCACCGGTGCGGATCATGCGCAGGGCCTGACGGAAGGGCAGTTCGAGGATCTCGATGTCCTCGCCCTCCTCGCGCAGGCCCCCGCCCTCGTGGGTGCGGGTCGCCGGGCCGTAGGCGGCGGCGTAGAAGCTGACGCGTTCGGTGACCGAGCCGGGGCTCATGTAGACGTCGAAGACGTGCTGGACGGGGCCGATGGTGTGGCCGGTCTCCTCCGCCACCTCACGGCGCACGGCGACCTCGGGGTGCTCGTCCTCGTCGTCGAGCAGGCCGCCCGGTGTCTCGATCAGCAGGCCGTCGGGGTGGCCGTTGACGTAGGTGGGGAAGCGGAACTGGCGGATGAGCAGCACGGTTTCGCGTTCGGCGTCGTAGAGCAGCATGGTGGCGCCGTTGCCGCGGTCGTGCGTCTCGCGTTCCTGGGTGCTCCAGGTGCCGTCGGCGCGCTGGAGGTCGAAGGTCGTGGTGCGCTCGACGTACCAGTGGCTGGACAGAAGTCTCACGTCCCGGACCCTCACCCGCGGGTTGCCCGTCAGGTCACGGCCCGTGCGGTCGAGTCCGGTGCGGCCCCGGCGGTCCGGGGTGTCGATACCGGCGGTCATCGGCGGACCGACGGCGGGGAGGGCGGGTGCTCGGTGCTCATGCCCGCTTTTATCACGGCCCCGGCCCAGGGCGGCGGACAGGTGAAAGGCCGTACCGGAGTGTCCGGTACGGCCCGCCGACCCGCTTTCTCGCGAGTCGGGACGACAGGATTTGAACCTGCGACCCCTTGACCCCCAGTCAAGTGCGCTACCAAGCTGCGCCACGTCCCGATGCGCGCTGACGCGGGGTGATCCGCGTGATCGCGCGAACAGCACTTTACCCCACACCCCGGGCCCGGCCGAAGCGGGCCCGGACTTGGGACAATCGGTGCATGGGCAGTATGGACAGCACTTCCACGGGCCGGACGGCCGCCGCGCACGACCGGGACACCGCCGCCGCGCGCGACCGGGACACCGAAGGACGGGCGCGCAACGCGCGGCCCCGGGACGGGCTCGGGCGGCCCCTGCCCTACGGCGCGGAGGGTGTGCCCCGGCAGCCGGAGGGGGTGGTGCGGCGGCCGGAGGAGAGTGTCGCGGAGGCGCAGCGGCTGCTGGACGAGGGAAAGCCGTTCCACGCGCACGAGGTGCTGGAGGACGCCTGGAAGTCGGGGCCGGAGCGGGAGCGGGAACTGTGGCGGGGACTGGCCCAGCTCGCGGTGGGGCTCACGCACGCCGCGCGGGGCAACGCCACGGGCGGGGCGCGGCTGCTGCGGCGGGGTGCCGGTGCGGTGCGGGAGTGGGCCTCGGGAGCGGAGGACCGGCCGCACGGGATCGACCTCCCGGGTGTGATCGCCTGGGCCCGGGAGCTGGCGGCGGAGGTGGAGCGGGACGGTGGCCCCGTGGACGCGGGGGCGCGGGCGCCGCGGCTGCGGAGGACCTCCTGAGGGTCGACGGCGCGGGGCAGACTCGGGCCGTGCGAGAGATCCATGTCATCGGTATCGGCGCGGGCGCCCCCGACCAGCTCACCCTGCAGGCGGTCCGCTCACCGAGGCCGCTCCGCGCATCGAACGGCTGCGCGCGCAGGCGCGGGAGCGCAAGGGCTGGATCATGGACACGTATCTGCCGCGTCGCAGACCGGCCGAGAGCTGAGCCCGGGCGCCGATCCGCCCGCCGGACGCGGTGTGTCCGGCGGCGGGCCGTCCGCCGGTGATCGTCGTCGGGCCGCACGTGTGTGCGCGCACGCCCTACGATGACGCCGGGCGACTGAAGGAGTCATGGCCGTGGACTGGAGCGAGCGGGGCTATCACGCCCAGCGTTGGGCGGCGCGGGGGGCGCTGGTCGCCGCCGCGCTCGCGGTGGCGACCCCCTTGGTCTACGGCGGGCTGCGCGGTCTGCTGCTGCTGGTGTCCGGGGTGGCGGGGCTGGGGCTCAGCGCCGCCGCCCTGTGGTGGACGCTGACCCTGCGGGGACCGCTGCGCTGGGTGTCCGCGCTGGTCGCCGTGTGTGTGCCGGCCGGCCTGTTCGCCCTGTTCGCCGTGACGCTGTTCTGGGCACTGCTGGTGTCGTTGGCCCTGTGGGGCCTGGCGGTGTGGAGCGGCAGGTACGCGCTGCGCGGCACGGGCGGCGGGCAGACCCACGTGCGGGAGCGGCGGTTGCCGCCGCCCCGGAAGCCGGTACTGATCATGAATCCGCGGTCGGGTGGCGGCAAGGTGGGCCGTTTCCGGCTGCGGGAGAAGGCCGAGCGGCTGGGCGCCCGGGTGGTGCTGCTCGAACCCGGCCGGCATCACGACGTCACCGAACTGGCGCGGGCCGCCGTCGCGGACGGCGCCGACCTGCTGGGTGCCGCGGGCGGCGACGGCACCCAGGCACTGGTCGCGGCCGTGGCCGCCGAGCACGACATCCCCTTCCTGGTCATCAGCGCAGGGACGCGCAATCACTTCGCCCTGGATCTCGGCCTCGACCGCGGGAACCCGGCCGCCTGTCTCGACGCGCTCACCGACGGCGTGGAGCTCCGGGTCGACCTGGGCTTCGCCGGTGAGCAGCCGTTCGTGAACAACGCGTCCTTCGGCGCGTACGCGGCGATCGTGCAGAGTCCCGCCTACCGGGACGACAAGATCGGCACCAGCCTGGAGATGCTGCCGGACCTGCTCACCGGGCAGCAGGGGCCCCGGCTGGTCGCCCGCGCGGGCGACACGACGCTGACGGCTCCGCAGGCCGTGCTGGTCAGCAACAACCCGTACCGCACGGGCGACCCCTTCGGGCTCGGCCGGCGTGAGCGGCTCGACTCGGCCGTGCTCGGTGTCCTCGGGGTGAAGCTGGAGGGCGCCGTCAACGCCGCCGGTCTGCTGCTGCACCCGGATCCGAGCGGGCTGACCATCCTCACCGCGACGGAGGTCGTCGTCGAGGCGGACGTCGAGGAGATCGAGGCCGGCGTCGACGGGGAGGCCATGATGCTGCCGGCCCCCGTGCGCTGCCGGATCGCTCCGGGCGCGCTCCGCGTCCGGGTCCCCCGCAGGCGGCCGGGCGTCGCCCCGGCCCCGTTCCGGCTGGACTGGCGGCGGCTGCGCAAGCTCGCGGCGACGGTCGGCCGCACCGCCGCACCGAGCCGCCTGCACCGTCCGTCCCATGACGCCTCGTCCGGCACGGGACCGTCGGCCGGTCGGCGCGACGGTGCGCGGCCGGGCGGGCCGCGGTCACGGGATCAGTAGCTGCACGCCGCCCACCACGGTGGCCGCGAGCACCAACCGCTCGAAGAGCCGCTGGTTGATCCTGTTCACGGCCCATCTGCCGAGCAGCGCGCCGGGCACCACGAACAGCACGAGCGCGGCGTCGAGCAGCAGCGAGTCGGCGTCGATGAGGCCGAGGCCGGCGCTGAAGGGCAGCTTGGAGGTGTTGACGATGAGGAAGAAGAAGGCCGAGGTGCCCAGGAATCCCAGCTTCCGGAAGCCGGCGGAGAGCAGGTACAGCGACATCACCGGGCCGCCCGCGTTGGCGACCATGGTGGTGAAGCCGCCGAGGACGCCGTAGGAGCGGGCCTTGGCGCGGCCGGCGCGGGTGGTGACCCGGCCGGGGTCCTCCTCGGCGTCGGCCCGGCGCCGCCGCCACACGGTCACCCCGGACATCAGCAACAGGATCGCCCCGATCGAGGTCCGTACGATCCCGTCGTCCGCCCACATCAGGAAGAGGGTGCCCGCGACGACGCCCGCCGCGACCGCCGGGAACAGCCGCCACAGCGTGGGCCAGTGGGCGTGCCGGCGGTAGGTGAGCACGGCGAGCAGGTCGCCGGCGATCAGGATGGGCAGCAGGACGCCGGTGGAGGCGCGGGCGGGCAGGACGGCGGCGAAGAGGGCCAGGCTGACCGTGTTGGCCCCGCTGACGGCGGTCTTGGAGAAGCCGACGAGCAGGGCGGCGAAGGCCAGCGCGGCGAATTCCCAGCCGCTGAGGTGCCAGAGACTCATGGTGTTCATGCGGCGACCGATGCTATGCCCGGGCAACGGAGCCGGGTAAGGAGCGTCTCGCCTGATGGCTCCTCGCGGCGGTGGTCAGCTCCGCTCAACCAGGACCGCGCTGCCCTGTCCGACGCCCACGCACATGGTCGCCAGGCCGCGTCCGGCTCCGGTGCGGCGCATGCGGTGCAGCAGGGTGGTGAGGATGCGGGCGCCGGAGCAGCCCAGCGGGTGGCCCAGTGCGATCGCGCCGCCGCTCGCGTTGACCAGGCCGGGGTCGATGCCCAGCTGGTCCACGCAGGCGAGGGCCTGGGCCGCGAACGCCTCGTTGAACTCGGCCTCCTCGAGGTCGCCGATGTCCCAGCCGGCGCGGGCGAGGACCTTGCGCGTGGCGGGGACGGGGCCGATGCCCATGACGTCCGGGTGGACGCCCGCGGAGGCTCCGGCGACATAGCGGCCGAGCGACTCCAGTCCCAGCTCGTCGAGGGCCTCCTCGCTGACGAGGACGAGGCCGGCCGCGCCGTCGTTCATCGGGGAGGCGTTGCCCGCGGTGACCGAGCCGTCGGCGCGGAAGACCGGCTTGAGGCGGGCCAGTTTCTCCGCCGAGGTGTCCTCGCGGACGCACTCGTCGGCGTCGACGACCACCCCGTCGGGGCGGGTGACGGGCAGGAGTTCGTCGTCGAAGTGGCCGTTCTTCCGGGCGTCGGCGGCGCGTCGGTGGCTGCGCAGGGCGAACTCGTCCTGGCGTTCGCGGGCGATGCCGTACCGGGCGGCCACCTCCTCGGCGGTCTCGCCCATGGCCAGCAGGCCGTGCAGTTCCTTCATGGCGGGATTGACCAGCCGCCAGCCCAGGCGGGTGTCGGCGGTCTCCATGCGGTGCGGGAGGGCTTCGTCGGGGCGGGGGAGCACGAAGGGGGCGCGGCTCATCGACTCGGAACCGCCGGCGATCACGATGTCGGCCTCGCCGGCCGCGACGGCGCGGGCGGCGGTGGTGACCGCCTCGAGCCCGGAGGCGCACAGCCGGTTGACCGTGGCGCCGGGGACGGACTCGGGGAGCCCGGCGAGCAGGGCGGCCATCCGGGCGACGTTGCGGTTGTCCTCGCCGGCCTGGTTGGCGGCGCCCCAGTAGACGTCGTCGACGCGGGCCGGGTCCAGGGCGGGCACCTCGGCGACCAGGCCGCGGATCACGGCGGCGGCGAGGTCGTCGGGCCGGACCGTGGACAGGGCTCCGCGCAGTTTGCCGATGGGGGTGCGGCGGGCGGCCGCGAAGTGGACGGGACGCACGACAGGACTCCTGACCCGCGCCGGCCGTGGGTACCGTGACCGGCGAGACTCCTCGTGATTAGCACTGCTAGTTTTTGACTATAGACCGGCGTGCTGCCCGCTGGGAAGCTCCCGGCCGCGGCCCGTCCGCCGTGTTTGCGGCCGGGAGCCACGGGCACCCGCGCGTTCGGGAGTGGTCGCGGAGCGCGGCCCGCGGGCGAGGAGCCCGAACAGGCCGTCCTGACAGGCGCGGGCGAGGACCCGCACGAGGCCCGGATCCGTGTGACCACCGACGAAACGAGAAGGAGGAACAGCACTTCATGACCGTCGTGAGGAGCACCCTGCCCGACGAGGCCCGCCGCGTGTCCTGCGAGGCCCTCCAGGACACCCTGGTGGACCTGCTCGGGCTGTCACTGATCGGGAAGCAGGCCCACTGGAACGTCGTGGGTCCGCGGTTCCGCTCCGTACACCTCCAGCTGGACGAGGTGGTCGAGGCGACGCGCGCCCAGGCGGACACGGTGGCCGAGCGGGCCGCCACCCTCGGCGTGCCGCCGGACGGCCGCCCGGAGACCATCGCCAAGGTGTTCTCGCTGCCCGCGCCGAAGGAGGGCTGGCTGCGCGACTCGGAGGCCGTAGAGGTGATGACGGAGGCACTCGGCGCGGCGGTCACCCGGCTGCGCGAACGCATCGACACCACCGAGAAGGCCGACCCGGTCACCCAGGACCTGCTGATCTCGGTCACCGCGGAACTGGAGAAGCAGCGCTGGATGTTCGAGGCGGAGAACCACCCCGGCGTCTCCTGACCGTCACGGCACCCGGGAAGCACGAGCACGTAAGGGGCACACCATGAACGACGCCCTCGAAAGGGACGCGCTGTGGGAGGACTTCCACCGCGTGGTGAACATGACCTCGGCGGAACTGGCGGCCTGGCTGCGGGTGAGCGACGCGGAGGAGACGACGGAACCGCTGCCCGACCAGGCGGGCCCCGAGACGGGACAGCACGTCCTGGCCATCCTGCAGAAGCGCCGCACCGACCTCACCGAGGACGACCTGCGGGTGATGGAGGAGGTGGTGGAGACCGTCACCGAGGAGGCGGACCTGGAGAACGAGCCCCTGGCCGAGGACACCGTCCGGCGCCACCGCCTGATGACGCTGGGCCACGACCCGCTCAAGGGCTGACCGTGGCCGGCCGGGCCGAGGAGCGGGCCGTGCTGCGCGCCCTCGTCGACGCGCACGGCCGGACGTACGCGGAAGAGGCCGGCATCACGCTGAGGGACACGCCGCAGCCGCTGTACCGGCTGCTGGTGCTGGCCCACCTGCTCAGCGCCCGCATCAACGGATCGATCGCCGTGGCCTCCGCCCGTGCGCTGCACGAGGCGGGGCTGCGGGATCCCCGCCTCATGGCAGGGGCACGCTGGCAGGAGCGGGTGGACGCGCTCGGCCGGGGCGGCTACCGCCGTTACGACGAACGCACCGCCACCCAACTCGGTGAGGGCGCGGCCCTGCTGACCGAGCGCTGGGGCGGTGACCTCCGCAGGCTCCGCGCGCAGGCCGGCGGCGACGTCGGCGAACTGCGCCGTCTGCTGCAGGAGTTCCCGGGCGTGGGGCCCACCGGTGCCGACATCTTCCTGCGCGAGGTCCAGCGCGTCTGGTCCGAGACGGCCCCGTACCTGGACCGCAAGGCCCTCGAGGGGGCGCGCCGGCTGAATCTGCCGCGGGACCCGGAGCAGATCGTGAACCTGGCGGAGCGGACCGAACCCGCGGTTCTCGCCGCCGCGTTGGTGCGGGCGGCGCTCAACAAGGACGTGGCCGACGACGCCCTGAGTCACGCCGCTCCGTGACACCCCCTGCCCTCAACGGGACCTCTCTCCGCCGCTGTTCGCGGGACAGCGTGATCACCGCGCGGCACAATGGTCGGGGCGGTCCGACGGGGCCGCTCGGCCGAGGGAGAGGGAGCGGACGTGAGCGGGAGCGGCACGCCGGTCGGCGGGTCGGCACGGCTGAACACCGGTGTGGCGCACAACGCCCGCGTGTGGAACCACTGGATCGGCGGCAAGGACAACTACGAGGTCGACCGGCGGGTCGGCGATCACGTCGCCTCGATCATCCCGGTCATCCGGGACATCGCCCGCGCGGACCGGGACTTCCTGGGCCGGGCGGTGACGTATCTGACCCGGGAGCGCGCGGTGCGGCAGTTCCTCGACATCGGCAGCGGGCTGCCGACCGCGGACAACACCCACGAGAGGGCCCAGCGCATCGCGCCGGACTCACGGGTGGTCTACGTCGACCACGACCCGGTCGTACTGGCCCACGCCCGCACCCTGCTGACCGGCAGCCCCGAGGGCGCCACCGACTACCTCGACGCCGATGTGCACGACCCCGAGTCCCTCGTGCGACGCGCTGCCGAGACGCTCGACGTCACCCGGCCCGTGGCGGTGATGATGCTCGGCATCCTGAACTTCGTGCTCGACACCGACGAGGCCCGCGACATCGTGCGCCGGATCATGGCGGCGGTGCCCTCCGGGAGTTTCCTGGTCCTCACCCACCCCACGTCCGATCCCGGTGTCGGCGGCGAACTGCAGTTGCCCGCCATGGAGTTCTGGAACGAGAACGCCACTCCCCCGATCACCGCCCGAAGCGCCGCGGACATCACCACGTTCCTCGAGGGACTGGAACTCGTCGAACCCGGTCTGGTGTCCTGCTCGCAGTGGCGCGCCGCGCCCGGCTCCACCCTCGTCGTGCCGCAGTACGGCGCGGTGGCCGTGAAGCCCTGACCGCTGAAAGTATGATCAAGCAATGTCTGACATGACCGAAACCACGCCGGGCTGGCTGTCCTCCGACGATCTGGAGATGGCACGCGCCCAGATGCCGATCCTGTACGTCGAGGCCGTTCCCGTGCGTGTCG
This sequence comes from Streptomyces sp. NPDC041124, assembly GCF_055592385.1. Lineage (NCBI taxonomy): Bacteria > Bacillati > Actinomycetota > Actinomycetes > Kitasatosporales > Streptomycetaceae > Streptomyces > Streptomyces sp. NPDC041124. Next base: position 75,058 of record NZ_JBVIYR010000015.1, read on the forward strand.
ACGACAGTGGCGAAGTCACCAGCGTCGGTCTGCTGCTGCGCATCGGGCCCGACGGCACGGTCAGCCGGACGCTGGTCTCCGGCCGGGTGCTGCACCACGAGCGCGTCCGGGACGCCCTGTTGCGCCACCTGGAGAAGGACCTCGGCCCGGTGGCGCTGCCGCGCGTCCCGGCGTCGTTGCAGCCGTTCACGGTCGCCGAGTACTTCCCCACTCAGGGCGTCACCGCGTTCCACGATCCTCGTCAGCACGCGGTGTCGCTGGCGTACATCGTGCCGGTGACGGGTGACTGCAGGCCTCGGCAGGACGCCCTGGACCTGGTGTGGTTCAGCCCGCAGGAGGCCCTGTCCCCGGCGGTGCAGAGTGAGATGCCGGGCGGACACGGCGTGTTGCTGAAGCAGGCGCTGGCGCACGCGGGCTGCGCGATCTGACGGGGACCGCGGGCTCCCCCGGGCGGTGAGCCCGCGGTCCACCGACGGGGCGAGCGCCCGCCCGTGCCGACCCGTCGTGGGAGAGGTGCCGGTGCCCGCGCGGGCGGTGCGATTCAGCCGGTGGAGCCGCCGGGGACGACCAGACCGCTCTCGTAGGCCACGACGACCGCCTGGGCCCTGCTGTCGAGGTCGAGTTTGGTCATGGTGCGGTTGAGGTGGGTCTTGACCGTCGCCTCGCTGATGAAGAGCTGCTCGGCGATCTCGGTGTTGGACAGTCCGCGCGCCGTGAGCAGCAGCACCTCCCGCTCGCGGGCGGTGAGCGCCTCCAGGGACGCCGGGGAGTCCGGCACCGGCTCCGAGCGCTGCACGTACGCCTCGATGAGCCGGCGCGTCACACTCGGCGCGAAGAGCGTGTCGCCGCGCGCGACGGCGTGGATCGCCTCCAGCAGCCTTTCGGGTCCGGTGTCCTTGAGGAGGAACCCGGAGGCGCCCGCCCGCAGGGCGGCGTACACGTACTCGTCCAGGTCGAAGGTGGTCAGCACCAGCACGCGCGGCAGCGCGGTCCCTGCCGTCGCCCTGCCGGCGGGTGGGGCGGCGGCCGCCTCGGTGAGGATGCGCTCGGTCGCGGTGATGCCGTCCGTGCCGGGCATACGGATGTCCATCAGGACCACGTCGGGCCGGGTGCGGGCAGCGCCGGCCACCGCCTCCGCGCCGTTGGTGGCCTCCGCGACGACCTCCACCCCGGGAGCGGCCCGCAGCAGCGCGACGAGTCCCGCCCGGATCAGGTCCTGGTCGTCGGCCACGAGCACCCTGATCATCCCCGTAATCGATTCCCTCACTTCCCGGCGGCCGGCACCGCGGTGGGCAGGGTGAGGCACACCCGGAAGCCACCGTCGGCGCACGGACCGACGTCCAGCGTGCCGCCGTAGAGCCTGGCGCGTTCACGCATGCCGATCAAGCCGTGTCCGGACGACGGCGTGACGTTGGCCGGATGCGATCGCTCCCGCCGCCCGTCGTCCCGTCCGTCGTCGGTGACCGTGACGGTCAGTTCCCGGGGGCCGTACGCGACGACGACGGTGGCGTCGGCCCGCCGGGCGTGCTTGATCACGTTGGTCAGGGCCTCCTGCACCACCCGGTAGGCGCACAGTTCGATACCGGGCGCCAAGGGCCGGGGAGTTCCCTCCGTGCGCAGGGTCACGGGAACGCCCGCGGCCCTGACCCGTCCGGCCATCTCCTCCATGCGGGACAGACCGGGCATCGGCGCGTACGGCGCCGCCCCGGCGTCCGCGCCGCCCGGGCCGTCCGGTTCCCCGCCCGTGTCGTCCTCGGGGCCGGTGCGCAGCAGCGTCAGCATGCGGCGCAGTTCGCCGAGACCCTCCCGGCTGGTTTCGCTGATGGTGCGCAGGGCCGTGCGGGCGGTCTCGGGCTGGGAGTCGAACACGTAATGCGCCAGCCCGCCCTGCACGTTGATCACCGACATGTGGTGGGCGACCACGTCGTGCAGTTCGCGGGCGATCCGCCGCTGCTCCTCGGCGACGGCGCGGCGCATGCGGTCCCGCTGCTCACGGCGCAGCTGTTCGGTGAGCTCGGCGAGCCGGTCGGCCCGGTGGGCGGAGATCCGGGCGGCGACGCCGGCCCGGCAGCCGACGGCCGGGAAGACCACCGCCTGGGCGATGACGGCGGGCGTGGCCTGTCCGGCCCGCCAGCCCGCGTACATCCACACGACACCCACCAGCACCATGCACACCAGCGCGGGGCACAGGGGCCGCAGCGCGGCGACCGTGTACAGGGCGAAGAAGGGGCCCATGGAGTTCACGACGGGCCAGTAGTCGAGGCCGATGAACAGTGCCCACGCCGCGGCGCTCGCCAGGAAGACGGTGAGCGGGACGCGTCTGCGCACCGCCAGCGGTGCGTTGACCAGACAGGTGAGGGCGACGCCGAGGCCGTCCTGCGCCTGCCAGCCCGACCCCCGTTCGGGCTCGCGGCCGAGCAGGACGGCCACGACGGTGAAGGCCACCGCGATCAGGGCGTCCAGCCACACGTCACGTCGTTCGATCAGGCGTTTGATCCAGCGCACGGGCGCAGCGTACGGCCGTGACGGTGCCCCGGTCTCCGGTTCCCGGCCACCGGGGCACCTCCCCCGTCCGTCCTCACGAGGTGCCCCCCTCGACACCTGACGGTAGGCGGGTGGCGGCGACGGATCGTCAGCCCGGAGGATGACGGCCGGGGTAAACCCTGGCGGTACTCCGGCGGGGTGGGTGGCGAGCGCCGGCGGGCGGGCCCGTCCCTTCCTCGCGGGGAAACGACGAGAAGGCCGCCTCGGGTTTCCCCGATGCGACCTCCGACTGCCTCGCGACAAGTCGGGACGACAGGATTTGAACCTGCGACCCCTTGACCCCCAGTCAAGTGCGCTACCAAGCTGCGCCACGTCCCGTTGCCCGCCTGACCTGGGGATTCCCCCGGCCGAACGCGCACGGAAACCATACCGCACTCGGGGCGGTGATCGCGCATCCGTTTATCACCGGCCGACGCTTGACCTGAAGTTAAGTTGAGGTTGAACGATGGGACGCATGACGATCACCGAGGAACACGCACACGCGTACGGATTCACCGATCTGCCGGCCCTGATGGGACTGATGACCGGTGACGAGAAGCACGGCCCGGCCGCGACGTCGACACTGGACGTGCTGTGGGTGCTGTACCACCGGGTACTGCGGGTCGGGCCGGAGCGGACGGACGATCCCGGGCGGGACCGGTTCCTGCTGTCGAAGGGCCATGGCCCGATGGCGTACTACGCGGTGCTGGCCGCCAAGGGCTTCGTGCCGGTGGACTGGCTGCCGGGGTTCGGCTCGTACGACTCCCCGCTCGGGCACCACCCCGACCGGGTGCTCGTGCCGGGGGCGGAGATCGGCAGCGGGTCGCTGGGTCACGGACTCCCCATCGCGGTGGGCACGGCGCTCGGCCTGCGCGCGCAAGGGCTCGACGAGCCGCGGGTGTGGGCGCTGGTCGGGGACGCCGAGCTGGACGAGGGCAGCAACCACGAGGCGATCGCCTTCGCCGGGCCCGCCGGCCTGGACCGGCTGCACACCGTGGTCGTCGACAACTCCTCCGCCTCCTACGCCCGGCCCGGCGGGATCGCGGCGCGGTTCGAGGCGGCGGGCTGGTCCGTACTCACGGTCGACGGACGTGACCACGAGGCGCTGTACGCCGCGTTCACCGCCGCGCATCCGGGCCGACCGCACGCGGTCGTGGCCCGGGTCGAGCCGAAGAACGCGTGACCCCCCTCTCGCACTCGTCAAGGAAGGGACCGATCTCCGTGGACAGCATGCGTGATCGTTTCGCCCCCGTCGTCACCCGGCTGCTCGACGAGGACCCGCGGGTCGCGGTGGTGCTCGCCGACATCGGCGTGGCCGACTTCGCCGAGGCACTGCGTCGGCACCCGGACCGGGTCGTCAACCTGGGCATCCGTGAGCAGCTGCTGGTCGGGGCGGCGGCCGGAATGGCGCTGACCGGGCTGCGGCCCGTCGTGCACACCTTCGCGAGCTTCCTGGTCGAGCGACCGTTCGAACAGGTCAAGCTGGATCTGGGGCACCAGGACGCCGGGGCGGTGCTGGTGAGTGCCGCCGCCTCCTTCGACTGGCCCGCCGGCGGCTACACGCACATGGCCCCGGGCGACGTGGCGCTGCTGGACACCCTGGACGGCTGGACCGTGCACGTGCCGGGGCATCCGGACGAGGCCGAGACGTTGCTGCGGCACGCGGTGGCGGCGGGTGACGACAAGGTGTACGTACGCCTGTCGCTGCAGGCCAACGCGTGTGCACTGCCGGTGGACGGGCGCCGGTTCCGCACCGTCCGCGAGGGGCGCTCGGGGGTCGTGGTCGCCGTCGGGCCGATGCTGGACAGCGTGCTCGACGCGACGGAGGGCCTGGACGTCACCGTGCTCCACGCCACCACCGTGCGGCCCTTCGACGCGGCCGGCCTGCGCCGTGCCACCGGGACGGCGGGGACCGACGTCGTGCTCGTCGAGCCGTATCTGGCGGGTACGTCGACGGCGGCGGCGAACGTCGCACTGTCCGACGTGCCGCACCGGGTGCTGGGGCTGGGGGTGGGCCGGGCCGAGCTGCGGCGGTACGGGCGGATCGACGAGCACGTCGCCGCCCACGGTCTGGACGCCCGGTCGCTGCGGGCACGCATCGGAGCGTTCGTCGGGGCGGTGCCGCAGGGGGCGTGACGGGGTGGGACGGACCGCTCCCGGGGCGGGCGCATCCGGTCTGCCCCCGCCCAGGCGCCGGGCGGCGCCGAGCGCCGACGGCCACCTCGCCGGGACCGGGGGAACGCGGTCCCGTGCCGGCGTGGCCGGGCGGCGGCAGCCCGAGGGCGTCAGTTCGCGGACGGCAGTCCCAGCCGGGGATGGGCCTGCTGGAGGCCGGCCGGAGCGGCCTGCCGCCAGGAGTCGGCGAGGATGTCACGCAGTTCGCCCTCGCCCTCCAGGGCGGCGAGGCGGACCCTGACCCAGGCGAACTGGGCCTCGTGGTCGGCGATCCAGAACTTCTCCGGTTCGGCGAGGGCCAGCTCGTCGCGCTCCTCCTTGGGGCAGCGCACGGCGATGGAGGTCTCCTCCTCGGGCAGGGTGGCGAACATCTTCCCCGCGACCCGGAACGTGGGCATGCTCCAGGCGATCTTCTCCGTCGTGTCCGGCAGGGAGAGGGCGATCCGTCGTACGTCTTCGGCATCCGGCATGGCAGGCACCGTAGCGGCCCGCACTGACATTCACCCGGTGGCCGGTGTCGCGGCCCCCGGCAGGCGCTTGTAGTAGATCGTCGTCGGCCGCAGCACCCCGGCCGGGTCGGCCGCGTAGTCCGGTATGGCGCCGATCGCGGTCCAGCCGGTGGAGCGGTAGAGGCGCTCGGCGGGACTGCCGGTCTCGGTGTCCAGGTGCAGCAGGGTGATCCCCCGCGCGGTGGCCTCCTCCTCCGCGACGGCCAGCAGCGCCCGTCCCAGACCCCGGCCGCGGGCCGTACGGCGCACCATCAGCTTCACCAGTTCGGCGCGGTGGGTGCTGTTGGGCTTGTCGGGGAGGGCGAGGCTCACGGTCCCGAGCACCCGGCCGGGTTCCTCGTGCGCCACCCAGACGAGGAGGCGCCCGGCGGCGACGGCCGTGGACCGTTCCCGCCACCAGGCGACCGCCTCAGCGCGGTCGAGCGGGGCCAGGAAGCCCACGGAGGCGCCACCCTCCACGGTGTCGGTCAGCAGATCGGCCAACGCCGCGGCCATGGACATCAGGTGCGCGGCGTCGGTGCGGACGGTGTTCACGGCCTGACCACCGCCAGCACGTAGCGCACGTCACCGGGGCCGGGGCAGCGGAACCGGGTCGGGCCCCAGACCCGCAGCCGGAGACAGTCGCCGTCGACGAGGTGGTGCTCGACGTCCTCGGCCGTCACGCAGAGGGCACCCGCCAGGACCCAGATGTGCTGTTCCAGGCCCGGCACGGGCGGCCGGTCGTAGGCGATGTCGGCGCCGGCGGCGAGGCGCCCCTCGACGAGTTCGCCGCGCAGTCCGCCGTGCGGCGGGGAGACCGAACGGCGGACGAATCCGGAGGCCCGGTCCTCCCACACCCCCTGGTCGGCGGCTCGCACCACGGGCGCGGGTGCCGTCTCGATCTCGCTGAGCAGCTGGGACATGGTCCGGCCGTAGACGGCGCACAGGCGGTTGAGCAGGGCGGCGGTGGGACTGGTCTCCGCCCGCTCCGCCCGGGAGAGGGTGGACCGGCTGATGCCGGTGCGCTCCGCCAGCTCACCCAGGGACCAGCCGTGTTCGGCACGGAGCGCGGCCAGTCGTGAGCCGAGCCGGACGTCGAGGGGGTCCGGGGCGGCCCCCGGCTCTTCCTGTTTCACATCTGGGACGGTATCCCGGATGCGAGACGCACGGAAGGGGCCTCCTACGCTTCCTCGCCCGCCGCGCGGAGCGCGTCGAGAACCGGCCGGATCAGCGGGTGCGCCTCCGCGCCCCGGCGCACGGCGGCGAAGACCCGGCGGGTCGGGGCCACGCCGTCGACCGGGCGGACGACCACGCCCGCGAGATCCGTGCCGCGCAGCGCCGAGCGGGGCACCAGGGCGACGCCCGCGTCCGCGGACGCGAGGGCGACCACCGCCCGGAAGTCGTCCGAGGAGTGCTCCAGGCGGGGCTGGAAGCCGGCGCTCTCGCAGGCGAGGACCACCACGTCGTGGCACGGGTTGCCGGGGTACGGGCCGATCCAGGGGTCCTTGGCCAGTTCGGCGAGCGGCACCTCGGACGCGTCGGCCAGGCGGTGGGTGACGGGGACGACCGCGTCGAAGGGCTCGGCGTACAGCGGTACGTGGGTCAGCCGCGGGTCGTCGGCGGGAGGTGCCCCGCGGTACTCGACCGCCACGGCGACGTCGACCTGCCGGTCGAGGACCATCGGCAGGCTGGCGTCCCCCTCGGCGTCCTGCACCCGGATGCGGATGCCGGGCGCCGATCCGGCCAGGCGGGCCACCGCGGGGGCGACGACCCGGGCGATCCCGGTGGCGAAGGCGGCGACCGTGACGGTGCCGGCCTCCCCCGAGCCGTAGGCGGCCAGCTCGGCCTCCGCCCGCTCCAGCTGGGCCAGGACGGCGTTGGTGTGGCCGAGCAGGATCTCGCCGGCCGGGGTGAGGCGTACGCCCTTGGCGCCCCGCTCGACGAGGCGGTGGCCGGTCTCCTGCTCGAGGGCGGCGAGTTGCTGGGAGACGGCCGAGGGGGTCAGGTACAGCGCGGCGGCCGCCGCCGTGACCGTGCGGTGGTCCGCCACCGCACGGAGGATGTGGAGCCGCCGCGCCTCGATCATGCAGGCGATTGTCTCAAATCGCTCGGTGTGCTCCGCTCAGGCGGCGAGCTCCGCCCGGGCCGCCACGAAGGCGTCCACCGCGCGGTTCACGTCGTCGGTGGAGTGCGCCGCGGACAGCTGGACGCGGATGCGGGCCTGGCCCTGCGGCACCACCGGGTAGGAGAAGCCGATCACGTACACCCCGCGCTCCAGCAGCAGCTCCGCCATGCGGCCCGCCTCCGACGCGTCGCCGATCATCACCGGGGCGATGGCGTGGTCGCCGGGGAGGATGTCGAAGCCCTCCTCGGTCATCCGGCGGCGGAACAGGGCGGTGTTCTCGGCGAGCCGGACGCGCAGGTCGTCGGCGGACTCCAGCAGGTCGAGGACCTTGAGGGAGGCGGCGGCGATCACCGGGGCGAGCGTGTTGGAGAACAGGTACGGGCGGGAGCGCTGGCGCAGCAGGGCGACGATCTCCGCGCGGGCGGCGACGTAGCCGCCGGAGGCGCCGCCGAGGGCCTTGCCGAGGGTGCCGGTGATGATGTCGACGCGGTCCATGACGCCGTGGAGTTCGGGCGTTCCGCGCCCGCCGGGGCCGACGAAGCCGACGGCGTGCGAGTCGTCGACCATGACCATGGCGCCGTGCCGGTCGGCCAGGTCGCAGATCTCCTCCAGCGGGGCGACGTAGCCGTCCATGGAGAACACGCCGTCGGTGACGATCAGCGTGCGGCGCGCACCGCCCTCCGCGGCCTCCTTGAGCTGCCGCTCCAGGTCGGCCATGTCGCGGTTGGCGTAGCGGAAGCGGCGGGCCTTGGACAGCCGGATGCCGTCGATGATCGAGGCGTGGTTGAGGGCGTCGGAGATCACCGCGTCCTCGGGGCCGAGCAGCGTCTCGAAGACACCGCCGTTGGCGTCGAAGCAGGAGGAGTAGAGGATCGTGTCCTCCTGGCCGAGGAACGCCGACAGCCGCGCCTCCAGCTCCTTGTGCACCTCCTGGGTGCCGCAGATGAAGCGGACGGAGGCCATGCCGTAGCCCCAGCGGTCGAGGGCCTCGTGGGCGGCGGCGACCACCTCGGGGTGGTCGGCGAGGCCCAGGTAGTTGTTGGCGCAGAAGTTGAGGACCTCGCCGGGGCGGCCGCCGGCCGTGACGTTCACGGTGGCGGACTGCGGGGTGCCGATGACGCGCTCGGGCTTGTGCAGGCCGGCGGCGCGGATCTCGTCGAGGGTGGCGCGCAGGTCGTCGCGCACGGAGTCGAACATGTCGGGAAGCTCCTTGGGGGGCGGAGGACTTACGCGGTCCAGTCGAGGATGATCTTGCCGCCCTTGCCGGCGGCCGCGTCCTCGAAGGCGGCGTCGAAGTCGCGGTAGGAGTAGCGGCCGGTGATCACCGGGGCGAGGTCGAGCCCGCCCTCGAGCAGCACCGACATGGCGTACCAGGTCTCGAACATCTCCCGGCCGTAGATGCCCTTGATGGTGATCATCGAGGTGACGATCTTCGACCAGTCGACCGGGAACTCCTCGGCGGGCAGGCCGAGCATCGCGATGCGGCCGCCGTGCGTCATGTTGTCGATCATGTCGCGCACGGCCTCGGGGCGGCCGGACATCTCCAGGCCGATGTCGAAGCCCTCGCGCAGGCCGAGGGTGTGCTGTCCGTCCGCGATCGTCGTCTCGGCGACGTTGAGCGCGAGGGTCGCGCCGATCTTGCGGGCGAGTTCCAGGCGCTCCTCGCTGACGTCGGTGATCACCACGTTGCGGGCGCCGGCGTGCCGGGCCACGGCGGCGGCCATGAGGCCGATCGGGCCGGCGCCGGTGATCAGGACGTCCTCGCCGACCAGCGGAAAGGACAGCGCGGTGTGCACGGCGTTGCCGAACGGGTCGAAGATCGCGGCGACGTCGAGGTCGACGGGCACCCGGTGCACCCAGACGTTGCCGGCGGGCAGGACGACGTACTCGGCGAAGGCTCCGTCGCGTCCGACGCCGAGGCCGACCGTGGCCCGGCACAGGTGACGGCGGCCCGCCAGGCAGTTGCGGCACTTGCCGCACACCAGGTGGCCCTCGCCGCTCACCCGGTCACCGATGCCGATGTCGGTGACGTCCCGGCCGGTCTCCACGACCTCACCGACGAACTCGTGCCCGAGGACCAGCGGCGTGCTGATCGTCTGCCGGGCCCAGCCGTCCCAGGCCCTGATGTGCAGGTCGGTCCCGCAGATACCGGTGCGCAGCACCTTGATCAGCACGTCGCCGGGTCCGACGGCGGGCTCCGGGACGTCCGCGAGCCACAGTCCGGGCTCCGCCTTCTCCTTGACCAGCGCCTTCAACGCTTCGGCTCCTGAGGGGTGAGTCCCGGCCGCGGGGCATGCCGAACAGGCCCCGGTCCGGGATGAGGAGTGGAATGCACTGCAATCTGCCGTACGACACCCTCACCGGTCCATCGAGGATTTCTTAAGCGCGGCCACAGCTTTGCTTCACGCCGTCACCCCATCGGCGGCGCGGGCGGTCCGTACGGCGGCGGTCCGCCGTCCTCCCGGCCCTCCAGCCGTCGGACGAGGTCGGTGGCCCGCGCCTTGACGGCGTCGAGCCCCGGCCGGCCCCAGGTCCGCGGCCGGACGTCGCTGACCGAGACGGTGCCCAGCACCGTGCCGGTGCTGTCGATGAGCGGGGCGCCCAGGTAGGAGCGGATGCCGAACTCGTCCACCACCGGGTTGCCGGCGAACCTCGGGTAGTCGCTCACGTCCTCCAGCGCCAGTGCCCTGCGCCGGGCCACGACGTGGGGGCAGAAGCCGTGGTCGCGGGGCAGCACCCGGCCCAGCAGGGCGCCGCTGCCGTCGCCGCGGACGGCCGGCGCGATGGCGGGGGTGTGCAGGCCCGCGAAGAACTGCCCCTCCCCGCCAGGGAAGTTGACCATGGCGTACGGCGCTCCGGTGAGCTCCGCGAGTCCGTAGGCGAAGACGTCGAGCGACGGCTCGGGGTGGTCCCCGAGTCCCAGTGCGCGCAGCCTGCGGATGCGGGCCGGCGCCTCCTTGTCCTCGGGGGTGAGCAGCAGACGACCGGCCGGGCGGGGCGGGTCGTAGCTCATGGGCGGCCTCCCGGATCGTGGGCGTGGGTCATGCGGGGACTCCGAGGGTGTGCGGGGGTCACGTGTGGGACGCCGTACCCCGTCGTGGCGGTGGGGGTGTGGACGAGGAGGTGGCGGACGAGGGTCAGCAGGGTCTGGACGCCGGAGCTGGAGGTGCGGGCGTCGCAGCACACGACGGGGACGCCGGCGGGGAGGTCGAGGGCGGCACGCACCTCGCCGGGCTCGTAGCGGAAGGCGCCGTCGAACTCGTTGACGGCGATGACGAATCCGAGGCCGCGCTGCTCGAAGAAGTCGACCGCCGCGAAGCACTCCTCCAGGCGTCGGGTGTCCGCGAGGACGACCGCGCCGAGCGCGCCCTCGCAGAGCTCGTCCCACATGAACCAGAACCGCTCCTGGCCGGGTGTGCCGAACAGGTACAGCACGTGCTCGGCGTCGAGGGTGATGCGGCCGAAGTCCATGGCGACGGTGGTCTCGACCTTGTTCTCGATGCCGTCGAGGTTGTCGGTGGCGGCGCCGACGGTGGTGAGCAGTTCCTCCGTGCTGAGCGGCGCGATCTCGCTGACCGCGCCGACGAACGTCGTCTTGCCCACGCCGAACCCGCCCGCCACCAGGATCTTGAGCGCGGTCGGGAACGGGTCGCCACGGTGGTCCGCACGGGCGGCCCGGTCAGAGCTGTCGTCGTAGTCCATCGAGCACTGCCTCCAGAAGGGCCCGGTCCGTCGGGGTGTGGTGGAACGCGGGGGGTTTGTCGGTCAGCGCCCCGCATTCGACCAGGTCCGCCAGCAGCACCTTGGTGACGGCCACCGGCAGCCCGAGGTGGGCGGCGACCTCGGCGACCGGTACGGGGGCGCGGCACAGGTCGAGGGCTTGTGCGTGCTCGGGGCCGAGGTAGCCGAGGGGGGTGGCGCCGGTGGCTCTGACCTGCGACAGCAGGTCGAGGGCGACGGTGGGGCGGGTCCGGCCGTTGCTGACCGTGAAGGGGCGTACCAGCCGGCCGGCCGCGTCGTCGAGCCACGGCCCGTCGCCGGCCGCCGGCACGTTCAAGGCCTCATCGCCGGCGGTTCGACGCCCTGCTGGCGGGGTGCGGTCGTCAGGTACGGGCGGACGGACTTGACCAGCATCGCCATCTCGTAGCCGAGCACGGCCGCGTCCGCCTCCCGGCCGGCCATCACGGCGAGGCAGGTGCCGGAGCCCGCGGTGGTGACGAACAGCAGCGTCGAGTCGAGTTCGACGACGACCTGGCGGACGTCCCCGCCGTCGCCGAAGCGGACGCCGGCGCTGCGGCCGAGGGAGTACAGGCCGGAGGCGAGGGCCGCCATGTGGTCGGCGCTGTCCGGGTCGAGTCCGTGCACGGACTTCACCAGTCCGTCGCAGGACAGCAGTACGGCACTGTTGGTGTGCGGTACGCGCTGCACGAGGCCGCTCATCAGCCAGTCGAGGTCGGAAACCTGGGCGGTCGGCGCATCGCTCGCCATGGTGGATCGACTCCTTGGGGTACGAAGGTCTGCGGGAGCGCTGGGGGTGGGGGTGGTCATCCGGCGGGTGCGCTCCCCTCCTGCCGGAGGGTGTGTTCACCGCGGGGCGCGGTGGCGGACGGCCGCGGGGCGGCGGGCAGTTGCTGCCGGGATTCGGCCAGGCTGACGCCCCGTTGGAAGGCCGCCATGAGCTGCGGGTCGTGGCCGGCGACGTCCTCGGTGTCCTGGCGGGGCGCGGGGCCGTCGCGCAGTTGGGGCGCGATGTGCTCCTGGGCGCGTCGGCGGGGCAGCCGGGGTCTGCCCATGGTGCCGCGCACCGTGGTGCCGCGCGGGGTGAGGGGCGTGGTTCCGTGGTCGGTGAGGGCGTCCCGGTCACCGGGGTGGACGCCGGGGACGGCCTCGGCCGGGGTGGTGGGGCGCGTCTCGCGGGCGCCGCGCAGGGGCAGCGGCGGGGGGACCGCGCGGGTGTCGCCTGGCGGGGCGGGGGTGTGGGGGCGGGGCGAGGCCGGGACGAGCGGCGCCGCGGATGTGCGGGGGGTCGCGCCGCCCGCCATGACCGGTCCGTCCGCGGGAGCGCCCTGCAGGTGAGGGGCCGTCGGGACGGGGCCGGCGTCGTACGGCTGGGGCGCCGCGGTGTCCTGTCCGCCGGCCAGGACACCGGGTTCCGTGCCGAGCAGTGCCTGGGGCACCACGAGCACGGCCTGGACACCCCCGTAGATGTTGCTCTGGAGGCGGACGTGGATGCCGTGCCGCCTGGCAAGCTGGGAGACCACGTACAGGCCGATGCGGCCGTCGGCCAGCAGGCTGGCGACCTGGACCTGGTCGGGGTCGGTGAGCAGTGCGTTCATCCGGTCCTGCTCGGCGAGGGGCATCCCCAGTCCGCGGTCCTCGACCTCGACGGCGAGCCCGGAGGTGACGAGGCCGGCCCGCAGCAGCACCTGGGTGTGGGGGGCGGAGAACACCGTGGCGTTCTCGACGAGTTCGGCGAGCAGGTGGATGACGTCGGCGACGGCGTGCCCGCGCAGCGTGCCGTCGATCGGCGGGACGAGTTTGACGCGCGAGTACTGCTCGACCTCGGCGATCGCCGAACGCAGGACCTCCGTCATGGAGACCGGGTTGCTCCACTGCCGCCGGGAGACGGCACCGCCGAGCACGGCGAGGTTCTCGGCGTGGCGGCGGATGCGGGTGGCGAGGTGGTCGACGTGGAAGAGGCCCTTGAGCAGGTCGGGGTCCTCCATCTCGTTCTCCAGCTCGTCGAGGATGGAGATCTCGCGGTGCACCAGGGACTGCAGACGCCGCGCGAGGTTGACGAACACCTCGAGTTTCTGTTCGCTGCCGGCCTGGCTGGAGAGCCGGGACGCCTGGACGACGGCGGTGACTGCGCCGTCGTGCGCACGGGTGAGGTCGGCGGCGAGGAGGTCGAACTCGTCCGCTTCCCCGGCCGACCGGGGGCGCCGGGCCGGCGGGGGCGGGGTCTCGCCGGCGCGCAGCGCCTCGACGAGGGCGTGCAGGTCTGCCTCGCGCCGGGCGATGCTCCGGCGCAGGGCGCCGACGCGGTCGCTCACGGTGCGTGCGGCGCGGCCGGCGGCCACGGCGGCGATGACGATGCCGGCGAAGGTCACCGAGGTGGCGCCGCCGAGTACGGCCCACAGGGTGGGGCCGGGCCGCACCCCGGTGGAGCGGACGGTGAAGAGCACGGCGGCGCAGGCGCTGAGCGCCACCGCGACGGGTGGCAGCACGGCGAGGCGCAGGAGCTGGTGCCGCAGGGGTGTCTCGTGCGGTGCGGCGGTGGTGCGGGCGGGCGGCCGTCCGTGCCGTCCGCCCTCGCGCCGGTCCGGCCGGGCCGCCGGAACGGCCCCGCGGGTCCGGGAGTCGCCCGGGTCCGGGCCGTCGCGGTCCGGGACGCGGGCCACGACCGGGGTGCCGACGGGTACTGGTGTGTGGACGGTGCTCCGGACCGCGGCCGGGCCCGGGTGCCGGGGCTCCTGGCCCCGTCGACTCCCTCGTCCGCCTTGTGGCTGCACGTACCGGTCCCCGCTCCCTGATCCCGACTCGTCGACGCGGCCCCCCGGCACGAACGCGCCCTGCGGTGCGAGCCGTCACGCCTGCTGACCGACACTCACCGTAGTCGCCACCGCATCATGTGCGGTGGGCAGTTGACAAACTCGTGCGAGCAGCATCGCGCTCTGGTATGAGGCGTCGTACGACAGACCGATAACCGTTCAACGCGGGGAATCGAGAGCGAACATATGTCGATCAATGCTGGTCACAAGCGCTCGTGACGGATCACGGAGACAGTGGGCGGTCCATGGGGCGGAGCGCGCGGACGGGTGCGCAGACCTTCCGGGGCCGGCTCACAGGGGCTGCCGGCCTCGCCGCCGACCCACTCCGCCCCTCCGGCCAAAACATCACTCTCCGTAGCGGAAGAGTGAGGAGGCCGAAGCGGCTACGAGGCGGTCTTCATGTTCATCGCCGGCACCTGGACCGTCGGCGCCATCGTGCCGGCGCTCTTCGGACCGGCTACCCGCCGCCGGCGCCTGGCCGCCGAAGGCCGGGTCCGGGTCCGGGGCGCGCTCCGTCACCGCGGCCTCCTGACACCGCACCGGCAACCGCGCGGGGTCCGCCGTTCGACGGGCGGGCCCCGCGCCGTCGTCTCCGCGCACGAAGCGCCTCCGGTCACCGGCGGGAGTGCGCGGGGTGGGCCGGCGGCCGTGCGTCCGGAGCGTGGGAGGCACCTGATCGCGGTTACGCTCGATGACGCCCGCCCGTCCCACGAGAACACCGGAGCCGCGCATGCCCGCGCAGAGCCTTCCCGGCGACCGTCGCGTGGACGTCGTCGACGTGGCCGAGGCTTCACGGTTCGAGGTGCGGATGGGCGGCGAGACCGTCGGGTTCGCGGATTACCAGCGTACGGACGCGCTGGTCGTGTACCCCCATACGGTGATCGACCCGGCGTACAACGGCCGGGGACTTGGTTCGGCGCTCGCCCGCGCCGTCCTTGAGGACGCTCGCGAGCGACGACTGCCGGTGCCGGCCACCTGCCCGTTCATCGCGGCCTGGAGGGCACGTCACCCGGAGTGCCAGGCGCTTGCCCACCAGAACCGGAGCAGGGTCACCGACTGAGCCGACACGACGGGTGGCCGTAGGCCTGACGGCTGCCCCTCCCATTCGGTTCCGAGCCGCTCCAAGCCTCCGCACGAGGTCCCGGCAGGGTTCGTCCCCGATCGGCGTCACCGCTCGCCCGTGAACTCCCCCGGCTCCGCCCACGCGTGCGGCGCGGCCGACCGGGTCCGGCGCATGCGTTCTTGGCGTTCCCTCAGGCGGAGACGAGAGGGGACGCCGCCTCAGATGGTCGGGGTGTCGTCCACGACCGGCCTGTGAATCTCAACGACCGGCTTCCACCCCGCGGAGAACTCGATGAAGTCCGCACGGGTGGGGTAGGTGTCGATCGCGCGACGGTCACGCTTGGGGCTGTCGCTCCCCTTGCGCCCCCGGGGGATCTGCTCCTCGAAGATGTCGACCTTCACATCGGGAACCTCCTTGAGGCCCTGGCGCCAGATCTGCACGACGTCGGCGCCGAACGCCTGCCGGGCCGCGGCGTAAAGGGCCGTGAGGGATCCCTTGTCCCCACCGGGGACGAAAAGCGCCAGGTCCAGCACGACACCGGCGGACTGGAGGACCTCGATGGTCACCGAGCCGTTCTCGTCGGCCAGGTAGACCCCGGCTTCGTTCTCGTCGTCGGGAAGGCAGGAGACCTCTTCCTGGAATACGGTTCTCGCCGTGATCGAGCCGCCCTCGAAATCCTCACCGGACTTGGTCAGAAAAGCAGGGACATAGCAGTCGGGAAGTTTGAGTTCCGCCGTGTCGGCGGAAACGAAGAGCCTGTCCTTCACGCCAAGCTTCGTCACCTCTTCCAGCGAGAGGCGGCGAGCGGCGATCTTCTCCGTGTTCACGTCTTCCCTTTCAGGTTGCACTGTCCCTTGGGGCAAGGACGCTACCACGAAACCCCGAGGTCAACTGCCCAGTAATCCATGGGTAAATGGCCCTCGATGACCTGCACGGGAGAATGCTGAAGCGAGTGCCACTCGGTCGGGAACACGCAGCCGCCGGACAGTATCCCCCGTCAGGGTGTTGAGGTTCAACTGACCCTGCGTCCCGGTGCGTTGGACAGCACGGGGGAACCAAAAGAGAGTTCACGCCAGATATCACCCATATCGCCTTCATGGAGCTGGCGGCCAGGTGCGGCGATCCATACGTCGTGCATCTCGAAGAGCGCAGCGGCAACCAACCGGAGAGTCGGATCCGCGGGGATTACGGCACCCTCCGAGCCGAGGGCACTGGACTGTCGAGGTCCTGCACCACGTCAGGGACGTCACCTTCGCGGAGGACTCCTCCCAGCCGCCCTGCTCGGGCTCACATGATGACAACGGACGACATCGAACGACGCCGAAGCCCTGCTCGTCCCCGACCGGCGTCACCGCTCGCCCGCGAGGCCGAGATCCCCCTCCCTCGCCCCGGCCACGCCCTCCGTGCCCCGGGGACGCCGCCGCCAGGGGTGTGCGATCGGACCGGAGACCGCCCGCCACCACGGCTCGACCGGCACCTTCCCCGTCGCCTCGAACGGCTCTCCCGGTCGCGGGAACGCCGCCGCCTGCCCGGCCTCCTCCGCGGCGTCCTTCGTCCACTCCCCCGGCTCCGCCCACGCGTGCGGCGCCAGGTTGAAGGTGCCCCAGTGGATGGGGAGCAGGACACCGGCCGGTGCGCCGCCCTGGAGGTCGAGGTGTGACCGTACGCCTTCCTCGGGCGTCATGTGGATGTCGGGCCAGAAGTCCGAGTACGCGCCGATCTGGATCATCGTGGCGTCGAACGGGCCGTGGGCGGCGCCGATCTTCTCGAAGCCGTCGAAGTAGCCGGTGTCACCGCTGTGGTAGACGCGGTGTTCCCCGCCGGTGACGACCCAGGAGGCCCAGAGGGTGTGCTGGGTGCTGCGCAGGCCGCGGCCGCAGAAGTGGCGGGCCGGGGTGGCGGTGAGGGTGAGTCCGCCGACCTTCGTCGCCTCGTGCCAGTCCAGCTCGCGCAGCCGGTCCGCCGGCACACCCCAGTGCTCCAGGTGCGCGCCCACGCCAAGGGGTACGGCGAACAGTGTGTCCGTGCCGGCCAGCGCCTTGATCGTGGGCAGGTCCAGGTGGTCGTAGTGGTCGTGGGAGATGACGACCACGTCGACCGGACCGAGCGCCGCCAGCGGGAGAGGTACCGGGTGCAGCCGCCCGGGACCGGCGAAGGGGAAGGGGGAGCAGCGTGCGCCCCAGACGGGGTCGAACAGGACGCGGTGGCCGTCGATCTCCGCGAGGACCGAGGAGTGGCCCATCCAGGTCAGGCGGAGGCCCGTGGCGGGCGGGCGGGAGATGTCGGCGAGGGTGGTGGGGTGCACCGGGATGTCGCCCCGCGGGGCGCGGCGGGAGCGGCTGTCCTTGTCGAAGTACACCTTCGCCAGGTCACGCGCCGAGCCCGAGGGGCGGGTCCGGGCGGGGCCGCCCGGGTTCTGGAACACGCCGTCCTCGAAGTGCGGGGACCGGCGGATGCGGGCCATGCGCTCGCCGCCGGGGTCCGCGCCGAAGCCGGTGGGCCGCAGGGCGCGGAGCCCGGGGCTGCGGAAAGGGGAACCGGCCACGGTACCTCCAGGTGGAGTCGTTCAGGCATTCCATTATGTGGGGCGGGTACGACACCGTGGTGCCGGTCACGGCCGACGGCTCCGGCTCGGCTCGCGCACCATGAACACGTCCACCGGGCCCTCGGTCTCGACGGTGAATCCATGCCGCTCGTACAGCCGCCGGGCCGGGCTGCCGCGCAGCACGTCGAGCCGGACGACGGCGCCCTCGCGGTCGCACCGCTCCAGCAGTGCGCGCAGCACGCCCGAGCCGATGCCGCCGCCCTGCAGCGCGGGGTCCAGGTAGAAGTGCTCCAGCCAGTGGCAGTGCCCGGCGGGGCGCAGGGCCACGCAGCCGGCGAAGGCGCCGCCCGCCTCGATCACCCGGGGGTGGGCGGGATCGAACCCGTCACGCAGCCGCTCGCGCACCCGCCGGGCGTCGTACCGGCCGAGCCGTTCCAGATCCGGGCGCGGCGCACGACCGCGCGCAGCTCCGCCACCGGCTCGACGTCCGCCGCGGTCGCCGGCCGCGTGCCCCAGTCCCCCATGATCGGCACGCTACCGCGCAAAGTCTCACGCCACGGCGGCGATCCGCACCTTGATGTCGTCCGGTGACAGCGGGCCCTTGGCGATCACGTGGTCGCCGGAGGACTCGCCGCGCAGCCGCCGGCCGATCCACGGCACCAGGTACTCACGGGCCCACTGGACGTTGTCCCGGCGGACCTCCAGGGCGCCGCGGGGCGGCAGTTGCGGCCAGGGCTGTTCCGGGTCGGCGGGGACGTCCAGGCCGAGGGCGAGTCCCGCGCGGAGCGCCACACGGGTGTGTCCCTCGGGCGACAGGTGCAGCCGGTCGGCGTCCCAGGCCCTGCGGTCCTGGACGCTCCTGAGGGACCACAGGTCCAGCACCGGGCAGCCGTAGCGGTCGGCGACGGCCCGCACGTGCCCGTTGTAGGTGGCGATCTTGCCGCGCAGGTGCTTCAGGACGGGGACACCGCGGGTGTCGAACCCGGTCGTCACCAGCACGGTGCCGGACACGGCCGTGAGCGCGGCGATCGCCCGCTCGAAACGCTCGGCCACCTCGTCGGGGTCGGAGCCCGGACGCAGGATGTCGTTGCCGCCCGCGCAGAAGGAGACCAGATCGGGGGCGAGTTCCACGGCTCTCGGGAGCTGGTCCGCCACGATCTGGTCCAACAGCTTTCCGCGCACGGCGAGATTGCTGTACTCGAAGGCTCCCTCGGGCCGGAGGTCTGCTAGGAGGACGGCGAACCGGTCGGCCCAGCCGACGAACGCCCCGTCGGGGCCGGGGTCGCCGACGCCCTCGGTGAAACTGTCCCCCACCGCCACGTACGACCCGATCACTCTTCTGCTCTCATTCCTCGAATCGTCTGCCACAGCAGGCCATGATTCACCTTTCGATGTGACCTACGCGACCGTAGGCAGGGGTTGACGCGCGGTGAGATAAGCCACTCCCGGGTGTCGGCCCTTTCCGGAATACGCCGAAGGCCGGCCCCGGGGGTGGGAGCCGGCCTTCGGCGCGCGGGTCAGGAAGGGTGCCGCAGGGGTCAGATGGAGACGCCCTTGGAGCGGAGGTAGGAGACCGGGTCCACGTCCGAGCCGTAGCTCGGACCGGTGCGGATCTCGAAGTGCAGGTGCGGGCCGGTCGAGTTGCCGGTCGAGCCGGAGAGGCCGACCTGCTGGCCGCCGCTCACGGTCTGGCCGGCGGAGACGGACAGCGAGGACAGGTGGGCGTACTGGGCGTAGTGGCCGTCGTCGAGCCTGATGACGACCTGGTTGCCGTACGCGCCGGCCCAGCCCGCGGAGACGACCGTGCCGGAGCCGACGGCCTTCAGCGAGGTGCCGGTCGGGACGGCGAAGTCGACACCGGTGTGGTAGCCGCTGGACCACATGCTGCCGGCCACCTTGTAGGCGGTGCCGAGGCTGCCGCCGAGCACCGGGGAGCTGTAGCCGGAGGAGGCCTGGTTCGCGGTCGTCTGCGTGGACGCCTGCGGGGCGGTCCGCTCGGACGACTGCTGCGCCGGCTTCTCGGCGGGCTTCTCGGCCTTCGGCGCGGCCGGCTTGGGCGCGGCGGGCTTCGGCGTGGCGGACTTCTCCGGGGCCTCGGCGGCCTTGCCGTCCACGGAGAGCTTCAGGCCCGGGTGGATCAGTGACGGGTCGTCACCGACGACCTGGCGGTTGTCCGCGTAGAGCTTCTTCCAGCCACCGTCGACCTGCTCCGCCTCGGCGATCTTCGCGAGGTAGTCGCCGGCCTTCACGGTGTAGGTGCGGCCCTCACCGCTCTTCGCGGCGGCGGCCTTGTCGCTGGTGACGGAAAGGGACTGGACGGTCTTCTCGGGAGCCGACTGCGGGGCGGCGTGCGCGCCGGTGGCGCCGAGGAGCGGCAGGGCGAGTGCGGCGCCACCGGTTCCGGCGACGGCGATGGAACGGGTGAAACGCTGAGCCTTGGTACGGCGGTGCTTACCCTTCGCGGGCATGACGATTTCCTCTCCGGCGCCTACGAGGTGAGCTGTCGGGTTCGGACTGGAGATGCCCGGCCGCGAATTCACGCGACTTAACCCCAAGCCGTTCCGGAGACCGGAACAGGCAGTCGTACCTGTGGGTCCCCCGCTCCTGCCGTACACGGGTCAGTGTGTGCGGGCTCCGGGCGGCGGCAGGATTAGGCGTCCGTCCGGATCGGTTGGGAACGTAAGCGACCCGGATGCGAACGGACAAGCGAAGGTTCGCCGCGAACGCTCTTTTTCGTGATCCACGGGGCGAAACGACGTCACCGAGCGTCGACCCGGATGCGGATTCCCCGCGTGAATTCCCTTGCCGTTCCGCTGAATTACGTGAACATGGCGACAACACACCGTCACCGATATGACGATGCTCACGCACCCCCTCCCCATCTCCTGCCCTATGGGGGCACGTTGGATCCAAACTGACTAATCGGACAGAAAGCGTGAATCAGGCGATCGTGGACGCCCGGGCCGGGACGCCTCCACACCCGGATCACCCTCGGTCCGGGGACGGGGGCGAGGCATTTCCATGCACTTAGTCCCTTTGAAGGCATTCAGTCCGATGTGACCCGAGATGACCATCTGGACGGCGCGGGGCGGGACGCCCCCGGGCCGTCGAGATCATCGCGGTCGTGGAGTGGTCGGGGCCTGCCTGTGGACAACTCATTGCCCCAGGCAGGCAATGTCGTATCGTCATGTGGTGCCCGTCGACGAGCCGCGGCGACGGCGCGGAGTGGGAGGAGTCCTTCGTGACGCAGCAGATCCCGTCGACCGAACCGGAGCTGGCCGGAGTACGCAACTTCCGCGACGTGGGCGGACTGCCGACCGTGGACGGACGGCGGGTGCGGCACGGAGTGCTGTTCCGCAGCGGTCACCTCGCCCACGCGACCGCGGAGGACGCCGTGTTCCTGTCCTCGCTGGGGCTGCACACGGTCTTCGACTTCCGCAACGCGGCCGACCAGAGGCTGGAGGGGGCGGACGTCGAGCTGCCGGGCGTGCGCAACGTGAACCTGCCGCTCAGCGACCCGGCGGACGGCGCCGAGTTCTGGCGGATGGTCCGCGACGGGGACCTGGACCAGCTGCGCTCGGTCCTCGCGGACGGCAAGGCCGCGGACCGGATGATCAGCTCCTACCGTCTGATCATCAAGGAGCGCACCGCCGAGCACGCGCTGGTGCTGCGCTCGCTCGCCGAGGACAGCGTCCCCGCGCTGATGCACTGCGCGGCGGGCAAGGACCGCGCGGGCCTGTCGGTGGCGGTGACGCTGCTCGCGCTGGGCGTCGAGCGGGACGCGATCGTCGACGACTACCTGAAGTCCAGCGCCAAGCACCGCCGCTACAAGGTGCACCGCAGCGGCAGCTCCGCCTCGGCCTACTCCCCCGAGGTGATGGAGCTGCTCGACCCCCTGTTCGACGCCCGGGCGGAGTACCTGTCGGCCGCCTTCGAGACCGTCGAGGAGACGTGGGGCGGCGTGGAGCCGTACCTGGAGCAGGGTCTCGGACTCACGGACGCGGACCGGGAGCGGCTGCGCTCGCGCATGCTCGACTGAGACGGCGCCCGGCGCCCCGTGCCGGGCCCTACTTCTTGGGAGCCACCTCGAACAGGAAGTAGATGAAGGCCGCGAGGATGTGCCCCACCACCACGTAGATGAACAGCCGCACCCACATGGCGCGGGGCAGCTTCTCCTCCAGGTCCTTGCCGGTCATATCGCGTCTCCGTGGATCGGGCCCAGGCACAGCGCGGCCGTGGGACTCTGCAGCAGGGTGTGGACGAACAGCAGCTCGACCCCGTCGGGATCGGACGCGTCGATACGGTGCGGGGTCAGCGAGTCGAAGTGCGCGCTGTCGCCCGGGGCGAGCCGGTGCAGGGTGTCCCCGAGGCGCAGCCGCAGCCGTCCCCTGAGGACGTACAGCCACTCCTCACCGGGGTGGACGCGCACGATGTCGCCCTGGGAACCGTGCGGCACGTGGACCCGCAGCGCCTGCATGCCGCGCCCCGCGGCACCGGCCGGCCAGTAGGTCCAGCCGCCCGCGGTGGTGGAGTCCATGTCGGAGGCCCGCACCACCGCGTCCCGGTCGGCGGACGTCTCGCCGAGCAGCTCGGAGACGGTCGTACCGTAGATGCGGGCGAGGGAGAGCAGCATCGGCAGGGAGGGCTGGCGCTGCCCGGTCTCCAGACGGGAGAGGTGGGCGGGCGACAGCCCCGCGTCGCGGGCGGCGACCTCCAGGGTCAGTGAGGCCCGTCGCCGCAGGGCGCGCAATTGCGGCGCGACCGCGGGGAGCGCGCCGGCCGGCGGCTCGGTCTCGGAGGAGCTCATGGCTCCATTCAGCCGGACTTTTGCCCCTGTGGCAATTTTCTTGCCTGGGAGGCAAAATCCTCGGGGTCGCCCGGTCAGCGGTCGGTGACCGCCTGTTTCACCAGCGTCCTGCCGAACTCCCAGATGAGTCCGCCGTCGTGCGCGTCGTCCATCACGGCGGTGAAGGCGTGCACGAACCGCTCCACGTCCGCCTCGTCGATGATCAGCGGCGGGATCAGTTTGATCACCTCCATGTGGTCCCCCGACACCTGGGTGAGGATGCGGTGCCGCTGCAGCAGCGGCACGACCACCATCTGTGCGAAGAGGCCCGGGCGGGCGGCCTGCAGCATGGTCCAGCGCGAGCGCAGCCGCAGCGACCGGGGCCGGCCGAACTCGATGCCGATCATCAGGCCCCGGCCGCGGACGTCGGCGAGCAGCTCGTACGTGTCGACGAGGGCGGCCAGCCGGGACCGCAGCAGTTCCCCGGTGGTCCGCACGTGCGCGACGATCCGCTCGTTCTCCATGACCGACAGCACCGCGAGGCCCGCCGCCATGGCCTGGGCGTTGGCCCCGAAGCTGGCCGAGTGGACCAGCACCCGGTCCATCGACGAGAAGACCTTCTTGAAGATCCAGTCCTTGCCGATGGTCGCCCCCACCGGCACGTACCCGCCGGAGAGCGCCTTGGCCACGCACAGCAGGTCCGGCTCCACGCCCTCCTCGTGCTGGTAGGCGTAGAAGTCGCCGGTCCTGCCCAGCCCGGTCTGCACCTCGTCGGCGATCAGCAGGGCCTTGTGCCGGTGCAGCAGCTCCTGCGCGGCCCGCAGGTAGCCGGGCGGCGCCGCGTGCACGCCCTTGCCCTGGATCGGCTCGACGATCAGGGCGGCCACGTCGCCCCGGCGCAGTTCCCGCGCCAGGGCGTCGAGGTCCCCGAGCGGTACGGCCGTGTCCGGCAGCAGCGGGGCGAAGCCGTCCCGGAAACCGGCCTCGCCGTTGACGGACAGGGAGCCGGTGGTCAGGCCGTGGAAGGCGTGCTCGCAGTACAGCACCCGCGGCCGCCCGGTCACGTACCGGGCGAACTTGAGCGCGCCTTCGACCGCCTCGGTGCCGCTGTTGCCGAAGAACACCCGGTCCAGGTGCGGGCTGTGCGCGAGCAGCCGCTCGGCCAGCAGACCGGGCAGCGGCTGGCAGTCGAAGCGGGTGAGGTCGGCGAGGGAGGCGTCCAGGACGTCGTGCAGTGCCTTGCGGACCACCGGGTGGTGGCGGCCGAGACCCATCACACCGAACCCGGCGAGCATGTCCAGGTGGTCGTTGCCGTCGGCGTCCCAGAAGTGGGCGCCCTCGGCCCGCTCGTAGACCTTGTCGAAGCCGATGGTGCGCAGCATGCGCGGAAGCTGGTGGTTGAGGTACCGGGTGTGCAGCTCGTAGCGCTCGGCCCCGCGCTCGGCCAGCAGCGCGCCGAGGTCGAAGTCCCCGGTGTGCGACGAGTCCGACGCGGACTCCGCCATCGTCATGCCTGGTGCTCCTGTGGGTGCTGTGACTGATGTCCGATGTCCTCCCGGACGGCGGGCACCAGGAACTCCCGGATCTCGGGCGACAGTTCGCCCAGTTGTGTCTCGGAAAGCGCCTGCTGGTCGTGCGGCTGCCGGATGTGCTCCAGGATCGTCACGCTCGGGCCCCCTTCGCGAGTGCCGTGGTGTTCAGCTCACGGTGACGGCCGGCTCCCCCGGCGCGATGCCGTCCTTCTCCATCTGCTCGGCGATCTTCATCGCCTCCTCGATCAGCGTCTGGACGATCTTCGACTCGGGCACGGTCTTGATGACCTCGCCCTTCACGAAGATCTGGCCCTTGCCGTTGCCGGAGGCGACACCGAGGTCGGCCTCGCGGGCCTCGCCCGGCCCGTTCACCACACAGCCCATGACGGCCACGCGCAGCGGCACCTCCATCCCGTCCAGCCCCGCGGTGACCTCCTCGGCGAGCTTGTACACGTCGACCTGGGCCCGGCCGCAGGACGGGCAGGAGACGATCTCCAGCCGGCGTTCCCTCAGCCCCAGTGACTGGAGGATCTGGATGCCGACCTTGACCTCCTCGGCCGGCGGCGCGGACAGCGAGACGCGGATGGTGTCGCCGATGCCCTCGCTGAGCAGCGCCCCGAAGGCGACCGCCGACTTGACCGTGCCCTGGAACGCCGGGCCGGCCTCGGTGACACCGAGGTGCAGCGGGTAGTCGCAGGCCTCGGCGAGCATCCGGTAGGCGTTGATCATGATGACCGGGTCGTTGTGCTTGACGGAGATCTTGATGTCCCGGAAGCCGTGTTCCTCGAAGAGGGACGCCTCCCACAGGGCGGACTCGACGAGTGCCTCCGGGGTGGCCCTGCCGTACTTCTGGAGCAGGCGCCGGTCCAGCGAGCCGGCGTTGACGCCGATGCGGATCGGGGTGCCGTGGTCCTTGGCGGCCTTGGCGATCTCCTTGACCCGGTCGTCGAACTGCTTGATGTTGCCCGGGTTGACGCGGACGGCGGCGCAGCCGGCCTCGATCGCCGCGAAGACGTACTTGGGCTGGAAGTGGATGTCGGCGATGACCGGGATCTGCGACTTCTTGGCGATCACCGGGAGGGCGTCCGCGTCGTCCTGCGTGGGGCAGGCCACGCGGACGATCTGGCAGCCGGACGCGGTGAGCTCGGCGATCTGCTGGAGGGTCGCGCCGATGTCGCAGGTGCGGGTCGTCGTCATCGACTGCACCGACACCGGGGCGCCCCCGCCGACCGCCACCGGTCCGACCTGGATCCGCCGTGACGCACGCCGCTCGGCGAGCGGCGGCGCGGGCACCTCGGGCATGCCGAGCGAGACGGCGGTCGTCATGGCCTCACTCCCGGTTTCCGGGAACGGTCTCGCGCAGGGCGCGCAGCGACTCCTTCAGCGATCCCATGGTGGCGAGGACGGCGGTCGGCTCGTAACCGCAGTGCGCCATGCAGTTGGCACAGCGCGGGTCCTTGCCGCGGCCGTACCGGTCCCAGTCGGTGTCCTCGATCAGTTCCCGGTACGTCGGCACGTAGCCGTCGCTCATCAGGTAGCAGGGACGCTGCCAGCCGAAGAGCGAGTAGTTCGGGATCGCCCACGCCGTGCAGGGGAAGTCGACCTTGCCTTCGAGGAAGTCCAGGAAGAGCGGCGAGTGGTTCAGCCGCCAGCGGCGCCGGTTGCCGCCCGCGAAGGCCTTCCTGAACAGCTCCCGGGTCTGCTCCACGCCCAGGAAGTGCTCCTGGTCGGGGGCCTTCTCGTAGGCGTAGGCGGGCGAGATCATCATCTCGTCGACGCCCAGGTCGTCGTTGAGGTAGTTGAGCACCTCGACGACGGTCTGCGGGGTGTCGGTGTTGAAGAAGGTCGAGTTGGTGGTGACCCGGAAGCCGCGCCGCTTGGCCTCCTTGATGGCCTCCACGGCCTCGTCGAAGACGCCTTCCTTCGCCACGGACTCGTCGTGCCGCTCGCGCAGTCCGTCGATGTGCACGGCGAAGGCGAAGTAGGGCGAGGGCGTGAACAGGTCCATCTTCTTGCGCATGAGCAGGGCGTTGGTGCACAGGAAGACGTACTTGCGCCTGGCCACCAGCTGGCGTGCGATCTCGTCGATCTGGGGGTGCATCAGGGGTTCGCCGCCGGCGATCGACACCATCGGTGCCCCGGACTCCAGGACGGCGCCGACGGCCTGGGCGACGGGCATCCGCTGCTTGAGCACCCCGGCCGGGTGCTGGATCTTGCCGCACCCCTCGCACTTGAGGTTGCAGGCGAAGAGCGGTTCCAGTTCGACGATGAGCGGAAACTTGTCCCGCCTGCGGAGCTTCTGTTCGGCCAAGTATGTAGCGACCTTGATGGACTGACGCAGCGGCATGGCCATCTGGCTCACCTCCTGGGGAGCAGCAAGGAACGGTGCCATTCATAGAAAGCCGGAAGGACGGAACGAAGGACACGGAAAGCCGATATTCCACCGCGGACCGTGCCGATGCGGACCAGCTCGTGCTCAGGAGCGTCCACGACCACCCGGACGGCCGCAACCGGGCGCTCGCCCGTACGGACGGCGCTCAGGAGCGTGGCCGCCGATTCCATGTCGGCCGCGATCGCGCCGGTGGCGAGCAGATCGGACCGTTCGTGGCCGCGGACGACATGGTCGGACCCGGTGAGCGGACCGGTGTGCACGGTGCGCCCGGGCACCGCCCGCACCAGCTCCTTCACCAGCAGCTCGGTCCCCACGCAGGGGACGGTTCCGCGCGGGTCGCGCGTCTCCCCGGCGACGACCAGGTCGCCGGGGTGCATGCCGGGCGCCAGCCCGGCGCAGAAGCCGGTGGCCAGGACGGCCGCCTCGCGCAGCTCCCCGGTGGCGAGCACCCCGGTGACGGACCGCTCGGCCGCCGCCGGGCCCATGCCGGTGCGCAGGACGGTCACCGGCCCGCCCGGCCTGCCGCGTTCACGCCTGCGCAGGGCGAACTGCTCGATGCCGAGTGCGCAGGCGATCAGCAGCGGGACCGGGGCGGGCCGGGGAGTCATCAGCCGCCCTTCGCCTCGGCGAGGGCCCGCTGTCCGGCGCCGGCCGGTCTCCCGCTGAAGGGTTCCCCGTGCACGTACCGGCCGAGCGCGGTGAGCGGGAAGACCTGCCGGTAGAGGTGGTAGTTGATGGAGAAGTCCCAGGGGAAGCCGGTGCCGGTGAAGTACGGCTCGTCCCAGGAGCCGTCCTCGCGCTGGGTGGACACCAGCCACTCGATGCCGCGCTCGACGGCTCCGGAGTCGCGCTCCCCCGCCGCCAGCAGCGCCATCAGGGCCCACGCGGTCTGCGAGGCGGTGGAGGCCCCCCTGCCGCTCCACTCCCGGACGTAGCGGTAGGAGCGCAGGTCCTCGCCCCAGCCGCCGTCGTCGTTCTGCACCTTCTCCAGCCAGGCCACCGCCCGCCGGATCGCCGGGTGCGAGCCGGGGAAGCCCGCCGCGGTCAGCGCGGGCACCACGGAGCCGGTGCCGTAGAGGTAGTTGACGCCCCAGCGTCCGAACCAGGAGCCGTCGAGCTCCTGTTCGGCGAGGAGCCACCGGATGCCGCGGCGGGTGCGCGGGTCGTGGGCGAGGCCCTCGACGGCGAGCATCTCCACGACGTGGGCGGTGACATCGGCCGACGGCGGGTCGATGACCTCGCCGAAGTCGCAGAACGGCAGCCGGTTGGGGAAGGGGCTGGTGTTGTCGACGTCGAAGGCGCCCCACGCGCCGTTCTTCGACTGCATGCCGAGGTTCCAGCGGACGCCGCGCCCGATGGCGCTGTCCAGGCGCTCGGGGTCGTGGTGCTTGACCCGGCGCAGGGCGAGGACGACCTCGGCGGTGTCGTCGATGTCGGGGTAGTTGTCGTTGTGGAACTCGAACGCCCAGCCGCCGGGCGGCAGATGGGGCCGGCGCACGGACCAGTCGCCGGGCCGCACGATCTGCTCGCCGAGCATCCAGTCGGCTGCCCTGACCAGTTGGGGGTGGTCGGCGGGCAGCCCGGCGTCGGCCAGGGCGATGGTGGCGAGGCAGGTGTCCCACACCGGGGACTGGCAGGCCTCGATCATCCGGGCCCCGTCCTCGCGCCACACGGCGAACCGGTCCAGCGACTGAAGGCCCGCGCGCATCACCGGGTGGTTCAGGTCGTAGCCGAGCAGGTGCAGCGCGATGACGGAGTACACGGCCGGGGGCTGGATGCCGCCCCAGCAGCCGTCGTTCTCCTGCCGCTCGATGATCCAGCGGGCGGCGGTGTTCATCGCCGCCCGGCGCAGCCGGCGCGGGACCGCCCGGCGCAGGGCGTGCAGGCCCTTGTCCAGGCGCTGGAAGGCGCCGTCCCAGCTCCTCACCGGCGCGAGGGGCCGGGGAGGGTTCGGGTGGTGCGGGTCGGTGTGCAGTTCGTCCAGCGGGAACGGGGCGGGCCGCACCGGCCGCTCGGCGGAGACGATCGTCAGCGGCACGATGGTCTGCCGCGCCCAGCAGCCGAAGTCGTAGATGTTGAGCGGCACCCAGGACGGGAACCAGATGAGTTCGGGCGGGAGTTCGGGCAGGTCCTCCCACTTCCACCAGCCGAACAGGGCCAGCCAGATCCGGGTGAAGACCCGGGACGCGGCGATGCCGCCCCGGTCGCGGATCCAGGCGGAGGCGCGCGCCATGTGCGGGGCGTCGGGCGGGTCACCCGCCAGACGCAGGGCGACGTAGGCCTCGATGGTGGCGGAGAGGTCACCGGGTCCGCCGTGGAAGGTGGCCCAGGTGCCGTCCTCGCGCTGCTCCCCGCGGATGAACAGGGCGGCCGCGCGGGTGGTGTCCTCGTCGCGGATGCCGAGGAACTGACGCAGCAGCAGGTCCTCGGCGTCCATCGTGACGTTGGTCTCGAGGTCGCCCTTCCACCAGCCCTGGTCGTCCTGCCGGGACAGCAGGAAGTCGGTGGCGCGCCGCATGGCGCGGGCGGCTCTGTCGGGAACCCCGGCCGCCTCGGGGATGTCGGTGTCGTTTTCGCTGGCCGCGGTCACGCGGGACGGGAGGGCCGCCCCGGTGCTTCCGTCGGTCGTCGCTGTCATGGCTTCCCCTTCGTGCAGTCCTGCAAGCGGTGCGTCTGCTGTGGGTCCGCCGTCGGCCGGTGCCGTTCTCCCCTGGGCGCCGGCCGGCGACTAAGCGAGGGCTATTCGACCGATAGTGATCATCTCTTTCGTACGACGACGAAGTCCGCGAGCGCCGTGAACTGCTCCCGCACCCGGTCGGGCATGTCCACGGCGTCGAGGGCCTCGATGGCGATGGTGTGCTGACGGCGTGCCTCGCCGGCGGTCCACTCGCGGCCGCCGGCCTCCTCGATGAGGGCGGCACGGGCCGCGAACTCCTCCTCGGAGAAGTTCGCGAAGTCGCTGCTCTTGGCGTCGGCGGCGAGGATGTCGCCGAGCCGCCGGGAGGCGGGGCCGTCGGCGGCGAGCGCCGCCACGACCGGGAGGGACTTCTTGCGCTGGCGCAGGTCGCTCCAGGTCTGCTTGCCGGTGGCCTCCGGGTCGCCCCAGATGCCGAGGAGGTCGTCGACGGCCTGGAAGGCGAGGCCGAGGTGGTAGCCGTACCTCTCCAGCGCGTCGGCGGTGCGGTCGTCGGCACCGCCGAGGACCGCGCCGATGGAGCTGGCGCAGGCGAGCAGGGCGCCGGTCTTGTTGCCCTCCATCTCCAGGCACTCCTCGACGCTGACGCGGTCGCGGTGTTCGTAGGAGATGTCCTGGGCCTGACCGTCGATCAGGGCGCGGCTCGCGGTCGCCAGCCGCCGGGTGGCGCGGCCGGCCTCGACGGTGCCGAGTTCGAGGAGCACCTCGTTGGCCAGGGCGAAGAGCGCGTCGCCGACGAGGATGGCCTGGGCGGGGCCGTGCACCTTCCAGACGGTGTCGCGGTGCCGGCGCTGCTCGTCGCCGTCCATCAGGTCGTCGTGCAGCAGTGAGAAGTTGTGGACCAGTTCGACGGCGACCGCGCCGGGTACGCCGGTCTCCGGGGCGGCACCGGTGACCTCGGCGGACAGCACCGCGAGCGCGGGGCGCACGGCCTTGCCGCCGTCCCCGTCGGCGGGCCGGCCCTGGGCGTCGATCCAGCCGAAGTGGTAGGCGGCGACCGTGTCCATGGGAGGTGCCAGGCGGTCGACGGCCGCCCGCAGTACCGGCGTGGCCAGGGTCCGCCCGCGCTCCAGGAGCGCGGCGACGTCCACCGCGGTCCTTCGAGCGGCGTGCGAGGCCGGGGGCACAGTGGGCACAGTCTCTCCTCTTGTCGCGGTACCGGGGGTGCGGGGTCCTGCCGCGCCGCTCCGTTGCAGCATCAGGCCGCCTCCTCGATGGCGAAGAGGTGGCGGGGGCGGGGCCGGCCGAGGGCGCCCAGTGCGGCGTCCGCCGCGCCGACGCCGCTGCGGACCGCGCTCTCCATGGTCGCGGGCCACCCGGTGGCGGTCCACGCTCCGGCCAGGTAGAGGCCGGGTGCCTTGGTGCGGGCGCCGGGCCTGAGGCGTCCGACGCCGGGTGCGGGAGCGAACGTGGCGGTGCGCTCCCGGGTGACGAAGAAGTCCTCGACCCGCGCGTCGCGGGTACGCGGCAGCAGCCGGCGCAGCTCGGGCAGGTAGCGGTCGCGCAGCGCGGCGACCGGCTCGTCGATGTCGGCCTGGGCGACCGACTGGGACACCGCCAGGTACTGGCCGCGCTCCAGTCCTGAGGCGTCGGTGCGGTCGAAGACCCACTGCACGGGGGTGCCGAGGGCCGCGAAGAACGGCCGGGTGAGCACCTGCCGGTCGTAGATCACGTGGACGTTGAGGATCGGCGCGGTGCCGATGCCGAGGAGCCGTTCGGGTGCGTCGAGCGCGCCGGCGGGCAGCAGGTCGTACGCCTCGCGCTGCGGTACGGCGAGCACGACCGCGTCGGCCGTGATCGTCTCGCCGGGCACGTGGACGCTCCACCCGCCGTCCGCGTGTGCGGAGACGGAGGTGACCCGGGTACGGACCTCGGTCCGCACTCCGGCGGCGTCGAGCGCCTCGCGGGCGAGCCGGTCGTGCAGGTCGCCCAGCGGCACCCGGGCCCAGCCGATGTCGGCGGCCGAGGGGTCGGAGAGCAGACCGGTCTTGAACACCATCGCGGCGAGCGCGAGGGACGTGTCGTCCGCGACCGCGTTGAGGGTGGCGATCCCGACCAGGTCCCACAGGGCCTCGACGGCGCGCGCCGACTGGCCGTGCGCGGCCAGCCAGCTGCCGAAATCCTGCTCGTCCAGGGCCGGATCGGCGAGGTCGAGTCCCTTCAGCGCGAGCGCGGCCCGGCCCACCCCGGCCCGCTCGGCCAGCGACAGGTGCGGATAGGAGGCGAGGCTGCGGCCCAGGTGCAGGGGCACCGGCAGCGCGTCGCGCCGCAGCCTGCCGAGCCGCCGCCCCTCGGGACGCGCGAGGTCGAGCACGGGTACGTCGAGACGGTTCTGCAGGGGTGCCAGCGCCGCTCCGCCGATCCGGTCGAGGAACCAGCGGTAGGCGGTGCAGCAGCGCAGGTACACGTGCTGGCCGTTGTCGACGGTCAGGTCGCCGCGCCGGAAGGAGAAGGCGAGCCCGCCCAGGCGCGGCCGGCCCTCGAGCAGCGTGACGCCCACTCCGGCGTCGGCGAGGGCGAGCGCGGCGGTGACGCCGGCGATCCCGCCGCCGACCACGACGGCGTGCCGTCCGGCCGGCGCGGGGCCGTCCGTGTGCGGACCCCCGGTGCGTGTGCCGTGGCTCATGCGCCCTCCCCCGCCCGGCCGGACCGCGCCAGCGGTGCGCGAGGGGCCGTCTCGGTCTGGGACGCGGCGTCGGGGCGGAAGGTTGCCCGCCGTTTCCCGCCGGGGAGCGGGGTGTCCATCAGGCCCACCTCCTGACGGTGCGCCGGTTCACGTTCCGGGTGTCCAGGCCCGACAGACCGCGCACCGCGACGTAGGCCTTCTCCCGGCCGGGCAGGGAGACCCGGCCGCGCAGCACGGCCTCCGGGTCGCGCTCGATGCGGTCCAGGAGCCGGCGGTAGATGCCGGCCATGGCGGCCACGCAGGCGCCGCTGCGCCGGTCGAGCATGGGGAGCAGCCGGTAGCCCTCGGCGAAGAGGGCGCGGGCCCTGCGCACCTCGAAGTGCACCAGGCCCGCGAAGTCGGAGCCCTCCGGCGGGGTCGGTCCGCCGAATCCGGCGGAGCAGCCGAACTTGGCGAGGTCGTCCGAGGGAAGGTAGGTGCGCCCGCCCTCGGCGTCCTCCCGGACGTCCCTGAGGATGTTGGTGAGCTGGAGCGCGAGCCCCAGCGTGTCGGCGTACTCGGCGGCACGCTCGGAACCGCGTGCGCCGGGTTCGGTACCGAACACACCGAGCGAGAGCCTGCCGATGGCCCCCGCGACACAGCGGCAGTAGACCTTGAGGTCGTCCCAGGTCTCGTACGTCTCGCCGCGTACGTCCTTCTGGACGCCGTCGATGAGTTCGTCCAGGCCGCCGAGCGGAATCGGGAAGCGCGCGGCGGCGTGCGCGAGGGCGACGGCGACCGGGTCGGTGTCGTCCTCCTCGACCGCTCCGGCGCGGATCCGCGAGAGCAGCGCCCGGGTGTCGTCCAGCCGGGCGACCTTGACGTCGTCCGCGAGAGCGCCGTCGCCGATGTCGTCGACCCGCCGGGAGAACGCGTACAGCGCCGACATCGCCCGCCGCTGGGGCGTGGGCAGCAGCCGGATGCCGTAGGCGAAGTTGCGTGCCTGCTGTCCGGTGACGGTCTCGCAGTAGCTGTAGGCGGCGAGTACCGGTGCGGACGCGAGTGGTTGCGACTCCACGGTCCGGATCACCCCTTTCCTCGCAGGGTCGGGCCCGCCTCGCGCAGCAGCTGCATCCTGCCGGGCTTGGGCGGGCCGGGAAGTACGTCGTATTCGGCGGCGGCGATGGCCCGGACGGCCGCTCTTCCTCCCGCCACGAACCCCGCGAGCAGCAGCCTGAGCCTGCCGTGGACGCTGCTCACCAGGGGCGCGCCCTCGTCCAGCAGGTCCCGGGCGCGCTGCGCCTGGTACGCGACGAGGGCGCGCACCGAGGCACCGGCGGTGGGTGCGGCGAGGTCCGCCTCCTCGACATGGAAGAGCTTCATGTCCGTGGCGGGCAGGTAGACGCGGTCGCGGCCGAGGTCCTCGGCGACGTCCTGGAGGTGCTCGACGATCTGCAGGGCCGTGCAGATCGCGTCCGAACGGCGGATCCGCTCCGGGGTGGCGGTCCCGGTGACGGCGAGCACCAGCCGTCCGACCGGATTGGCCGACAGTTCGCAGTAGGCCAGCAGGTCGTCGTAGGTCTCGTAGCGCTTGACGAGCTGGTCCTGGCGGTTCGCGGCGATCAGGCCGAGGAAGGGCTCGGGGGCCAGCGCGTGACGGCGGACCGTCGGCTGCAGCCGGAGCAGCAGCGGATGGCGGGGCTCCGGACCTGCCGGGTCGAACACCCGGTGCAGGTCGGCCTCGAAGGCGTCCAGCAGGACCAGCCGGTCGTCCGCCTCGTCCGCCGGGACTCCGAGGAGGCGCGCGTCGGCGCCGCCGGGCGCCAGGTCGCCGTCGCCGATGTCGTCGACCAGACGGGCGAAGCCGTACACGGCCATCAGGTCGTCACGCCAGGACCTGGGCAGGAAGAAGGGGGCGACGGGGAAGTTCTCCGCGGCGGCCTTGTCCAGCGTGGCCCGCTCGACGCCGGCGGCGCGCGCCGCAGCGGTGGGCGTCATCGCGGACAGCCCGGGGCGGGGACGGCACACGCTGCGTCGAGCCGGGGAGTCTCCGTAGCCATTGCCGTCACATCTCCCGTTCTACACTGCTGACCCAATACGCACTATTTCGGACACGCCGCCCAGGTTTTCGCCCGGCGGTATCACTGGATGATGCGGGCATTATGGCCCTGATTGCCGCCTTTCGGGACCGCTCCAGCTTACGTCGTACAGCGCGGTGCGCATCGCCGGGGGGTCTCCGGGCATCACGGCAACGAGCGGGACGGCGTCAGGATTCCTCGGGACGACGGGAATTGACGCCGCTTTTGCGGACGCCCGGCCCCGCCGGAGAGTTCCGGCGGGATCCGAGGAGGCCGGAAAGGGGCGAAGCGGACTACTTCCCCGTGAACTTCTCGTATTCCTTGAGCACCTCGTCGGTCGGCCCGTCCATGCGCAGTTCACCGCGCTCCAGCCACAGCACGCGGTCGCAGGTGTCGCGGATGGACTTGTTGTTGTGGCTGACCAGGAAGACCGTCCCGGCGTGCTTGCGCAGCTCCCGGATCCGGTCCTCGGAGCGCTTCTGGAACTTGCGGTCGCCGGTGGCCAGCGCCTCGTCGATCATCAGCACGTCGTGGTCCTTGGCGGCGGCGATGGAGAAGCGCAGCCGGGCCGCCATGCCGGAGGAGTAGGTGCGCATCGGCAGGGTGATGAAGTCGCCCTTCTCGTTGATGCCGGAGAAGTCGACGATCTCCTGGTAGCGCTCCTTGACCTGCTCGCGGGACATGCCCATGGCCAGCCCGCCCAGGATGACGTTGCGCTCGCCCGTCAGGTCGTTCATCAGGGCCGCGTTGACGCCGAGGAGGGAGGGCTGGCCGTCGGTGTAGACCTTGCCCTTCTCCGCGGGCAGCAGCCCGGCGATGGCCCGCAGCAGGGTGGACTTGCCGGAGCCGTTGGAACCGATCAGGCCGATCGCCTCGCCCCGGTAGGCGACGAAGGAGACCCCTCGCACGGCATGCACCTTGCGCACGCCCCGTTCCTCGCCCCGCTTCAGGATGCGGCTCAGCGCCGCCGTGGCACTGCCCTTGCCCGTCCTGGCGCCGTTGACGCGGTAGACGATGTGCAGGTCGTCCGCGATGACGGTGGGCACGCGGGCATCCGTCCTGTCGTCAGCCACGGCCGTACCTCTCCTCGGACTTCCAGAAGTAGACGAAGCCGGCCACGCCGGCCAGCAGCGCCCAGCCCACCGCGAACGCCCACACGTGCGGGGGCAGGTACGAGGAGCCGTAGCCGTCGATCATCGCGAAGCGGACCAGGTCCATGTAGACCGCGGCCGGGTTGAGCTGCAGCACGTCGCTCAGCCAGCCGGGGACGTCCTTGTCGGCCAGCATCGTCGGGATGCTGAACATCACGCCCGAGGCGTACATCCACGTCCGCAGCACGAACGGCATCAGCTGCGCCAGGTCCGGCGTCTTGCTGCCCATCCGCGCGACGATCAGCGCGAGCCCGGTGTTGAACACGAACTGCAGCGTCAGCGCGGGCACGATCAGCAGCCAGGACAGATCGGGGAAGCTGCGGAAGGCCAGCATGACCGCGACCAGCACGATCATCGAGAACAGCAGCTGCTGGAGCTGCTGGAGCGCGAAGGAGATCGGCAGCGAGGCCCGCGGGAAGTGCAGCGCCCGCACCAGGCC
>NZ_JBVIYR010000016.1:0-100106 GCF_055592385.1 Streptomyces sp. NPDC041124
TTCCGATCTCCCGCGGAGCGGGTACCACATCGCTGCGCGATGTGCAAGCGAACACCCGCGCTGCGCGCGGGTGTTGCGCTCCCGCTCCGCGGGAGCGCTGGCGGGCGGCTGCGCCGCCCGCTCACCCCTCTTGCTGCGCAAGAGGGGTGACGGTCCGTCCGCTGCACTCCCGGACCGGCGGGACTGCGTCCCGCTACCACGCTTCCGCTTCGCTCCAGCCTGGTCAGCGGGTCCGCTGCGCTCCCCCGCCTGACGGTCCTTCCGGCTGCGCCTCCAGAACCGTTGAGACCCGCTGACGCGGGCCGGGCTGGCTACGAGGGTGAGGGTCGCTCGTTCGTGTCGGGTTTCAGTGTAGCGGGTGCATCAGGCTAATGCAGCATGTACCGTTGGCGGAAACACGAGACATCCCCCCAACCACCCGGGCGGGGCTATAAGCCGGGGAGAAAACTTGAATTCGCTGAGTGTCGAAATGCGCCTCAAGGCGCGGGAGGAAATCCAACATGAGGTTACCGGATTGACGGCGGAGCAGATCCACGAGCGGTATGTGGCTGCTGGTGGCCTGGAAAACCGAGACGACCGGTCGTGGCCTCCCAGTACGGAGGACCGGCTGGCGGCGGTCCGGCGGAACGAGCTGCGGCGCATCTGGGCCCTGATGGGCGGCACGGCGTGGGACGCCTACTCCCCCGAGAACGATGCGCAGGCGGACCGCTGGCGCGAGGCGCTGCAGGACCGTCAGGAAGGTGAGGGAGGTGGGGCGGTGGAGTCTGACTCCGGGCTGATCCGCTATCGGATCGTGGCGCAGCGGACCGACCCGGCTCACCCCGGGGCCTCGGTGGTGACGAACTACACCTACGCGCGGTCCGCTGAGGAGGCTGTGGCAAAGGTGCGCCGGGCGAAGGAGAAGCCGGGTGGCCTGTACGGTGACCAGGGTCTGTACCGCGTTGTCGAGGCTGTCGAGGAGAGCCCGCAGAGCGAGGCTCGTCAACTGCAGGCCGCTCGCGGGCAGTTCCTCACTGCGGTCATGGACGCCGCTGTTGCCGCCCTGGACGACCAGTCGGCCTCTGCACACCCGGAGCTGGTCGACGTCCTGTCCGAGTTCTTCTTCGACACCGTCTTCACTCGCACCATCGTCTCCCCCGACAGCGGAGAGGAGCACGCTCAGCTGCACGCCAGGGACGGGCAGGTCCTGTCCCGCCTGCTCCTGGCCCACCTCGCCCATCACGGCCTGGACCTGGTGGAGGCCGAAGCCCGGCCCTCCGTACGTCTGTCGGAAGCCGAAGGCCGGCGCCCCCGCGATGACGAGGACAGCGAGGCCCCGGCGGAGCTCATCGAGCAGGTCCTCGCCGTCTGCGAGCAGCACTACGCGGCCGTGACCGGCACCAGCGCGAAGCAGTGGGACAGGAAGTCGGCGCGGGAGCTCGTGGACATCGCCCTGCGGACCGTGCGCGTGGCGGAGCGGGAGACCTACCCGCAGGCGTTGGAGGCGTACCTGCACGAGCGCCGAGCGCGGCTGGAGTGGCTGTGGCGCCGCTACGGGCCCGGCGGCATGTTCGCCGGCGAGGTCGTGCTGATCGACCTGCCCGGGTTCCTGGTGCTGTGCGAGAGGATCGAGACATCCCCGCTCTGGCTCGAAGGGATCTGGGCGAAGCACGGCCAGGAGGAAGCCGCGCTCGAAAGGCTTCAGAACAGCTGGCTGTACGAAATGGGGGAAAGGGACGGGCGATGAGCAGGATTCCACTCAAGAAACACCAGCTCCATCAGAAGTCGGCCTTTCGTAGGTGGGTCGGATTCCCTGCAAGGTCATCCGTGCCACCTCAGGGTGCCCGTGGCACGATCGTGTCAGCGACCGGTTCCGGCAAAACGATCATGGCTGCCGCGAGCGCCCTGGAGTGCTTCCCCGAGGGCCGCATCCTCGTCACCGTGCCGACCCTGGACCTGCTCGTGCAGACCGCCCAGGCGTGGCGGGCGGTGGGCCACCGCTCCCCCATGGTCGCCGTATGCTCGCTGGAGAACGACCCGGTCCTGAACGAGCTGGGGGTGCGCACCACCACCAACGCCATCCAGCTTGCCCTGTGGGCGGGCTCGGGGCCCGTGATTGTGTTCGCCACGTACGCCTCTCTCGTGGACCGTGAGGACATCGACGCACCCGAGGGCCAGCGGAAGGTTCGCGGGCCGCTGGAGGCCGCTCTAGCGGGCGGGGAGCGCCTGTACGGGCAGCAGATGGCAGGCTTCGACCTCGCGATCGTGGATGAGGCCCACGGAACCGCCGGTGATCTTGGTCGGCCGTGGGCGGCGATCCACGACAACGCCCGCATCCCCGCCGACTTCCGGCTCTACCTCACCGCGACCCCGCGCATCCTCGCCGCGCCCCGTCCGCAAAAGGGCGCGGACGGCCAGGAGGCGGAGATCGCGACCATGGCCGACGACCCGGAGGGCACGTACGGCGCGTGGCTCGCAGAACTCGGTCTGAGCGAGGCGATCGAACGCGAAATCCTCGCGGGGTTCGAGATCGACGTGCTGGAGATCCGCGATCCCTCCCCCGTCCTCGGGGAGTCGGAGGAGGCGCGGCGTGGCCGGCGCCTGGCGCTCCTTCAGACCGCCCTCCTGGAGCACGCCGCCGCGTACAACCTGCGTACGGTCATGACCTTCCACCAGAAGGTGGAGGAGGCCGCCGCATTCGCGGAGAAGATGCCGGAGACCGCTGCCGAGCTGTACATGAACGACGCCCCGGATGAGGACCTGGCCGCTGCGGACAAGCTGCCGAAGTCCTCGATCGACGCGGAGTTCTACGAACTCGAGGCCGGCCGCCACGTCCCGCCGGACCGGGTGTGGTCGGCGTGGCTGTGCGGCGACCACCTCGTGTCCGAGCGCCGCGAGGTACTGCGGCAGTTCGCCAACGGCATCGACGCGGCCAGCCGCCGGGTCCACCGCGCCTTCCTCGCCAGCGTTCGCGTGCTCGGGGAAGGCGTCGACATCACCGGCGAGCGCGGCGTGGAAGCGATCTGCTTCGCCGACACCCGCGGCTCCCAGGTCGAGATCGTGCAGAACATCGGCCGCGCGCTCCGCCTGAACCGGGACGGCTCCACCAAGGTGGCCAGGATCATCGTGCCAATCTTCCTGGAGCCCGGCGAGGACCCAACCGACATGGTGGCCAGCGCGAGCTTCAAGCCGCTCGTGGCCGTGCTCCAGGGGCTGCGCAGCCACGATGAGCGCCTGGTCGAGCAGCTCGCCTCCCGCGCCCTCACCAGCGGCAAGCGCAAGGTGCACGTCCGGCGCGACGAGGACGGCCGGATCGTCGGCGCCGGCGGCGTGGGTGACGGCAAGGACCAGGGGCACGACGACACCCAGGCCGCCGCCGAATCCGCCCTGCTCCACTTCAGCACTCCCCGGGACGCGGCGACGATCGCGGCGTTCCTGCGCACCCGCGTGTACCGGCCGGAGAGCTTGGTGTGGCTGGAGGGCTACCAGGCCCTCATCCGCTGGCGCGCCGAGAACGAGATCACCGGCCTGTACGCCGTCCCATACGACACCGAGACGACAGTGGGCGTCACCAAGGACTTCCCGCTGGGCAGGTGGGTGCACCAGCAGCGCAAGGCACTGCGGGCGGGTGAGCTGGAGCCGCGCCGCAAGGAGCTGCTCGACTTGCCGGAGGCCGGAATGGTGTGGGAGCCCGGCGAGGAAGCCTGGGAGAGCAAGCTCGCCGCGCTGCGCTCCTACCACCGGGCCACGGGGCACCTCGCCCCGCGTCAGGACGCGGTCTGGGACAATCCGGCCGGCAACGGGCCTGTGCCGGTCGGGCAGCACATGGCCAACCTCCGGCGCAAAGGCCAGAAGAACGGCCTGGGCAAGGACCCGAAGCGGGCGGAGCAGCGTGCGGCGCAGCTCACCGCGATCGACCCCGACTGGGACTGTCCGTGGCCCCTGGACTGGCAACGCCACTTCCGCGTCCTCGCCGACCTCGTCGACGCCGACGGCCACCTGCCCGACATCGCACCCGGCGTACTCATGGACGGCGACGACATCGGCCGGTGGCTCCAGCGGCAGAAACAGCCGGCCACTTGGGCGCAGCTGTCGAACGAGCAGCAGGAGCGGCTGTCTAGGCTAGGCATCAAGCCGCTTCAGGCGCCGTCGCCGGCCCAGGCGGCGGGGCGTGCGGCGAAGGGTCCGAGCAAGGCGCAGCAGGCATTCCAGCGCGGCCTTGCGGCCCTCGCACAGTGGGTCGAGCGAGAAGGCGCCCACCGGCCCGTGCCGAGGGGGCACAGGGAACAGATCACGGTCGACGGCGAGACGGAGCCAGTGGTCGTCAAGCTGGGCGTGTGGGTATCGAACACCCGCGCGAGGTGCGACAAGCTCACTGGGGAGCAACGCGCCGCACTGCGGGAACTGGGCATGCAGTGGGCGTGAGCACGTCTGCTGGCCATCGGAATGCGGTCCTGGCCATGTCCTGTCAGGGGTTGGGGCCCGCGTCTCCTCAGCCGGGGGCCGAGGCTCCTCCCTCAACCCACGAGCAATCCTCGATTCTGGCAGAGTGAACCACGTGCCCGACTATGACCTGACACGCCTTGGAACTCGCGCCTTTGAGCAGCTCGTGGTTGCTCTGGCTCGTCGAGACATCGGACCGGGGGTGCAGGTTTTCGGTGACGGACGCGACGGCGGCCGTGAGGCAACGTTCGAAGGCACGATCAACTGGTCCAGCACATCGGCCGGGGGCGCGGACCGCTTGGACTGCTGGTCGGGGTACACCGTCCTGCAGGCCAAATTCCATGTGAAGCCCGGGCAGACCCCACACGACAACGCTCTGTGGTTGCAGGCGCAGATCAAGAACGAGATCGACGGTTGGATCAGAGCTGCGCAAGCGAGCACCCGCTCTCGTCTTCCCGATTATTTGATCTTTGTCACCAACGTCGACCTGTCCGCTGTTGCCAAGGTTGGCGGGATTGACAAAGTGAACCAGGCCGTGAGGAAACGGCTGACTGAGATGGAGACCACCCGTAGCGGCCTGCGGGTCAAAGACTTTGCGATCTGGCATGGGGACCAGATCCGCTCGATGCTGGATGCCAACCAGGAAGTTCGCTACGCCTTTCCCGCTCTTCTGACGGCCGGTGACGTTCTGGCGAAACTGGCCCCCGACTGGGTCAGCCTGGGGACCTTCGATGCACAGGACCCGTTGCGCGAGCAGCTCCTTCATGCGATCAAGGACGACCGCTGGATCCGGCTGAGTCAGTCAGGCGGTCCGGGTGAGGCGAAGCTCTGGCTCGACGACATCGCGATTGACCTGCCCGCAACTCTCGGCAGTCCCGACGGCGACCTGACCGTCCGAGCCGTTCAGCGTGTGCTGGAGCTTGGCGACATGGTGTTGCGTCAGCGCCAACCAGACCGCATCAAGCGATCCAACGTTGTGCTCGTCGGCGGCCCGGGACAGGGCAAGTCCACCCTCAGCCAACTCATCGCGCAGGCCTACCGGGTGGCACTACTCACGGGCGCCAGTCCGGGGCCTTCAGTCCAGGAAGTCATCGACGGCACACGCTCGGCTCTCGCCCGACTCGGACTGTCAGTCCCCAGCAACCGTCGCTGGCCGACACGTATCGACCTCGCCAAGTATGCCGAGGAGCTGGCCAGCGGCGCCGAGGTTTCCCTGCTGCGATGGATCTCCACACGGCTGTCCGAACGCACCGACCGGGATATCTCTCCCAGCGCGCTCCGTGGGTGGCTCCGAGCATGGCCGTGGGCTCTGATCCTCGATGGCCTTGATGAAGTTCCCTCGGTTGACGCTCGCCGTCTCATCTACAGCAAGATCGACGACCTGCTCACCAGTGCCGAGGACCTCGACGCCGATCTCCTCATCGTGGTCACCACCCGCCCCACCGGCTACGACGAGCGCTTCCCCGCAGACCGCTTCGAACACCTGCAGTTGCAGCGACTCCCTGCCGGTGAGGCAGCAGCCTTCGCTCAGCAGATCACCGACAAGCGTTTCACCGACGATGACGAGATGCGGATCAAGGTGGCCGCACGCATGCGAGACGCTGCTCGTGACCCGGTGACGATCCGCCTGATGGAGACACCGCTACAGGTGACGATCATGTCGTTCATCGTGGAAAAATTCCCCACGCTGCCCCCTGACCGGTTCACGCTGTTCGACATGTACTACCGGACGATGTTCGATCGGGAAGTCGCCAAAGACATCCCCATCGCACGGTTCCTTTCCCAGCACCGCACCCAAATCGACCGTCTCCACGAGCACGTCGGTCTCATCCTCCAAGCCGCCTCCGAAACCGCGGACGGAGCCGAAGCAACGATCAGCCCTCATGGTCTCCACGACATTGCCCTGCAGCGCCTGTTGGACCGCGGATTCACACCCGCCGACGCTGAAACCCATGCCGGAGCCCTAGTCGAAGCCGCCACCCACCGGCTCGTCCTACTTGGTCCCCGGGACAACGGAGTCGGCTTCGACATCCGCACCCTCCAAGAGCTGATGGCCGCGCGCGCCATCGCCGAAGGCGATGACGCTGTCGTGATGTCCCGGCTACGACTGATCGCCCACCACCCCCACTGGCGTAACACCTGGCTGCTCGCCGCTGGCGAGCTCCTCCTACGTTCCGAACGCTTCGAAAAGAGAATCCTCGACCTACTCAAACAACTCGACTCCGATCCCCACCGGCTGAACGCCCGCTACCCCGCCGCGCCAGCACTCGCCGCGGATGTCCTCGATGACAACCTCGCCGCTAAACGGCCCCGCTTCGAACGAGGTCTCATCGAACGGCTGCTCAGCGTCCTGGACCGCCCACCGGTCGTTGACGTACCGCGCCTCGCCACAACACTCCTGCGCATCGCCAGCACAGACACCTACCGTCGGCTCGTCTACGACCGCATCAGCTCCGCTGCGTCAGCCGGAGCCGCACGCCGAGCCGCTGCCGCCCTTGTGCTGGAAGAGATGGCCATGGAGGTTCCCTCTCACGACGCACGGCTCACCAGCATGCTCAATGCCTACCGCGCGCTGGCGATTCCTGAGACTGAGGTGCAGGCGATAGGTGCCTGGCAGGGTATGTCAACACGCAGCATTCCCCTTGAGGGCGCCGATGGTACGGAAGCCCATTTCCGTGTGCTGGGTCACGTCACTCTCTTCTATGGTCCAGACCCGAAGACCGTCTCGTTGCCTGCCTACCTCGAGGAACTCGTGGAACCTGTCGGCCTCAGCGACAAGGATCTACAAGTCCTACGAAGCGGCCTCGCGACGCTGTCGGACTCTCGCTACTGTCTCTCCGGCCCTCCGCCTGGAACCGCCATTCCTGTCGTCCTACACAGCGGACCGGCGGAACCTCTTGTGCAGGCCCTTCAGAACGAGGATGTCGCAGCCTCACTCGACCTCGCCCTCAGCGCTTTGCCATCCACGCACTGGACTATCGAAGCCATGCTCGGTGCCACCTTCAAACCCAGCCAGAACCGGCAACCTGTCGGACCCACACTCCTGCTCGCCATCGCCGAGGACCACACCACAGACAACTACTACGCCGACTGATCCGCCTTTCAAGGCAGTAGCGACAGCGCGTCATCAACCCGGTACTTCAACGGCCCCGGTCGCCGTGGTCCTGAAGCTAGGCATGCAGTCTTCGAGTCCCTTTCTCCACTCGGGCAGCCCCGCATCTGGTGCGGAGTCCGAGCAAGGCGCAGCAGGCCGGCCCGGGGGTCGGGACACCCCATCCCGGCTCCCGTAGCCGACGTCGGCCGGTGCTGTCCCGAAGACGCTGGAACTGGCGGGCGAGGGCGAGCGGTGTGGGAGGACTGAAGTCACGGGCTGCAGGATGCCGGCCTGTCGACTGGCCGCATGGGGAGGCGCACGTGGGGCATATCGAGCAAGGGCTGGGGCAGGCGCTGCGCACCCGGCCCGTTCCCTTGAGCACCGAGGCTCGCCTGCGGTTTCTGCTGGCAACGCATCGGTATTCCACCCAGAAGGTGGCCGCGGTCCTTGGGGTGTCGCAGCGCACCGTGCAGAGGTGGGTGACAAAGAAGCCCGGAGCGCGTCGCCCGCCAGGCCCGCTGCATCTGCGGGCGATTGAGGAAGCAGTCCTGGCTCGGTGGCAGCCTCGAATACGAGCTCGCCGGCGCGCCCAGGCCGAAGCGGAGGGCTTCGTCTTCCACACCAGGGCGCGATTCGGGTTCGCTGCTGCGGCCGGTTCCTCGGACGACCCGCGGGTGCGGTGGATCACCCAGTACCTGCCGGGAGAGGTAGCCCGGGAGTTGTTCGCCGCCCGGGACGCCGGCGCGGGTGAGCAGCAGCAGATGGTGATCCTCGCCCGCGCGCTGGGGCATGCCTACTTCCGCGATGGGGGTCGCCGCGCCCACGGCCTGCACATCGCCTTCAGCGACCTCGAGTTCGCCGACTTCTCGATCGGATGAGCGTGCCCTGTTCGGACGCGTCAGGGGCCTTCAGCGCCGCGAGTGCCTGGTGCGTACGGCCAGCATCGCTTCGTACCTGTTGGCTTCCTGCCGCTCGCGCCAGTCCCACTCCACACGGCCGGCCGGGCCTTGGCGGCGGGCCACAGGCGGCTGGGACGGGCGCAGCCTGGCCGTCTCAGCCACGCGCAGCAGGAGGGCACGGCCTCCTGGCGTGGCGAACAATTCGTGGTCCTCGCCGGATACGAGCCGGGCGAAGCAGGCCGCGGCCCGCAGGAAGACACCCGCCCAGGGCGGTACGGGGTAGGCGGCGCAGCCGTCGGTGTAGCGGGCGCGGTCGTGCAGGGCGAGTGTGGCCGCAGCGTCGTCGTAGTCGCGAGGGCGTGCGGTAGCAAGTTGCTGGAGGGACGCACCGGTGATCAGTGCAGCGGCAACGGTCGCGGCCAGGCGAGGGTGCGCGGTCACCCCATGAAGCCGATGAGCGACTTGCTGGGCAGCGTACAGGGTGAGAGGTGTGGGCGGTGGGCGGTGCCGCCAGACGATCGGCGGCGGCGTGCACGGGGCGGCGCATGGGCTGGGACTGTCGTAGGAGACGAGGCGGTCGAGTGCAGGCAGGGTGAGCCATCGGCTGCTTGGCCGGCCCGGTTGGTCTGCAGGCAGGGGCACGGGGGCGGTCGCGCCGTAGTAGTGGCGGCGGGCGGTTTGAAAGTCGGTAGTGATGATGTGGTCGGCCGCTTGCAGGGCTTGGTGCAGGGCGGTGGGCAGGTGGGGCCGGTGGCAGACCAAGATCAGGTGGATACCGGTGAGCGTGCGCAGTTGCAGGAGGCGCATCGCGCGGCGGGCGGTGAGGCGGTGGGCGCGCAGGACGATCAGCCGGGTGACGGGAAGAGCAGTGATCCAGGCCGTGGCGGCTTCCCATGCTGGCTGACGGCCACCAGGAAAACGGCCTGGAAGCAGGGGCGGCTTTTCCAGGGCGGC
The DNA here is from genome assembly GCF_055592385.1 of Streptomyces sp. NPDC041124. Lineage (NCBI taxonomy): Bacteria > Bacillati > Actinomycetota > Actinomycetes > Kitasatosporales > Streptomycetaceae > Streptomyces > Streptomyces sp. NPDC041124. Next base: position 9,370 of record NZ_JBVIYR010000016.1, read on the forward strand.
GAGAAGGTCGTGGGCGAGGCCGGTTTCGCTGGTGGTGCCCGGGCCGGGGTGCAGGGTGATCCGGCCGGACGGCGGATGGTGGGCGGCCAGGGCGGTGTGCGTGTGAATCACGTCGTCATGGCGGTCGATGACCACGGTGACGGGCGGTGGCGCGGCGAGCGGCATGGCGGCGTGGTGGTCAGGCGAGGCGGCTGAAGGCCCAGCGCAGCAGCTCTTGGTCGACGCGTGGGCGGCCGGTGCGGGCCAGTGCGGTGCGGGTGTGGGCGGTCAGCTGGGCCCAGGCGCGGAAGTTGCCGTGTGCGGCGTGGCTGTCGGCGAAGGTGATGTCGTCGGGGTCGGCGTCGGCCCAGATGGGGTGGAACAGGGGGATGGCTTCGAGGACTTCGCTGGGGGTGAGGCGGGTGAAGTGCTGCCAGATGAAGATCCGGGAGGACAGCATCGGCTCGCGGCGCAGCACGGTGTGGCAGCCCTCCCCGCCGACGAAGATGATCGCCAGCTGGGTGGCCGGTTCGTCCCACAGATAGCGGAAATATTCGAACGCCTCCCCGTTGAGCCACTGGGCCTCATCCACCAGGAAGGTACGAGGGCGTTCAGCCAGAGCGGTCTTCAGTAGACGGTCGAATTCACTGGGGTGGCGCGGCGGTTCACCGGCCAAGTCGAGCGCGGTGAACAACTCGTAGCGCACCGCGCGGGCGGTGGGCCGGGCACGGAAGGTGATCTTGCGGACGTCCTCGTGCGGTTCGAGTCCGCGCAGGCAGGTGTTGACGGCGAGGGTCTTGCCGAAGCCGGCCCCGCCGTGGATGCACATCATGGCCCGCGCGGCGACCGTGTCGGCGATGTTCTCCCGGGCGGTGAGCAAGGCGCGGGTGGTGACCACAGAGGCATCGGGCAGGTCGACGTACTGGTAGGTGGCCGCGGTCACGAGGCGTCTCCGTCTTCATCGGTGGTGAGAGGTGTAGCCCTCCCGTCGCGGCCGTCCGGGACGGAAGCGCCACCACGGCCGGACGGGTGCAGGATGGGCGGGCCTGGCGTGGTCAGCGCGGCTAGGGAAGCAGGGGTGCGCCAATCGGCCGGGGGCGCGGCGGGCGGGATGAGGTCCGGCATCGCGAGCTGCGCGAGGTCGGCGTCGGCGGTCTGGGCGAGTTCGGCCTCGGCCTGCGCGGTGGTCAGCACGCCAAGCCGCTGAAGTGCCGCGGGCTGGTTCACGGCGGCGTAGCGCTCGCGCTGCGAGGCCTCCAAGTCCTTCTTCAGACGGCGAGCACGGGCGGCCCGTGTTCGCCGTACGGCGCTGATCTGTTCGTCGGTGGCCTGGTCGGCTAGGTCCGCGGGGCCCAGGTAGCGGCCGGTGGCGGCGTGGTAGATCTCGATGCGGTGGTCGTGGTGGGGCATGAAGCGGATGCGGACCTGGATCCCGGCCTGGCCGGTCATCCACGGCCCCACGTAGTCGCGTTTCCGGAAGCGGATGCCGCGGGTGGTCAGCGTGCGGGTGCCGGCGTCCTCCAAGGTGAACGTCCACAGATCCGCGGCCGGCACGTCCCGCAGCGGGGTGGGATCGTCCTGCCACGCCTGAAGCGGGGTCTTGCCCCGCAACGGCGCGGGACGGTGCTCGGTGTTCCACCAGAGCGTCCAGGCCAGAAGCTGGGTGGTGAAGTCCTCGAAGCCCAACAGCACTTCGTCCTTCGGACGGGAGGAGCGTTTGCCTGGGCGCGGCTGGCGGGCGTAGCCGGGCAGCGAGGCCAGGAACATGCTCTCCACCGCCCGGTTCAGGCCCTCCACGGTGCCCTTGAGGTGGGGGGTGTAGGCGGGCAGGTCCTCCACGGTGACGTCCAGGAGATCGAACGCTGCGGTCACCGTCCGGGACAGGAAGTCCTTGCCACGGTCGACGCGTACCTTCTCGGGCACGCCGCCGAACGGACCGTAGGGGTCCTCACGCAGAACCGCGGAGCGCAGCGCGGCCAGCACCGACTCCCGCGACGGATCCCCCGGCGTGACCGCGACACCAGTGACCGCGTTCGTCGCGCAGTCAGTGAACCAGGTGATCCACGGCCTGCGAGCCTTGCCCTCGACATCGACCAGCACCGGCGCCTGCATGTGGTCCGTCTCCCACACCTGATTGCGCCAACCCCGCGGCCGGGCCAGGAACACATCATGCTTGCGCGCCGCCCGCTCCCCACCCGCGAGCCCCGCCCGCTCCCCCGGCGCCAGATCACGGCGAATCGCCCGGTGCAGCGTCGTCAGCGACGGTGCGTTGGCAGGCGGAGACTGCCTAGCAGCACGCAGGACCAGTTCGCGGTGGACCGCCCGCACGTTCCCCTTCCACAACGCCAACAGCCCACGGACCTCGGGCGTGACCGTGAACCTTGCATCGCCCCGGGAGCGTGCGCCGGGGTTAGCGGCCGCGGTCTCATCCCTCTGAGCGGCGGCCAGCCAGCGCCACACCGTGCGCTCCGACACTCCTAACGCGTCCGCGGCCACCCGTACATGGACTGCTGTCAGCTTCTTCCCTGCCCGTAGTGCGAGCAGCCGCCGCACGGCCGGACCGCGCAGTGCCGTCCTCGACGCCGCAGGCAGTCCGCCGTCTGGGCGGATGGCGTCGCCGTCCTTCATGTCAGCTCCCCTCACGCGGGTGGGACGTCGTGTGCTTGCCGGTGGCCGGGAGCATGCGATCGCCCTCCCGTTGCTTGCAGGAGCGCTCCGTTCACAGTGGCGGCGCGACCCGCTGGAACAGCCGCCTCAGCAAGGCCCGGTCGATGGATGCATCAGCAATGGTGAGCAGCGCGTTCTGCAGGTGCGCAGTCAAAGCGGCCCACGTGCGGAACGTGCCGTGCGCGCACGACCGGTCGATCCACGTCAGATCCGCAGCCGGTACGGTGCGCCACAGCGGATGGAAGCCGGTCACCACGGTCGCCACTTCCGCTCCGGTCAAGCGTGGAACCTCCTGCCACGCCACCACCCGCGATGCCAGCTGCGGCAGCCCGGACAGCGCCCGCTCGCTGCCCGCCCCGCACAGCACCAGCGTGACCCGGGTGCCGGGGTGGTCCCACAGGCTCTGCAGGTACTCCAGGCACGGCACGGGCAGGCGCTGTGCCTCGTCGACCACCAGCACCCGCGCCTCACCCAAGGCCCCCGTGACCGCGGCGTCGGCCAGCGCCGACGTGTGCGGGAAACGGCCCGCCAGCCCCAGCGCGTCGAATACCGCCCGCCTCATGCCAGCCACCGACGGGCGCACCGGCACCGGCACCCACGTCACCTTCCAGCCCGGGGGCACTTCGTGGAGCGCCATCCGCACGGCCGCGGTCTTGCCCCGGCCCGGATCGCCGAACACACACACCGCACCCTGGGACGCCATCGCCTGCCCGACCGCCTCGGCCACCGCCCGCACCCACGACGTCCGCACCAGCTGCGCTCCCGCCGGCAACGCCACACCCGCCAGCGCACCGCTCTGCCCCACCGGCAAGCCGCTGGTCGCCTCTGGCCCGAGACGCGGTGGCGCAGACGTCTTCACCGCGCCGCCCCCCTGCGGCCCGGCCAGGGCGAGGTCAGCCAGTGCCTGCCGCGTTTGCTGCTCATCCCGCTCCCGCCGCACCACCGCGCGGTCCGGCAGGACCCTGCCAGCCTCCAAGTCCCGGCGCACCACCCGGTGCAACGACGCCAGCGAGGGCACCTCGCCCCCGGCCGCCTTCAGATGCCGGTGCAGCGCCGCCACATTCCCGCCCGCCTGCGCCAGCACCTCCCACATCTGGTCGGGCAACTCCAGCCGGGCCCGCGGCCTGCGCTCCATGCGGCCCTCCGTCCGCGCCGCATCCAGCCAGCGCCACACCGTGCGCACATTCACCCCGCCGACCTGGGCGCCCGCCCGCACATGCGCCGTCGTCAACGCCCCGGCCGCATCCAGCTCCAGCAGCCGCGCAACCAGCACCGGCCTGGACACCCTCAACCCCGCCGTGACCTCACCCCACGCGCCCGGCTCCCCCACCCCACACCCTTCCGCCCGCGGACACCGTTACCGGCCACCGTGCCGCCGCGCAGCCCCCGGAAGGATCAGAAGTGCCGTTCTCAAGACAGTGGAGCGGAACGAGGTGTACCGCCCCATGACAGCCACGCCGCTACAGAAACCGCCCCATGACAGTGACCACGCCCTTCCTCAGCACCCGACCATCGAAAACACCCACCTCTGATGCGCCGTCACTGACACCCACCCACTGACACCAAACCGGCACATCGCAGGTCGCATTACGACGTCGCGTGGGAGGAGGGTCTCGCGGCGGCGCGCGGGTGGGCGGCCGAGGCGGGCCACCTTTTGGCGCCGACCGACGCGACCTACCAGGGTTACCGGGTGGGTATCTGGCTGAAGAACCAGCGGGCCGCCGCCCGGAAGGCGGCCGGGATCGAGCAGCGGCGTGTCCGGGGCCTGCCGGTTGTGTCGGCGGCCGGCGCACTGCCGGAGGGACGGCGCGAGCAGCTCGAGGACATCGACCCTTCGTGGTGCCCGAGTTGGCCGGTGGAGTGGCAACGCTGCTTCCACCTCACCCGGCTCCACCTGGAGGCCGGCGGTGTGCTGCCGACCGAGCCGGGCGGCGTCGTGCTCCAGGGCGAGGATCTCGGGCGGTGGGTACGGGGGCAGCGACTGGGCTGGGACAAGCTCACGGCGGTGCAGCAGTGGCTGTGCGAGCAGGTCCTCGGGATCGAGCCCGCCGGCGAGGACGAGAAGCCGCCCCCGCGCCGTAGTCAGGCCGACAAATGGGCGTTGAACTACGAGGCCGCCAAGCAGTTCTACGAGCGCGAGGGGCACTTGCGCGTACCGAGGGCGCACGTCGAACGGATCGGCGTCGGCAGTGGGGATGAGAGCGGGCACCAAGAAGTGCGAGGGGTGCGGCTTGGTGCATGGATCGGGAACCAGCGCAGTCGGGCCGCCGCCTTGTCCTCCGGACGCGTGGAGCAGCTCTCCGCCATCGGTATGCGCTGGTAGTGATGGGCGTCGTCGTTACCGGGGTTGCCGCGCTCGCGGCGGGCTATCTGCTCGGGCGGCTGCGTCCGTGGCGGTGCCTGGGTGACTGGGCGGCTGATCAGGTTCGTTTCACCGGGGCGTGGGTTCGGGGCGGTGCCGGACGGAGTCCAGTTCCGTTAGCCGGGTCACCAGCAGGCCGGCTTCTTCAGGGTCCGTGCGGATCCCGAAGACGTCGTCGAGCAGCTTGGGCACGTCGTGTGGCCTGACGGTTTCCGTCGTCCGGTCCCGGCCCGGGCGTTCCGTCGTCCAGACCAGCGCGTCGAGCGTGTCGTACCGGTCCGTGCCCCGTCGCTGGATGTACGGGCGGGTGACGAACGGGGAGCGGTCATGCGTGGCCACGAAGTGGTTGCCGACCGTGTAGTCGACGGGGTATTGGGGGGTTTCGGTGAAGACCTGCCGCACCACCCAGTGTTCTGGCCCTTTCGAATCGTCCCTGCGCTGGTGCACCGCCCAGCCTGGGGAGCCGTGAGTGATGTTCTGCCAGTGCAGTAGGTACGGCCGCGGGTCCGCTTGGCTGCGGCCGCCGTCGACCAGTTCGATGGGCTCCAGAGGGCTGTCGCCGAAGCCGATGTCGTTCAGCCAGCGTGTGCCGTCCAGGTCGACGATCAGCATCGCGTGGGTCGCTGGGCGGGGGTTGGTGGAGTCCGCGCCCAGCTGCACCCGGCCGGAGACGGCGGTGAAGCGGAATCCGAGCTTTTCCAGCGCGGCGGCGAAGAGCACGACGTGCTCGTAGCAATAGCCGCCCCGGCTCCGGCGTACTAGCTTGTCCTGGACGGAGGGCACGTCGAGCCGCACCTGGCGGTACAGGAAGCTGTCGAGGGTGTCCCAGCGGACGGTCAGGACGTGTGCGCGCTGCAGGGCGCGCAGCGTTTCGAGGGTGGGTGTCCGGTCGCCCTCGTATCCGAGGTGGGCGAGGTAGGCGTCGAGGTCGAGGTGTTCGCTGCTCCACATGTTCGGGTCAACTTCATGGTTCTTGGCAGCTATTCCATGTCCGGGGCGTCTGGCGATCGGACTGCGTTGTGGTCTGCCGGAATCATCGCTGGTCGAGTAGTTTCACATCGTGCACGGCAGCGCCGGGCTCGGGCGCGTCTCGTCGGGTTTGTGGGAGCCGCTTGTGCGGTAGGGCGCTTGCGGCGCGACGCTCTGGGGTGGTTGTTGAGCGTGTTCACAGGTTGTGGCAGTTGCTTTTCCAGCTGGCGGTGAGCGTTTCGTTTTCACGCACGGGCCTGGTGCTGGGGAGCGGCGCCTTTGAGGGTGGCTTCTGCGGGATCTGGATGTGGACGGCTGTCATCGGCCTCGCTGCTCTGCTTTCCGGTATCTACCGTTACGGGTGGGTCTGCCTCGGCCGGCCTCTCGTTGTGTCCGTGAGTCCGTGAGCTCTGCCTGCAGACGGGGCTCCCTGGGGTGCGCTGGTGTCGCGAACGGTTGCTGAGGTGGTGGACCGGCGGGTCTTTGGGTGAGGGCGCCGCGTGACGTGTATGTGTTGGTGATCTGCAGGGGCAGGCGGATCTGGGAGGGCAGTTTGGCCATGTTGTGCGGTGTCGGCTGGGCCGAGCCACTAGGGCGTCGCTCTCGTCGTCGATGTCGGCGCCCTGCTCGTCGAAGCCCGCGTCAGTGGCGACGCGGCCGGTTGTGACGAGCTGCTGGAGCTCTTGGCCGGATACGGTGACGGCTCTGCCGGTTCGATACCGGTGGTCATCGAGGCTTACCGGGCTGCTGGTGGCGGCCCTGTGCACCGGCAGCCGCGAGGTCTTCGTGATCGGCTTGCTCGTGGCCGTCCGCTGCCGCGGCCGGCGCAGCGTCAGTCGTGGGAAGTCCGATCCCGGCGTCGCTGTGGTTGTGGCGAACCTGCGCACCGACATGCACGTCCATCGGCTGTTGCCCGCCGATTCCGAGCTCGCCCGCGCCGTGTCCGGTCTGGCCCGCGCCCAGTAGGGTGCCCGTCTGGAGCCGGCCGCAGGTCGCCGACCGGGTCCGTTCGCTGCTGTGGGGGTACTGCTCTGCCGTCCTGGATGTTTTCCAGGGCGGGGAAGGCGGCTTGGTCGGTCCGGATGCCCGTGTTGTTCTCGTTCTGGCTCCTTCTCGGCGAGAGCGGGGAAACGGGAACGGCTTCGGTCACCGGTTCGTGGCTCTCTTCATGCGGCTGGACGGGCCGCCTGCCGGGCTGCGGGTGACCTTGCGGCAGCCGTTGGTGAGGTCTTCCGCCGGCGTCCCGACAGCAGCATGCTGACGGCGAGGTCCTGTTCAGCTTCCCCTGCCTCGGGCCACTGCTCGGAGCACGTGTCCTCGCCGAAGGGGTGCGGCGACCGGCGCCGCTTCGCGGACGCTGGAGCTCTGATGGGGTGTGGGGGTCCGCCTCGATCATCCGTGCGTCCGGCAGGAGACGCTTTGTCGGCCGCCGGTTCGTCAAGGACGACGGCTCGTGAGCGCCGGCTTCCTCTGGTCCTTCTCGGCTCTTCATGTCTCCCTTGGAGCCACCGTCTGCTGCCGGTGCCGGCACGAGCAGAGCGACTGGCACGACGCAGCCGCGTCACCTGCTCAACCGCTTCGTCGGGCAACTCGCCCACTGCCTACAGGCCCGGCACCATGTGGCGAGCGGCTTGCCTTGCCGTCTCGGCCATCCCGTCACAGCCGGTGTGTTGACCTGGAGCGATCACGTCGCCCGGGTCCCGCCGGGCGCCGACGCGGCTGGACCTGTCCGGGCGATCTCGCGGCCGGGGCTTGACCTCAAGTTGCCTTGAGGTCTCAGAGTGATCTGCATGGATATTGAAACCGCAGACATCAAGGCCATCGAAGAGGTCGTCGCCACTGTCGAGCGCGCTCAGCGCGCCAAAGACGTCGAGGGGTTCCTCGCACTCTTCCACCCCGACGCCCTCTGGACGACCGGCCACGGCAAGGTCCTGATCGGCTTCGGCGCGATCGCCGAGTTCACCCGCGCCGTACTGCCCGCAGCCAGTTGGGACGGTGAGATCACCTACCGGGCAGTGCACACGCAATTCCTGCGGCCCGACGTGGCGGCCGTCAAAGTTCAGCAGGTCTACCGTTCGCCAGAGGGCGACACGGAAGGCGCTCCGCTCTACATCATGACCAAGCAGGATGACGGGAGGTGGCTGCTGCACGCATGCCAGAACACCGAAGTCCGGGTCGAATAGGACGCGAACCACCACATGACTGGCCCATGTCCGGATCGCTGTCCAGAGCATGACGCGAGGCGATCTGAGACACATGCGAAGGGGGATGCGGCTGAGATGATGTCGTAGGCGTAGTACCACTTCGATCAATGCGGTGCCGCAGATGCTGCGCCCGCAGGAACCACAACACCCGTGGCCGCCGACGCAGCAACCAGGACCAGTCTCCTGCGGCATGCGACCGGCCCCCGACGACGATCCTTCCGGCGGTCCCAGGCTTGCGGGTTCTTCCTGTTGTCCGTAAGCGGGAAACCGGAGCGGTTGAGGTGAAACGGTTTCTTCTGCGCGTTCGACCGGGACAACCCGGCGTCAGTACGGGTGCCGCGGGGGTGACGTACCTGGAGAACGGCGCGGAGCACACCCGATGCCGGACCGGCAGCCCCGGCGACGTCCGGCTCGAACAGGGCGGTGTCACTTCATTCTCTTCGGGCGCCCACGATGTGGTCGCCTTGTGGAGGCGAGCACGGGATGGGACGTCTGGCTTTGTTCACGGGCAGCGGTTCTGGCTCAGGTTCTGTGGTGCGGCCACGCTGATTGAGCGGATCAGCCCGCGGTTGACCCATCCCGATGGCGAGAACGAACCCCGGGGGTTAGTCCCCCGCCTCGGCTGCATACCTCTTGCTGAGGAACTGCTTCGCTGCCTCAACCGCTTCCCCGTTGAGTTCTTCGACGGAGACTCCCCAGCTCTCCTCCCAGCCGTCTAGGTTGTGCGCGCAGTGCACAAGGGGTTTCAGCTCTTCGGGATAGTCGAGGTCATAGGCGATGTCGGCCCAGACGAGGTGAGTGCCGACGGCGGGATCCAGGGATCCGTCGGCGATCTGACCGGCGATCCAGTAGGCCATCGCCCGCTTGGCGGCCCGGGGGTCCGCGGGCGGGTGGAAGAGCAGTCCCAGCTCCTCCAGTACCTGGTCGAAGAGCTCTGGCGCTTCGGGCTCTTCGCTCCGGAGGAGTCCAGCCAGCAGGGCGAGGGACGGGCTCTCGACACCCGCAATCAGCGCGTCCAGACCTGCCTGAATGAGCCGGTCCGACCCGACATGTCTGCCGAATGCCCTCTCACGCGCGATGTGTCTGAACTGATCGAGGGCGTCGTCGCTGGTCATCAAAGTCCTTCTCCGTCGGCATCTGGGAGGGGAAGGCTGACACATCCGCCGGCGCCGCTGCCATCGAGTTCCTCCCGCCGGTGATCAGGACATGAGGACGCGCTTGCGCAGGAGGGCGAAGCCTGCCCGGCCGAACACTGGCGCTTGAACATCTTGATCCGGTTGACGTGCCCTTCCACGACGGCTGAACTCCAGGGCAGAGTCAGGCCGGAGGTGACGGCGTCGCGGTCTCGGTCGATGCCTGCGGCGAGGGTGTGGAGGCTGGGCAAGTCGTCCTGCCGGACGGCGTCGAGCCAGTCCGGCAGGCACTCGCCCCGGCGCTCGGTGAGCATGGTCGCTGCCCGGAGGGGTCGGGTTGGGCCTATGTGTTCGATGCGCTCCCACAGACAGATCCTCGCCCTGTTTGACTCGTTCAGGTTCGACCCGGCCTCCGGGAAGGAACCGGATCGGCTCAACCGAGCCGTGGACCGGGTCGGCTTCTTCCTGGACGAGCCGGGTGACGACTTCTCCGACCGGGCTGCAGCTCTGGAGGCGGTGGAGAGCGAGTTCGGCCTAACGGTGGACCCGTAGGTGCCGGCGAAGGGGAACTCGTCACAGGTGTCGTCCGTGATCGCCGGGTCCTTGGTGAACTTGGTCGTGCCGCAGATCGCCCGGCGATTGGCCTTCTGGTCCGAGTCCTTCTGAAGCCGGTGCAGTCCCCGTCACGGGCGTGCGCCACGCGCGTGGTGCCGTCGACGGACTTCCACACGGACACCGCTTCCGTGCTCCGGGACAGCTCCTTGAGTACCGGCTCCCTGGAGAGGGATTCCGCTGCGCCCAGTCGATCATGTCGGCGGACGACCCGTAGTCTGCGCGGGAGACGGACAGTGTGAGGGCGCCTCTGCGGTGTCGACCGCGGCTTCGGCCTTCGCCGCAGTCTTGCGGGTGCGGCGCGGCTTGGCCTCGGCGGCCGCCGCCGCTGCCCCTCGGCTGGTGCCGGTGTGCGGGGACGGGCCGTCCCCGCACACCGGCATGGGTCAGTCCACGGTCACCACATTGCGCGGTGCCTCCGCGAGGCTGGCGGACAGGGTGCCGAACCTGCTTTCGACCGCTGCTTTCTCGGCCGCGTTCGGGTACGGGTTCGTGCACGAAACGCCAGCGCTGCTTCCCGACATCAGGCTCGTGCAGGGACCGGGTTTACGGTCCGGCAGGCCCAGGATGTGGCCGAGTTCGTGCGACGAGATGCGGACCGTGTCGTACCCCTGGTTGACCGCCTGTCGTCCGATGTACACGGTTCCATTGCCGAGCGAGGTGGTCAGGGCCCGGGGCCAGCCGTTGTCGGCCAGGATCCGGATGTTGGCGCGTTGTCCGGTGGCGGCCGGGCGCAGTTCGACTCCCTCCACGCTGGCGTTCCAGATCGCCGCACCCCGGTCGACGGCGGCCCTGAACTCCGCCGAGGCACTGGCGTCGTAGGTCAGGACACGAGCCGCCTGGGACCGGTCGGCGGGGCCTGTCGATGCTGCGTAGGCCTGGCCGCCGACCAGAGTGCAGGCCACCGTGAGGGCGGCGCTGAGGACATGGGCGAGCGGGCGTGAGTGCATGGTCGACCTCCTGCGAGATGGGTGGCGTGCTCATGTCACGTGCTCCGCTGGGCTGTCTGCCCGTGCCCGGCAGGCCCCAATCCGTCAATCGGCACCGCCTGCCAGGTGAGCGCACTCCTCGTCGACAATGCACAGCGCCTCAAACGAAGCAGCGTCCACGGGCTGCCGGCGAACCCGGCCGACGTGCTCGCGCGCGTCCCCCGGGCGGTGGTCTTCCTCGACGAACGGCAGATCATCCGCCCCGACGAGGGCACCACCGTCAAAGAGATCCGCACCGCTGCCCAGGCTTTGGGCCACACCCACCAACCACCACCTGGAACCGGCCGGCTCCTTCCGGTGCAGCGGCTCGGCCGCCTACACCACCTGGGTCGACACCCTCCTCTACGGCACACCCCGGCCCTGGAGGGGACACACCGGCTACGACCTCGGTCTCGCGGACGACCCGTTCCAGCTCCCCGAATGAACAGAACACGCCAAACGCTGATCCGGCACGCCTCGAAGACGGAACGCAGGACCTCGCCGACGACGACCTCGCAAACGGATGGACGGACCGGCTGCTGTTCCACGTGATCGCAGCGCTGACGCCCAAAGCCCGCGCGATCCTGCGCCACATCACCGGCCTGAACGCAACCCCCTGCTACGACGACGTCCAGCAGCACTTCGCCGGCCACGCCACACATCCCATCCCCCTCGCTCGGATCGGCGGGACGCTGATCCGCCTCGCGGCAGTGCAACGCCGCATCGGCCCAGCCGGCACGGACCCATTGCTGCAGCGCAACGAGCACACCCGCCTCTACCGCATCGACCCCGTGCTCGTGGAAGGCCTCCGGCGTGCCTTCACCCTCGCCGACACCCGCCCCGACCCCCTACGCCACTGACCCCTGCTCGGGCCCGCAGTGGAGCGAGCGGAGAACCTCGGCTTCCACATCTCCGCGCGACTACTGTGCTGCTGGTGGATCGTCCCGCCCGACGAAGGGGAGCTGGGTTGTGCTGACCACTACGCACCCGCCGTAGGTACCTCTGGAAAGCCCAGAGGGCCTGACGGAGGCTCCCGATGTCCCGAACTGTCCGCACGACTCCCCGTCAGCTCCGCGTTCGAGAGGACACGTCGGAGTCCATGCTCCTGTATGACCTGCGCTACGCGAACGCTGAACTGGCCCAAGCAGCCCGTGAAGGCCGTCGCCCTGCCCCGGCGAAGATGCTGCGCCAGATCACCTCATGGCAATGGATGGTGCTGTACTGCAGGAAGGGCTCGTTCTCCGGCGAGATCGCCTCGGCTGAGGGCCGCGCCCGGCTCCAGGGGAGGCTCGAGGCCCAGCGGATCCGCGGGCTACACCGCGCCGGCCACAACCTTGACGACGCAGATATACCGCCGGTCCGCCACCGTCATAGTGTGCTCCGGAATGCCTGGTAGAGGTGCTGCAAGGGCTGCGCGAGACCTCGTGCTCGGTTACGTCCACGCTCTGAACGCGATGGACGAGGCCGTGAGGGTGGCGATCCCCTCGCTTGAGCAACTGGCAGATGTGCTTGGCCTGGCCCGTTCGCGCCGGATCAGCCGGAGTGGGCACATCGGTACCTACTCCTGCACGGTTCATGGGGCGGGATGCCGATTCGTCAGCGGCAACGGCACTGAGGCCGATGTGGACTTCGCAGCCGACGGGAGCGAAGTCTTCGACCTCTGGCGGCTGCGCTGGTACGGGCTGAGCCTGCCGGATCCTCTTGACGTCACGGATGAGGATCTGCGGTCCGCAGTGCGGTCGCTGCAGCCGCTTCTGACCGAGGCACGGCTGGGGTGGTTCAAAGTAGCCAGCTGATGGCTTCAGGATGATGTCCGCAGACGGCGGAGGCATATGAGGCTGCAGGCCAGTTCGAGCAGGCCCTGATGGAGATCGGCGCGTCGCTCGTAGCGGGCGCGGAGCCGTTTGAACTGGTGCAGCCAGGCGAAGGCGCGCTCGACGACCCAGCGCACCTTGCCCGATCCGGAACCGTGGGCGACGCCGCGTCGGGCGATCAGTACCGACTGCGTCGAGGGGTCTGTTACCGCCTTCGGCGGGAATCTTCGCCGAAACCCCGTGCACTGCGGCTTCTTCATGAAGGGGAGGCCAGAAGCCCGCCTCTTCCGGTCAGGTTCGGACCTGCGCGTCGCGCGGTGCTCGTGACCGGAGTCTGCCGCACCAGACCTCGGACGTCATGTACGACAAGCCCCCCGCCGTGGCCGGACAACCCGGTCTGGGTGCTGCTGCTCAGACCGGCTGAGTAGCAGAGCGCTGCCCCGCGTCCCGCCCGGGCGGCTTTGATCGACAGCATGAAGTCGAAGATCGTGGTCCCCGTGCTCGGTGCCGCCCTGGTGGCTCTCCTCGGGCTGACGGCCAAGGCATGCGAGTCGATACAAGGCGGGCCCGTTCACAGCACCGAGGAGTTCCGTGACCATGTCCGGGCTACCACCCGGGCCGGCGAGGATGCCTACCGCGCGCTGTCCCCGGCACCGGCCGAGGAGCCGCACGCCTCCCGGCAGGGCAGCTCCTCGTGCGTGGACGACTTCGGCTTCGACGACACCGGCGTCAGCCGGGACGAGCCCGTCTTCACCCTGGACTTCGCCGGCGACGACGACTACCGCGCGGCGCTGGCATCCCTCCGGGCCACCTGGCGCGAGGACGGCCGCACCGTCGAGAAGGTCGACAACGGCATCGCCGCCACCCTCGACGACGGCATCCGGGTCACCCTCCACCTCGGCTACTACGACGGCGAGCCCGAACTGCGCGCCGAGGGCACATGTATGCGCTACCGGCACAACTACGGCGACGCATACGACTACATGGACGACGACAACGGAGACGGAACGATCGACGCATACGAGCGGCCGGACTAGCAGGCCACAGACTCGTGAGCAGCAGCGCGAGCACCGGAAACGCGGCCTGGGCCGGAATCGGGGCATGGACGTGCCCAAGCTGCCGGAAGCCGCCTCCCTGCCGGTTCCCGGGGAGAGCGCCACCGAGAACGACATCACGGTGGCCGACGTCTGGGAGTACCTCACCCACGACGAGTGGGAGGTGGCCCTTGACCTGCTGGAGGAACTCGGGGACGTCCGACCGCTTCCGCTCAGATCCAGGGAAATCCAGGCCACCGCTGCCGAACAGATGCGGCTGGAGACGAGTGCGGCCTGGTGCCACTGGCGCTGCTACGAAACCCGCAACGGCACCATCCGAGCCGACCTCACCCTCCGCCCGGCCACCGAGGCCCGACGACAGACGCCCCTCTTCGGCGCCGGCGTCCTGCGACCGGTGTGGAACATCGGAAACCGAACCCCAATGCGGCAGCACCTTGAGCCCGGCCAAGTGATCACCATGCACGAGGACCGATCCGTGGCCGGGACGGCAGTCGTCGTGGAAGTTCAGCGTCCTTCGGCCACGCCTACGGCATAGGAAAGGGTGCCAAGGCTCCTGGCGTTGGTGCAGAGAAGATCCCACAGCTGACTCAGGTGACCAGTTCGGACGGCGGTGGCGGAGGGATTCTTCTTTCGGGTTCCGGTGGACCGGGTGCGGGGCGGTAGTCCGCTGGGGCTGGTCGGCGGTCGTGACCTTCAGCGCGTGAAGCACGCGCAGTATGTCGCCGCGGTAGTTGTTCGTCGCTCCCGCCGCTTCCCTCTTCCCCTCCTCCGCCATCAGCCCGTATCTCCGTTCTTCACGTACCACTGTGCTCCGGGAGTGCCCGGATGGGGAACCCCGGGCCGGCCCGGTGGCGGCTCAGGTCGCCGCGTCGTTCTGTGCCCGCAGGGCCGCGAGCAGCCAGTCGTGCGCGGCCCCGGGTGTCGGCTCGGGTCGGCCGCCCCGCGGGGTGTTCACCACGGCCATCAGCTCCCAGTAGCGGTCCAGCCGCGGGTCGGCTGTGAGCTGCCTGGCCAGCAGTCGGCGGAAGGCGGGGGTGTCCCGGGTGCCGTACGCGCTTGCGTAAGCGGTCACGAAGCCGTCCAGCGCCTCGCCGGGGTACGGGGTGCGGTTGTGGAGCAGTTGCGGGCCTGCCAGCTCGTACGCCTCGGCGAGACCCGTGTACAGCACGTCCGCGCCGCGGGCCCCTGTGGCCCGGTGCGCCTCGGGCTGGGGCTGGGCGCCGATCGGGCAGGGACGGGTGACGAGGGCGTTCAGCCGGGCGAAGGCCAGCACCTGGGCCGGCTCCGGGTCGTCGGGCGGCTGCGGGACCGTCACTTCCAGGAACGCGGCGGTCGGCCCGGCCGACATCCGCGGCGGCAGCCAGGCGCGCCAGAACCGGACCAGCGGGGCCGTGCTCGGCGGGGTGTCCACCGCGCCGAGCAGCCGCAGCCGGTCGGCTCGCTCCCCGGGCGGGCACTCCCGCACCAGGCGCAGTGCCGCCTCCCGCCAGCGCAGGGCCGTGAGCTGGAAGCCGAGTGCACGCAGTTGTCCGGTGACGGCGTCCTCCAGGGCGGCGCCGAACGCGTCCTCCTCGTCGAGGACGCGGCACACCTCGGGGACCGGGAGGTCCAGGGCGCGCAGGGAGCGGATCAGGCGCAGCCGGTCCAGCGCGTCGGGTCTGTACCGGCGGTGCCCGCCGGCGCTGCGGGCTGCCTGCGGCAGCAGTCCGCGGTCGGAGTAGTAGCGGACGGTCTTGACGGTGACGCGCGCGTGCTCGGCGAGTTCACCGATGCTCCACAGGCCGTCGTGGGGCGCGGGCACTTGAACCTCCCTCAGGGGGAGTTCCTACCGTACCGGCGAGCGTGGGCCGGGCGTATGGGCGGGTCCGCGGGTGACCGCGTGCGAAGGAGAGGGTCATGACCGTGTTCATTCTGGTGCCGGGCGTGTTCACCGGCGTCCACGTCTGGGAGGAGACGGCTGCCCGGTTGACCGGGGCCGGCGCCGAGGCGCGGCCGGTCGCTCTGACGGGACTTGACGGATCACGTGGTCCTGTGGGGTCCTCGGGTGCCGCGTGGTCCGGTGTCGGTCTGGAGACGCATATCGCTGACGTGGTCGCGGTGATCGACTCGGTGGTGAGCGCGGCTGGCGCGGCGGGAAGGGCTGCCGGCCGGGAGGTCGTGCTGGTCGGTCACGGTTACGGCATTCATCCGGTGCTGGGCGCCGCGGAGCGGCGGGCGGAGCGCGTCGCCCGCGTCGTGTACCTGGACGCGGGGATGCCGAGGGACGGCGTCCCGGCCCTGGCGGCGGTGCCCGACCAGGCAGTGCGCGAGCAGGTGCGCGCGCGGGCCGGTGTGGAGGGGGCCGACGGGGTACTGGCTCCTCCGGACCGCGACGAGTGGCGACGGTGGGGCAGTACCGAGGGGGTTTCCGGTGCGGCCCTCGACCGGCTGACAGCACTGGCCGCGCCGCAGCCGCTGGGCACTCTTTGCCAGCCTCTGCGCCTGACCGGCGCGGCGTCCGCGCTGCCCACCACCGCAGTGCTGTGCACCGCCAACGGGGCGAGTGTCGAGATGGTGCGGAGACTGGTGGGTTTCGGCGATCCCGCCCTGCAAGTTCTGGCTGATCCCCGGGTGTCCTTCTTCGAACTTTCCACCGGGCACTGGCCGATGCTCTCCTGCCCGGGCGAACTGGCGGAGGTCCTGCTGCGGGCCGCAGCCGGCGGAGGGCTGCGGTTGGGACCGGCCGGCACCGCGGAACCGCCCGCCCACCTGCGGCCGTTCCGGTTGGAGGTGCCCGAGGTTCCCCGTGAGCGACGGGAGCACGTCGACCTCTACCCGCCGCCCGGCGCCGAGGGCCGGAGCCCCGCAGTGGTGTTCGTGCACGGCGGACCGGTGCCCGCCGGGGCCCGGCCGACCCCGCGGGAGTGGCCGACCCAGGTGGGATACGCACGGTACGCGGCCGGGAGGGGCGCCGTGGGTGTCACCCTCGACCACCGGCTGCACGACGTGGCCGACTACGCGTGCCCGCCTCGGACGTGGCCGCCGCGGTGGAACTGGTCCGGGCCGATCCGCGGGTGGACCCGGACCGGATCGCACTGTGGTTCTTCTCGGGCAGCGGGCTGCTCACGGCTGACTGGCTGGCCGCGCCTCCGGCGTGGCTGCGCTGTCTGGCGGCCACTTACCCCGTCCTGGCTCCGCTGCCGAACTGGGGGCTCGCCGGCAGCCGTTTCCACCCGGCAAACGCCCTGCCCCACGCGGGTGCCCTGCCCGTCGTCCTCACCCGGGCAGGACGGGAGAGCCCGGAGATCGCCGCCACCGTCGAGGCTTTCCTGGCCGCGGGCGAGGAGTGTGGGGCGGCCGTCGAGGTGGTCGACGTGGCGATGGGCCACCACGGGTTCGAGACCGCCGACCCGGTCGTCGAGTGGCAAGCGGCCGTGGACCGCGCGATGCACTCGGTACTGGCGCACCTGACGGTCTCCTCTTCTGTGGCGGGCTGACGATCCGACAGCCCGGAGCGTTTCGCCCTGGGGTCGGTGTTTGCTCCCCTCGGGGTCGGCGGCAGGGTGGGTGAGGAAGGCTGCGGCCGTCCGGGAGCGGCCGGTGTTGTGGCTGACCGGGCGGGCAGCAGAGCCCTGTCCGATCGGTCGAGACCCTGCGGGTGGGGCGGCTGTCACGAGCGGGCTGTCGGCCGTCGCGGTGGGGGTAGCGCACCCAGCAGTTCCCACAAGGGGCGTGAGCCGGTCGCCCACTGCGCGAGGATCTGGCGGTCGACGAGGTGGAGGCGTTGTTGCCGGGCGAAGGTGCGGCCGGGATGGGTGATGCGGCCGTTGGTGACCATGACGACGACGTCCGCCTGGTGGACGGGGCGGCCCGTGCCGTTGAGGACCTGCAGATCCGGGGTGCCGACGGCCGCGCCCCGGTCGCCGTTCTTGCGGTGCTTGCACTGGAGGACCCAGCGCCGGCCGTAGGGGTCGGTGGCTTTCACGTCCGCGCCGAGGTCGCCCCGGCCGCCGACCTGGACGGCGTCCGTGCAGCCGTCGCGGTGCATCAGGTCCCTGATCGCGTGCTCGAACTGGCGGTGGGTGAGCGCGTCCAGCTGCGTGAGCCCGTAGCGCAGTGCACGTGCCTGGACCTGCTGCCACTGCGCGCGCCGGGTACGGTGCTGCCACCAGCCCAGGCCGCCCAGCACCAGGACGAGAGTGGCGGCGACGAGGATCCACCAGTGGGCGATCAGCCAGTTGACCACCATGGCCATGAGGCTGATGGCCGCCACCGCGGCAACCCCCACGGCCAGCAGTTGCACGTCGTCCTGCTGCTGCCGGCGGCTGCGCCGGGAGCGCCGGGTGGCATTGCGACGCCGGGGCGGGCGCCGGCTCATCGCCCACCGCCGGGGGTGGAGAAGTCGATCGGGTACGAGGCCGTCGGTGTGGGCCGTGCCGGCTTGCTCGCGGGGACGTCGAACTTGACGGGGTACGACACCGTGGGCCGCGGCACTCTTACGCGCGCCGCCTGACCGGGGCTCTGATCGGAGCGGATGGGAGAGGTCGCTGCCGGCCCCTCTCCCGGCTTCGGGCGCGCACCTGCGGCATCGCCCGCCTGCCCGTGGCTGTTGCCGAAACTAACGAGGGCCACGGCGACCAACACGAAGATCGTGAGTTCCCGCCGGGCACCCGGCGCCCACCGAGAATGCGCGCGCACTGATGTTCCATCAGAACGTGTATACGGCCGCACGAACGGCATCTGGTCCTCCCCCGAGTCATCACGTCCAGGCGAGGACCATGTTCAGGGCGGCCACTGACAAACGATCCAGGTCACAGGGGTGCTGTGCGCCTGTTCAGGACACCGGCTTCCCCCTTTCCCGCACCGACTGCTGTCCGGCTTCGCTCGAACGAAGGTTCCGTACCCGTTCAAGCCTGCCCGCGGACACAACCAGGTGACCGGTCGTCCCATAGGCCGGGCGCGGTTCCGCTCGCACCGGACGGACGTCGCCGTATTCAGCGGACGGACCGTAAATGGACAACCAGTACGTGGCCGAACTCGGCGTGCGCTGAGAGCGGTGGTACGGATGAGCCGGGGAGCTGGGACAGGAGGTTCCTGCTCAGGTTGCGCTGTCGCCGGGGCACCTGTGCCTCGTGGGTACACCCTCCAGGGCGGCCGGTACTTGCGGCCGCCCCGTCGCCACGACGTCTCCGTCCACCGGCCGGCCTCCACCGCACAGCTGGCGGCACGTCACTTCCTCAGCCCTGCCACAGTCTCGTAGCACCTCGGCGTCCTGCACCGGGCCGGCCTCGTCACCCGCACCCGAGCGGGTCGATCCGTGCTCTACCGCCGCACACCCGAAGGATCCCGGCTGGCAGGAAGCCGTTGGGCGGGGTGGGGCAAGGAGCCGCGACGGTCACCGACCCGGCCTGGCTTGTGACGGTGTGCCAGGCGTGGCAGCGCCGGATGGTTTTCCCCGCGGGCTCACGAGAAGAAGAGCCGATGAGGAAAGACAGGGCGGCGGCCCGGGCAGGGGCACGGTGGCCGGCCGGTACAGGGGCCCGTGCGCCACCACGCCCCGGATCCGGGGCAGCGGTCGGATGACCGTCCTGTGGTTTTCTGCGGGCTCGCGGCTTCGCGCTCCGCCCGGACCAGGCAGTCGGTGACCCGGATGACGGACTCCCGTCGCTGGGCTCGTTCGGCAGCGGGGCGCCGGGCCGGCGCGACCATCCCCCGCGGGGGCGAGGAGCAACTGTTGCCCTGCTGCGGACCGGTCGCGCGGTTGGGACCGGCCCGCCCGTGCGGAGATGACTGCTCCCCCGGTCCGGGCGGACGATCGGCGAGTTCGTACGAGGCTGCTGGTCGGAGTGACGCTCGCGGTGCCGGCCGTGGTGTACCACGGTGGCGCGGAGGTTTCCGCGATGGCTCACTGGAGCAGTTCGATGTGCGGATGGTCCGGGGATGTCGGGCAGACGTGGAGCTGGAGGTTGTTGCCGCCGGTGATGTCGATCTTGGTGAAGTTGCCGTCCGGCTCTCCCATGGGACGCGGTGGCTGGGGCATCCGTTCCTCCTCGGGGATCCAGGTCCCGCTGCCGCCGTCCCATTCCGAGGAGGCGATGGTCAGGAGCGGGACCGCCTCGGTGCCGCACTCGGGGCAGGGGCGGGGCACGGGGTCGGTGGGGCTCCAGCGGGTCCAGCCGCCGGTCTTCCAGCCGGGAGCGTGGCAGAGATTGTTCAGGTAGAGCTCGCCCGGGTCGTCCGCGTACGCGTTGTACCGCGCGGGGTCGATCGTCTCCCAGCGGCTCATGTCGTCCAGCTGGTCCCGAAGCTCCTTGCTCAGTTCCAGGGGGTTGGGGAATTCGGTGACCTGCTCCGGTGAGAACAGACACGGCTCCGGGAGGTACCGGTCCGTCTGGAGGACGGGCGGCTCGGGCGGTGCGTCGAGGACGTCGGTGACGGTGGCGGAGGAGCGCCAGAAGAGAGCGGTCCGGGGGTGGGCCATCTTGTGGTCGAAGGGGCACCACAGGACCTGGAGGAGGTCCGCGTGGGGCGGGCACGGGAAGGGGATGTCGCGCGCGTAGAGCTGGGCGACGGGGAGGAGCGGGATCGGGCCGTCGAACCACGGGCGGCCCATCTTGATCCGCTCCCATGTCGCCAGTTCCTCGGGGGTCCACTCGGGTGCCTGTGGGTCATGGCGCAGCCGCTCGGCGGCTGCGGCGCGTTCGCGGCGGAGATGCCGGATGTCGTCCGGGGAGAGGATCTCCGGCGACGCGTGCCTGTTGTGCGGCTCGGCGCAGTGCGGCCACGGCTCGTCGGCGGGCCACAGGAGCGGCCCGCCGGCGGAGCTGTCGTGCGCGGTCGGTGACCCGGGCCGCGGGTGCAGCCGGGTCGCCGTGCGGGCCAGCGGGGCGAGCTGAGGGAAGAGCGCGGTGATGTCGACCGGCCGCGGCGGGGTGGTGAATAGGGCGTTCACGGCGGTGATGCTGCCAGCAGCCGCTGACACGTGGGTGTGCGAGTACCGCGCCGTCTTCTGGCCGACCCCGCGTTCGTCCGGGCCCTGTACGAGCGGGACTTCGCGAGGAGACTTTCGCCGAAGCGTTGAAACGAAACCGGTTGGTGGTTGATGGTTCATCTAAAGCTCCGCCGGAGCTCTGACTGGAAGGAACCACGGCATTATGAGGAGCCGACCCAAGAAACTGGTGCTGGGTGCCATGGCGGCCGTCGCGGTGAGCGTCGCGCTCCCGGCAGCCCCCGCCTTAGCCACCGAGGAGATCGACTGCGGCGCCGGCACGGATTCCGTGAGGGTGACGTACCTGGAGAACGGCACGGAGCACGCCCGGTGCTGGACCGGCCCCGGCGACGTCCCGCTCGACCAGGGCGGTGTCACCTCTTTCTCCTCGGGCGCCCACGACGTGGTCGTCTTCTGGAGGACGAACCTCGGGTGGGACGTCGAAGTGCTCCCGCCCCACACGTCGGCCCCCTTCACCGGCGCTGACACCTACCACGTCTACGGTTTCCACGTCAGGTAAGCGCTGACGGCGGCCGGCCGGTCCGTCCGGGCCGGCGGGCCGTTCGCGACGCACACGGTGGCGAGGGTGTCGCCACCCGTGTGGGGGCGGGTGCGCGGGCGCGCCCGCGGACGGTCGTTCGGAGGTGAGTGGCGCAGATCCGCCATGCGTACGCTTGATGTGCGTGTTCCGTACGTACTTTGTACGTGTCAGGAACGGCCGAGGGATAGGGTGAGGGCGGGAGGTGTTCCATGTCCGAGTTGTTCGACGCGGTGGACGCGCTGGTTGCGTCCCGCTCCCCGCTGCCGCCGCCGGCCGAGCGCAGGCGGCTGCGGCAGGCGCATGCGCTCACCCTCGACGAAGTGGCCGCTGCCCTGGACGTGCGGCGGGCGACTGTCGGCGGCTGGGAGTCGGGCAGGACAGAGCCCCGGCCGCCGGAGCGGGAGGCGTACGCGCACCTGCTCAGGCAGCTCGCGCAGCTCTACCCCGCTCCTGAGGGCTTCGGCGCGTCCTCGCGGGAGGACACCGCGGTGGCGCGGACATCTCCCGCTGCGGTACCCGGAGCGCCCGCTCAGCCCGGTGGTGGGGCGCCGCACGCCGCGGTCCCGGCGGAAGCAGAGTTCCCGGCCACTCCTCCCCCGGTGGCCACGCCGCCGGTGGCCGTCGCCGGAGCGGCTGCCCCGTCGCGGGTCCGTGCGGCCCGGCCGCCGCAGGACTCGCGCCGCCCCGCTGCGACGGCCGCACCCGCCCCCGTGCGCACTCCCGCGCCGCCCGGCGGGGCGTACGCGCACGGTCCGCTGCTCGTCCTCGACGCCGGTGCGGACAGGCAGGTGACCGGCTACGGTGCCGGCGGCCTGATCCTGGACGTTCCCGCCAAGTCGCTGCCCGCGCTGGTGGAATGGACGCTCACCGAGGCGCAGCTGGGGGCGGGGAAGCTGCACGGCTCGGGCAAGGACGCCGACCCGCTGCTGGTGCTGACCGCGGCGGCCTGCGAGCGCTACGGCCTGCCCGGGCAGCTGTCCGAGGCGGAGCGTCGCGCCTGGCGGCTCCCGGAGGGGCACAAGGTCGTCAAGCAGCTCCAGCGTGCCGGCTGGCAGCTCACCAAGCGAGGGCTGGGGCCGTGGGCGCGGATCTACCGCCCCGCTCAGGGCAGCCGTCGGCAGTGTGTGCAGCTGTGTCTGCCCTCCTGGCACGCCCTGGACGACCGGGCCTGGGGTCACGCCGCGCAGCTGGAGCCGGCCGGGCTCGCCCGGGTGCTGGGTGTGTACGCGGACCGGGTGATGACTCCGGTGGGTTCCACCGCCGTGACCGGGCTGCAGCTGATGACCGCGCTCAACCCGCCGACCAGGGCGGGCGAGCCGGACGAGAACGGCCACCGGCATCGCGCACACCGGCCCGGGTCGCTGGGAACCGAGCCGATGGACCCGCCGCCGTGCGAGGCGACCGACGGACATCCTGTCCTTGCTCATCTGCCCCGCTTCCATGTGCGCGGGCCCGATGAGCGGTTGTTCGAAGAGGCTTACGACTGGGCGCGGGACCTGACCGATACCGAGTGCATGCGGCGTCATCTGGTCGGCATCGATGTGAATCTGGCGTTCGGCGCGGCCGCCAACGGCGCGGTCGTCGGTCTGGCGTCGCCGCCTGTGCATGTCGCCCGCCCGGTCTTCGATGCGGCCGTGCCCGGCTCCTGGCTGGTCGACCTCTCCCACGTGGACCTGTCCCGGGTGAAGGTGGGCAAGCAGAAGCAGTGGCGCGCGCTGGAAGGGGATCTGCTGCCCAGCCCGTTCACGCCGACCGGCGAACGCCCGGCCGGGCCGGCCTGGTACACCACGCCGACCGTCGCCTACGCCGTGGAGCTCGGCTACGACGTCGCCCCCGTCGAGGCGTGGGTGCGTACCGAGGCGGGCCGGTTCCTGGACGGCTGGTACAAGCGGCTGCGGGACGCCTACGTCGCCACCATGGCGGATCTCGGCGTGGGTGAGAAACTCGGTCCGGTGGAGTTCCTGGAGGCGATGGACGGCCACAGGCAGCGTGATGCGGAGCTGGGAATCGTCGTGGACGCGGTCAAGATGACCGTCAAGGGCGGCATCGGCAAGTTGCAGGAGAAGGCGCGTGGTGGCGGCTGGAAGCCGGGGCAGGCCTGGCCCGCCCTCGCCCGGCCGACCTGGCGGCCCGACATCCGCGCCACCGTGATCTCCCGGGCCCGGATCAACATGCATCGCAAGATGGTCGCTCTCGCGGCAGCCACCGGCCGCTACCCGGTCGCGGTCCTGTCCGACTGCGCCGTGTACGCCGCCGATGGGCCCAGCCCGCTGGACGTGCTGCCCTACGACGGTGACGGCAGGACCGTGCCCGGCTCCTTCCGGCTGGGGGTGTCGCCCGGGATGGTCAAGCACGAGGGCACGCAGAGCGTGCTGTGGGGGGCGGACGTCCTCGAGCAGCTCGCCGGCGACGGCCATGTCGCCAACCTCGCCCGCTACATCAAGAGCGGCACGGTCACCGCCCAGGACACCGGAGAATAGGGGGAGTTGCGGCGATGGTCGCGGTCGCGGAGGAACTCGACAAGGCGGTGCAGGGCGCGTTCACGCGGCCCGTGCCCAAGTCGGCCGGGGCGCAGATGCGTTCTCTGGTCAGGAAGCACGGTGGCAGGACGAAGCCGGTGGCCGTACTGCTCGGCATCAGCCAGCGCACCGTCGAACGGTACGTGAAGGACCAGATCAGACACCCCCGGCCGCGGCTCGCCGAACGCCTCGAGCGTGAAGTGCGCGCGCGGTGGCAGCCGCAGATCCGTGCCCGGGCCAGGCACACCGCGGTCACCAGCGGCGGCATCATGATCGACACTCGGGCCCGGTTCGGTTTCACCGCCGCTGCGGGCAGCAGCGACGACGCCCGCGTGCGGCACCTCACCCTCGCCCTGCCTCCGCAGCATGCCGCCCGCCTGTTCGAGGCGCAGGAGGCCGGCGCCACCGAGGAGGAGCTCCGCCGGGTGGCGGCCGAGGCCCTGGGCGAGGTGTACTTCCGCGACAGCGGCCGCCGCGCCCACGGCCTCGAGGTGGCGCTCACCGACCTCGAGCACCTGGAGTTCGAGCTGTAGTCCCCCGGCGCATCGGTGTCGGGCCCTGGAGGAACCGGCCGAGAAGCACCCCGGCCGGTTGGTCCCGCTTCTGTCGGATGCCGGCGGCCGCCGGGCTGTGTTCGACGGCGGCGAGCGGGCGGCAGCCGCGTTCGGCGGCTGGACGTCGTCGTCGGCAACGGGGGCGGGAGGTCCGCCGACGGCGCTGCTCCGCAGTGCCGTCGGGGTCGACCGGGTGGAGCGGGCGTGTGGTGTCGGCCTGATCGTCGGCAGGGGCCGGGCGGGGCGAGGGGGCCGGCTTCGTGTGGAAGGGGGGTGCGCATCCTCGAAGTTGGCCGCCGGGAGGGCGGGTGCCCAGGATGAGGCACCGGACAGCCCACGTCAGCGAGGGACGGGATATGGCACACATCGAGGTCACCCATGGTCTTCCTGGCATCAGCGGGCTCATGGCCCGGTACCCCGGCACGGGCGGTGTGCTCTCTCAGCTGGCCGAGACGCTGCTGCGCGGCGGCGAGTCCCCGATCAGCCGCGGTGAGCGCGAACTGATCGCCGCGTACGTGTCGGAACTCAACCGGACGCGGTTTTGCTCCGACTCGCACAGCGCGTCCGCCGCGGCACAGCTGGAGGGTGGGGCCGAGCTGGTCAAGGCGGTCCTGGCCGATGCCGGTGCCGCCCCCGTCACGCCGTTGCTCAGGGGCTTGCTGCGCATCGCCGCCGAGGTGCAGGCACAGGCGCAGCCGGTCTCCGAGCGGGCCGTCGCCGCCGCCCGTGCCGAAGGTGCCACCGATGCGCACATCCACGACACCGTGCTGATCGCGGCGGCCTTCTGCATGTTCAACCGGTACGTCCAGGGGCTCGCGACCGCGCTGCCCTCCGACCCGGGCTACTACAGCGCCTGCGCGGAGCACATCGTCAGGCACGGCTACCGCTCCGCGCGCTGACGCGGCGTTCGTTCCGTTTTTCCCGAGGAGGAGGACGATGTGGACCGCTCCGTGACAGACATCCCCCACCAGCGGGGCAGGATCGCCCTGATCACCGGCGGCTCCTCGGGGATCGGCCTGGAGACGGCCCGGGTGCTCGCGGCCCGCGGTGCCCGGACCGTTCTCGCCTGCCGGGACGTCGAGCGGGGCCGTGCCGCGGCGGCCGGCCTGGACGGGGACGCGGACGTCGTACGGCTCGACCTGGCGTCGCTGGGCTCCGTACGGCAGGCCGCGGCGGAGGTGCGCGGCCGGTACGGGCGGCTCGACCTGCTCGTGAACAACGCCGGGGTGATGTTTCCCCCGCACGAGCGCACCGAAGACGGCTTCGAGGTCCACTTCGGCGTCAACCACCTGGGGCACTTCGCGTTGACGCTCCTGCTGCTGGACCTGATGCGGCAGGTGCCCGGCTCACGGGTCGTGACCGTGAGCAGCCTGGCGCACCGGGCGGCCCTGGGCGGGCTGGACGCCGAGGCGGCCCGCTCCGCCGGCGGGCGGCGGTCGGTGGCCGCTTACGGGCGCTCCAAACTGGCGAACCTGATGTTCTCCCGCGAACTGCAGCGCAGGTTGGCCGAGGAGGGCGCTCGGACCGTCGCGGTGGCGGCCCATCCCGGCCTGTCGGCAACCGGCCTGTGGCGGGGCGACGCGCCGGCGCCGCTGCGTCCGGTGAGCCGGGCCGCGCTGAGGTTCCTCGCCCGGCCGCAGGCGCGGGCGGCGGAGCCGGTGGTGCAGGCCGCCACCGGCCGCTGGGTTCTTGCGGGCGCGTATCTGGGACCGGGGAGGCTCGTGGAGACCCGGGGCGTTCCGGCGCCGGCCCGGTCGAGCCGGGTCTCGCGGGACGAGCGGGCACAACTGCGGCTGTGGGAGATGTCGGAGGAGCTGACCGGAACGAGGTACGGGCGCCGGCCTGCTTTCCCTTCCGTGGCCGGCGCGCCGTCCTGACGTCCCGGTGTCGCTCTGCGTGGCCGTGTGCCGCGGCCGGTCCGCTCCGGCAGAGCGTGGGGAGAGGGCAGGCCGTTCCCGGTGGAGCGCTCTGGTCCCACCGCGCACTTCCAGTGAGAGGCGGGCCGCCCGGTGGCGAGGGTGAACCGGAGGTGCCCGTCCGCGATGCTGCCGCCCCCGGCGCACCGGGTGGTCGAGGGGCGGCTTCGTTTCCCTCCGTCCGACGCACCACCAGGAAATGACGCAAAGGGGTATTCCATGCATTCCGTTACCGACAGGACGTCCGCCAGGCTGCGTGTTCCTCCCGGCTCCCCCGAGGACGGCCGGCCGCGGTCGTTGTTCGTCACCGGTCACTTCCCCCGCCGGCGAGCTCTGGTCATCGGTCTCGCCGCGCTCTTCGGATTCGCGCTGACGGTCATGTGGTCGCACGAGTTCGTCGACCAGACCATCGGCGCCAACGTCGCCGGCGCGCTGCTGGGCCAGGACGCCGCGACGGCTTCCTTGAACAGTTCCCTGATCGGCGTCGCGTTCGCTCTGGCGACCGGTGTCGCGGGGACGTTCACCGCCTGCAACGTGGCGGTGTTCAGCGCGGTGGCCCCGCTGGCGGGGCAGTCCCGGTCGCGGCGCGGCCGGCTGGCCCAGACGGTCAGACCCCTGGGGTATCTGGCGGCCGGTTCCGTGGCCGTGTCCGCCGTCTACGGAGTGGTCGTCGCGCTCGTGGGCACCGGCATGCCGCAGTTCCGGCTCGGCTCCCCGGGAGCGGGCGGCTTCCCGCCGGTCCTGGTGCAGGCCATGGTGACCTACGGGATCATCGGTGCCGTGATGGTGTGGATGGGCCTGGCCTCGCTGGGTCTGGTGCCCGACCCGCTGGCGCGGGTGGCCGCGCGTTTCCCGAACGCCCCCCTGGTCGTCATGGGCGTCCTCATCGGCGGTTTCCTCATCGGCCGTCCCTACCCCTTGTTCAGGCGTCTGTTCCACGACGCGGCCGAGAGCGGCAACGTGCTGTACGGAGCGGCGGCCTTCTCGCTGCAGGCGCTGGGCAACCTGGTGGTGGTGGGCGTGCTGTTCGTCCTGATCACCCTGCTGGCGGGCGAGCGGCTGCACCGCTGGATGACGGCGCGTCCCACCCGTGTCTCCGCCGTGACCGCCGCGGCGTTCATCGCGGCGGGGACCTTCATGGTCCTGTACTGGGACGTGCGCATGCTGGCCCGGCGTGACCTGATCTGGTTCCCCCTGGCGCCCTGGGTGTGACGCGCCCCGCCGTGCGGGTTTCCGCCTCGCTGCGCCGTGCGGTTTCCGGCACGGCGCAGCGAGGCGGTGCTGCCCGCCGTGGCGGGGGCGCCTTGTCCGGCAAGGTTCCTGCGGGGTGGGTTGTTCGGTGGCGTGCGTGATGCGCCGGGCACGGGGGCGGCCGGTCCGGCCGCGCGCTGCGAGGTGCGGGTCGCGTACGCGGTGGGCAAGGCCGGGCCGGTCGGCCTGTTCGTGGAGAGCTGGTCCGGCCCGGGGGGCCGCCGTGTGGCTGCGGCCCCCCGGGGCCGGAACTCGGCACCGCCGAGGTCGGCACGGGGATTTGGTCGAGCGGGCCGTCGACGTGGGTCCCCGTGCCGGCCGGCCGACGCGGATTCGTGCGCCCGCGGCGATCCGGTGGTACCGGCCGGCGGGGCGCCCGGGGAAGAACGGTGCCGGCCGGCGTGGTCCTGCGCCCGGCCGCCTTCCGGGGTGCGAGCAGGGCAGCCGTGCGTTTCCTGGCGCGGCACATCGAGCGCGTGGTGTGTCGCGCCGCCGGTCAGCGGACCGGGGCGGTGGTCACCGTGGCGTCGAAGCAGGACCTGCCGTCCTGGACGGCCTCCACCCGCACTGTCCTGTTCATGTCATTCTGGGGGGAAGGTGCGGGCTCGGCAGTGAGCCGGCACGGGCTGTCGAACTCCACGTAGCGGGAGAAGCGGACATCCATGGAGGAGGGCCAGCCGGAGGCCCGGCCGTCCCCGCAGGCGTGCGCGACCTGCCGCGCCGCCTCCAGGAGCACCATGCCGGGGACATGGTCGACGGGGTGGTCGAACAGCACCGGATGCCCTGTGTCGGATCGCAGTTCCCAGCACCGTTCCTGGTCCGTCGGCGCCAGGACGACGTCCTGCGGGCGTTCACGTCCGCACACGTCGTGCGGCAGGGGAGGCGCCGGTGACGGAGCGTCGACGAAGATCTGCTCCCGGTCGGACCGCCCGGGCCGCAGCCGCCGGTACACGGCGGGCGCGAGACAGCGGAAGGCGGTGCTCGCCACCGCGAGGAACTCATCGCCCCGGCTGATTTCGAAGCGCATGGTCAGCGCGGCCGGCAGTGAGCCGCGGTACACGATGTCGGAGCACTGCACGCGCAGCGATATTTCGGCTGGCGTGCGATGGATGCGCATGGGGCCGGGCATCACCAGGTAGTTGAACCGCGACCAGCTGAGCTGATAGCCGAACGGGACGCCGTAGGCGGCGTGGAGCAGCAGCGGAAATGTCTGCCGGATGGTCTCGCACAGGAGCAGCGGGTCGTACAGGCCGTGTTCGGACAGGTAGAAGCTGTGGCATCTGGGCCACTGGGCGGAGATGTCGAAGGTGTCCGGCGCGGCGGCGGACCAGCCGGTGAGGAAGACATCGGCCAGTGCCGCGCGGTGGACGAACTCCTTGGCGACGGTGGTGGTCAGGACGGGGCGTACGGGTGCGGGGCCTTCCAGTGATGTGAGCATGCCTCTCCCCTGGGTCGTGCGTAGTGAGGGGCCCGAAGACCTCGGCGGTCGTGGGCGAAGATCTGACCGGTTCCGGGACGGAGATCCGACCGGTCGGTGACGTCGATGACGAAGGCTCGACCGGTCGTCGGTGCAGACCCGACCGGTCGCTGGAGAAGACCCGACTGGTCGCTGGAGAAGACCTGGCTGGCCGTTGGCTCGGCCAGTAAGATAAAACGTGTTCGTTTTGTTTGTCGAGAGAGAAGGCGGGACCCGCGATGGCCGAACTGAAGCAGGAGCGGGCGATCCGAACACGTCAGACCATCATTTCCGCAGCTGCGGAGGTGTTTGACGAGCACGGGTACAACGGGGCGAGCATGCGGGAGATCATGAAACGCGCCGGAGTCACGCTCGGCGCTGTGTATTTCCACTTCCCGAGCAAGGAAGCTCTCGCGCAGGCGGTCATGAACGCCCAACCCCAAACGATCATGCCTCAGTTGTCGTCACGCGGACTGCAGCGTCTGGTGGATATCACTCTCCTGTGGTCCCATCAGCTCCAGGTCGATCCGATTCTCCGGGCAGGTGTACGGCTCACCGGTGAGCAGACCAGTTTCGGCCTGCGTGACGTCACGCCCTACCAGGAGTGGGAGCAGATCATGGAGGAGTGCCTGCTGGAGGCCCGCGAGCTCGGTGAGTTGCGCGAGCACATCGATCCGCGTGAGGTGGCCGAGCTCGTGGTCGAGACGTGCACCGGCATGCAGATGTACTCGGACATGACCTCACGGCGCTCGGACCTGTCCCAACGGACCGTGAGGATGTGGCAGTTGCTGATCCCGGTCCTGGCCACCGAGAACGCCGGCCCCGCCATCGAGGTGAACACTCAGCGCGTTGCCGCCCTCACCTCGTAGCTCGTCGCGGCACCTTCCATGCCCCTTCGGCAGCCCTTAGGAGACAGTCGTGCGTGAGGATCTCCAGCAGCTTCGTCTTGCTGCGGTGAACATCGACGGCGTACTGCTCAACGACACCTTCAGTCCGGTCATCCATCACTTCGTCACCAGCCGCGGCGGTCGCTACACGGCTGACGTCGAGCGCCGCATCTTCTCGCAGTCCCGGCGCGTTGCGGGAGTCGAGATCGCCGCTGCCGCCGGGCTGCGGGTCAGCGGCGAAGAGGCCCTGACCCACTACTTCGCCGAACGCGCCGAGTTCCTCCGGCAGCACCCGGTCGTACTGAACGACGGGGCGCTGGATCTGGTCAGACGGCTGAGATCCCTCGGCCTGGCCACCCTCTGCTACGGCGGTCTGGACAGGTCCCACTTCGACACGCACCTCGGCGCGTACGCGGACCTCTTCGACGCCCCGGGCTACTTCTGCACCGATGCCTTCCGTCCCGGCATCCGGGAGATCGTCACCGAGTCCGGGCTCGCCTACGACCAGGTCCTGGTCATCGACGACGTCGCCCGGGTGGCGGAGTGCGCGCGCGAGTTGGGCGTCTCCTTCATCGGTCACCCCAGTGCGTTCGAAGGAAGTTTCCAGCGGCGCCTGATGAGGGAGGCGGGGGTGCGTCACCTCGTCGGCTCGCTCCACGAGATCGACGAGGACCTTCTCCGCCGTGTCGACCGCGAAGCCGCAGCCGGCCTCTCGTGGGACGCCGAGGCCCCCTCTGCGGGGGCGGCCGCGCGGAAGCGGCTCGCGGCCTAGTCGTCCCTGCGGTTCTGTGAACTCCTCCCCACTCCAACGGCGGTCGAAGGACGGTATGAGCGAGCAACGGATGCTGGAAGACAAGGTCGTCATGGTCACCGGAGCGTCCAGCGGCATCGGGGCCGCGGCCGCCCGGTTGTTCGCGGCCGAGGGAGCGGCGGTGGTGCTCGTGGCCCGCCGCAAGGACAGGCTCGACACCCTGGTGAGGGAGATAGTCGACAGCGGCGGCCGGGCCACGGCGGCGGCCGCTGACGTCACCCGGACGGACGACGTCGAACGCGCGGTGGCCACGGCGGTCGAGACCTGCGGCAGGCTGGACGCCGCGTTCAACAACGCGGGCTGGGCGACGGCGGGGAACCTCATCCACGAGACCGACGACGCGGTGTTCGACCGGGTCATGGACGTCAATGTGCGCGGTGTCTGGAACTGTCTCAAGCATCAGGTGCCCGTCATGCTCGAATCCGGATCCGGTGGGTCCATCGTGAACACTGCGAGCACCGCCGGACTGCTCGCCACCGGTGCCACCGCGTCCTACGTCGCCGCCAAGCACGCGGTGGTCGGTCTGACCAAGGCGGCCGCCGCCGAGTACGCCGAGCGCAGGATCCGCGTCAACTCGCTGGTCGTGGGCAGCACCCTGACGGAGCTTCTCCAGGAGGTCCTGGACGACAACCCCGCACTCGTGGAGCCCTTCACCTCCCGGTCCCTGCAAAAGCGCATGGCCGAACCCGCCGAAGTGGCCCAGGCCGCAGCCTGGCTGTGCAGTGACCGCTCCTCGTTCGTCACCGGTGTCGCGATGCCCGTGGACGGGGGCTGGACGGCAGCGTAGGACCCGGCGGCACGACGCGGTGGCCGGGCGGGGAGCCCCGCCCGGCCACCGCGGTACGGAAAGGCGCCGGGGCCTCCTCCGCGGCCGGCCGCGCTCGCGAGCGGCCGCCAACCCCCGTGCGTGTCGACGGAGTCGCGCAGCCCTCAGGCGCCGCGCTCGGGCACCGCGATGCCCGTCAGTACCAGACTCCAGACCCGTCCGACCAGGGCGGCCGAGCTGACCGGTTTCGCCGCGGCCGCCACGGGCCGGTGCCGCAGCAGCATCTCCGCTCCCCCGACCAGGTGCGTGACCAGCGCCACCACCGCCTCGGGCCGTGCCGTGGACCGCAGCAGCTGCTCCTCGTCCGCCTGCTGCAGCAGCCGGCGCACGGTGGGGAGCCAGCAGGACCACCAGCTCGAGGTACCGAGATGCTCCCGCTCCAGGCGCACCGCCGCGCGCACGGTGTCGTCGGTCTCCAGCAGCCGGGTGAGGGCCACCGTCAACTCGACCAGCTGCCGCAGCGGTTCGGCGGGCCGTTCATCGACGTCGTCGAGGACCGCCAAGGTCGCGGACCGGCCCATCTCGCCGACGGCATCGGCCAGTTCACTCTTGGACGCGAAGTGGAAGGTCAGCGCCCCCATCGAGATGCCGGCGTCCCTGCTGATCCGGTTCAGCGACGTGCCTGCGTAGCCGTCGCAGTCGAAGCGCGTCGCGGCAGCCTGCACAAGGGCGTTGCGGGTGCGCGCGGCCCTCTCCTGTTTGACCATGTCCTCTCCAAAGTTCCCCCGGTTCTGTCCGCGGCCCGTGCGTTTTCCGTGCGCCGGGCCCGCCGTCCGACAGGTCTGCGCGCCACTGCTCGCGCCGGCGGCGCCTGTTTACCAGGCAGCCTGGTCCTGCGGGTGGCCGGGACGCAACAGACAGTTGCCCAAGTAGCTCACGGTAATGGGCGAACACCGAGGTGGAACCTGCCCACTTGGCGGGGGTCCGCGGCGGCTGCGCGGGGCGCCCCCCGGGGGCGCGGAACCTGCCGAAGTGGGGACGTCTCTTCGCGGTGCCGGAGGGCGGGTCGCACACCACTGGAGAAAAAACAGATCGTTCGCTATTGTTTTCATGTTCGCGAGTCCCAGGCACCGTTCGGCACAGGGAGGGAAATGCCTCATGGAAACGCGCGGTCTGCCCCGTTCGCGGGCTTCAGTCTCGACGTTCGCTGAACGGATCTTCGGCCACCTGCCGCGAACCGATCAGCGCTACTGGGCCCAGGCCTACGTGACGGGCCTGCTCGGCACCGAAGGCAAGAAGTCGGTGCGCCGCCTCGCCGCCACGGTTTCCGGCTCGCCGACCGCGTCCCAGTCGATGCACCAGTTCGTCAACGCCAGTCCCTGGGACTGGGCGCCCGCGCGCGCCGAGCTCATGCGGTGGACGGCGGAGCGCCTCGTGCCCCGGGCCTGGGTCCTCGACGTCGCGGTGCTGCGCAAGCGGGGCGAACACTCCTGCGGAGTGCACCGCCGATTCGTGCCGGCCACCGGACGATCCGTCAACTGTCAGGTGGGAGTGGGTGCGTTCGCCGTCTCCGAGGCGGAGGCGATCCCGGTCGACTGGCGGCTGCTGCTGCCCAGGACCTGGCTCAACGACCAGGGGAGCCGGACACGCGCCCGCATCCCGACGGACATCACCGCGCGGGCCCTCGAACAGGACGCCCTCGACCTGGTGGACACGCTCGCCGCCGGCAGTGCGCTGGGAGAGCTGCCGGTCGTCGCCGACCTGAGCGCTCACGCCGCCACCACCGCACTGGTGGGCGGGCTCACCCAGCGGGGCCACAGCTTCGTCGTCGCCGTGCCGGGCCGGATGCCGGTGACCACCGGCGGACACCTCGGGGGGCGGCCCGAGTACGGCCACGAACTGCCGGCGGTCATGGAGGCACAGCGCTTCTTCGAGTCCAAGCAGCACGGCACACGCTATGACGGTGCACGTCGCGAGGAGCGTGCGGGACAGCCGTCGCTGGTGACCGGCCTGGTGCGGCTGCCCGAGGTCCGTCTCGACCGGCGTGCCCCGCACCGCACCTACCGGATGTTCGGGGTCCGCCACCCCGCGGGCCGGCGCTCGACCCAGCTGTGGCTCACCAACATGGTGCACCGCCGGGCCGACGAACTGTTCGCGCTGACCCAGTACCGGCGCCGGGCGACCTCGACGCTGCAGAACCTGGAGCGCGGCTTCGGACTGCTCGACTTCGAGGGCCGTTCCTACCCGGGCTGGCACCACCACATGACCCTGGTCTCCGCCGCGTACGCCTACAACCGCCTCGAAGCATCCACGGCCGAGGCGGTCCCCGAGGTCTGCACGACCTGACGCGCGGCCGCTCTCCCCGCGCCGCCGCTCGCATCCCCCGAGGGCGGCGGCGCGGGGGTTCCACCTCCGCGGGCGGTGCCCGCCGCGTCGCCATCACGGTGGCCCGGAATTCCTCGACGAGTCATCCCAAAGTCGAAGCGACAGGCGCGTATGGGTTTTTTCACGCAACTGAATTCCCTTACGGTGGAGCAATGCTGCGAAACACATACGAGGGTCAGGACTGCAACCTGGCCCGCTCACTCGAATTGATCGGTGAGCGATGGACTCTTCTGATCGTCCGTAACGCACTGCTCGGCGTGAAGCGGTTCGACGGATTCCTGGGACACCTGGACATAGCCCGCAACGTCCTCGCCAACCGGCTCGGCCGGCTCGTCGAATTCGGCATCATGGAGAAGGTCGCCTACCAGGACAGGCCGGTGCGCCACGAATACCGGCTCACCCCGATGGGGCGGGACCTGACCTGTGCGGTCGTCGCCCTGATGCAGTGGGGCGACCGGCACCTGTCCCCCGACCTCGGACCGCCACGCCGGGCCGAGCACCTCGGCTGCGACGGCCAGGTGAACGCGCACCTGGACTGCGCGACGTGCGGACGTCCGGTCCACGACGACGAGGTGGTGGTCCGCCCGGTCCGCTGAACACCGCGGCCCTGCGGCCGGCTCACGGGGCCGCTGGGCACTTGCGAAGATGCACCCCCCTCCCCCGCGCAAGACGATGAGCCTCCTGCCCACATCTGGTGGTCACACAGAGGAGGCGATCATGGCGACGGCGATGGGAGCG
Organism: Streptomyces sp. NPDC041124; assembly: GCF_055592385.1. Taxonomy (NCBI): domain Bacteria; kingdom Bacillati; phylum Actinomycetota; class Actinomycetes; order Kitasatosporales; family Streptomycetaceae; genus Streptomyces; species Streptomyces sp. NPDC041124. Next base: position 43,924 of record NZ_JBVIYR010000016.1, read on the forward strand.
GTGCGCAGACTGCTCATGGCTCCGTCCCTGACAGAAGTGAGCTTCGCCGGGCGGGGCTTCCCCGTGGCCGAGACGGCCGCCACCCGACAGCTCGAATCGATTCCGCAGTCGGTCGTCTGCGGTTTCGAGTGGGGCGTCGACGCAGCCGGACTGTGGGAGCTCGAACGACGGCTCTCCCTGGTCGATCCCGAGGTCCGGGGCTTCGCCTACGAGGGTGCCACCATGGCCTGCACGATCCGGGACGTCATGGGCCCCCGCAGAGGCCGCCGCACCCAGGAGCTGCTGGAGGGCCCGGGCAAGCGGCACATCTTCCTCAACTACATCGGCATCGGCTTCGCCATGGCCCGGCTGCCCAGACCGCTGTGGAAGAAGGTCATGCCGCACCTGGCCGGCGACGCCTACTACCCGCAGATGAGCTGGCTCGCCGTCGACGGCTACGGCTTCGACCGCGCCTACTTCGACACCGACCGCTGGGTGGGCGGTCAGCACGTGGACCGGCCGTACGCCTGGGAGGGCGACGCGGACTACTTCCCACGCGCCGTCGACCAGGGCATCGGGCGCGCGCTGTGGTTCATCCACGGAGCACGTGTCCCCCATGTCGCGGCGGCCGTGGGCCGGTTCGCCGCCGAGCGTCACGCGGACCTGTGGGCCGGAGTCGGGCTCGCGGCCACCTTCGCGGGCTGTTCGACACCCGGCGACCTCGCCGCCCTGCGCGGAGCCTCCGGCGCGTTCGGCGACCATCTGGGGCAGGGCTGCGTGTTCGCGGCCAAGGCCCGCCACCACTCGGGCACCGTCCCCGAGCACACCCGCGTCGCCGCCCACGCGCTGACGGGCCTCTCGGTCGAGGCGGCCGCCCAACTCGCCGACGACACCCACGTCCCCTCCGGCGGCGGCGACGGTCCCGCCTATGAGCTCTGGCGCCGTTCGGTGCGCGACCGGCTGCCCGCGCGTGCGGCCGTCTGAGCATGTCCGAAGTAGACGCCGCCGCGAACTGCTTGACACATTCCACGTGGTATTCGCATGCGGTGTACAGCGATCTTCAGCAACTTTCAGGGATTTCCGAAAAGGGGTTGGTCAGGTGTCCATGTTGCGCGCGTTGAGGCGCAGAATCCTCACACCCAATGCCCGTGAAACCCAGCTGGCGAGGCGTGGTTTCCACGTCAAGAACGCAGAGGCGAAGCATCAGCTGGAAACCGTGGGCGAAACCTTCATCCAGGGGTACGCGTACGCGGTCGAGGCACGTTCCGCGGCCGAGACGGAGGAATGGCTGTCGACCGTCCCCCGCGCCTATCGCGGATTCGCCTACGAGGGCGCCGGAATGGGCGCGACCATGCTCGACGCGCTGACCGGGAGCCGTCGGCGGCTCAGCGGGCTGCTGGCCGGCGAAGGACGCCACCACGACTACATGATCATGGTCGGTGTCGGCTGGGCGATGGCCCGGCTGCCGCGCTTCATGTGGCCGGACGTGAGCGCCTACGACCCGCTGCTGCGCTGGCTCATCCTGGACGGCTACGGCTTCCACCAGGCCTACTTCCGCACCGACGACTACGTCCGCGCCCCGGAGCGCCGGCACCCGTTCACCTGGGCGGCGGGCTTCGACGCGTACAGCCTGCGCGCCATCGACCAGGGCATCGGCCGCGCGCTGTGGTTCGTGGGCGGCACCGACCCCGACGTGGTCGCCGGCCTCATCCACGCCTATCCGGCACACCGCCACGCCGACCTGTTCGCCGGAGCGGGCCTCGCCTGCACCTACGCGGGCGCCGCCGACGAATCGGAGCTGCGGCGCTTCGCCGAGCACGCCGGGCCTCACCTTCCCCGGCTGGCCCAGGGTTCCGCCTTCGCCTGCGAAGCCCGCGAGAAGGCCGGCCTGACCACCGCGCACACGCACGTCGCCGCGCACGTCCTGTGCGGCGAGCGCACCCCCGCCCAGGCGGCCCGGCTGTGCACCGACCTGATTCCCGCCATGCGAGAACGCGGGGACCAGGGCGAGGTGCCGGCGTTCGAGATCTGGCGGCAGCAGATCGCCGCCCAGCTCTCCCCCCTCCCGTCCGTCCGGAAAGGTGCCGCGGCATGACCAACCCCATAGCCTGGCTGCGCCGGCAGGCTCCCGGAGTCGTCGCCTTCGCACTGATGGTGACCGCGTTCCAGGCGGTGAAACCGGCGGAGTCCTCCGCCGCCGACAACGCCGAGCTCGCCAAGAACTTCGGCTTCCAGCCGATGTCCATCGCCCAGCCCGAGGGCTACCCGCAGCAGACCGTCCGACAGGTGAACAAGGCCTACAAGCACATCGAGGCGTGGATCTCCTCGGTCGGCGCCGGCGTCGCCATGAACGACATCGACGGCGACGAACTGCCCAACGATCTGTGCGTCACGGACCCGCGCATCGACCAGGTCTACGTGACTCCCGCGCCCGCCCCCGACCGCAAGAGTCCCTCGTACGAGCCGTTCGCACTCGACATGGCGCCGCTGCCCAAGAGCAAGACCTCGGCGCCGATCGGCTGTGTCCCCGGAGACTTCAACGAGGACGGCCGCACCGACCTCCTCGTCTACTACTGGGGCCGCACCCCCGTCATCTTCCAGGCCAAGAAGCCGGCGGCGGGCGAGCAGCCGCCGCTGGCCGCCGAGTGCTTCACCCCCGTCGAGCTGGTGCCCGGCAGGGGCGGCGACGTCTACAGCGGCCCGCTGTGGAACTCCAACGCCGCCACGGTCGCCGACTTCGACGGTGACGGCCACAACGACATCTTCATCGGCAACTACTTCCCGGACAGCCCCGTCCTCGACCCGTCCAAGGACGGCGGCGTGGAGATGAACGACTCGCTGTCGCAGGCCCGCAACGGCGGTGGCGGAAAGTTCTTCCGTCACACCGGCGACGGCTTCGAGGAGCAGAAGGACGTCCTGCCCAAGAACCTCTCCAGGGGCTGGACCCTCGCCGCGTCCGCCAACGACCTCGACGGCGACCAGCGGCCCGAGATCTACCTCGCGCACGACTTCGGCACATCGGCGCTCCTCTACAACAAGTCGCGCCCCGGCACCTTCGAGTTCGCCGAGGTCAAGGGCAAGCACTCGCCGATCGTTCCCAAGTCCAAGGAGATGGGCCGCAGTTCCTTCAAGGGCATGGGCGTCGACTTCGGCGACCTCGACAACGACGGCCTCTACGACCTGTTCGTCTCCAACATCACCACGTCCTTCGGTATCCAGGAGTCGAACTTCGCCTTCTTCGACACGGCCGAGGACAAGGCCGACCTGCGGGCCAGGCTCAAGGAGGGCGAGGCCCCGTTCAAGGACCGCAGCGGCCCGCTCAACCTCGCCTGGTCGGGCTGGGGCTGGGACACCAAGATGGGTGACTTCGACAACAGCGGCGAGCTGGAGATCACCCAGGCCACCGGCTTCGTCAAGGGCAAGCGGAACCGCTGGGCGCAGCTGCAGGAGCTGGCCACCGCCAACGACGCGCTGCTCAAGCACCCCTCCTTCTGGCCCAACGTGGAAGAGGGCGACGACCTCGCGGGCGACCAGTTCCTGCGCTTCTTCGTGAAGAACGAGGACGGTTCCTACAGCAACCTGTCCAAGAACCTCGGACTGGGTGTGCCCGTGCCCACCCGCGGTATCGCCACCGGCGACGCCGACGGTGACGGCCGCCTCGACCTCGCCGTGGCCCGGCAGTGGGACGCGCCGGTGTTCTACCACAACACCAGCGAGAGCGACGGCGGTTATCTGGCGCTCAGGCTCGTCGACGAGGCCGGATCCGATGTGATCGGCGCGCAGGCCACGGTGACCGTGTCCGACGGGAGCGTCCGCGTCGGCCGGGTCGACGGCGGCGGCGGTCACTCCGGCAAGCGCAGCACCGACCTGCACATGGGCCTGGGCGACCAGGCCGACGGACCGCTGCAGGTCCATCTGACCTGGCGGGACCGCAGCGGCCAGGTACGTAATCAGGATCTCGAGCTGAGTCCCGGCCGGCACACGCTCGAGCTCGGCGCCGAGGCCAAGGAGAAGTGACCGTGTCCACCACCTCACAGATACCGGACGCTCAGGACAGGACGACGCCCCAGGGGCCGCCCGCCCCGCCGCGGCACGACAACAAGATCGTCACCGCACTGCGCCGGTTCGCGATCTCGATCAGCGTCCTGAACATCGCGGGCTACACGTTCCTCGGATTCGAGCAGCCCTGGCTGTGGCCGTTCATCGCCGTCGGCACCGCCTACGTCGTGGAGATCGTCCTGGAGGCGATCGGCGCCAGGTCGGAGGGGCGCGCGCCCCGCTACGCCGGCAACGGCCCGCGCGGGCTGATGGAGTTCCTCTACCCGGCGCACATCACCGGTCTCGCCGTCAACATGCTCACCTACGTCAACGACCGGGTCTGGGTCATGATGTTCGGGGTGCTGGTCGCCGTCGGCACCAAGTGGGTGCTCAGGGCCCCGCTCAAGGGCCGGATGCGGCACTACATGAACCCGTCGAACTTCGGCATCACGGTCATCCTGCTGCTCTTCCCCTGGGCCAGCATCGCGCCGCCCTACCACTTCACCGAGCACCTCCACGGCCCGGGCGACTGGGTCCTGCCGGCGATCATCATCACGCTCGGCACCATGCTGAACGCCAAGCTGACGGGCCGCATGTGGCTCATCATCGCCTGGCTGGTCGGTTTCGCGCTGCAGGCGATCATCCGCGGTCTGTGGCTGGGCACCTCCATTCCCGCGGCGCTCGGCATGATGACGGGTGTGGCTTTCGTGCTCTTCACGAACTACATGGTCACCGACCCCGGAACCTCTCCCTCCAAGCGCTCCTCGCAGATCGCGTTCGGCGGCGGGGTCGCCGCTGTGTACGGCCTGCTCACGGCGTTCGGCATCGTCTACGGCATCTTCTTCGCCACGGCCCTGGTCTGCCTGATCCGCGGCGGTTACCTGTGGGGCCTGCACTTCATCGACAAGCAGCGCACGGCGCGGGCCGAGGTGGCCATGGCCGTGGTCGTCCCCGTGAAGCCGGCACCCGGCGGGCCCGTCCCCGACACGCCCGCCGACGCCTGCGCCGCAGGAACCTGCGCGCACGGCAAGTGCGCGGCCGGCCGGGCCGCCGAGCAGAAGGCGGCCGAGAAGAAGGCGGTGGTCCCCGTATGAACCGGATAGCGATCGTCGGGATGGCATGCCGCTACCCCGACGCCGAGACTCCGCACGAGCTGTGGGACAACGCGGTCGCCGGACGGCGCGCCTTCCGGCGCCTGCCCGACGTCCGGATGAACCTGGAGGACTACTGGGACCCGGACCCCCGGGCCCCCGACCGCTTCTACGCCCGCAACGCCGCGGTCCTGGAGGGCTACGAGTTCGACCGGATCGCCCACCGGATCGCCGGCAGCACCTACCGCTCCACCGACCTCACCCACTGGCTGGCCCTCGACATCGCCGGCCGGGCCCTGGCCGACGCCGGGTTCGCGCAGGGCGAGGGGCTGCCCAGGGCGAGAACCGGCGTGATCGTCGGCAACACCCTGACCGGTGAATTCTCCCGGGCCAACGGCATGCGGCTGCGGTGGCCCTACGTCCGGCGTGTGCTGGCCTCCGCGCTCAGGGACCAGGACTGGGACGACGACCGCACGGCTGAGTTCCTGGCCGGGGTCGAGAGCGCGTACAAGCAGCCGTTCCCGGCCGTCGACGAGGACACCCTCGCCGGCGGACTGGCCAACACCATCGCCGGGCGGATCTGCAACTACTTCGACCTCAACGGCGGCGGCTACACGGTCGACGGCGCCTGCTCCTCCTCGCTGCTGTCGGTCACCACGGCCGCCACCTCCCTGCTCAGCGGCGATCTCGACGTCGCGGTCGCAGGCGGCGTCGACCTGTCCATCGACCCCTTCGAGATCATCGGCTTCGCCAAGACCGGAGCGCTCGCCAGGAAGGAGATGCGGCTCTACGACCGCGGCTCCAACGGCTTCTGGCCGGGCGAGGGCTGCGGCATGGTCGTCCTGATGCGTGAGGAGGACGCCCTCGCCGCCGGTCACCGCGTCTACGCGAGCGTGGCCGGCTGGGGCATCTCCTCCGACGGGCAGGGCGGCATCACCCGCCCCGAGGTGAACGGTTACCGCACGGCCCTCACCCGGGCCTACGACAGGGCCGGATTCGGTATCGGCACGGTGGCGCTCTTCGAGGGGCACGGCACCGGCACCCCGGTCGGCGACGCCACCGAGCTCGAAGCGATCACGAGTGCGCGTGCCGAGGCCGCGCCCGGCGCGCCGAGAGCCGCCATCAGTTCCATCAAGGGCATGATCGGCCACACCAAGGCCGCCGCCGGCGTCGCCGGTCTGATCAAGGCCGCGATGGCCGTGGACACCGGGATGCTGCCGCCCGCCATCGGCTGTGTCGACCCGCACGACCTGCTCACCGACGACCAGGCCACCCTGCGGGTGCTGCGCAAGGCCGAGGCCTGGCCCGAGGAGCAGGAGCGGCGGGCCGGCATCACCGCCATGGGCTTCGGCGGGATCAACACCCATGTCGTCCTCGACAAGCGGGTGCCCGGGCGGCGTGCACCGCTCAGCCGCCGCGCCCTCACCCTCGCGGGCTCGCTCCAGGACAGCGAACTGCTCCTGCTGGACGGGGAGTCACCCGCGGCGCTGCGCGAGCGGATCAGCCAGGTGGCCGACTTCGTGCCGCGGCTGTCGTACGCGCAGATCGGTGACCTCGCCGCGACGCTCCAGCGTGAACTGCGCGAACTGCCCTACCGGGCGGCCGCGGTCGTCTCCTCGCCGGAGGACGCCGAACTGCGGCTGCGCCGGCTGCTCGAGGCCGTCGACGCGGGTGAGACCAGCCGGTTCTCCCCCGACGGGCGCATCTTCCTCGGCCGGGCCGGGGAGGAGGCCCGGATCGGCTTCCTCTTCCCCGGCCAGGGCTCCGGCCGGAGCACCGGGGGCGGCGCGCTGCGCCGTCGCTTCCCCGAGGCCGCCGACGTCTACGACCGGGCGGGCCTGCCCGCCACCGGCGACATGGTCGCCACCGACGTGGCCCAGCCGCGGATCGTCACCGGTTCGACGGCCGGTCTGCGGGTGCTGGAGGCGCTCGGTGTGGAGGCGGAGGTCGCCGTGGGCCACAGCCTCGGTGAACTGTCCGCCCTGCACTGGGCGGGCGCCCTGGACGACCGGGCGCTGCTCGACGCCGCCCGGGTGCGCGGGCAGGCCATGGCCGAGCACGGCGCCTCGGGCACGATGGCCTCGCTCGCCGCCGGACCGGAGCGGGTCACGGTCCTCACCGACGGGCTGCCCGTCGTCGTCGCCGGGTACAACGGCCCCGAGCAGACGGTCGTGGCCGGACCGGTGGCGGATGTCGAGACCGTGGCGGTGAGGGCCGCCGAGGCGGGGATCACCTGCACCCGGCTCGCGGTGTCCCACGCCTTCCACTCACCGCTGGTCGCCTCGGCGGCCGACTCCTTCGGGCGGTGGCTCGACAGCGCCGGTTTCGCACCGGTGAAGCGGCGGGTCGTCTCCACGGTCACCGGCGGGGAACTCGGCGAGGAGACGGACCTGCCCGAGGTGCTGCGCCGGCAGATCACCGAACCGGTCCAATTCAGTCAGGCCGTCCAGGCCGCGGCCGGCGAGGTCGACCTGTTCGTCGAGGTCGGTCCCGGAGGGGTGCTCAGCTCCCTCGCGGCCGCCGCGACCGGTGTGCCGGCCCTCGCGGTGAACACCGACGACGAGTCCCTGCGCGGTCTTCTCCAGGTCGTGGGCGCCGCCTACGTGATCGGCGCCCCGCTGATCCACGAACGGCTGTTCCAGGACCGGCTCACCCGGCCCCTGCAGATCGGTGCCGAGTTCCGTTTCCTGGCCAGCCCCTGCGAAGCGGCTCCGCTGGTCGAGCTGCCCGTGGTCGCGGCCGTGTCGCGGCCGGACGAGGACGGCGCCGGCGGTGTCGCGGAGGCGGGCGACGCGGCGGGGGAACCGGTCCTGGAAGTGGTGCGGGCGCTGGTCGCCGAACGCGCGGAGCTGCCGGCCGAACTGGTCGCCGACGCCAGCAGCCTCCTGGACGACCTGCACATGAGCTCGATCACGGTCGGTCAGATCGTCAACCAGGCCGCCGCCAAGCTCGGGCTCGCCGCCGCGCACGTGCCCACCAACTTCGCCACCGCGACCGTGGGGCAGCTCGCCGAAGCGCTCGAATCGCTGGCCGGGAGCAGTGGTCCTGACGACACGGCCGCACCCGTCGTCGCGGGCGCGGCCGCCTGGGCCAGGGCCTTCGCCGTGGACTTCGACGAGCTGCCCGTCCCGCCGGCCGCGCCGGGGCGAAGCGGCGGCACCTGGCAGCTGTTCGCCGACGGCGGTCATCCGTTCGCCGCCCGGCTGAAGCAGGCACTCGAAGAGGCCGAGGTGGGTTCCGGCGTGCTGGTCTGCCTGGCCCCCGACTGCCCGCAGGAACACATCGAGCAGGCCCTGAACGGTGCGAAAGACGCCCTCGCGGGCGACCGCGACCGCCGCTTCGTCCTGGTGCAGTCGGGCCGTGGCGCGGCCGGACTCGCCAAGACCCTGCACCTGGAGGCCCCGCACCTGAGGACGACCGTCGTGCACACCCCGGTGTCGGACGAGGCGATCGAGCAGGTGGTGGCCGAGGTCGCCGCGACCACGCGGTTCAGCGAGGTCCGCTACGAGGCGGACGGTGTGCGCCGGGTGCCGACGCTGCGCGCGCTGCCGGTCGTCCCCGAGCGCACCGAGCGCGTCCTGGACGCCTCGGACGTGCTCCTGGTCACCGGCGGCGGCAAGGGCATCACGGCGGAGTGCGCCCTGGCGCTGGCCAAGGACAGCGGAGCCGGGCTGGCCCTGCTCGGCCGCTCCGACCCGGCCCGGGACGCCGACCTCGCGGCGAACCTGAAGCGCATGGCCGACAGCGGGGTGAGGCTGGCCTATGCCGCCGCCGATGTCACCGACCCGCGGAAGGTACGCGCCGCGGTCGACGAGCTCACCGCGGAACTGGGCCCGGTCACCGCGCTGATGCACGGCGCGGCACGCAACGAGCCCGGATCGCTGGCCTCACTGGACATGGACGCCGTCCGCTCCACCCTCGCCCCGAAGGTCGACGGGCTGCGCACCGTGCTCGACGTGGTCGGCGAGGACAGCCTGAAGCTGCTCGTCACCTTCGGCTCCATCATCGGCCGCTCGGGGCTGCGCGGTGAGGCGCACTACGCCACCGCCAACGAGTGGCTGGCCGACCTCACCGAACGGGTCGCGCGTACCCGGCCGGGCTGCCGCGCGGTGTGCCTGGAGTGGTCGGTGTGGTCCGGCATCGGCATGGGCGAGAAGCTCTCCGTCGTCGAGTCCCTGTCCCGCGAGGGCATCACGCCGGTCTCGCCCGACCAGGGCATCGGTCTGCTGCTGCGCCTGGTCAACGACCCGGACGCGCCGGTGGTCACGGTCATCAGCGGCCGTACGGAAGGCATCGAGACCGTACGCCGTGACCTGCCGCAGCTGCCGCTGCTGCGGTTCATCGGCAATCCGCTCATCCGCTACCACGGCGTGGAGCTGGTGACCGAGGTCGAGCTGAACGCCGGCACCGACCCCTATCTCGCCGACCACCTCCTGGACGGCAACCTGCTGCTGCCCGCGGTGATCGGCATGGAGGCGATGGCCCAGGTCGCGTCCGCCGCCACCGGCTGGGCGGGCGTCCCGGTGTTCGAGGGGGTCGAGTTCCTGCGGCCCATCGTGGTCCAGCCCGACGGCACCACCCGGATCCGGATCGCCGCCACGGTCACCGGGTCCGCCACGGTCGACGTGGCCATCCGCGCCGAGGAGACCGGCTTCGTCGCCGAGCACTTCAGGGCCCGTCTCCTCTACGGTGGCGCGGCCGTCCCCGACGGCCCGCCCGAGCAGGTCGACCCCGCGGTCCCGGCGGCCCCGCTCGACCCGAAGACGGACCTCTACGGAGGCGTCAACTTCCAGGGCGACCGTTTCCACCGGCTGCGCCGCTTCCACCGGGCAGCGGCCCGGCACGTGGACGCGGACGTCTCCGTCCAGGCGTCGGGGAGCTGGTTCGCCGGCTTCCTGCCCGGCACGCTGCTGCTCGCCGACCCCGGCATGCGCGACGCCCTGATGCACGGCAACCAGGTGTGCGTCCCCGACGCCACGTTGCTGCCGTCCGGCATCGAGCGGCTCCATCCGCTCGGCTCGGCCACCGACGTTCCCGGTGAACTGCGCTACTGCGCCTCCGAGCGGTACCACGAGGGCGACACCTATGTGTACGACATCGTGGTCCGTGCCCCCGACGGCACCGCCGTCGAGCGCTGGGAGGGCCTGACCCTGCACGCCGTGCGCAAGACGGACGGTTCGGGTCCGTGGGTGGCGCCGCTGCTCGGCTCCTACCTGGAGCGGGCGCTCGAGGAGGTGCTCGGCACGCATGTCGCCGTCGCCGTCGAGCCGTACCGGGGCGACGGCACGAAGCAGCGCCGGGCGAGCACGGCGGCCGCCGTTCAGCGGGCCATCGGCGCCCCGGACGAGGTGCGTTACCGCCCCGACGGCCGTCCCGAGCTGGCCGGCGGACGGCGGATGTCGGCGGCGCACGCCCTGGGCGTCACTCTCGGCGTGGTCTCCGACACCGCCGGGCAGACCGTGGCCTGCGACGTCGAAGCGGTGACCGTCCGCACCGAGGCCGAATGGGAGGGTCTGCTCGGCGAGCACGCTGCGCTGGCCGCCCTCGTGGCCAAGGAGACCGGTGAGGCGCCCGACACCGCCGCCAGCCGTGTGTGGAGCGCCGTCGAGTGCCTGAGGAAGGCCGGGGTGATGGCTGCGGCCCCCCTGACCCTGGCTCCGTGCGACAAGGCGAACTGGGTGGTCATGACCGCGGGCGGTCTGCGGATCGCGACCTTCGTCACGGCGCTGCGCGACGCGGCGGAGCCCGCCGTCTTCGCGGTGCTCGCGGGGAGCGGTCCCGGCGCCTCGGGGCGGCCGTAGCCATGGGGAGCCGCCTCGAAGTCCGTCCCGCGGTCACGGGTGCGCGGTCCGGCCCGTCCGGGCTCCTGCGCGGGCGGGGGGACGCCCGGACGGGTCCCCCCGCCGCCCGGGGCCCGGCGTCCTCGCCGGCGCTCCGGGGAAGCCGGTGCCGGTCACCCCGCGTGCGGGGTGCGAGCGGCTCGCCGGGGTCACGGCCCGCGGCGAGCCGTGCGGCCGGCCGTGGCCGCACAGGGCCCGGCCCCACGTTCCACCACACCGAGGTGAGGGACGGCGGCAGGACACCGGCGGCACGACGCGGGCGGCGGCCCGCCCGTGTGCGCGGGCCGGGGTCCTCCGCCGTGCCGGCACCGATCTCCGACGTGCCGGCGCGGGCGCCGGCGCCCTACGCGGTGGCCGGAGCCCGGCCGCCGGCAGGGAGGCTGACATGACTCTCCTGGTCGCTCCGTCCGAGGAGCCGGTCGATCTCGAAGACAGGAAGCAACTGCGTGGAGCGTTCGGGGCGTTCCCCACCGGGGTCACCGTGGTGACCGTGGGCGGGGACGCTCCCCGGGGCATGACGGCGAACTCGTTCACGTCCGTCTCCCTGGAGCCGGCGCTCGTGCTGGTCTGCGTCAACCGGGACGCCGTGATGCACCGCCGTCTCGAAGAGGCGGCCACGTTCTCGGTGTCGGTGCTCAACGCCGGCCAGGAGTCCGTGGCGCGGCACTTCGCCGACCGCTCGCGGCCGGCCGGCGCCGGGCAGTTCGCTGCGGTCGGCTGGGTGCCGGGCCGGGAAGGCGACGCCCCGCTGATCGCCGGTGCCGTGGCCCAGCTCGAGTGCGAGAAGTGGCGGGTGTACGACGGTGGTGACCACACCATCTTCCTCGGCAGGGTGCTCGCGGCAGCCAGGTGCCCGGGTCATGAGGCGCTCCTCTTCCACGACGGCAGGTTCCGCCGGGCCGTCCCCGAGCCGAGTGAAGGCAGGGCAGCATGAGCGTGTACCCGCCCGGGCCGCCCGCCAGGGACCTGCCGGGGCTGCTGAGGAAGCTGGCCGTGGACCGGCTCGGCCTGATGAGGGACGCGGCCGCCCTCGGAGACGCGGTCCGCGTCTCCATGGGTCCCAAGAAGCTCTACGTCTTCAACCGGCCCGACTACGCCAAGCACGTGCTGGCGGACAACGCCGCCAACTACCACAAGGGCATCGGGCTCGTGGAAGCCCGGCGCGTCCTCGGCGACGGCCTGCTCACCAGTGAGGGTGAGGTGTGGAAGGCGCAGCGCAGGGTGGTGCAGCCTGCGTTCAAGCCGGGCCGTATCGCCCAGCAGGCGGACGCCGTGGCGGAGGAGGCCTCGAAACTGGTGGCGCTGTTGCGCTGTCACGAGGGTGCCGGCCCCGTCGACGTCCTGCGTGAGGTCACCGGGCTCACCCTGGGGGTGCTCGGCCGCTCCCTGCTCGACAGTGACCTCGGCGCGCACGCATCCGTGGCGCACTCCTTCGAGGCGATCCAGGACCAGGCCATGTTCGAGATGGTCACCCAGGGGCTGGTGCCGAACTGGCTGCCCACCCGGGGGCAGCGCGATTTCCGCAGGGCGCGCCGGGAACTGCACGGTGTGGTCGACTCCCTGCTGTCCGACCGTGCCGCGCGCATGGCCGACGGGGAGGAGGCGGACGACGCGCTGTCCCGGATGATCTGGGCGGCGCGCCGGAATTTCGGCCCGGAGGCGGCCCGCGACCGGCTGCGGGAGGAGCTGGTCACCCTGCTGCTCGCCGGGCACGAGACGACGGCGAGCACGCTCGGGTGGACCCTGCATCTGCTCGACCGTCATCCCGAGGCGCGGATGAGGGTCCGCGAGGAGGCCGTGCGTGTGCTGGGCGGGCGCAGTCCGGAGGTCGACGACCTGCACCGCCTCACCTACACCACCATGGTGGTCCAGGAGGCCATGCGGCTGTATCCGCCGGTCTGGGTGCTGCCGCGCGTCGCCCAGCGGGAGGACGAGGTCGGCGGCTACACCGTCTCGGCCGGGGCGGACGTCCTGGTCTGCCCCTACGTCATGCACCGTCACCCGGATCTGTGGGATGCCCCGGAGGACTTCGACCCCGAGCGGTTCGAACCGCAGCGGGTCGCCAGGCGGCCGCGGTACGCCTACATCCCGTTCGGTGCGGGACCGCGGTTCTGCGTCGGCAGCAATCTCGGCATGATGGAGGCGGTCTTCGTGACGGCTCTGGTCACCCGCGACCTGGAGCTGCGTACCGTGCCCGGGCACGAGGCGGTCGCGGAGCCCATGTTGTCCTTGCGGATGCGCGGGGGTCTGCCGATGACGGTCAGTGCGGTGGGCTGATCTGCGTGCGGCGGCAGTCGGGGCGGGACGGCCACGCGACACGGTGGCCGGCCCGCCCTTTCGGTGTGCGTGTGCGGGACGGGCCGGGGAGGAGGGGTCGTGAGGTGTCAGAGGGCGGTCCGCTGCTCCGACACGGCGGTCACGTCCAGGATCGCGATCAGCAGCGGCGGGTCCAGTGCGTCCTGGGGGCGCAGGGTGATCTCGGCCGGTTGCAGCAGGGTGCCCGGGCGTACCGTCACCGGGCCGTACCGTCCGACGGAGAGCAGGCCGGGGGTGGGCCGGCCGAAGAGTTCGTCCTCATGGCTGTAGGGCACGGAGTGGACCAGGATGTGCCAGGTGCCGGCCGGGACGTCCTTCAGTTCGAAGGTGCCGGGTCGGTCGAGGATCGTCCAGCGTGCGGGACGGCCCTGGCGCACACAGCTCGGGAACGCCCCGACGAAGATAGGGCCGGGCGCCGCACCGGGTGAGAGGGCGACCCGGCCGCGCAGCGACATGCTGTGTGCCACGGCCGAGGCGGCTGCCGTCGTGGCGGGTAATTTCGGTAAGGAGGCGTCGAGTTCGCGGTAAGCGCGCGGCGAGATCCCGACACAGGCCTTGAAACGGGAGCTGAAGGTGCCGACGCTGCTGTAACCGACCAGGCTGCTGATATCGGCCACACTGAAATCCGTGTCCCGTAGGAGTCTTTTCGCTTCCTGCATCCGCAGGGCGGAAAGGAAACGCCCCGGGGAGGTCCCCGTCGCTTCCCTGAATATGCGGGTGAAGTGGAATTTGCTGAACATCGCGGTGCGCGCCAGGTCATCGATCGTCAGGTCCTGGCCGAGGTTGATGTGCATATAGCGGATGACTCGGCGGACAGCGTGCTCGACGGTCGTCGTGGTCACCGTGATCCTCCGGGGTGGCGCGGCGTCAACGCCGAGGTGGCTGAGTCGGGCATGTCCGTGGCGCGGGTGTCGACGGTGTGCTTGCGCCGGGACATGTCCTCGGCGAAGCGGCGCCAGGCGTCCGAGCAGTGCCGGGCGAGTTCGGCCACGGGTTCGGTGGCGTGCGGGGGGACCGCGTCCGCGCGTTTTTGCCAGGCCTCGTCGACGATGAAGTGGGTGTGCAGCCAGCGGATGAAGTCGCGTCCGCTGTCCGAGTGGCGCAGGGACGGGTCGTTGGCGAGGCTGCGCAGGCTGTCCAGGGGTCCGCGTGAGCGGGGGGATATCAGGCCGGCCTTGGGGGTGCGGGCGGGCACGGCGGCGCGGGGGCGGTCGGGGACGGCAGGTGCGGCTGTGCCGGGTGTCTTGGGCGCTGGGGTCGGTGTGCTGCGCGCGGCGGCCCGTACGGGCTTGCTCTGCCGTCCGGGCGGCACCGGGTTCTCGCCGCGCAGGAGCCGTCGTCGCACGTCGTGGGCGGTGCCGAGCGAGAGGCCGGTCTCCTTGACGACGGCCCGCAGTGACAGTTCGGGATCGCTCGTCATCAGCTCGGCGGCGTGCAGACGCTCGGCGGTGCGGTCGAGGGGGTGCGCCTTGCCGTCGGTGCCGGTGCGGGTGTTCAGTGCGGGAGATCCCGCGGTTGAACACTCCCGGACCGATGCCACGGTCTTCGCGTCGAGGCCCGCGTAGGCGGCCACGGCGCGGTCCGACAGGCTCGGGTGCGAGGCGAGGATCCGCCAGGCGGCCGTCTTGCGTTCGGCCACGGACAGGGGCAGGCCGTTCGCGATGTTCGCCGTCACCGATCGCAGGAAGACCTGGTCCTCGGCGCCGTCGAAGTACTGGACGTCGACGGTGTCCAGGCCCCGCAGCACGGCGGCACCGATGCGGTGCATGCCGTCCACCACCCGCCGGGTGGGGCGGTGCACGAGCACGGGCGGCAGCAGCGGGTAGATGGCCGAGAGCCGGCGCACATGAGCCTTGTCGATGCCCTTCAGACGCGGTGAGTCCGCGGGGACGAGGTCATCGATCCGCACGCGGTGCGTGGTGCGCGCGGAGTGCTCCGGTACGGGCTGTGAACCGCCGACGCCTTTCATGTTTCCTCCAACATGAGACCGAGATGCACTTCCGCGAGCGCGGATGCCAGCGCAGGAAAATGTCACGTGCGGCTGAGGAATGTATCCGGAGGGGCAGCCTAGTGACCGTGGGCCAGGCGTAAGAAATCATGCGGAACCGACGCGTCAACTATGGGTAGTTCAATTCGCTCCCGCTGCGACTTAGGGCAGTTGCTTGAACGCACCGAATCGACGTAACTTCCTTTTGCGCCGCAAGGGCGTTCCCCTACAAAGCGGCAGAATGGAGGCCGAGTTGAGTAACCATGGGACGCATGTGGCGCTCAGTGGTGAGTACCGCACCATGACTCTCGAGGCGTACGCGGACACCATCGTTCCGGGTGAGAAGCGCTGGGCCGGGGACCGTGCCGTCGCCGGTGTCGCCACCGGCGGCGGCGCGGTCCAGGCCGGTGCGCTCGACCTGCTCGCCTGGGACGCCACCGGGGTCCACGACGGACTCGACGAGCTGACTCGGCTGCTGAACGGCCACACCGAGGCCTACGCGAAGGAACGGGGCCTCACGCTCGACCAGGACGTGCCCCCCTTCGTGGCGCTGGGGTACGAGGACCGGGCCGAGCTGGTCGTGCGGCTGACGAAACCCGGTCACCCGGAGAAGGAGTTCTGGGTGATGCTCGCGCTGTTCTGCAACATGGCCTTCGACTCGGCGGCGCATCTGCCGACCGCCCGAGCGGTCGAGGAGGGCCACCCCGGCCTCACCGCGATGGGCATCGGCAGGCCCGACCCGGACGGCCTGTACCGCTTCCGCGACTTCGGCTACGGCCGCGCGTTCGCCCGACTGCACCCCGACACGACGTCCACCGGGAGCCCCGCATGACCGGCACAGCCGAACGCACGGACGTACTCGTCATCGGCAGTGGTTTCGGCGGCGCGATCGCCGCGTACCACCTCGCCGCGGGCGGCGCCGCTGTCACCGTGCTGGAGCGCGGCCCCTGGCTGGAGAGCAGCGAGTTCGAGCACGACTACAAGCTGGGTTCCTCCTACACCCGGGCCTTCGACTTCACGGTCGGCGACGGGATGAGCGTCCTGGGCGGCAACTGTGTCGGTGGTGGCAGTGTCGTCTACTTCGCCGCGATGCCGCGGGCACCCCGCTTCGTCTTCGAACGGCACGGCTCCATCGGCCGGCGGATGTGGCCCGAAGCCGTCAGCCGCGACACCCTCGACCCCTGGTACGACCGGGTGGCCGAATCGCTGTCCATCACCAAGCAGGAGTGGAGCGACGTCAGTTACGCCGGCGGACTGTGGGCGGCGGCCTGCGATCACGCCGGCCGGACCGCCAATCCGCTGCCGGTCGCCATCGACAACTCCAAGTGTGTCAACTGCAACTTCATGATGGCCGGTTGCCGCTTCGAGGCGAAGCAGTCCCTGCTGGTCAACTACCTGCCCGCGGCGCTCGCCCACGGTGCCCGGATACGGCCGCTGCACGAGGTGCAGCGGATATCGCGCACCGAGGCCGGCGACTACCGCGTGCACTTCGACATCGTGGACGAGGAGGACTACCGCATCCACGTGGGACAGGGGACGATCGAGGCCAAGATCGTGGTCCTGGCGGCGGGCGCCGGCGCGACACCGGTCATCCTGCAGCGCAGCGAGGCCACGCTCGGCACCATGCCCCGGTCGGTGGGCCGGTACTTCTCCGGCAACGGCGAGCGGCTCAACACCGCCGTCATCGACGAGGACAAGGCCGCCGAGATCCTGGGCCTGGACCGCGGGAACGGACTGGCCTACGCCGCCAACCACATAGGCAAGGGCCCCACGGTCGCCAACTGGGACCGGCTGGACGCGTCTCTGCCCGAATACTCCCGCTACTCCCTGGAGCAGCTCTACTTCCCGCCGGGTCTGGGGACGATCCTCGCCCAGGTGGCCGATGCCACGGGGCCGGCGTGGTTCGGTCCGCAGAAGAAGGAGATCCTCAAGCGCTGGAGGTCGTGGCTCACCATCTTCACGATGATCGAGGACGACAACGAGGGAGTCTTCGGCCCGCCCCCCGCCACCGGCAACGCCCACCGCATCTCGCAGCAGATGCTCGGCAGGGGAAGCCTCAGCTACGAGCCCACCCACAACACGTGGAGCGCCTGGAGGAAGTCCGACGCCGAGGTCAAGGAGATCCTGGAGAAGGACGGCCTGGCCAAGGTGATGCCCTGGACCAACGACCTGATCGGCGCTTACACGGTGCACCCCCTCGCCTCCTGCCGCATGGGAGACGACCCGCACACCTCGGCGCTCGACGACCGCAACGAACTGCGCGGCCACCCCGGCATCTTCGTCACCGACGGCTCGGCCGTCCCGGGTGCCCTGACCGTGAATCCGGCCATGACCATCGCCGCGCTCGCCGAGCGCGCGATCCCCGGGATCGTGCGTGCGGCCCAGCGCAAGGGGGTCGCCGTGACCTACGGCGCGCCGGCGCCCGACGGATCCCGCAGCGCGCGCAGGAACGTCCTGCCGCTGCTGCCGTCGCTCACCGGCAGGTAGCCCTCCCCCACCGGGACCCCGGCACCCACCGCACCCTGGCGGTTCCCCCGTGCCCGCGAGGGGGGACCGCCCGGGGGCGGACATCTCCACCGAGTGAGTTGCTTGAAGAAACACACCGCATGTCACAGACCACGCACAGCGAACGAGGGGTGAACACCATGTCCGACTACTTCGAGTACCGCCACACCGTCGGCTTCGAGGAGACCAATCTGGTCGGCAACGTCTACTACGTGAACTACCTGCGGTGGCAGGGCCGCTGCCGGGAGCTCTTCCTCAAGCAGCAGGCGCCGGCGGTGCTGCGCGAGGTGCAGGACGATCTCAAGCTGTTCACGCTGAAGGTGGACTGCGAGTTCTTCGCCGAGATCACCGCCTTCGACGAGCTGTCGATCCGGATGCGGCTGGCCGAACTGGGGCAGACTCAGCTGGAGTTCACCTTCGACTACGTCAAGGTGACCGAGGACGGCGGTGAGGTCCTGGTCGCCCGCGGCAGGCAGCGGATCGCGTGCATGCGCGGCCCGAACACCGCGACGGTCCCCGCCCTCATCCCGGGCGCGCTGGCCCGGGCGCTGGAGCCGTACACGGCCCGGGCCACCGTTCAGACCCTCCCGCTGGCCGGTCACGCCGCCTAGCGCTCTTCTTACGGCCCGGTGGGTTGCTCCACAGGACTCGCCCGGCTTCGGCACCACCCCTTTCCGCAGGACTTGCCGCATGAGTGAGTCCTTCTCCCCGGACCAGTGGGTTGCTTCGAGGAACCCGCCCCCTCACAGGCAGAGGAGCAAGCAGATGACCGCCCTGAACGACGTGCTCAAGGACCTGTCCGCCGAGATCGACGAGGTCGCCCGTCTGGTCGAGAACATCGACGACGAGGCCTGGAACGCCCCGACGCCCGCCCCGGGCTGGAGCGTCGCGGACCAGATCGCCCATCTGACCTTCGTCTTCACCCTGGCCAGGTCCGCTGCCGCCGACCCGGAGGGCTTCAAGGCCATGACCTCCGGGGCCTCGGAGAACTTCGACGGCGCCGTCAACTCGGCCCTGAAGCAGTTCAACTCCTTCCCGCCCGAGGAACTGCTCGCCCGCTTCCGGGCCGGTGGGGAGGCCTCGGTGGAGGCGCTCGGCCGGGTGCCGGAGGACTCGTTCGTGCCGTGGCTGGTCAATCCGCTGCCGCCGGTCGTCCTCGCCTGCGCCGGGATCATGGAGCTCTTCGCCCACGGACAGGACATCGCCGACACGCTCGGCGTCCGCCGGGAGCCCACCGGCCGCCTGCTCCACCTGGTCAACTTCGCCTGGCTGACGCGCGACTTCGGCTACGAGTCCCACGGTCTGACTCCGCCCTCCGAGCACTTCCGCTTCGAACTCACCGCTCCCTCCGGCGAGCTGTGGACCGTGGGCCCCGAGGACGCCGAGCAGACGATCAGCGGGCCCGCCCACGACTTCTGCCTCCTGGTCACCCGCCGCCGGCACCGCGACGACCTCGCCCTGACGGCGACCGGCGTTGACGCGGAGCAGTGGCTGGACATCGCCCAGGCCTACCGCGGTCCGCACGGCGAGGGCCGGCAGCCGGGTCAGTTCGCGGCCCCGGCGGCGTGAGGGGGACCGACCGTACGGACCGGGCGGCCGGGGCGTAGCGCGGGCCTGCGGCCGCCCCGGCGCGGGCGGGGCCGGGGGGCGTCGGTCCGGGCGGTCCCGCGGCCCGTGCCGGGGTACGCGTCCTCCCCTCCCCCGCCGCCCGGGCCTGTGGCGCCCGCACCCCACCCGAGACACACGCTCGTCAAGGAGGAGACCATGACCAGCACCGGCCTGCGGCGCGTTACGGTGATCGGATGCGGGCTGATCGGTACGTCCATCGCGCTCGCACTCACCCGGGCCGGAGTCGACGTGGCCCTGGAGGACCGTGACCGAAGTGCCCTGGACCATGCCCGCCGCAGGGGGGCCGGGCGGGAGCTGACCTGGGCCACGCCGCCCGCGGACGTCGTGGTGATCGCCACCCCGCCGGCCACCGTCGCCGACGCCCTCTACACGGCGCAGGCCCGCGGGCTCGGCTGCGCCTACACCGATGTCGCCGGCACCAAGAAGATCATCTGGGCGGAGGCAGAGGTGCGCGGCAGCGACCTGATGGGCTATGTCCCCGGGCATCCCATGGCGGGCCGGGAGCAGGCCGGCCCCGGTGCGGCGCAGGCGGACCTGTTCGCCGGGCGGCCGTGGATCCTGTGCCCGTACCCCACCGTTCAGCCGGAGGCCCTGGAGGCGGTCGACGCGCTGGTGTCGCTGTGCGGAGGGCGCCGGCGGGACATGACGCCCGAGGAGCACGACGAGGCCGCCGCCGTGGTCTCGCACGTCCCCCAGCTCGTCTGCTCCGTGCTGGCGGCTCAGCTCGCCGATGTCGACCGTGAGGTCCTCGCGCTCGCCGGCGCCGGTCTGCGGGACACGACGCGCATCGCGGGCAGCGACCGGCGGATGTGGAGCGACATCTTCGCCCAGAACCCGGAGGCGGTGGCCGACGTGGTGGACCGCATCGCCGGGCAGTTGTCCGCCGTGTCGGGCGAGTTGAGGGATCACAGCAGTGACGGGTCGGCCCTGGTCTCCGATCTCCTCGGCCGTGGGAACCTCGGCCGGACCGCCCTGCTCGAGGCCGTGGCGGCCGGCGGGGCGCCGGAGGCGGTGCACGACGGTGGTGGCGCGGTGCGCGAGGCGTCCACGGACCCGGCGCAGGGCGGTGCTGCCGGGGAGGACGCGGCCGCCCGGGGAGCCGGCACCGGCGCGGCGGCCGGGGCCCGGGGAGAACCCCCCGCCGGTCGAGGGGCCAGGGGTGAGGAGGCGGCCTCCGGCGACGCCGGTGCGGGGCGGGCTCCGGCCGCCGGGCATGTCGCCGCCGGTGAGGGGGGCGGGGATCCGGACGGAGGCCGCGGGCGGCGGCCGCCCGGGGACGAGGCGGAGCGTGCGGGACTGGACGGGTGGATCCTGCCGCTCTCCGGCACCCGGTCCGTCCCCGCGCACCTGGCACCGCGCCGTGCGCAGCACGGGCCGTTGAAGGTGCGTCCCGGCAGGCCGTCGGGGCCGGTCCCGCGCATCCACCGGTTCGCCGGCTGAGCGGGGCGCTCCGCCCCGGCTGCCCCGCGCCGTTCGTTCCCGAAACGGCGCGGGGCACGTTCGTGCGGGGGCCTGCGAAGGGGTCGCGTGGGCGGCCGCGCGTACCCGCAGGGGGCGTTCGTCGTGCCGGCCGCTGCGGGGCGGGCGCGGCTCAGGGCGAGGTTCGGGTGGACGCCCGCGTCACGAGGGCGTGGGGGCCGGTGCGAAGCGGCGGCCCACACAGAGCGCGGCCGACAGTGCCGCCCACGACGTCAGCTCGATCAGCTCCCGGTCGGTGGGGTGCTGTTCGCGGAAGAGCAAGACGTCGGCGTCGGTGATCTGGTAGCAGGCGAACGCGCTGAGCAGCGCGAGCCGCGCCGTCGGCCGTTGGGCCGCGGGCAGGCCTTGGACGGCCTCCTCCAGCCAGGCGCGGCGCAGGCCCATGGGGCCGCCGTCCCACGTGGTGAGGCGTGCGTCCAGGAGGTCCCGCACCGGTTGCGGCACCCAGTGCGCCGCGCCCCGCACCGCGCCGGCGGCCCGGCCGAGCGCCGCTGCCACGGCCCCGTTCGGGGCTGCCCATTCGAGGCCGGCCGGCAGCGGTGTCTCGGGCAGCAGGTCCAGTGACGCGCCGGGCCGCAGCGGGACGTCGCCGACCGGCCGCATCGACCGCGTGGCCGCGCGCAGGATCGGACCGCGCAGAAACCCGGGCGCCCGGTCGGGCACGGGTGAGTCGGGGAGGTAGATGCTGACCATGCGGTTGATGTAGTGGAAGGTGACGGCCACGCCGTAGAGCTCGGGTGCCTCCTGCGGGCCGAACGGCGGCCTGGCAGGCGGTTGTCCCGGTGCCGGACGGAGTCCGCCGGCACCCGCCCAGGCGCCGAGGGCGTCGCGGTCGGCGGCGGCCGGCAGGTCCGGGAGTTCCCGCAGGGTGCTGTGGTGGACGTCCACGCAGTACGGGCAGGAGTTGGCCCGTGACACCTCGGTGGCGACGACCTCCTTGGCCGCGCGGCCCACCCGCCCGTCGACCAGGAGGGTCTCGCGCAGCAGCAGCCAGCTCGCGGCGAGTACCGGGGGTGCGGGCGAGTGCAGGGCCAGTGGCGGGGCGAGCACCCCGAAGTCCCGCTCGATCTGTGCGTACACCCGGGCCACCGGCTCCCGGGCACGCCCCGGAGGGACGGCCCGTACGTGCCGCACGTCCTTGAGCGCACCCCGCAGCACCGTTTTGACGACGGGCCTCATGTCACACACCTCCTGAATCACGCGCGGCCCGGTTCGGGACCGCGTCCGCGACCGCCGGACCACCGGTTCCGGCCCGTGACCGGGCCGTGCTCACGGTGTGGCGGCCCCTGCCGCGGCCGGGCGCACACGGGCGGACACCGGCGGACACGGTGTCACCGGCTGCTGCCGTCGGCGTGTACGACCCGGCGGGGGCGCGTGAGCGATCCTCCCCGGTCCTCACCGTCCGCCGCATCCTCCGGGCTGCTGCGGAACGGGGTGCGGACCGTGCGCACGGCGTGTGTGTATGCCGTCCGGTGGCCGTCCGGCCTTCCGTCCTCGGGGGCGGGTCCGGCCGCGGCGGGGGCCGGCCTCGGGCCGGCCGGCTGGGCGTCGGTGTCCACGGGGCCGGCCGGGAGCGTGCCGGGTGCCTCGGGCGGCTCCCAGAGTTCGGGGGCGAAGGTCCCCTGGCCGACGAACATCCGCACCAGTGCCGTGGCGGCGCTCTGCGCGGCGGACGCGGTGTAGGCGTTGGACGCGCGTGCCGTGGCGCTCAGGACTGCCACGGCCGGGGCTTCGCCGGCGGTGCCTGCGGCCGGTGCGCCGGACCCGCCGCCGTGGCCTCCCGATGCGTCGTTCGCTCTCGGGCTTCCTCCTCGCCGTCTGTCGCTCATCTTCCTCACCTCTCTCACCAGAGCCGGGCGTCACGTCCGTCGTGCAGTGGGTGGAAGGCGTGACCGGTCTGCTCGCGACGGCCCCGCGCGGCGGGCGGGGAAGCCTCAGCGCGGCACGACGTTCGCGTACCGGCCGATCGCCCGCAGCACCTCACCCTGTGCCAGGGCGGTGGCCATCAGTTCGACGTCCTCGGCCAGAGGACGGTCCACGCCCAGCATCGGCACCAGGGACCGCACGGCGTCGTAGGCCGCCTGCGCCGCCGGAGCGAGGTCGCCGAACCGGCGGGAGACATCCACGGCCTGGGCGGCGGCCAGGAACTCCATCGCGAGGATCCGGTTGTTGTTCTCCAGTACCTTCCGTGCCCCGCGGACCGCGACCAGGCCCATGCCGACGACATCGTGGACCGTGCCCGTGGAGGGCACGCCCTGTGTGCTGGCCGGGCCGATCGTGCGGTTCTCCGCCACCAGGGCGGCCGCCGGGAACCGCATCCCGGCGAGGCCGTTGTGCAGCGCCGGGTCGGCGGCGGTGAGGAACGGGGGCAGCCCGTGGCCGGGCCCGGCGTTCAGCACCTGCTGGAACTGCCGCTCGGCCAGGACACCGAGCTGGACGAGCGCGATGGTCACGAAGTCCAGGGCGAAGGCGACCGGCTGACCGTGGCCGTCCGCCCCGTGGAAGGCGTCCTGGTCCGGCAGGAACAGCGGATCGTCCTGGGCGGAGTTGAGCTCGCTCTCCAGGGTGCTCACCGCCTGGTACAGGGTGTCCCGCACGGCTCCGACCACCTGCGGGACGGCGCGCAGCGCATGCGCCCACGGGGCGCGTGACCCGCTCGGTGCGCCGCCCGCGGACGGCGTCGTGGCGCCGCCGCGCAGCAACTCCCGCAGGTTCGCGGCCGTGTCGATCTGTCCCTGGTGAGGGCGGGCGAGGTCGTGCCCCGCGGTGAGGCAGTGGTCCGCCGGACCGCCGAGCGCCCCGGTCACCAGGGCTGTGGCGACCTCCGCCTGCCGTACCTGGTCGAGCGCCCGCGCCACGACCAGCGAGCCGAGACCGGTCATCGCGGACGTGCCGCCGGTCAGCGCCCGGCCCTCCTTGAAGCTGAGCCGCAGCGGCCGCACGCCCCGCTCCCGCAGGACCCGCGCCGTCTCCACCCGCTTGCCGTCCAGCAGGACGTGTCCCTCACCGATCAGGGTGCTCGCGACGTGGGCCAGGGGCGTCGTGTCCCCGCCGGCGCCCAGGGAACCGATTTCGGGGACGGCCGGTGTGAGCCCGCCGTTGAGATATGCGGCCAGGCGCTCGAGGATCAGGGGACGCACCGCGGAGTATCCCTTGGCCAGTGAGTT
The DNA here is from genome assembly GCF_055592385.1 of Streptomyces sp. NPDC041124. Lineage (NCBI taxonomy): Bacteria > Bacillati > Actinomycetota > Actinomycetes > Kitasatosporales > Streptomycetaceae > Streptomyces > Streptomyces sp. NPDC041124. Next base: position 67,955 of record NZ_JBVIYR010000016.1, read on the forward strand.
CAGCAGGGTCACGACGACGGCCCTGGCCTCGTCCGAGGCGAACAGGGGTCCCACGCCGGTGCAGTGGCTGCGGATCAGGTTGGCCTGGTGTTCGGCCACCTCGCCGGCGCCGACCCGCACCGCTGCGCCGCGGTCGAAGCTTGTCACTCCGTCGACCGGCACGTCCCGGCGGACGAGGTCCTCCAGGGTCTGCCTGCTGGCGCGCGCCCTGGCCATCGCGCTCCGGCTGAGGCTCACCGCCGCGCCCTCTTCGGCGACCCGGCGCACTCCGCCGACGGTCAGGGTCTCGCCGTCGGCGAAGACGGGCACCATGTCGCTCTGCAGCACGGACAACGCCTCACTCCCTGCATCGTGCCACCGCTCCCGGCGGATGCGTCGGCGGCTGCGCCGTGCCGGTCGCCTGACCCGGCCGGGCGGCGTCGGGCCGGACCGCGCCTGCCCGCCGCGACAGTTCATTCTCGGCCTCGCGCCGATCCGGCCGCGTCTCCTTCCGTGCGCAGTCGGACCGCGGGCAGTGGGAGCAGGCTGGTGTGTCCGGTGGGCGAAGAACCGGGTCAGGCCGTGGCGCCCGGCACCTTGCCGCGGGACTTGAGCAGGCACTCCGCGGCGATCCGCCAGATCGTGGCCGCGAGGTGGATGTTGGAGGACTCCTGGGCCTGCAGAGCGAGCCGCTGCAGCCCGGCCACGCCCGCGTCCTCGTCGCCCTCGAGGATGCGCAGCTGGTTCTCCAGGACCTCGAGCCTGATCCGGCTGCGGTAGGACATCCGCCGATCGGACCGGCCGAGCCGGTCGAGCAGGGCCCGGGCGTCCTCGAACCTGCCCTCGTGGAAGGCGAGGTGGGTTCTGAGGGCGGTCAGCTCGTGGTCTATCGCGGAGGTGCCGCAGAAGGGCAGCGCGGCCTCCGCGTCCTCGATGTACCGCTGGGCCACCTCCGGTTCGGGCGGGAACTTCTGCAGGTGCAGATCGGCCGCGATGAGCCGCAACCGCAGCCACAGCGTCACGTCCTCGCCGCTGTCGAACCGGTCGAGGGCCTGCTCCAGGAGCTCCTGCGCGGGCCCGAAGTCGCCTTGGCGCACCCGTACGGCGACCACGGTCCACATGGCCTCGGCCCACAGCGCGTCGCTGCGGCCCTCGACCAGGACGGCCAACTCGTCGGCGTGCTGCCGGGCGTCCGGGAGCCTGCCCGTCTCCGCCTCCACGGAGACCAGGACGAGCAGGACCGCGGCCAGGTCCTGGGCGGACAGCTCGTTGTCCCGGGCCAGGCGGTGGGCGGTGGCCGCCGCGTCGGCGGCCGGGGCGATCTCGCCGGCCGTGCGCAGCGACCTGGCGAGCCGGGTCAGCGCTCTGCACCGCAGTTCGGCCAGACCGGTCTCCTCGCTGAGCACGACGAGTTCGTGGAGGTAAGCGCGCTCGGCGGCGTTCTCACCGTGCCGGCGCTTCCACGCGGCGAGCCGCCACAGGGCCTGCCAGCGCAGCATCGGGTCCTGCGTCCGTGCCGACTCCAGTGCCTCGGCGAGCTGCTCGTTGGTCTCGTCCGAATCGAGGGAGGTGGCGATCGACAGAATCCGGGCCAGCGAGGTCGCCCGGGGCTCCTCGAACTCCGAAGGGCTCACACCCAGCCGTTCGGCCAGATAGCCCACGACGCGGTCCGTGGGCTGTCGGGCTCCGGACTCCAGGCGCGACAGGTATCCGGTCGACATGCCGTCGCCGGCGAGGGTGGCCTGCGAGAGGCCCCGTTCGGTCCGCAGCTGCTTGAGTCGACGGCCGAAGGATGACTGTTCCAGCACGTGATTGCCCCAATGGTGGATGGACTGCGGAGGTTCCAGCCGGACCACTTGCCACTAGTGTGTCACAGCTTCCTCACCGGGCGTGCCAAACGACACCGCCCCACCACCTTCTTTGGCAAACCCGAGGCGCTCGCAGGGTATGCCTCCCGCCCACGCGGACCCACCGCGTACTCATGGAAGCTTGGCAAATCCATAGGCAAGTCCACTGCCAACACGGGCGTGTCTGACGTACGCTGCTTGGCAACATGGAGGTGCGGGCGCGCCCGGCCACCGTCGCTCTGTGCAGCCGACAGGAGTAGCGAAAATGGCCCCTGATCCCTCTGAAGCAGCAGGTGCGCCGGCCACCGCGTACGACGCCCCGGGCCCCGGTCACTCCACCGACCCGGCCTATGACGTGAGGGACTTCATGGTCCGGGCATGGAGCGAGTTGCTCGGCCGCTCGGACCTCACCGAGTATTCCGACTTCTTCGTCCGCGGCGGGGACTCGCTGCTGTTCTCCCGCCTGGTGAGGCGTGTCGGGCAGGAGTTCGACGTCACGGTGTCGCCGTACGACATGTCATGGCGGAACCTGGGCGATCAGGTCGCACTGGTGCACAGTGCGCGGGCCAGGGAGTGCCGGGAGGGTGCGGCCGGTGACCGGCCGGCCACCCGGTGCGTGACCCGTTCCTGAGGCGGCCCGCCAGGCCGAAGGAGGCTCCGGGCAAGGAGACCGCAGGCGAGGCTGCACGGCACCCGGCTGTCGCGTTGCCGCCGCTCGCCGCCGTTGCGTGCCGTCCCCTCCCCCGTCCCCGTCCCGCGTGCGAACGTGGCGGTCCCTTCTCGCCGGCGCCGGCCGGTGCACCGTCATCTCCCCGCGTGGGCCCGGTCCTCATCACGGCAGGACCTGACACGCACCACCACGATCCGCTCGCGGCGAGGCGTGCCCGGAGACCGGCCCGGGGCGACCTCCCCGTCCGTGCGCCGCCATGCCTTCCACCGCACGGAACGGGCCGCTGCGCGGGACAAGATCCCGCCCATACTGGCAAGTTGCCTAAGTTTGACAAGCGTTTGTCAAACGCGAGGTCAGCTCGCTAGTTTCAGCTTCCGAACGAGCACGGAACCCAGCGCCAGTGGTCGCTTACGCTCATCTCCGAGGAGGCCTCATGTGCACCACCCCGCTCACCGTCCGGCACGCCGCCCCGGGCAGCCCTGCCCTCGAGGGCCCCGACGATCCCGGCGAGCTGGACTGGCCCTGAGCCGACGAGACGGTGGGGGCGCATCACCCACGGCCCCGTGCGCCGCAGCGGCCGCTCCGCTCCCCCGGTGAGGGGAGCACCCCACTGTTCGCCACAGGCTCCGCCCCCCGGGCCCGTCCGGATTCCCGCCCGGGGTCCGGCCACCGTCGACCGTGTGGCCGGGCATGCGTCGCACCGCTCGACGAGACACTGCCGGCACGGGGTGAACCCGCGGGCCCTGCCCGCTCCCTGACGCAACCGTGATCCGGCCGCCGCCCCTGGAGCCGGTTCCGGCAGGGCCGCGCGCCGCAGCCGTCGGACGGACGGCACCGCACCCCGGTTCGGCCGAGCCGGCCGGCCGCGCGCCGCACTGCCGTTCACGGCACTTCGGAAGATGAGCAGCCCGGGGTCCGCGAGGTGGGATGGGACCGGTGTTGAACCGCCTACTCATATGAGACCAGGAGGCGATGGCCGGTGAAGGCTCTGGTGCTGACGGGCGGATTCGGCGTCCGCCTCCGTCCGTTCACGTATTCCACGCCGAAACAGCTCATCCCGCTCGCGAACAGACCGGTTCTGGAGCACGTGATCGCCCACATCCGTGAACTGGGTGTGACGGAGATCTGCCTCCTCACCGGTGACTGGACGGAGGCGATCTCCGCGGCCATGGGTGACGGCTCCCGCTTCGGCGTGAACCTCACCTATCTGCGGCAGGACCGGCCGCTGGGCCTGGCCCACGCGGTGCAGACGGCCCGTCCGTTCCTGGGCGACGACGACTTCCTGATGTATCTGGGGGACAACATCCTCGCCGACACGGACGAGGCGGTCACCACGATCATCGAGGAGTTCCGCAAGCGGCGTCCGGCCGCCGGCCTCGTGGTGCAGAAGGTGGCGGACCCCCGTGCCTACGGTGTGGCCGAGGTGGACACGGACGGCTCGGTGCTGCGTCTGGTGGAGAAGCCCTCGCAGCCACGCACCGACCTCGCCGTCGTGGGCCTGTACTACTTCACGGCGGACATTCACGCGGCGACCGATGCCATCGCGCCCAGCGCCCGCGGCGAACTGGAGATCACCGACGCCGTCCAGTGGCTGATCGGCCGGGGGGACGATGTCGTGGCCCGCCGGTACGACGGCTTCTGGAAGGACGTCGGCCGGGCCGACGACGTCCTGCAGTGCAACCGCCGGCTGCTCGGCGAGCTGCGCACCGACATCAGGGGTGAGATCGACGCGGCCAGCGAACTGCACGGCCGGGTCGTCATCGAGCCGGGTGCCCGGGTGGTCCGTTCCCGTATCGAGGGACCGGCGATCATCGGGGCGGGCACGCTGGTCGAGGACAGCTGGATCGGGCCGGGGACCTCGATCGGACACGACTGCGTGGTGCGCAACACCCATGTGTCCGACTCGGTCGTGCTCCAGGGTGCCTACATCTGCACACCCCGAGGTCTGCGCGGTTCCCTCGTCGGCCGGTTCGCCGCGGTCGGCCCGGGCGAGGAGGGCGACCTGGGCCACCGCCTCGTGATCGGCGACCACGCGCGGATCGAGATGACCGTTGCCTGAGGTGCGGTCCGGGAGACACCCGTGACGGGTGGCCAGGGGCCGCCCCAGGACGCCGGCACGCCGGAGCACCCCGCCGCGGTGGTGGCCGGCCCGGGGCGTCCCGGCTCACCCGCCGCCGCTCCGGCTGCCGCCGGGGAGCGTTGCGCGGGACGTCCCGGCGGCCGCCGGGACCGTGAAACCGGCCGGCACCCGGCGGGCCGGTCCCGATGCCGCGTTCCCCGATGAGCCCGCCGGGTTCCGCTCCCCGCACGGGACGGACGCGGCCGAGACGGCCCGACACACCGCACGACGTGGACATCCGTCCCGCCCGGGCGAAGGACCGCGGGCCACCTGTGCGGCGGGAGGCCGCCGGGCACCGGCCCAAGCGGGAGGCCGGGCACATGTCCATGGTCCGCTGAACGATGCCGAGCGAGGGGCCCACCGGACGATCCGGCTGTCGAGCACACGACGGGCGGTCGCCGCCGAAGGCCGCGTACGCGTCGCGAGCCGTCCCGCGCAGTGCCCGGCCGCCCGCGGCGGCGACAGGCGGCGGTGCGCGGCGACGCGCCCCACCGCCCGGACAGGGGCGGCGGCAACACGCGTGTGGGCGCACGGTGTTCCGCCGGCGCGCGCACCGACGCCGCCCGTCCCGGCACCGTGTCCGGCCCCGCCTTCGCGACGACGAAAGCTGGATCCCCCTCTCCAGGCCGTTCGGCCACACCCCCACCGCTGACAGTGCCGGCCGGACGGGTGGAAAACATCACCGAGGAGTTTCTCTGATGGTAGCCCCGGTGGAGTCCTTGGACTCCCACTCGTTGCTCGTCTTCCTGCTCCAGGTGGGCGTGCTGCTTCTCCTGGCCGTGGTGCTGGGCCGCCTCGCCGTGCGCATGGGAATGCCTCCGATCACGGGGGAGCTGACCGCGGGCGTCTTCCTGGGGCCATCGCTGATGGGATGGATGGCCCCGGACCTCTCCGGCTGGCTGCTGCCGGCCGATCCGGCGCAGCTCCACCTGCTCGACGCGGTCGGGCAGATCGCCGTCCTGCTCCTGGTGGGGCTCACCGGGGCCGAGATGGACCTCGGCCTGATGCGCCGCCGGGGCCGCACCGCCTTACGGATCAGCCTGTCCGGGCTGATCATTCCCCTCGGGCTCGGCATCGCCATCGGTTACCCGCTGGCGCAGGTGCTCTCCCCCGGCAGGTCCGGCACCACGGTCTTCGCGCTCTTCCTGGGCGTGGCCATGTGCGTCAGCGCGATCCCGGTCATCGCCAAGACGCTCATGGACATGAATCTCATCCACCGGAACGTAGGCCAGCTGACCCTCATGGCCGGCATGATCGACGACGCTTTCGGCTGGTTCCTGCTGTCGATCGTCTCCGCGATGGCCGTGGGCGGTCTCGGAACCGATGACATCGCCCTCACCCTGATGCGCATGCTGCTCGTCCTGCTCCTGGCGGTCGTGGTCGGGCGTCCCCTCGTGCGGACCGCCATGCGGCTCAACGCCGGTTCCCAGGAGCGGATCGTCGCGATCTTCACCGTGCTGGTCCTGCTCGCCGCCGCCGGCACCCAGTCCCTCGAACTGGAAGCGGTCTTCGGGGCGTTCGTCTGCGGCATCCTCATCGGTTCGGCCAAGGAGTTCACCGCGGAGCGCACGGCCGGGCTCCGCACGGTCGTCCTCGCCGTGCTGGCTCCGCTGTTCTTCGCAACCGCGGGGCTGAGGGTCGACCTCAGGGCGCTGAGCCGGCCCGAGGTGCTGGCGGCCGCTCTGGCCGTGCTCGTCGTCGCGGTCGCCGGCAAATTCGCCGGAGCCTACCTCGGAGCCCGGCTGAGCCGACTGAGCAAGTGGGAGGCGCTGGCGCTCGGCGCCGGGATGAACGCCCGCGGTGTCATCGAGATCATCGTCGCCATGGTCGGCCTGCGACTGGGGATCCTGGACACCGCCACGTACACCATCGTGGTGCTCGTCGCCGTGGTGACCTCGATCATGGCGCCGCCACTGCTGCGCCTGGCCATGAGCCGCGTCGAGTACTCCCAGGAGGAGCACCTCCGCCTGCACGCGCGGGGCGAGGTCCTCGACGGGCAGCGGAGCTGAGGGACGCCCTGGGCGGGGTCCGCGGGCCGAGAGGCTGTGACGGGCCCCGCCGTGTCCGGGCGGGCGAGCCGCGCGTGGCGGGCGCCCGGAGGGTCTTCGGGTTCCCCGGCTGTCGCGCCCCGCAGGCGTGGGTCCCGGCCCGCCGTCCGCGAGGCCGGCGGGTATCGGGGGCCCGGGGTGGAGCCGTGCGCTCGCCGGACGGGCGGCCGGGACAGGGCGGCTCGCGTGCTGCCGTCCCGGCCGCTGCGGGGAAGCCGGCGGAGCCGGCCGGGCGGTCTCGCGTGCGCGGCCGCGCACGCGCGGCGTGGAGAAGGAGGAGCCGGCGCGGTCCGCCGGAGCGGTTGCCCGCGGCCGGGGGCCGGGCCGGTGGTCTGCCACGGTGGCCGGGCGGCGCGGCGCGTGCCGGGCGGCGGCAACGCCGATGGCACCCGGTAGGTGCGGCCGGCTCTGTTGCCGGCCGCACCTACCGGGTGCCGGTGGGCGCCTTCACGCGTTGCTGCTGGGTGGGTCCGCGGCCGGGTGCCGCACGGTGGCCCGTGCTGCCGAGGTGCCGTCCCGTCCGCCCCGAACCGGTGTGCCTGCGCCGCCGCGTCGTCTTCGGGGGAGAGAGCCGGGGGCAGCGGTCCCGTCCGACGCTCACACGGCCGTGCACGCGCCGCTTGCCCCGCGGTGCGTGCGGCCGGTGCGGGAAGGGAACGCGCCGGACGGCCGTCAGCCCTTGACCGGGCTGGTCTGGCGGCAGACGACCTTCCAGTCGCCGTCGTGCTTGGCGAGCACCCACATCGCCCGGTATTCGTCCTGCGGCGTCCAGGTCTCGGCCCCCTCGGCCACCTGCCCGCCCCGTGTGACGGCGAGCGCGACCTGCGGGGTGAGCATCCTGACCTCCAGGGGCTCCTCGGGGATCCGCGTGCCGCGGTACTGGTCCTGGAATGCCTTCTCCAGGAAGTCCCTGATCTGCTGTCGGCCCGTGAGCTGCTCGTCCCCCAGGAGCAGGCTGCCGTTCTCCGTGAACATGCTGGCGACCGCCTCGGCGTCCTGGGACTCCCATGCGGCCCGGACGCGCAGGGGCGCGGTGTACGCGGCGCCTTCCTCTCCGTTGGAGTACGGACCGTAGTAGCCGGCCCACTGCTTGGCCTGGCCGACCAGCGCCGCCGCCTTCGTCGACATGTGTGTTCTCCTCGTGTGTGGGTGGGGATGGGATCCGGTCGTCACCAGCGCAGGGTCGCGCCGGCGCCCCGCGGGCTGTTCTGGTAGCCCGCCAGCTTCCACTCGCCCTCGCGCTTGACCACGACCCAGGTCGACCGCACCGCCAGCTCCGGGGCGATCTCCTTCTCCCCGGGCGCCAGGATCCCCCCGTGCGTCCGCAGCAGGGCGACCTCGTCGCTCACGAACCGCACGTCGACCGGCTGGCCCGTCACACCCGTCCCCTTGAACGGCCCCGCATAGGCGGCCGCCATGAACGAGCGGATCTCCTCACGGCCCTTCTTCAGCACGTCACCGGGAAGAATCAGAATGCCGTCCTCGGTGAACTGCTCCGCCACCCCGTCCGCGTCGTTCCTCGACCACGCGGCGACCAGGCGCAGCGGAACGCCCAGGGCCTCCTTCTCCCGCTCACTGGTGAACGAGCCGTAATAGGCGTCCAATTCGGAAACCACCACAGACATCACAACCTCCACGTCGACGGGGATCCGGCCCGGATCAGCCCTTGACCGGGCTGCTCTGGTGGGACAGGAGCCGGGGCGTGCCGTCGGCGTCCTTGACGATCACCCACATCGCCCGGATCTCGTGCTCGGGGGAGACGGTGGTACCGCCTGCGGGGATGATCCCTCCCTCGGTGATCACCATGGCGGCGTCGTCGCTGAGGAAGGTCACCAGGAGCGGGCCGCCGCTCACGCGGGCGCCCTTGTAGGGGCCGGCGAAACCCGCGGCCATGAAGGCACGGATCTGCTCGCGGCTGGTGAGCTGCTCGTCCTGCATGAGCAGGCTGCCGTTCTCCGTGAACAGGTCGGCGAACGCGTCCGCGTCGTTGGCCGCCCAGGCGGCCTGGATCCGCATCGCCACCGAGAGGACGGCCTTCTCGTCCTCGGCAGTGAACTCCCGGTAGTACGCGGGGTCTTCCTCGACTCCGTCGGCGGAAAGCAGTTCTGAGGCGTTACCCCATGTGGACACCGCAGTGGACATGTGTGTTCTCCTCGTGTGTGGGTGGGGATGGGATCCGGTCGTCACCAGCGCAGGGTCGCGCCGGCGCCCCGCGGGCTGTTCTGGTAGCCCGCCAGCTTCCACTCGCCCTCGCGCTTGACCACGACCCAGGTCGACCGCACCGCCAGCTCCGGGGCGATCTCCTTCTCCCCGGGCGCCAGGATCCCCCCGTGCGTCCGCAGCAGGGCGACCTCGTCGCTCACGAACCGCACGTCGACCGGCTGGCCCGTCACACCCGTCCCCTTGAACGGCCCCGCATAGGCGGCCGCCATGAACGAGCGGATCTCCTCACGGCCCTTCTTCAGCACGTCACCGGGAAGAATCAGAATGCCGTCCTCGGTGAACTGCTCCGCCACCCCGTCCGCGTCGTTCCTCGACCACGCGGCGACCAGGCGCAGCGGAACGCCCAGGGCCTCCTTCTCCCGCTCACTGGTGAACGAGCCGTAATAGGCGTCCAATTCGGAAACCACCACAGACATCACAACCTCCACGTCAACGGACTCGGACAGGCCTGGCGAACGCTTCTAGAAGAGAGTTGCTCCTCCCTGACGGCCTGGACATCTTTCAAGTTGCCTACCTCCGCCGCCCGGTGCCGGCGCGGGGCGGGCGGCGGCTCGTCGGTGTGAGAGGGGCACGTCCCGCGGGCGGCGTGCGCGCGCGTTCAGGTGCCGGGGCGCATCCCCGGGGGGCGGTGGCGGGCGGGGTGCGGCGGGGGAATCGTTCGTGGCGGCACAGGGCGGCGGGGAGGACCGGGGAGTCGCGGGGGGCCGCCCTCCGGCGGGGCGGGAGCCGACGGCAGCCGGGAGACGGTGTGTCCGGTGCCGCGGCGTCGTCGGGCCGGTGCGGCACGGTCTCGCCCAGCCGGTTCCGTACTCCGGCCCGGGTTGGGGGTGTGTGGGCCCGGTGGGCGGCCGGTTCCGGGATGCTGCCGGGTTTCTGGGCGACTCACCGCGCCGCCGGGGCCGGTGGGCGCGGCGGTCGGGACCGGGGGGTCGGGAACGGGATCGGCGAGGAGCGCGCCCGCTGGTGTGCGGGCAGAGGGCAGGCCGGCCCCCGTGGTCACGGGGGCCGGCCTGTGGTCGGGTGGTGTGGGGCGTGATGCCCGTCTGTCAGGTGTGTACGGCGCCTTCGTCGGCCTTCTCGGTGTCGGCCGCGGCGTCATCGGCCGGCGGTGCGGGCGGCGGCGTCGGGACGGGGACGTGCCGGATGGTGGCGTACGCGAGCGCCGCGAGGCCGAGGAAGGCGATGGCGCAGATCGCGGCGGTGGAGTTCAGGGCGGTGGTGAACGCCTCGTGTGCGGCGGTGAGGATGCCGTCGGCGACGTCGGGTGACTGGTTGTCCGCCGTGGCGGCCGCGCCGGCGATGCTCTCCTGCGCGGCGTCGGCCGCCTCCGCGGGGACGTTGTCGGGCACGTCGAGGGCGTTGGCGTAGAAGCCGGTGGCGATGGTGCCCACCGTGGCGATGCCCAGTGCGACGCCCAGTTCGCCGCCGGTCGACTGCAGCGAAGCGGCCGAGCCCATGCGCTCCGGCGGTGCGGCGCCCATGACGACCTGGTTGACCAGGACGCCGATGGGGCTTCCGCCGAGGTAGACGATGCTGGTGCCGATGACCAGCATCGCCGTGCCGCCGACGACGTCGACCTGGGTCAGCAGGAACATGCCGATCGAGGCGATGACGAGGCCGGTCATCAGGACGACACCCGGGCGTACCTTCTGGCTGATCGGGGTGGTCAGCTGGATGCCGATCACCATGACGCCGGCGGGGATCAGCAGCCACAGGGCGGTCTGCAGTGCCGAGTAGCCTCCGACGATCTGCAGGAACTGGGTGACCAGCAGGCCCATACCGCCCTGGATCATGGCGAACAGCAGTCCGAGCACCAGGCCGCCGCTGACGGTGCGGATGCCGAACAGGCTCAGGTCCAGCAGCGGGCTCTCCAGGCGGCGCTGGCGCATGACGAAGGCGACGCCGGACGCCACGCCGAGGGCGAAGACGAGGACCGGGAGGGCCGACCAGCCTTGGGTGACGGTCTCCTTGAGGCCGTAGATCACCGGCAGGATCGCGAGCAGGGACAGCAGCACGCTCAGCAGGTCCAGCTTGCCCGCCATGGGGCTCTTGATGTCCGGCAGCAGCTTGGGAGCGGTCACCAGCAGGACGAGCATGACGGGTACGGCGACCAGGAACACCGAGCCCCACCAGAAGGCGCCGAGCAGCAGGCCACCGATGGCCGGGCCGATGGCGATGCCGGCCAGCATCGAGGTGGCCCACACGCCGATCGCCGCGCTCATCTGCTTGGGGTTCTGGAACATCGTCATGATGAACGCCAGCGTCGACGGCATGATCGTGGCGCCGGCGATGCCCAGCAGGGCACGGACGACGATCAGCATCTCCGGGCTCGTCGAGTACGCGGCGACCACCGACAGGATGCCGAATGCCGTCGCACCGACCAGCAGGACCTTGCGCCTGCCGACCCGGTCGCCGAGCGTGCCCATCGTGACCAGGAAGCCCGCGATGAGGAACCCGTAGATATCGGTGATCCACAGCTCCTGCGTGCTGGACGTGTGGAGGTCCGCGGAGATGTGCGGCAGTGCGAGGAATAAGGCGGTGATGTCCATGGCCGCCATGAAGGTGGGCAGCGCGAGAACGACCAGCGCCCACCACTGCCGCCGTCCGGCGCTGGGTGGGGCTACGCCTGTGACGGTCATTGTTTTCTCCTAACCAAATGGTGCTAGCCATTCGAAATCCGGACGATCCACATCCGTGCCGCGGAAACCGACGGGCACGTTCCGTGAGAATTTCAGGCTCACGGTGGACGCGACAACTTCCTTATTGCGGTTTCTCGTTGGGCATGGTTGGACGGTGGGGGGACGGGCATCGAGGCGTCTGGGCCGCTGTCAGATGTAGGGGGTGTCCGGCTCGAGCCCGCACAGGACCCGGCCGTAGAGTTCGGCGTTGGTGGTCGGGTTGATCAGGGCGTGCAGCGCGGCGGCGCGCAGGTCGTTCGCGATCCGCTGGATCGGCACGTGCCGGTACACCGACGATCCGCCGCTCGCCGCCGCGAGGGTCTCCACGGCCGACTGGGCGAGGGAGCAGACCGTGCCGACGTCGGCGCGGGCGCGGGCGCGTTCCTCCAGTTTCCACGGCGTGTTGTCGGCGGCCTTGGCGTCCACGGTCCCGGCGAGCCGGAGCGCGTGGAACTCCGCCTGGTCGATCTTCTGCGCCGCGTCGGCGACCTGCAGGTGGGTGACCGGTGCGGCGCTCTGGCTGTCGTAGCCGGTGTAGGTGATCTTGCGGGCGGGCAGGCGCTCGTGGAAGACCTCCCAGGCGGCCTTGGCGAGACCGAGCAGTGTGCCGGCGGTGGAGGCGGTGGCGACCGGCAGCAGCGGTGTCCGGTACATCGGGATCCGTGCGCCGGCCGCCGAGGCGGACCGGCCCTGCAGGACCGCGGGCAGCGGCACGACGCGTTCGGCCGGTACGAACAGGTCCCGGGCCGTCGTCGTGATGCTGCCGCTGCCCTTCAGGCCACTGGCGTACCAGTCGTCGACGGTGGCCAGGTCGGACATCGGCACCAGGGCCATCACCGGGTGCGGCTCGCCCTCCTCGGGGAACAGCACCGAGATGATGACCTGCCAGTGGGCGTGGTGGGCGCCGGAGATGAAGCCCCACTCGCCGTTGACGACGATGCCGCCGGGGGCCGGAGCGGCGGTCGCGGACGGGCTCAGCGTGCCGCACACCCGCACGTCGGGCAGGGCGAACACTTCGTCCTGCACGGCGTCCGGGAACATGCCGACCATCCAGCCGGGGATGGAGTAGACCTGTGCGACCCAGGCGGCGGAGCCGTCACCGCGGCCGAGGTGGGTGGTGACGTCGACGAGTGTGCGGGTGTCCGCCTCGTAGCCGCCGTAGCGGGCCGGCACGCGCAGGCGGAACACGCCGGCGTCGGCGAGGGCCTCGATCACCTCCGGCGACAGTCTCCGCTCCTCGTCCGCGCGGTCGGCGCTCGCCCGCAGCAGCGGTACCAGCGCGGCGGCGCGGGCCACGAGTTCTTCGCGTTGTGGTTTCTGCGTGGTCGACACGGTGCCTCCGGAGGTGTCGCCTGGCGACACGGGGGTCGGTGCGGGACGGTGGCGGTGTTTCAGATGCGGCGGTTCTGCACGATGAGTTTTTCGAGGTCCGGGATGATGTCGCTCGGACTGGGCATGGCGAGCCACTCGTTGCGCAGGTTGACCGCCGCGTGGTGGAAGGCCGGGTCGTGGGCGGTCCGCCAGATCAGCTCGCGGATCTCCTCGACGCTCTGCGCACGGTGGTCCAGGCGGCCGCCCACGCCCTTGGCGATGACGAAGTCCGACACCGGGGTCGCCTCGATCTTCTTGGCCGGCAGCTCCCAGTGCATACCGGCCGCGCCGGTGTCCTCGCGGACGCCCGCCTCGTAGCCGTTGCGGTACGTGCCGGTGCGCAGCTCGTCCGGCTTGTCCTCGATCAGCTTCAGCAGCACCGACTCGCCCGCGATGTCACAGACGAGCTGCGGGACCTGGTGGGCGACGGCGGCGGCGTAGGTGCCGTTGCCGCCGTGGTGGATGAGGGTCGAGCAGGTCGGCATCAGCGCGGGCAGCGGCACCCAGTCGAACGTGCGCACATTGCTCGGCACCTTCTCGACGTCGGCCAGCTGCATCTTGTCGAGGGTGGCGATGAACTCGATGTCGTCCAGGCCCTCGCACGCCTTGAGGATCTTCGGCGCGCGGTCCCAGTCACCCGGTATGAACCGGCGGGTCGACTCGCCGAGCGACAGTGCCACCCGGCGTGCGCCCCGGCGGCCGCAGCAGTCGCAGCGGCTCTGCTCGGGCCGCTCGTACATCCAGCCCGGAGCCAGTTGCGGGTCCACGTAGGGCACCTGCCGCATCGCCAGCTTCTTCGTGGTCGTCGGCAGGCGGAAGTCCTCCAGCATCGGGTCGACCGTCCACTGCCCGACGAGCAGTTCCCGGTCGACCTCCAGCCCGTACTTCTCGGCCAGCGGCGCCAGCAGGCTCGCGAGCGGGTTCTCATCCAGACCCGCGGCGCGCAGCGCGTCGGCGCTCTCGGCCAGCCGGTCGAGGGACCAGCCGAACTGGTCCTGGCTGATCAGCAGGCGCGCGTGGGCGGCGCCCGACACCTTGCCCGCGACACCGCCGGCGGGGTGGGTGGGATCCCACAGGATCAGGTCGGGCTTCCAGGTCCTGGCGAAGTCGACGAGGTCGCTCGCCTCCTCGCGGTCCACTCGCACGTAGTCGGAGATGGGGTTCATGAGGTACTGGAAGAACACGATCCAGTGCTCGCGGTCCTCCTTGCTCAGCCCCATCACGTCGGCGTACTTCAGCACCAGGTCCGGGTGGGCGGGCTGGCTGCAGTCCTCGGTCAGCCGGACGGGAACCTGCTCGGGGTTGCCGAGCGGAACAGGGGTGAGGCCCGTGCCCAGGATCATCTCCGCGGAGCTGTGGTGCGTCGCGATCCGCACCTCGTGGCCGGCGCTCTGCAGCGCCCACGCCAGCGGCACCACCGGATACAGGTGGGCGAGGGAGTTCGGGTAGATGGTGAACAGGACACGCATGGGCGTTCTCCAATCGGCGGCGGGACCCCACCACTTCCCACGGGGCAGGTGAGCGTTCCGATCCTGTGAGCGGCCGCCCCGCACCCGCATCTCCCCGCGTGCGGACCCGTGGTGGCAGTGCACGCAAGGAGATGCGGCCGTGTCAGAGGCCGCCCGACACTGGCGAACGGACATCCGACCGGCACCGTGGGAGGCCGCATGAGTACGTTTCGGGTCGACGAGCACGCCAGCAACTACATCGTCTCGTCGTGCACGCAGCCCGACCCGGTCGTGGCGGCGGTGATCAACGACACCCAGGAGCTCGGCGACCTGTACGAGATGCTGACCCCGGTGGAGCAGGCCGGTTTCCTGACCACGCTCGCCAAGACGATGGCGCCGCGCACGGTCGTCGACATCGGCACGTTCACCGGGCTGTCGGCGCTGTGCTTCGCCCGCGGTCTCGCGCCGGGCGGGCGGGTCTACACCTTCGACGTGACCGAGGACTGGATCCACATCGCGCGCAAGCACTGGGACGCGGCGGGTGTCTCCGACCGGATCCGGTTCGTGCTCGGGCCCGCGCGCAGGACGCTGAACCAGCTCGTCCGCGACGGCGAGGCCGACCTGGTGTTCGTGGACGCGGACAAGCTGTCCTACCCGCACTACGTGGAGACCGCCGCCCGGCTGCTGCGCCCCGGTGGCCTGCTGATCCTGGACAACGTCCTGCTCAACGGCACGGTTTTCGCGCCGGAGAAGGTCGAGGACGACCTGCGGCGTTACGCGGCCGAGACGCTGCGCGAGGTCAACGCGAAGCTCGCCGTGGACGAGCGGTTCGACACCGTGATGCTGCCCTTCGCCGACGGCGTGACGCTGGCGCGGAAGCTCTGAGCCATGACCACCACCGCATCCCACGGCAGTGAACGCGACCCGCACGGGGCGGGCGAGCGCCGGCGCACCCGCCCGCTGACCGGCGAGGAGTACATCGAGAGTCTGCGTGACGGCCGCGAGGTCTACCTCGACGGCGAGCGGATCAAGGACGTCACCGACCACGTGGCGTTCCGCAACCCGGTCCGCATGACCGCACGCCTGTACGACGCCCTGCACGACCCGGCCACGAAGGACCTGCTGACCGCGCCCACCGACACCGGCAGCGACGGTTACACGCACCGGTTCTTCCGCACGCCGCACAGCGTCGAGGACATGGTCGCCGACCAGCAGGCGATCGCGCAGTGGGCGCGGATCGGCTACGGCTGGATGGGCCGCAGTCCCGACTACAAGGCTTCGTTCCTCGGCACGCTCGGTGCGAACGCCGAGTTCTACAAGCCGTTCGACGACAACGCGCGCCGCTGGTACCGCGAGTCGCAGGAGAAGGTCCTCTACTGGAACCACGCGCTGGTCAACCCGCCGGTGGACCGCAGGCTCCCGCCGGACCAGGTCGGGGACGTCTTCGTCCACGCGCACAGGGAGACCGACGCCGGCCTGGTCGTGAGCGGCGCCAAGGTCGTCGCGACCGGTTCGGCCCTCACCCACTACAACTTCATCGCCCACTACGGGCTCCCGGTCAAGAAGCGGGAGTTCGCGCTCGTGGCCACGATCCCCATGGACGCCAGGGGGATGAAGCTCATCTGCCGCCCGTCCTACACCAAGCAGGCGTCGGCGACGGGCTCGCCCTTCGACTACCCGCTCTCCTCACGGCTCGACGAGAACGACACGATCCTCGTCCTCGACAACGTGCTCATCCCGTGGGAGAACGTGTTCGTCTACGGCGACATCGGCAAGGCGCAGACGTTCACGGGCCAGTCGGGCTTCATCGAGCGTTCGACGTTCCAGGGCTGCACGCGTCTGGCGGTGAAGCTCGAGTTCATCGCCGGCCTGCTGTCCAAGGCGCTGGAGATCACCGGCACCGAGGACTTCCGCGGTGTGCAGACGCGGGTCGGTGAGGTCCTGGCGTGGCGGAACCTCTTCTGGGGCCTGTCGGACGCGGCCGCGCGCAACCCGGTGCCGTGGCGCAACGGGGCGCTGCTGCCCAACTCGCAGTACGGGCAGGCCTACCGGTGGTTCACGCAGATCGGTTACCCGCGGGTGCGGGAGATCGTGCTGCAGGACGTGGCGAGCGCGCTGATCTACGTCAACTCCAGCACGGACGACTTCGCCAACCCGGACATCCGCGGTTACCTCGACACGTATCTGCGGGGTTCCAACGGGATCGACGCGGTGACCCGCGCCAAGGTCATGAAGCTGCTGTGGGACTCGGTGGGCACGGAGTTCGCGGGCCGGCACGAGCTGTACGAGCGCAACTACGCGGGCAACCACGAGAACACCCGGATCGAGCTGCTGTTCAGCCAGC
This sequence comes from Streptomyces sp. NPDC041124, assembly GCF_055592385.1. Classification (NCBI taxonomy): domain Bacteria; kingdom Bacillati; phylum Actinomycetota; class Actinomycetes; order Kitasatosporales; family Streptomycetaceae; genus Streptomyces; species Streptomyces sp. NPDC041124. Next base: position 84,682 of record NZ_JBVIYR010000016.1, read on the forward strand.
TGGCGTCCGGGCAGATCGACGACTACCGCGCCTTCGTCGACAGGTGCCTGGCCGAGTACGACCTTGACGGGTGGACCGTGCCGGACCTGTCCCGCTAGCCCCCTCCCCCCTCTTGTGACCCGAGACTGAGATCCACGCCTAGGAGAGAACGATGTCTGAGCGAGACGGCTGCCCGATCGCGCTGACGGCGCCCGAGATGACCGACCCGGTGGCCCTGCTCGGGAGGCTCGGCAGCGACAAGCCGGTGCACAGGGTGCTGCTGCCCGACGGCATGCCGGGCTGGCTGGTGACCGGGTACAAGGAGGCCCGCCGCGCCCTGTCCGACCCCCGGCTGGCCCGCAGCAACGTGCACGCCGACGAGAGCCTGCAGAAGTACCTCGCGCTGTACAACAACGAGTTCTTCCGGCACTCGATGGTCTTCAACGACCGGCCGCGGCACACCCGTATGAAGAAGCTGGTCTCCCAGGCCTTCACCCCGCGGTACCTGGAGAACCTGCGGCCCAAGGTCCAGCGGATCACCGACGACCTGATCGACGCGGTCGCGTCGGCGGGCGAGACGGAGGTCATCGAGTCGCTGGCGGTGCCGCTGCCGAACTCGGTGATCTGCGACTGGTTCGGTGTGCCGATGTCCGACCGGGAGGAGTTCCGGTACTACTGCGGCGTCGTGACGGGCCTCTCGGTGAGCTCGGACGAGAACGAACTGGCCGAGGCGGGCGAGTACTTCGACCGGTATCTCGGTGAGCTGATCAAGCACCGGCAGGTCGACAGCGGCGGGGACGACATGATCTCCGCGATCGTGCACGGCCAGGAGGACAATGCCACGCTGTCGGACATCGAGCTGCGGGCGAACATCTTCCTGATGCTGACCGGGTCGGTCGAGACCGCGGTGAACATGATCGCAGGCGGTCTGCTGGCGCTGATCCGCAACCCCGAGCAGACCGCCCGGCTGCGCGCGAACCCCTCGCTGGTTCCGCAGGCGGTCGAGGAGATGCTGCGGATCGACCCGCCGGTGGTGACCGTGGCGTACCACTTCGCCAAGGACACCGTGGCGATCGGTGACGTCGTGGTCGAGCCGGGCGAGCACGTGGTGATCTCGATGCCGGCGACGAACTACGACGCCCGCGAGTTCCCGGAGCCCACCCGGTTCGACATCGACCGGCAGAAGCCGCACCTGTCGTTCAGCCACGGCATCCACTTCTGCCTCGGCGCCCCGCTGGCCCGGCTGGAGGGCGACGTCTTCTTCACCACGCTGCTGGACCGCCTGAAGGACATCGAACTGGCGGTGCCGGAGTCGAGCCTGGAGTGGAAGCCGAGCTACTTCGTGCATCGCCTGCAGGCCCTGCCGATCCGCTACACCGCCTCCGCGGTCCGAGCGGCTGCCTGAGCCGTCCGGTCCTCGGCGCCCGCCGGATCACGCGGTCCGCCGCGTACGGTGCGCGCTGCTCTCCGCCGCTCCCCCGGGGGGGAGCGGCGGAGGTGCGGGCGCGGTGGCGTGGTCGCGTACGAGGGTCCGGGGTGCCGGGGCGGGGCGGCCTGGCCGAAAGGCGCAGGGGTGTGCCGGGCCCGCTGGGTGCGCCCTGGCCTGCGCGCGTGCTCAGCGGACCCGGTCGTAGACGAGGGACAGGGTGCCGTGCTCGCCCGCGGCCTGTTCGGCGAGCGTCCACCGTCCCGTGGGCAGGCCGTCGTCGAAGAGGCGGGGCCCGCCGCCGAGGAAGACCGGGAAGACGGTGAGGGCCAGCCGGTCGACCTCGTCGGCCGCCAGCAGCGCCTTGATGACGCTCGCGCTGGAGAGCACGAGGATGTCGCCGCCTTCGGTGGCCCTCAGGTCCGCGACCACCTCGGCGGCCGGCTTGTCGGCGAGTGTCGTCCGCTCCCACGGTGCCTTCTCCATGGTGGAGGAGAGGACGGTCTTGTCGACGTCGACGAGCCACTTCGCGAAGCCCTCGTCGCGCGGGTCGGTGCCCTCCGCGCCGATGACGGTGGGCCAGAACTTCAGGAACCCTTCGGCGTTGACCCGGCCGAGCAGGGCCGTCGTCGCCGTCTGCCACAGGCCGGTCAGGTGGTCGCGGGCGACGTCGGTGACGGCGTACGGCATCACCCAGCCCATGTCCAGCGGGTCGTCCGGTGCGGCGTAGTGGCCGTCGAGGGAGAGGGACATGTTGGTGACGACCCGGCGGCCGTCGGTCTGCGCTGTCACTTCGTGTCCTTCGTGTCGGTGTGAGGGGCCGTGCGGCTCGGGCTGCGGCCGGGGCTGCCCCGGCGCGTGCGGTGAAAGGCCACGGGTGCCGCCGGTGACCGGGTGCGGTGCGTGCGGGTCCACCAGGTCCGCGCCCCGGTCAGCGAAGGCAGGCGTCAGCGAGAGCGGCGGACGGGAACCAGGACGTACCCCGGCGCGGGCTTGCCGCCGGTGCGCCGGTGGCCGGGTACGGGCGTCCGGAACCTGCCGCTTTCGAGGTCACGCACGGTGAACCTACCAACGGCCCGGTGGGCGTCCCCCGTAGCGGCGCGCCGGTCACTCCTTCGTGCGACCACGAGGGGGCCGACCAGCACATATGAGCGGGCATGGTGGTTGTGTTCCTCCTGACGTGTGTCCCGGTGCGTGGGGGGGCCGGCGGACACGTCGGCCACCGCGTGTGACTTCCCCTCGGTTTCCCGCTGTCCGTGCGGATATTCGACGGACGCGCCCGGGCGCCCGGTGCGGTGGCCGCGTGGGCCGCCGGATCGAGGGCGTGGCCGCCCCGCCCGGCCCGGCACGGGAGAAGACGCCACCGGCCGTGCCCTTTGTCCACGATGGGTCCAGGGGCCACCGGGCGGGCCCGGCCCGCGTCCGGCAACACTGGATTGGAGACGGGAATGCGATTCCTGCCTGAGAGCGGTCAACCCACGGTCGCCGTGATCGGTTTCGGATACGTCGGCTCGTGCATCGCGGCGACCCTGGCCGACCGCGGGTTCGACGTGGTCGCCGTGGACGCCGACGCGCGGCTCGTCGACGAGGTCGAGCGCGGGCACTTCCGGCTCGAGGAGCCCGGGCTCGCCGAGAAGATCTTCGCCGGTCTGGAATCGGGCCGGCTGCGGGTCGCCACCGACATGGGCGCGGCCGCGGCCGCCGACGTCGTCCTGATCACCGTGGGCACCCCGGTCCGCGACGACGGGTCGCTGGCCGACGAGCAACTGCGCGGCGCCTCGCTCGCCCTGGCCGGGCATCTGCGCCCCGGCCAGCTCGTGGTGGTCAAGAGCACGGTGCCGCCGGGCACGACCCGTGAGGTCGTGCTGCCGCTGCTGGAGAGCAGCGGACTGACCGGGGGCGTCGACTTCGGGCTGGCGTTCACCCCGGAGCGGCTCGCGGAGGGGACGGCGCTGCGGGAGCTGAGCACCTTCCCGATCGTGGCGGGCGGGTACGAGGAGGACAGCGTGCGCGCCGCCACCGCGTTCTGGCAGCGGGCCCTGGGGGTCGAGGTGATCCCGTGCGACTCGCTGGAGGCCGCCGAGATCGTCAAGCTCGCCAGCAACTGGTGGATCGACCTGAACATCGCGCTGGCCAACGAGCTCGCCCAGTTCTGCGCGCCCTACGGCGTGGACGTGCTCGACGTCATCGCCGCGGCGAACACGATCCAGAAGGGGACGGGGAACGTCAACATCATGCTGCCCAGCGTCGGGGTCGGCGGATCGTGCCTGACGAAGGACCCGTGGATGGTGTGGAACACCGCGCGGCGCTTCGGCGTGGACATCCGCACCGCCGGCGCCGGCCGGGAGGTCAACTCCGGCATGCCGGAGTACGCCGCGCGTCTGATGACCGACGCACTGGCCGCGCAGGGCAAGGCCGGCGCGTGGGCGACGGTGGCCGTGCTCGGTCTGGCGTTCAAGAACGACACCGGTGACCTGCGCGCGACGCCGGTGCTCGACACGGTCCGGGCGCTCACCCGGGCGGGGGTGACCGTACGGCTGCACGACCCGCTCGTGGACGCCGAGGAGGCGGAGGCGATGTTCGGGATCCCGCTCAGCGCCACCGTCGAGGAGGCGGTCCTGGGCGCCGACTGCGTCGCGGTCCTCGCGCTGCACCGCGACTTCGCCGGCATCGACTACGCGGCGCTGCCGGTCGCGCCGGACTGCGTGCTGTTCGACGGCCGCGCCTACTACCCGAAGGAGCGCATCGCGGAGCTCACCGCGGCCGGGTACGTCTACCGCGGGATCGGCCGCGGTCCGGCCGTGGCCGGCCCGTCGGGCGGGTTCGCCGCCCACGCGGCGGAGGCGGTCCGGTGAACGGGCACGCACACCGCACACCTCAGCGTGTCCTCGTCACCGGCGGTACCGGGTTCGTCGGCCACCACCTGGTGGAGCGGCTGCGTGAGCGGGGCGACGAGGTGACCGTGTTCGACGCGGTGGTCCCGCGCGGCGCCGCGCGGGACGGAGTGCGGGTCGTCGAGGGCGACCTGCGCGACCACAGCGCGCTGGAGCGGGCCGGCCGCGGCGTGGACGTGGTCTACCACCTCGCCGCGGTGGTGGGCGTCGACCAGTACCTGTCGCGGCCGCTCGACGTCATCGACGTGAACTTCTCGGGCACCCGCACCGTCCTGGACGTCGCCGCCCGGGCAGGTGCCAGGTTCGTCCTCGCCTCCACCAGCGAGGTGCTGGGCAAGAACCCGGCGGTGCCGTGGTCGGAGGACAGTGACCGGGTGCTCGGCTCGACCGCGTCGGACCGGTGGTCCTACTCCTCGAGCAAGGCGCTGGCCGAGCACCTCACGTTCGCCTTCGCCCGCCAGCACGGCCTCGAGGCGACGATCGTGCGCTACTTCAACGTCTACGGGCCGCGCCAGCGTCCCGCGTACGTGGTGAGCCGTTCGGTGCACCGCGCCCTCAACGGCCGCCCGCTGGTGGTGTACGACCAGGGCCGGCAGACCCGCTGTTTCACGTTCGTCGACGACGCGGTGGCCGGCACGATCCGCGCGGCGGACGAGCCGGCCGCGGCCGGTGAGGTGTTCCACCTGGGCAGCATGGCCGAGACGACGGTGGGCGAGGTGGTCCGCCTGGTGGCCGAGCTCACCGGCACGTCGTCCGTCGTGGACGTCGACACCGCCACCGTGCTCGGGAAGTCCTACGAGGACCTCGAGCGGCGGGTGCCGGACAACGCCAAGGCGGGCCGGGTCCTCGGCTGGCGGCCGGAGACGTCCCTGCGGGACGGGCTGGTCAGGACGATCGAGTGGGCGCGGGCCAGCCGCTGGTGGCTCGCCCTGCCCGACAGCGGGGCTCAGTGAAGAGATCCCGGGGGGCGGGATCCCGGGGCGGGTTCCCGGCGGGGAGGGCCGTGCGCCGTTCCCGCGGCCGGAGGCGGTCGAGCCGGTGCCGCCGTACGCAGGGGGTGGGCCGGTGCTGGCGAGGGCCGGTGATGCCGCACGCCCGAAGGTGCGGGGCGGCGCCCGCGGATGCGAGCGTCGCCTCGCGGGTCGCGCCGGCGCCCGGTTCGACGGAGGACGAGGTGGTTGTCGATGAAGGCAGTCGTGATCCCGGAGGCAGGCGCCCCCTGGGAGGTGCGTGAGGTCCCCACGCCCGTTGCGGGTCCGGGCGAGGTCCTCGTGCGGGTGCTGGCCAGCGGAGTGTGCTCGAACGACGTGCTGGCCGGCAAGGGCGTCCTGCCGTTCCCGTCGACCGACCCGGCCATCCCCGGCCACGAGCCGGTCGGTGAAGTCGTGGAGGTGGGGGCCGGTGTCACCAGCCGGTCGGTCGGCGACCTCGTCGGCACCACCTGGATCCGCGGCACCTGCGGAGAGTGCGCCTACTGCGCGCTCGGCGCACCGCTGTCCGCACGGGCCGCCTTCCTGTGCGCGGCGCCGGTCTCCACCGGGTTCACCGTGCCGGGCGGGCAGGCCGAGTATCTTGCCGTGCGGGCCGGGGAGACCGTCCTTGTCCCCGCCGGTGTGAGCCCGGAGCAGGCCGTGCCGGTGCTGTGCGCCGGTTACACCGCGCTCAGTGCCCTGCGGGCCGCGCAGGCCCGCCCGCACGAGCGTGTCGCGGTCCTCGGTGTCGGCGCGCTCGGCCACCTGGCGCTGCAGTACTCCCGCGCCGCGGGCCACGACACGGTGGCGATCACCTCCTCTCCCGACAAGCACGACGTCGCCGTGGAGCTCGGCGCGGGAGAGGTCGTCGCGGACGGGGCCGGCCTGCTCGCCGCGGGCGGCGCGGACGTCGTGCTGGCCACGGCGCCCTCCTACGCCGCGGCGGCCGACGCGATGGCCGGTCTGCGTCCCGGTGGGCGGCTGGTCCTCGCCGGCATCGACACCTCCGGTGTGTTCACCCTCCCGCCGGCGCTGCCGTTCTTCGGGCTCGGGCAGCGGATCGTCGGGGCCACGCACGAGGGGACGCCGGTGCTCGAGGAGGCGCTGGCGCAGGTCGCGGCCGGCGCGGTGCGGCCGGTCGTCGAGACCTTCGAGGCGGAGCACATCGCCGAGGCGGTGGCCAAGGTGGACAAGGGCGAGGTCCGGTTCCGCGCGGTCGTCCGCTACTGACCCATCCAACACCCCGGCGAGCGGGGCGAGAAGCAGGAGGAACACGCATGCGCGACCACGTCGGAACCCGCGCCGTCGTTCTCGGCGGGAGCGTGGCCGGGAGTCTGGCCGCCCGGGTGCTCGCCGAGTTCTACCACGACGTCGTGGTGGTCGACCGGGACACCGTCCTCGGCGTCTCGACCACCCGCAAGGGCGCCCCGCACACCCGTCACGCGCACGGCCTGCACGCCCGCGGGCACCTGATCCTCGAGGAGCTGTTCCCCGGCTTCACCGAGGACATGCGCCGGCAGGGCTACCCGGTCGGCGACCTCGGCGAGATGCGCTGGTACTTCAACGGCCGCCGGCTGCCGTACACGAAGACCGGGCTGCTCTCGGTCACCCCGCCCCGGCCGGTCCTCGAACACGAGATCCGCACCCGCGTCGCCGCGCTGCCGGGCGTCACCTACCTGGAGCGCCACGGCATCCTCGGCCTGGTGTCCACCCCGGACAACGGGCGGGTCGTCGGCGTGCGGGTGCGGCCTGTCGACGGCACGGGCGAGGAGGTGGTGCTCGGTGCGGACCTCGTCGTGGACGCCACCGGCCGCGGTTCGCGCACCCCGGTGTGGCTGGCGGAGATGGGCTACGAGCGTCCCTCCGAGGAGCGGGTGAAGATCGGGCTCGCCTACACGACGCGCTTCTACCACCGGGTGCCCGGCTCGTTCCAGGACACGTGGTCGATCAACCCGGTCGCCTCGCCCGCCCACCCGCGCGGCGCGTTCTTCGGCCTGTCCACCGAGGACATGTGCATCGTGTCGCTCACCGGGATCCTCGGCGACCACCCGCCGACCGACCCCGAGGGTTTCCTGGAGTTCGCCCGGTCGCTGCCGGTACCGGACGTGTACGAGGGCATCAAGGACGCCGAACCGATCGACGCCCCGGCCTCCTTCGGGTTCCCGGCCAGTGTCCGGCGCCGTTACGAGCGGATGCGCCGCTTCCCGGCCGGTCTGGCCGTGCTCGGCGACGCCGTGTGCAGCTTCAACCCGGTGTACGGGCAGGGCATGAGCGTGGCGGCCTGGGAGGTCATGACGCTGCGCGAGCACCTGCGCGGGGGCCGGTTCGAGCCGGGGGCCTACCTCAAGGCGCTCGGCAAGGTCGTGGACAACCCCTGGGAGGTGTCCGCGGGCGGTGACCTGGCGTTCCCCGGGGTCGAGGGCAGGCGCACGGCCAAGAGCAGCATGGGCAACGCCTATGTGGGCCGGGTGCAGTACGCGGCCACGAAGGACCCCGAGGTCGCCAGGGGCTTCATGCGGGTCGCCGGACTCATCGACCCGCCCACCGCCCTCATGCGGCCGCGGATGATGGCTCGCGTCCTGAAGGCCTCCCGCGGCATGCCGACTCCGGACGGCGGCGTGCCCGTCACGCCACCCCAGCCGTCCGGCAGGAAACTCCCCGACGCCGCGTAGGACGGCGGGGAACCAGCAGAAAAGGAGATGACTGTGGCGAACGAGGACCGCACGATACTCGCGCCGAACGGCAGCGGGCTGCACTACCGCGGGGTCGCCTACGACGTCGGCTCCAACCACCAGACCGGTCAGGGCGACCTGTCCCGCATGGTGTGGAGCGACGAGCTGATGCGGTCGGAGATCGACCTGGTGGCCGACGAGCTCAACGCCAATTCGGTGACCGTCTACGGCACCGCGCTCGACCGGCTCCGGGCGACGGTGGCGTACGCGCTCGACCGCAGTCTGCACGTGTGGCTGCAGCCGCGGCTCATGGACGGCACGCAGCAGGAGGTGCTGGACTTCATCGGCGAAGTCGGTGAGCTGGGCGAGTCGTTCCGCAGGCGGGGAGCGGACATTCATCTGAGCATCGGCTGCACGCACTCGATCCAGACCGCCGGCATCATGCCCGGCGAGTTCTACCACAACCGCATGGGCAACGCCTTTCCCGACGCCGACCACCACTTCCTGAAGCCGGCCGGCCCCCTCGACCGTGAGGACATCGCGCGCAAGCTCAACTCCTTCCTCGCGAAGGCCGCGGCGGTCGGACGGGCGGCGTTCAAGGGCGGGATCACCTACTCCGGCGGACCCTTCGAGGACGTCGACTGGTCGCTGGTCGACTACATCGGCCTGGTCGAGTACTACTATCCGCACCCGTCCCGGGAGGCTTACGCGAAGGAGCTCAACGCGTACCTCAAGTGGGGCAAGCCCGTCATGATCTCCGAGTACGGGTCGTTCACGTACAAGGACAGCCACACCAAGGGGCTGCTGGGCTTCGACATCGTGGACCGCACGGTGGAGCCCCCGACGGTGTTCCCCGGCTTCGTCCGCGACGAGCAGGCCCAGGCCGACTTCCATCTTCAGTCGCTGCGCCTCTTCGACGAGCTGGGCATCTACAGCGTCGCGGTGACCGAGCTGGTCCACCCGACGCACCCGCACTCCCCGGACCCGAAGCACGACCTGGACACCGCGTCGATGACGATCACGAAGTCGATCCGCGAGGACCCCTTCGACCACCTGTCGGCCTACCGGGTGGAGCCGAAGGAGTCCTTCCGCGCGATCGCCCGCTACTACGGCGCGGTGGCCGAGCGGGAGCGCCGTCAGAGCGCCGCGGCCTGACCGCTACGGCGCGGCCGCCGTCCGATCGCATCGGTCGGTCCGGCCGCGCCGGGCGCGGCTGCGGCCGCTGGTGTCCGTCTTCCACGCGGCTCCCGCCCGGGGTGCGGGCAGGCGTGTGTGACCGCCGCTTCGCGGGAGGCGGCGGTCTTTGCGTGCTCCGCCTGCCGTGAGGCAGGGGGCGGTGACGGCTTCGCCAGGGCCCGGGGTGTGGTCCCGGTGCTCTTGCTCTTCCGTGTCGTCCGCCCGCGCGGGTTGCGTCCGGCCGGATGCGCTGCGGCCCCGCCCGTGGCCGTGCCCCGGGCGGGGTGGCGTCGCAGGCGAAGGCCGCCGCACGGGTGGGAGGGGGAGGGCCCGTGCGGCGGCCTTCGCGGGAGGACCGCCCGGAAAGGGGTGGTCAAGCGGTGCGGCCGGCGGAGCTGCGCGCGGTCGCGGCTTTCTGGGCCGCGGTCATCGCGGCGTCGAGGTCCGGGAGTTGCCCGACCTCGGGGACGTACTCGGCGTGGACCACCGTGTCCGCGGCGTCCACCACGAACACCGCGCGGGCCAGCAGGCGGAACTCCTTGATCACCACGCCGTAGGCCAGGCCGAACGACAGGTCGCGGTGGTCGGACAGGGTCCGCACGCCCTCGACCCCCGCCGCGCCGCACCAGCGGGCCTGGGCGAACGGCAGGTCCACCGACACCGTCAGCACCGGCACCCCGCCGGGTCCGGCCACGGCCTCGTGGAAACGGCGTGTCTGCAGATCGCAGACGGGTGTCTCCAGCGAGGGGACGACCGAGATCACCCGTGTGGTGCCGCTCAGCGAGGAGAACCGGACCGGTGCCATGTCGTGGCCCAGGACGGTGAAGTCCGGCGCCCGGTCGCCGGCGGCGACCTCCGGGCCGAGCAGGGTCACCGGGGTTCCCCGGAACGTGGTGACGCCTGTGCGTTCGATGCTCGTCATGTTCTCCCTCTCAGCGGTGTGGTCCCGTCCGTGGCGCACGTGGTGAGGCTGCCGGCGGAGGCGGTGCGGACGTGGTCCCGGAGTCGGGGCACGTCCGTGGCGGCGGCGCGGCCAATCCCGTGATCACTTGATCACTTGATCACCCGGGGCTCCGGGAGCGGGACGACGAAGTCCCCTTTGAACCCCTCCTCGCGGAGCCGGGAGATCAGTTCGTCAGCGATGTGCCAGGAGAGCAGCAGGGCGTACTCCGGCTGTTCGGGGCCGCACAGCCGGTCCTGGTGGACGATCGGGATGTGGGTGCCGGGGGACAGCTTGCCGATCTTGCGCGGGCTGATCTCCGAGATGAAGTCGATCTCGTCCGGTCCCAGCGAGCAGTAGTTGAGCAGCGTGACCGCTCGTGCGGGGGACGAGGCGGCCGCCACGCGCGAGCCGTCCCTCGTCAGCGCGTCCAGCAGGTCGCGCAGTCGTCCGCGGTGTTCTTCCACGCGGGCGGCGAACCTCCGGTAGACCGCCTCGTCGGTGAGCTTGAGGGTGTCCTCGTGAGCGCGGAGCTCGGTCACGGAGTGGTGCACCTCGTGGGCGCCCTCGAAGCCGGCGTACACGCGGACCGATCCTCCGTGGGTGGCGATCCGTTCGATGCGGAAGACTTCGAGTCCATGGACCCTGAAGGCCTCCTGGAGCGCTGTCAGCGAGTAGTACCGCGAGTGCTCGTGGTAGGCGAAGTCGTACTGCAGGGTGTCGAGGAGGTCGGGCAGGTAGTGCGATTCGGAGACGAACATCCCCTGATCGCCGAGGATCGAGCCCACCCCGTCCAGGAAGTCGTGCAGGTGGGTGATGTGGGCGAACGTGTTGAGCGCCACGACGACGTCCGCCGGTTCGGTGTCCGACAGCAGCTGTGCCGCTGTCTGCGAGCTGAAGTACTCCCTGACGACCGGCGATCCGCCCGGTGTCTCGGTGCCGTTCGGGTCGACTCCGAGGACGTCGAAGCCGCGTTCGGCCAGCTCGTCCAGCAGGCTGCCGTCGTTGCTGCCGATCTCGATGACGTAGGGGCGCCGCTGGGTGGGGCCGGGGCGCACATCGTGGAGTGTCGCCAGTTCGTCCGCGAGTTCTTGCAGGTGCCTGCGGTAGCCGCCGGTCAGTCCGGCGAGGTGGTGGTAGTCGCCGGAGAAGAGAATCCGCTCGTCGACCGGTTCCATGATCTGGACCAGGCTGCACTGCGGGCAGAACCCCAGGTCGAGCGGCCAGGACGGTTCGCTCTGTGCTTGTGCCGTGTTCTCCGGGAAGAGGCAGGCGGGCTGCATACCCAGGGTCAGGAACTTGCTGACCGCGACGTTTTCGCACGTCTGACAGAACGTTGTACCGTCACTCACAGCGGGCTCCTCACACCGGCCGACCAATGTACGGACCTCCGATTGTTCGGCGTCCGCCGTGGCAGGGGCATCTCTGCGATTGCCGCGTGTCCGCGCGCTCCCGTGGCGGGACTTCGGCTCGTCTCTCAGGCCGCCGCCGGGACACCGGCGCTGCCGGCGGGCAGGGCGATCAGGACCGGCGGGTCCAGGAGGTCGGCCGGGTGCAGGACGATGTCGGCGGGCATCATCAGCACACCGGTGCGTACGCTGATCGGCCCGTACCGGCCGACGGACAGGGCGTTGCCGCCCTGGCCGGCGCGGCCGGCAGGGGCGGACGGGCTGCCGTAGGGAACGGAGTGGGCCAGTACGTGCCACGTCCCCGGGGGTACGTCGTGGAGTTCGAAGGGGCCGGGCCCGTCCAGGAGCGTGTGGCGCACGGGGCGGCCCTGGCAGATGGAGCCGGGGAAGAGACCGACGAAGACCTGGCCCAGGGGCCGGTCGCCGGGAAGCACGATGCGGCCCCGCAGCGCGATGGGGTGGCCGGTGACGGCGGGCGGATCCGCCGTCAGGGCTGTGACGTTGCCGCTGTGTTCCCGGAACCTGCTCGGTGAGACGCCGACGCACGATTTGAAGCGTGAGCTGAAAGTGCCGACGCTGCTGTATCCGACCTGGCTGCTGATATCGGCCACACTGCTCTCGGTGTTGAGAAGGAGGTATTTCGCCTCTTGCAGCCGTAACGCGGACAGGAAACGTCTCGGGGAGGTCCCGGTGACTTCTCGGAAGACCCGGGTGAAGTGGAACTTGCTGAACATCGCGGTGCGAGCCATGTCGTCGAGGGTAAGATCCTGACCGAGCTGGATGTGCATTTCGTCTATGACGAGACGGACGGCTTTCTCGACGGAGGCGGTGTTCATGGTTATCCCTTCAGGGGCCGATGCGTTCAGTCGCGGGTCCGTACGGGGGGTGCGGGGGCGAATTTCCGGCGGTCGGACAATTCCCGGGCGAACCGGAGCCAGATGTCCGAGCATTTCAGGGCGACTTCGGCGACGGTGTCCGTGCAGTGCGGGGGCACGGCGTCGATGCGTCTGCGCCATGCCTCGTCGGTGAAGAAGTGGGCGTGGAGCCAGCGCAGGAAGTCGCGGCCCGCTTCGGAGTCCCGCAGGGACGGATCGGCGGCGAGGCGGCGCAGGAGGTCCAGGGAACCGCGGGTCGCCGCGGGCCGCGCCGGGCCCGAGGTGCTTCCCGCCGCCGGCGGAGGAATCCGACTGCCGGCGGGGCGCTGCGGGGCGGGGGTGCCGTGCCGGACCGGGGTCATGGGTTCCTCGCCCCGGTGCGGCGGCCGGCCCTCGTCCCGGGCGGTGCCCGGTGCCGGCCCGGGCTCCCGGGCGACGGCTCCCGCCTCCGGTTCCGGCCGGCGCGCCGTGCGTTCGGCGGCCGGTCCGCGGTCGGATACGCGGCCGGGCGGACGCACCGTGCTCGCGCCGCCGGTGTTCGGCCGCGGGGGGCGGGTGGCCTGACGCCGGCGCACCTCGGCCACGGTCTTGCTGTCAAGTCCGGTGTAGACGACCAGGCTCTGGTCGGACATGGCCGGGAACGCGGCGAGGATGCGGCCGGCGGCCGCCCTGCGGTCGGCGGGCGACAGAGGCAGACCGTGGGCGATGTTGCGGGTGACGGACTGGATGAACGCCTCGTCCTCGGCTCCGTCGAAGAACTGGGCGTCGATGACGTCCCGTCCGACGATGGCCGCGGCTCTGAGGCGGTGCATCCCGTCGATCACCCGCATGGTGGGGCGGTGGACCATTATCGGCGGGAGCAATGCGTAGACTTCGGCAAGTCGTTGTGCGTGAGATTCGTCGATCCCGCTCAGACGAGGGGAATCCGCAGGTAAAAGATCCGCGACCGGTACGGGCTGAGTGAAGTGGGGCGGAAGTCCCATGGCGCCGTCGGTAGAGCTTTTCATGAGGCCCTCCATGCAGGGGCACCGATCCGCTTCCGGTGCGGACGGGCTACAGATGGGCGATGAATCGGCCAGAAGCCTACCGGTCGGCCGTTTTCCCGTAAGCGCCCGTCGAATAGACAGGGAGACTTTGGCAGTTCTTCGGAGGGAAGGCCGGCCGGCTGCTCGGGCGGATTCGCCCCGGGGCCCGGGGTGAATGTACCGGCCCGGTGTTCCGGACCGGTACGTGCGGGAGTGGCGGATCATCCGGAGAGGACGGCGGCCGGCGGGCATCGCGGCAGGTGGGCCGGCAGGGCGGGATGCCGGGGGCGGGAGCGGTCACCGGCCGGCGCGGGGGCGCCGCCGTTCCCCCCGGGGGCCCGGCGCCCCGGGTGGCCGGGGCCCCTCGCTGCGTGGGAGCGCCGGCTGCGCTCGCGCAGTGTTGTCACGGCCGGCGTCGCCCCGCTTCGGGGGCCGTGGCTGTCCGTGCCGGGCGCCCCTGTCGCCCGGGGGCCGGTGTTCCTCGGCGTGCGGGCGGGGCGGCCGGAGCACGCAGCGAGATGCGGCCGCACCAAAACGGGGCCCACACTGGCGGGCGGACATCCGACCGGCGGCGTGGGAGGCGGCGGCATGAGCGTGCTTCAGGTCGACGGGCGTGCCGGCGGCCACGCCGTCCCGTCGTATACGCGACCGGGCCCGGGCAGGGTGGCGGTGACGGCGGCGTGAGGCGGCAGGTCCCGTTCGGCCGTACCGGGCTGCGGGTCGGGCGGCTGGCCGTCGGCACCGTGAACTTCGGCGGGCGCACCGACGAGCCCGAGGCGTGCCGGATCCTCGACGCGGCGCTGGCGAACGGCATGAACGTGGTCGACACGGCCGACATGTACGGGTGGCGTGTGCACCGGGGCTACACCGAGGAGCTGATCGGGCGGTGGCTGGCCCGCTCGCCCCGCCGGCGTGACGACGTGGTGATCGCGACCAAGGTCGGTGAGCAGATGGGTGAGGGCCCCAATGACCGGGGGCTGTCCGCTCACCACATCATCCGGGGCTGTGAGGCGTCACTGCGCCGTCTGGGCACCGACAGGATCGACCTCTACCAGATGCACCGCTACGACCCGGACGTGTGCTGGGAGGTGGTGTGGCAGGCCATGGACCAGCTGATCCGCCAGGGCAAGGTGCGCTACGTCGGGTCGTCGAACTTCGCCGGGTGGAACATCGCCGACGCCCAGCACACGGCGCGTGGGCGCGGTCTGGTGGGGCTGGTGTCCGAGCAGTGCGCGTACAACCTCCTCACCCGGCAGCCGGAGCTGGAGATCCTGCCCGCGGCGCGGGCGCACGGTCTCGCCGTGATGGTGTGGGCGCCGCTGCACGGCGGGCTGCTGAGCGGGGCGCTGCGCAAGGCGCGTGAGGGCACGGCGGCCAAGTCGGCGCAGGGGCGTGCGGCGTCGGCGCTGCCGGCCGGGCGGGCTGCCGTGGAGCGTTACGAGCGGTTCTGTGCCGGGTTGGGGCGTGATCCCGCGGAGGTCGGGCTGGCGTGGGTGCTCTCGCGGCCGGGCACGATGGTCCCGGTGATCGGGCCGCGTACCGTCGGCCAGGTCGAGGGCGCCCTTCGGGCGCTCGATCTGGAGTTGTCGCCGGGGGATCTGCGGGAGCTGGAGGAGATCTTCCCGCCGGTCGGTCACGGGGGGCCCGCGCCGCGCGCGTGGATCGACTGAGGCACGGGTCCGTTCAGCGTCCCGGGCCGGGCGCTGCCGCAGGGCGGCGGCTCTCCCCGGCCGGGTGGCTGTGAAGGGGAGTGCGCTGCGGGCACGGCCGGGGGGCGAAGTGCGGCGCGCGGGTGGGTGAGGCCGCCCGCGCCACGACGACGGCCTCCCCCCTCTCCCTCTGTTCCCCGCCCCTCTCCCCCGGGCCCTTTGAGGGGGTGCGGCTGCCGATGCGGGTGCCGGAAGGGGTGGCGTGGCCGGGCCGTGCGGAGCCGCCCCCGGTGTCTGCCGGGGTCCGTCACTGCCGCGTGCGGTGGGGGCGCATGCCGGCGGGGGGGTGCTCGACTGACGGCCGGGCACGCGCCGCGGGTCTCCCCTCATCTCCGGGGCCGCCGCCCCC
>NZ_JBVIYR010000017.1:0-72649 GCF_055592385.1 Streptomyces sp. NPDC041124
CCTACGACGTCCTCCGCCAGCACGTCGTCTCGCACCACTTCCGCTTCGACGAGAGCGAACAGGCCAGGCTGTACCGCAGCCCGCACCGCTACATCTGGCCGTCCGAACTCGACCTGATGGCCCAACTGGCGGGCTTCCGACTGGAGTCCAGGCACGCAGACTGGAACGACGCCCCCTTCACCGCCGATTCGCCCTCCCACGTCTCGGTCTACCGCCTGCCCCCGCCCGGTAGGAGCGCGGTCCGCTCCTCGTGAACGCCGCCGGCCCACAGGTTCAGCGTCCGGCGGCACGGGAGTCCGGTCGCGCCGTTCGACGGCGGTGGTCCCGGACAGCGGCGGTACACCGACGGCCGCCCGGCGCGGTGGCCCGTCACGGGCGGGGCGACGGAGGTCAGGAAGGCCCCCGACGTGAAGGCCGCCGAGGCGCCCGGGACCTGGCAGTCGTACGGCATCGAGACGACCCGGCCGTTCGCGACGTGCTCAGTGCTCCCCGGCCAGGTCCGCCTCCAGGGCGCGCGCCGCGGCGTCCAGGGTGGCCACCAGGGGCTGGAGGCGGTGCGGGTCGTACCGTACGCCGGGCATGGACACCGACAGGCCGGCGAGCGCCGTGCCGTCCTGGCCGCGGACCGGCACCCCGACGGCGACGAGGCCGCGCTCCGAACGTTCCTGATTGACGGCGAAGCCGTTGCGGCGCAGCCGCGCCAGCTCGCTCCGCAGCCGCGCCAGGTCGGGCCGGTCGCCCGGTCGGTCCCGGTAGCGTTCGGGGGCGTACACCTCGTCCAGTTCGTCCTCGGACAGCTCGGCGAGCAGCAGCAGCCCCGCCGTCGTGCGGTGGGCCGGGAAGACCATGCCCTCGCGGGAGCCCACCCGCAGGGCCTGGCGGGACTCGACGCTGGCGATGAAACGGGCCGTGTCCCCGGTGCGGACGATCAGGTTCGTGGTCTCGTCCAGCAGGTCGACGACCCGGCGCAGATGCGGCAGGGCCGCCGCGCGCAGCCGCGACACCAGGGACTGCGAGTGCGCGGCGAGCTCCAGCACCGGTCCCGCCCGGTAGACCCGGTCCTCGCCCTGCACCGCGAAATCCCGGTACACGAGCATCGCCAGGAGCCGGTGGGCGGTCGACCGGGCGACCCCGAGCCGCTCGGCCATCTCGGACACGGTCGCGCCGCCCTCCATCTGCAGGATGGTCGCCGCCCGCAGCGCGTGGTCCACGCTGGCGATGGGATAGGGCGGCGGTGTCTTGAGCGGTTTGTCCATGCCGGAAGCCTCCAGATTCTGCCCTCCAGAATCTACATGTTCTTCAGACAGACACGATGCAGGCTGAGCCCTGTGACTCAGTCCTCTTTCGCCCAAAACATCGCAACGGGTTCCCCGGTCCGTCTCCAGGCTGTCGCCGCGGAGGGGCAACCCGAGGTCACCCCGGCGCTCGAAGAGCTCTACCGGGGCTTCGAGCAGGAACTGCTCGTCCCGCTGTGGACCGAGATCGGCGACCTGATGCCGGCCCACCCGCGCTCCCGTGCCGTGCCGCACCTGTGGCGCTGGCAGAAGCTGCGGGAGCTGGCGGACCGGGCCGGCGGCCTGGTCCCGGTCGGCCGGGGCGGCGAGCGCCGCGCCATCGCGCTCGCCAACCCCTCCCTCGGCGGCCGTCCCTTCGCCACCCCGACCCTGTGGGCGGCCATCCAGTACCTCATGCCCGGCGAGGACGCCCCCGAGCACCGCCACACCCAGCACGCCTTCCGCTTCGTCGTCGAGGGCTCGGGCGTCTGGACGGTCGTCGGCGGCGACCCGGTGCCGATGAACCGCGGTGACTTCCTCCCGCAGGCGGGCTGGAACTGGCACGCCCACCACAACGCCACCTCCGAGCCGATGGCCTGGATCGACGGCCTGGACATCCCCTTCCAGTACGTCACCGAGGCGCAGTTCTTCGAGTTCGGCCGCGACGAGATCAGCGACGCCGAGCGGATCACCCCCGAGCGGTCGCGCTCCGAGCGCCTGTGGGGCCACCCGGGCCTGCGCCCGCTGTCGGCCGCGCCCGCCACGCCGGGCAGCCCGCTGCTGTCGTACAAGTGGGAGTACACCAACGCCGCCCTGCGCGACCAGCTGCTGCTGGAGAAGGAGGGCTGCGGCGGCACCGTCGAGCCCGGCCACGCCGCGGTGCGCTACTCCAACCCGCACGACGGCTCCGACGTGCTGCCGACCATCCGCGCCGAGTTCCACCGCGTCGCCCGCGGCGCCGAGACCGCCCCGGTGCGCGAGACCGGCTCGTCCGTCTACCAGGTGTTCGACGGATCCGGCGTCGTGACCGTCGGCGACACGTCCTGGACGGTGACCCGCGGCGACCTGTTCGTCGTCCCGGCCTGGGAGCCGTTCTCCGCCCGGTCCGAGGCCGGCTCCACCGACTCCGACGAGGGCGCCCTCGACCTGTTCCGCTTCTCCGACGCGCCCGTCTTCGAGGCGCTCAAGCTCAACCGCACCCAGAAGGAAGCCTGACATGAAGCTCGCCACCATCCGCACCGCCGACGGCACCCGCGCGGTCCGCCTCGACGGCGAGAGCCTGGTCGACCTCGGACACGCCGACCTGGGCGAGCTGTTCGCCGAGGAGGACTGGCAGGACAAGGCAGCCGCCGCCTCGGGCACCACCTACCCGGTCGACGGCGCGGACTTCGCCCCGGTCGTCCCCAACCCCTCCAAGGTCGTCTGCGTCGGCCACAACTACACCAACCACATCAAGGAGATGGGCCGGGACCTCCCCAGCTACCCGACCCTCTTCCCGAAGTTCGCCGAGACCCTGCTGGGCGCGAACGACGACATCGTCAAGCCGGCCGAGACCGAGGCGTTCGACTGGGAGGTCGAGCTGGCCGTCGTGATCGGCAAGCGGGTGCGCCGCGCCGACGAGCAGCAGGCCGCCGACGCCATCGCCGGCTTCACCGTCATGAACGACATCTCGGTGCGCGACTGGCAGTTCCGCACCATCGAGTGGACCCAGGGCAAGATCTGGGAGGCCACCACCCCCGTCGGCCCCTACGTCGTCACCCCCGACGAGGTCGGCGGCGTCCGCCCCGCGCTCGAGGTCAGGACCGTCGTCGACGGCGAGGTCATGCAGCAGGACGACACCGGCACGCTGCTGTTCGACCCGGTCTTCCTGGTGCGGTACATCTCCACCGTCATCACCCTGAAGCCGGGTGACATCATCGCCACCGGCACCCCGGCCGGCGTGGGCAACGCCCGCGACCCCAAGGTGTTCCTGCTCCCCGGCCAGAGCGTCGTCACCGAGATCTCCGGCCTGGGCGCCTGCACCAACAAGGTGGTCGAGGGATGACCGGCACGCGCACGGTCAGCGACGCGCGCGCGTGGGCCCGCACCGGCACCGAGCTGATGCTCGACGCCGTCGCGGACCTCGACGAGGCGGCCTTCTCCGCCCCGAGCGTGCTGCCGGAGTGGACCCGGAAGCACCTGGTGGCACACGTCGCCGCCAACGCGGACGCCCTGGGCAACCTGGTGCGCTGGGCCGCCACCGGCGAGGAGACGCCGATGTACGCCTCCGCCGAGGAGCGCGCCGCCGGCATCGCCAAGGGCCCCACCCTCTCCGCCGGCGAGCTCCGCTCCTGGCTGGCCGACTCCGCCCACAAGCTCGCGGCGGGACTCGACGGGCTCACCGACGAGCAGTGGCGCCATGAGGTCGTCACCGCCCAGGGCCGCACCGTCCCCGCCACCGAACTCCCCTGGATGCGCGCCCGCGAGGTGTGCGTCCACGCCGCCGACCTCGGTACCGGGGCCGTCACCTTCGCCGACCTTCCCAAGGGTTTCCTGATTGCCCTGATCGCCGAGATCAGCGCCAAGCGGGAGCTGACCGAACTCCCCGGCGGTCCGCTCCCCGAGGTCGCCGCCTGGCTGGCCGGCCGTCCCCACCCGCTCGCCGACGCTCCCGAGCTCGGCCCGTGGCTGTAGAGAAGTGAGTCCCATGTCCAACCCTGATGTGATCGTGGTCGGTGGCGGCATCGGCGGCCTCGGCGTGGCGTTCTCGCTGACCCGCCAGGGCCAGAGCGTCCGCCTGCTGGAGAGCGCCCCCGCCTTCGGCGAGGTCGGCGCCGGCATCCAGCTCGCCCCCAACTGCACCCGCATCCTCGACGACTACGGTCTGCTGGACGAGGCCAAGAGCCTCGGTGTCGTCCCGGACGCGATGGTCATGCGCGACGCCGTCGACGGCGACGAGCTGACCCGGCTCGACCTGCGCGACCTGGAGAAGCGCTACGGCTACCCGTACCTGGTCATCCACCGCAGCGACCTGCACGGCCTGCTGCTGCGCGCCTGCCGGCGCGCCGGCGTCGAGCTGGTCAACGACGCGCACGTCACCTCGTACGAGAACACCGACGGCGGCGCCCGCGTGACCACCGCCGCCGGCGAGACCCACGAGGCCGGCATGGTGATCGCCGCCGACGGCCTGCACTCGCCCGCCCGCAAGCTGTTCGTCGACGACCAGCCGGTCTCCTCCGCCTACGTCGCCTACCGCGGCACCGTCCCCGCCGACCAGCCGCGGGTGCGGTCCGTGGATCTCAGCGAGGTCGTCGTCCACATCGGCCCCGGCTGCCACTTCGTCCACTACGGTCTGCGCGGTGGCGCGATGCTCAACCAGGTCGCCGTCTTCGAGTCGCCCAAGGCACTGGCCGGACAGGACGACTGGGGCACTCCCGACGAGCTCGACGCCGCCTTCGCCCGGACGAGCGAGTTCGTCCGGGACGGCCTGCCCTTCATGTGGCGGGAGAAGTGGTGGCGGATGTTCGACCGCGAGCCGATCACGACATGGGTCCACGGCCGGATCGCGCTGCTCGGTGACTCCGCGCACCCGCCGCTGCAGTACATCGCCCAGGGCGCGATCATGGCCATCGAGGACGGCTGGGTGCTGGGCGAGCACGTCGCCCGCAACCGCGCCGAGGACGGCAGCGTCGACTGGAGCACCGCGCTCGCCGCCTACGAGGCCGTCCGCCCGGAGCACTGCCGCCGCGTGCTGACCACCTCCCGCAAGTGGGGCGAGCTGTGGCACCTCGATGGTGTCGCCCGCGAGCAGCGCAACGTGCTGCTGCGTGCCCGCGACACCTACGACTACTCCTTCACGGACTGGCTGTACGGCCCGACCGCGCTCACTCCCGACCAGGAGCCGGAGATGTTCACGCCGATCCCGCTGGACTCGGTGCCCGTCGGGGAACCCCTGCCCGCGGGTGAGGCGGAATGAGCGAGGCCTACCTCCACGCGGCGGCCCGCACCCCGTTCGGACGGTTCGACGGCGCGCTCGCGGGGTGCGCCCCGACGATCTCGCCGCCGCGCTGACCGGGCTGCCGGCCAAGGCGCCCGCCCTGGACCGCGCCGCGATCGGCGACGTGGTCCGGGCAACGCGAACGGCGCCGGTGAGGACAACCGCAACGTCGGCAGGTGGTGGGCCGCCCCGTCACCCACAAGATCTACCGTGACGCCGCCCACCCGTCCCGGCTCCTGCTGCCGTTCACGAAGAGCGGCGCGGGCGAGGAGCAGCCGTTTCCGCGACGCCCGGAGGGGTGACGCCGGAGGGCGGGTGTCAGTGCCCGGTGGCACGCTGAGGCCAAACGGACCCAGCGAAAGGACCACGCGGTGATCACCACTGACTTCGCCCCCGGCTCGCCCTGCATGCTCGACCTCGGGGTCCCCAACGTCCCGGCCGCGGCCGCCTTCTACGGCGCGGTCCTCGGCTGGGACTACGAGCCGATGGGCGACGGGGAGGACGTCGAGGGCGGGATGTTCAGCACGAACGGCAAGATGGTCGCCGGACTCGGCAAACTCACCGAGGAGGGCGCCCGCCCGGCGTGGATGATCTACTACACCGTCACCGACGCGGACGCGACGACCGCGGCCGTCGAGAGCGCCGGCGGTACCGTGCGGGTCCCCCCGATGGATCTCGAGCAGTGGGGGCGGATGGCGCAGTACAGCGACCCGCTGGGCGGCCAGTTCGCCGTCTGGCAGCCCGGGGAGAGCAAGGGCGTCGACCTCGTGGACGAGCCGGGCTCGCTGTGCTGGACCGAGCTGTACACGAGTGACGCGTCCGCCGCGAAGGAGTTCTACGGCCAGGTCCTCGGCTGGCAGTACAGCGACACCCAGATGCCGGGCGGCGAGGGTACCTACACCATGATCACCCCGTCCGGTCTGCCGGAGGAGCGGATGCACGGCGGCCTGATGGAGGTCGGCGGGGAGGACCTGTCCCTGGCGGGCGGGCGGCCCTACTGGCATCCGGTCTTCGCCGTCGCCGACTGCGACGCCGCGGTCGCCAAGGTGCGGGAACACGGCGGCAGCGTGCAGATGGGGCCGGAGAACGCGCAGGGAGTGGGTCGCATGGCCGTCTGCCTCGACCCCTTCGGTGCGGACTTCGTGGTGCTCGCCGAGCTCTGAGGGGGCCGGACCTCCGGACTCCGACGTCACCCGGCCGGGTGAGGCTGCCGCAGGGCGTCCCTGACGTCCTCGTCGGAGACCGGGCGGAAGTCGTCGTACCACTCGCCCACCGAGCCCAGTCGCTCCGGCCGGTGCAGGGCGATGACGTCGTCGGCCTCGCCCCGCAGTGCGGCGGCGGTCCGCGGCGGACACACCGGGACCGCCAGCGTCAGCCGCAGCGGTCCCCCGCGCCGGACGAACCGGAGTGCGGCACGGGCCGTGACCCCCGTGGTGAGACCGTCGTCCACCACGACGACACTGTGACCGCGCACCTCCGGGGCGGGACGTCCGCCGCGGTAGACCCACTCACGCCGGTACAGCTCGACACGCGCCCGGGTCACCTCGGAACTCAGCTCGTCCTCGGAGAGGCCCAGGGCACGCAGCCCCGTGCGGTCGAACACCGGCGGGTCGTCCCCGGCGATGGCCCCGATGCCCACCTCGGGCGCCCCGGGCACCCCGATCTTGCGCACCACCAGCACGTCCAGCGGGACGGCCATCACGCGGGCGATCTCCGCCCCGACCGGGACACCGCCACGTGGCAGGGCCAGCACGAACACACCGGCGAGATCGCCGCTGCTCGCCCACTCCAGCAGCCTGACGGCCAGCTCCTGGCCGGCTTCCCTGCGGTCTCGGAATCGCATGGCTCGCTCCCTTCCTCGCCCCGGGTGCCGGGTAACCGCCCGCGCCCCCGGCACTCACGCCCGCCGTGCGTCACAGTGGAAGGATGAGCGCACCCGACGAGCGGCTTCTGGCCGGTGCCCGTGTGGCGACGAGGCTCCCCGCGCGCGACCTCGACCGGGCGCGGCGCTTCTACGCCGAGCGGCTCGGCCTGGAGCCCGTCGACGAACGGCCCGGGGGACTGCTGTACCGCTGCTCGGGCGTGGAGTTCGCCCTCTACCGGTCGACCGGAGCCTCCCCGGGCACCTTCACCCAGATGGCCTTCGAGGTCGACGACATCGAGCGCGTCGTGTCGGAGCTGCGGCGGCGCGGCGTGGTGTTCGAGGAGGTCGACGTGCCCGGCCTGCGCACCACCGACGGCATCGCCCGGGTCGACGGCAACTACCCGACCAAGGGCTACCGCGCCGAGCGCGCGGCCTGGTTCCACGACAGCGAGGGGAACCTGCTGGGAGTGGGCGAGCCGGTCACCTGACCACCGCGGGCTGCACCGGCCGGGCGGCGGCGTCCGCGCCACAGCCCGGCCGGAGCCGGCTCGGCGGTCCTGCGACGGACGCAGGAGGCCGACGAAGGTGCCGCGCCGGCGTGGGTCAGGGCCGCGTAGGTGCCCCGCTCGGTGATGCGGCCGTGCTCCATGACGACGATGCGGTCGGCGATCCGGGTGTCCACCGGACGCGGTGTGAGGCGATGACGCCGACCCGCGGTCCTCGGAGACTGTGTGCTCACCCTGACGCCGTTGCGGCAGCGCGACCCAACCGCCCATCTGTCGTTGGCGGTTATCATTCAAGGCAGCGTCGCGTGCCGGTGGCGGTTGGATCGTCAGGCATGGAGGCGTCGTATCGAAAGGTGGCTCCGGCCATTCCCACCCCCATTTCACGAAAGATCACGCTTTACCCCGCCGAGGACCGGTTCCTCGGCCCCCGACCCGCCGTTCTCGTCCTGCCCGGCGGCGGCTTCCGGGAACTTCCACCGCACGAGGGCGAAGGCTACGCGCGCTGGCTGTCCGGCCTCGGCATCCACGCCTTCGTTCTGTCCTACCGGCTGCTGCCGGACCGGTTCCCGGCCCCGCTCGAAGACGCCCGGGCCGGATTGGACCACATCCGCAACGGCGACCACGGCCTCGACGTCGGCCGGGTCGGCGTCATCGGATCAAGCGCGGGCGGCCAACTCGCCGGCCTGCTCATGACGGGCCGGGTCCTGTCCATCGAGGAGGGCGTCGCCGACCCGCCCCGACCGGACTTCGCCATCCTGGCCTACGCGCTGGCCGACCTCGACCTGCTGCCGCCGCCGGTGGTCGAGAACCTGCTCGGCGACCTGCTGCCCATCAAGGACGAGCTGTCCCCGGCCAAGCATGTGGACGCGTCGGTGTGCCCGACCTTCGTATGGGCCACCGCCCAGGATCCGCCGGGCCTCCCCAACGCCCTGGAGTGGACTCGGGCGCTGGCGGCCGCCGCGGTACCGGTGGAGTTGCACGTCTACCCGGGCGGCAGCCACGGCATCGGCCTGGCGGACGGAGTGGAGTACGGCGGCGAGCCGCACAAGTTCATTGCGCGCGAGCCGCACACCGCGTCATGGACGACCGCGTGCGCGGCCTGGCTGCGACGGGAGGGCGTTCTTGCCGACTGACCGCGTCACCGCCTGGGGCGGGGAACTGCAGCGGGTGCACGGCAAGCTGCGCAAGGCGTTGGCACTGGCGCGGGCGGGACTGGACGGCGGCGACCCCGCTGACGCCGCCACCGACCTGCTGTTGTTCTGCCACGGGTTCTGTGCTGCCCTGTCCGGCCACCATCGCGCCGAGGACGGTTCGCTGTTCCCGGAACTGCTACGGGCGCGACCCGACCTGGCGCCGGTGGTCGCGAAGCTGACTCAGGACCACAACATGATCGAGCACCTCATCGGTGGACTGCGGAAGGCGGTGGCCGACTCGTCCGACCCGGAGGTGGCGCACCGTCACCTGGACGGGATCGAGGCGGTCATGGAGACGCACTTCAGGTACGAGGAGAAGCAACTGGGAGCGGTGCTCGACGGCATGGAAGCCGACTTCGACCGCACCGAGATCTTCGGCCCGATCAACTGAGCCGCGTCCCGGTCGCGCCGCCCGCCGACGGCGCGACCGGGAATCCCCGGGCCCGAGCTGAAGGCCACCGCCTCACCCGGGGCCATTCCCGGTGAACCGGCCTCAGTCGAAGCGCTCACACCGTGCCCCGAGGACGCGGGGGCCACGGGTCGAGACCTTTCTCGTCGACGGTCAGGACGCGACCCTGAGGGGACATCTGCCGGGGACGGTACGGGCCACGGGACGCTCCTTCGAGGGCCCGTTCGCCCTGCGCCTGACCGTCGAGGACGGCCGGATCACCCGGCACCACCTTCACGACAACAGCCTCTCCATCGCTGAGGTCTGCGCCGCCCCCTGACGGCCCGGCACGCACCGCGTCCCCGGCTCAGCCGAGCAATTCGCCGACCATGGCGGCGAACTCGTCCGGGGTGGCCAGCCGGACGCCGAGCTGCTCCGCCTTGGCACGCTTCGACCCGGCGCCCTCACCCGCCACCACCAGCGTGGTCCTCTTGGAGACGCTGGAGGAGGAGCGGCCGCCGGCCCGCTCAATCAGTTCGTTCATCTCGTTGCGGGAGAGCTTCTCCAGGATGCCGGTCATCGCGCCCGTGACCACCACCGCCATGCCCTGCAGCGGCCCTCCCGCCGGCGGCGCCGCAGCCGGGTCGTCGCCGTCGGAGGCGGCGTCGGCGGACGGCGGGGGCATCGCTCCCGGCTCGGTCATGTTGACGCCCGCGGCGGTGAGCTTGTCGATGAGCGGGGCCAGTTCGGCCAACTCCGCCACGATCGAGGGAGCCTTCTCCGACCCGATGCCGTCGACCCGCTGCATGGCGTCGGCGTCGGCGGCGCGTATGTGGTCCATGGTGGCGAAGTAGCGGGCGATCCGCCGTGACATGGACCGTCCGGTGCCCCGGACACCCAGTGCGCACAGCACCCGGGACAGCGGCTGCTCCTTGGCCCTGGCGATCGCGGCGAGGAGATTGTCGGTGCTGGTCTCGCCCATCCGCTCCAGGGCGAGCAGTTGCTCGCGCCGGAGCGTGAACAGGTCGGCGAGGTCGGTGACGAGTCCGGCCTCGACGAGCTGGACGACGCGGGTGGCGCCGAGGCCCTCGATGTCGAGCTGGTCACGGCCCGCCGCGTAGGCGAGGGAGGCGACCAGGTGGCAGTTGCGGCCCTGGGCGCACCGCCAGCGTTCCTCGCGGGTGTCGATGTCCGAGCCGCAGCGCGGACACTGCGCCGGGAACACGATCGGCTGTTCCTCGCCCGTCCGCAGATGGGCGACCGGGGCCTCGATCCGGGGGATGACGTCGCCCGCCCGGTGCACCATGACGTGGTCGCCCAGGCGCAGGTCACGCCGGGTGATGTCGGCCGGGTTGTGCAGGGTGGCGTAGGTGATCGTGGAGCCGTCGATGACGACCGGCTCGAGGACACCGCGCGGCGCGATGATGCCCGTACGGCCGACGTTCCACTCCACCTCCAGCAGCCGGGTGATCTTCTCCACCGCCGGCAGCTTGTAGGCGATCGCCCAGCGCGGGGCGCGGGAGCCCGACCCGGCGGCCTCCCGGTCGGCGGCCAGGTCCGCCTTGACGACGATCCCGTCGATGCCGAACGGCAGTTCGGCGCGGAGCGCGGCGATCTCCTCCACCCGGACCAGGACCTCCTCCGGCGTCTCGGCGACGGTGTCGGGGACGCTGGTCCGCGCGCTGGTGTGCACACCGAGGTCCGCGGCCATCGCCATCAGCTCGCTGTGCGCCATCCCCCGCATCCGCTCCGCCAGGGACCCGTCGGTGCCGGGCAGCGGCAGCAGCCCGTAGCCGAAGAACGTCATCGGCACCGTGTAGGCCCGCTCCTTCGCCCGCAGGGTACCCGCGGCCGCGTTGCGCGGATTGGCGAACGGCTGACCGCCGTGCCCCGTGCGCACCTCGTTGGCGTGCTCGAACTGGGCGGACGTCATCAGGACCTCTCCGCGCACCTCCAGGGTGACCGGCTCCTGAAGCCGCTCGGGCAGCCCTTCGACGGTGCCGATCGCGTGCGAGACGTCCTCCCCGGCCGTCCCGTCCCCGCGGGTGATCAAACGGCTCAGCCGGCCCTCGCTGTAGCGGGCGGCGATCGCCAGCCCGTCCAGCTTCGGCCCCACGCTGAAGCGCGTCGCCTCCCGCCCGGTCCGGCGCGCCAGCGACGCCGTCCAGGCGGTGAACTCCTCCGCCGAGAACACGTTGTCCAGGCTCAGCATCGGCACCGTGTGCGGTACGTCGCCCTCGACCGCGCCACCGGCGACCTTCCCGGTGGGGGAGTCGGGGAGTATCCCGTCGGGGTGCTCCGCCTCCCAGTCGGCGATCCCCCGTACCAGCCGGTCGTACGTGTCGTCGTCCAGTGGCGAGGTGCCGCCCTCGTAATAGGCGGCTGCCGCGCGCACGGCGTCCTCGACCGCCTGCGCGTACGCGGCGGCATCGACGATCACTGCTGCAGGAGTTGTCATGCGGTGCATCCTGCCGCCCACCACTGACAATCGATCAAGAGCACTAGTTATTTGCCTAAAGGTATTAGGCAGATGCACAATCGAATCAGCTGACGGGAAGGACGGGGTATGGCACGCGTGCGACTGAGCCCGGAGCGCCTGACCCGGGCGGGAGCGGAGCTGGCCGACGAGGTCGGCTTCGAGCAGGTGACCGTCTCGGAGGTCGCCCGGCGCTTCGACGTCAAGGTGGCGAGCCTCTACTCCCACCTGAAGAGCTCCCACGATCTCAAGACGCGGATCGCGCTCCTCGCCCTGGAAGAACTCGCCGACCGGGCCGCCGAGGCCGTGGCCGGGCGAGCCGGCAAGGACGCCCTGACCGCGCTGGCCAACGTGTACCGCGACTACGCGCGCGAGCACCCCGGCCGCTACGCGGCGGCCCAGTTCCGGCTCGGGCCGGAGGCGGCCGCGGGCAGCGCCGGAGTCCGTCACGCCCGGATGACCCGGGCCCTGCTGCGCGGCTACCACCTGCCGGAGCCGGACAGGACCCACGCCGTCCGGCTGCTCGGCAGCGTCTTCCACGGCTACGTCAGCCTCGAGATGGGCGGCGGCTTCAGCCACAGCGCCCCGGACACGCAGGAGACGTGGACCCGTGTCCTCGACGCGCTGGACGCGCTGCTGCGCAATTGGCCGCCGCCCCCTGAGGCGGCCCCGATCAGCCGTTCATCCACCCACCCCACCGCGGACGGACCACCACGATGACCTCACTTCCCTGGATCTCCACCCCCATCACCACCGCCCTGGTCCGTGGCGCGCTCGACCTGGAACGCACGCCGCGAGGACTCCTGCCGCACCGCCTGCCCGCCTGGGCCCGTGCCCGGAACACCGACGGGCAGCTCGCCATGGCCGAGTGCCAGCCCTCCGGCGTACGACTGGTCTTCCGTACCCGCGCGACCGCCGTCGAACTGGACACCCTGCCCACCAAGCGGGTCTACGCCGACACGCCGCAGCGGCCGGACGGACAGTACGACCTGCTCGTCGACGGACGCCCGGCCGGCCGGGCCGTCGCGCGCGGCGGCAACACCGTGACCATCGACATGGGCACCGGAAAGGCCGAACTCGGCAGCGGCCCCGTCGCCACCCTCCGCTTCACCGGGCTGCCAGGCGGTGACAAGACCGTCGAGATATGGCTGCCGCACAACGAGACGACCGAACTCGTCGCCCTGCGCACCGACGCCCCCGTCGAACCCGCGGCGGCTTCCGGCCGCAGGACCTGGCTGCACTACGGCAGCTCCATCAGCCACGGGTCCGACGCCGCGAGCCCCACCACCACCTGGCCCGCGCTCGCCGCGGCGCGCGGCGGCGTGGAGCTGGTCAACCTCGGGCTGGCCGGCAGCGCCCTGCTCGACCCGTTCGTCGCGCGGGTCATGCGCGATACTCCCGCCGACCTGATCAGCGTCAAGATCGGCATCAACCTGGTCAACACGGACCTGATGCGGCTGCGTGCCTTCGCTCCCGCCGTCCACGGCTTCCTCGACACCCTTCGGGACGGTCACCCCACCGCGCCGCTGCTGGTCGTCTCGCCGATCCTGTGCCCCATGCACGAGGACACACCGGGCCCGACCGCCTTCGACTTCAGCCGACTCGCTGAAGGGCGGCTCCTGTTCGCCGCCGCGGGCGATCCCGCGGAACGGGCCGAGGGCAAGCTGACGCTCGGCGTCATCCGCGAAGAACTCGAGCGCATCGTGTCCCAGCGGGCCGACGGCGACCCGAACCTGTACCACCTCGACGGCCGTGACCTCTACGGCGAGGCGGACCACGCCGAGCTGCCGCTGCCCGACGGGCTGCACCCCGACGCGGCCACCCACCGGCGCATCGGGGAACGCTTCGCCGCCCACGCCTTCGCGTCCGACGACGGACCGTTCGCGGAGGTCAGGGGCTGACCTGCCCGAAGAACCCGAGCCTCCTCATCCTCGCCCACGGACAACGCTCCTGACGGTGTGTCAGCCGTGCGCGAGACCTGGACAGTGGCCGGACGGCATGTTGTCATTCCGCTGCACGGCCGTTTTCCAACGTTGGAAGGAATCCCGGCCGAGCCGGTGGCCGTGCCTGCTTCGTCGTGACCCCATGCCCTCTGCGCGAGGAAAGGTTCGATGACAAGACAACACTCCCGCCCCCGAACCCGGTGCTGGGCTCTGCTGACCGTGACGGCTCTGGCTCTCTCCACCGGTGCCCTCGCCCCGGCGGCGACGGCAGCGGCGCCGGCATCGGCGACCGCCGCCCCCACGGCCGCCGACGCCGATGTGCGGGTGCACGGCCTGAAAGGCGAGTACTTCGCCATGTCGGCACCGGGAGCGCGGGACTTCGCCGAACTCGGCGGCACCCTCCTGGAGCCGCAGATCAACTTCTCCGGACTGACCAGCACCTTCGAGGAACTGACCGGGCGCACGGAGCACACCACCGCCCGCTGGACCGGACGGATCGCGGCGCCCGCGGACGGCGACTACACCTTCCACGCCGTCGGCGACAACGGCTTCCGGCTCTACATCGACGGCGAGCCGGTCATCGACCACTGGGAGCCGGACTGGGACCGGGAGCAGACCAGTGCCCCGGTCACGCTGAAGGCGGGGGAGAAGCACGACTTCCGCCTGGAGATGTTCCAGGACCTCGGCGGAGCGAACATGTTCCTGCGCTGGTCGACGCCGACGACGCCCAAACAGCTCGTCCCGGTCTCCGCGTTCACCCCGCCGCCCGGCTTCGAGGTCTTCCCGGTGGAACTGACCGTCGGCCAGGACGGACGCACGCTGCGGGCCCGGTTCGAGGACCGGGTGAGCGGACTCGCACAGGTGGCGGAGCACCTCAGGATCGAGGCCGACACGACCGCCATGCCGGTCAAGTCGGTCACCGCCGCCCGCGGCGACCGCAACGCTCTCGACATCACGCTCTCGGCACCCGTCCAGAAGAACCAGCAGGTCCGGGTCATCTATGACGGCGAGGGGGGCCTCAAGGCCGGGGACGAGACCGTGCCCCGGATCGTCCGCTACGCCTCCAACACCTCCACCCACCGGATCACCACCCCCTGGGGCGACAAGGTCGACCGGAAGAACCCGCTGCCGGAGTACCCCCGCCCGCAGCAGGTCCGCTCCCGATGGAAGAACCTCAACGGCCCCTGGCAGTTCAGCGGCGCCGAGGCCGGCGAGGAGCCGGTCTTCGGCAAGGACCTGGACGAGAGGATCGTCGTGCCCTTCCCGGTCGAGTCACAGCTCTCGGGGCTCGAACGGCACGAGGACCACATGTTCTACCGCAAGCTCGTGAACGTGCCGAACACCTGGAAGGTCGGCAAGGGCGCCGACGGCAACCGGCTGAAGCTGAACTTCGGCGCCGTGGACTACCAGGCCCGCGTCTGGGTCAACGGCAAGAAGGTCGCCGAACACACCGGCGGCTACGACGCCTTCAGCGCCGACATCACCGACGCCCTCAAGCGCGAGGGCCCGCAGGAGATCGTGGTGGCGGTCACCGACACCGGCGGCGCCAACCAGCCGACGGGAAAACAGTCCACCCACCCCGGCGGCATCTTCTACACCCAGTCCTCCGGCATCTGGCAGACCGTCTGGATGGAGCCGGTCGCCGAGACCTCCATCGACAACGTAGTCACCACCCCCGACATCGACAGCGGCACCCTGGCCGTCACCGTCGAGTCCGACAGCGCCTCGAAGCGCGCCCGGGTCGAGGCCGTGGCCCGCGACGCACGCGGCAAGGTCGTCGGCAGGGTCAGCGGGCCCGCCAACAGCGAACTGCGGCTGCCCGTCGCCGAGCGGCGTTTGTGGAGCCCCGAGGACCCCTACCTCTACGACCTCGACGTGGAGTTGAAGGACGGCAGGTCGACCGACGAGGTCGGCGGTTACTTCGGTATGCGCGAGATAGCCGTCGCGGAGGTCGGCGGCTACCGGAAACTGGTGCTCAACGGCAAGCCCGTCTTCTCCCTCGCCACCCTGGACCAGGGCTTCTGGCCCGACGGCCTGTACACCCCGCCCAGCGACAAGGCCCTCGCCTTCGACCTCGAGGCCCACAAGGAACTCGGCTTCAACGCCGTCCGCAAACACATCAAGGTGGAATCGCCCCGCTGGTTCTACCACGCCGACCGGCTCGGCCTGCTGGTCTGGCAGGACTTCGTCTCCGGCAACCTCACCGACGACACCGGACGGAAGGCCTTCGTCGACCAGGGCCGGGAGATGATGCGCCAGCACCACAACTCCCCCTCCGTCATCGGCTGGATCGTCTTCAACGAGGGCTGGGGCGAGTGGGACCGCGAGGAGAGCGGCCGCATCGCCGAAGCGGTGAAGGCCGCCGACCCCTCCCGCGTCGTCAACGCCCACAGTGGTGTCAACTGCTGCAACTCCAAGGGTGACTCCGGCAAGGGCGACATCATCGACCACCACGACTACAACAACGACGACCCGCCCTTCCCCGACCACCGCGCGGCCATGGACGGCGAACACGGCGGCTTCACCCTGCGCACCCCGGGCCACATGTGGCCGGGCACACCGACCGTCATCTACAGCGGTGTCGCCGACAAGGAGGCCCTGACCCGCAAGTACGTCGAGAACACCGAGAAGTTCTACCTCGACCAAGCCGGCGCCGAGCTCTCCGGATCCGTCTACACCCAGATCAGCGACCTGGAGAACGAACTCAACGGCCTGTACACCTACGACCGCCGGGAGATCAAGGTCGACCCCGTCCGGGTACGCGAGATCAACCGCAGGGTCGTCGCGGCCGGAGCAGCCGCCGGGGACCGGGAACAGCTCACCGGCGGCGGCTCCTGGGCCCTCGACGAGGCCACCGGCACCACCGCCAAGGACGACGGCCCGAACGGCAGACCGCTGAAGCTGACCGAGGGCACCACCTGGACGGACGGAGTCAGCGGCAGCGCGCTGAAGTTCGACGGCCGGGGACAGCACGCCGAGACCGACGGCCCGGTGCTCGACACCACCGGCAGCTACACGGTCTCCGCCTGGGTCACCCTCGACTCCCTGCCCGGCAACTACGCCACCGCCGTCAGCCAGGACGGCCGGCGCCAGGCGAGCCCGTTCTACCTCCAGTACGGCCAGGGCGCCTTCGCCTTCAGCACACCGGACGGGCAGCGCGCACGGCTCGAGACCTCACCCGAGACCGGCCGCTGGTACCACCTCGTCGGCGTCCGTGACGACACGACGGACCGGATCACTCTGTACGTCGACGGCGAGCGGGCGGCCACCGCCACCGCCGGCCCCGCCTACGTCGGTTCCGGACCCCTGTCCGTGGGCCGCGCCCAGTGGAACGGCCTGGACACCGACTTCTGGGACGGGGCGGTGGACGAGGTCCACGCCTACGACCGGGCACTCACCGCGGAGGAGGTGAGCGCCCTGTACACCGCGGAGAAGCCCTGACAGCCACGACGGCGGAGGTGCGGGCGCCGCTGGACGCCCGCACCTCCGCCTCACCGCTCCGTCACGAGGACGGCCGTACCGCCGTCACGGGGCCCGCGGGCCCTCCACGGTCCAGGTGGTGTCCGCAGTGAACCGGTCGGGGTTGTCCCAGGCGCGTGTCCCGCCCGGGACGGCCGGCCACAACCCGGCGTCGTAGTGACGCAGGTACTGCCCGGGGATGTTGTAGGCGGACAGCCGGACACCGCTGTTCGCGCCCCGGACCGGGCAGGAGATGGCGGTCGGTGTGCCCCGGGTGCGCACCGCCCCAGGGCCCCCGCCACCGGAGCCCTTCGGCGGCGGGCACACGCACCGTGGCGCCGGCGCGTGTGCCCCGCTGCGACCCGTATCACGGGTCAGGCGGTTCCCCGGTCGGTGCCGGCCGGGCGGCCGAGCGTGCTCTCCCGTTCCGCGAGCCGGTGGTCCGCCCGGATGCGACGTGGCTCCGGCGCCCGGTCGTTCAGCCGGGCCAGCACCGACTCCACCGCGAGGCGGCCGATGGCGGCCTTGTCCGGGGACACGGACGTCAGCGTGACCGCGCCGAAGCGACCCTCGATCACATCGTCGAAGCCCACGACGGCGATGTCCTCCGGCACCCGCAGGCCCCGCTCGTGCAGCACCCGCATCGCCCCGATCGCCATGGGGTCGTTGTAGGCGAACACCGCGTCGGGCCGCCGCCCGCTGTCCAGGATGTGGTTCATGGCGAGCGCCCCGTCGGCGTGCCCCCAGCCGTCGGTGGCCGCGACGAGCCCCTCGTCGGTCGCGAGTCCCGCGGCCGTCAGTTCCTCCCGCCAGCCCCGGACGCGCAGCTGGGCCGGATCGCTCCGCCCGCGCCGGGCCCCTATGAACGCCACCTCCCGCCGCCCCAGTGCGATCAGGTGCCGCACGGCGGAGCGGGCCGCGGCGACGTTGTCGATGGCGATGTGGTCGTACGGCAGGTCGTACTCCCGCTCCCCGAGCAGCACCAGCGGCACGTCCTCGGAGCGGTCGCGCAGGTCCTCCGTCTCCAGCTCGATGGGGCTGAGGATGAGCCCGTCGATGACCCGGGCCCGGAACCCCTGGCTCACCAGGAGTTCCTGCTTGCGCGACCCTCCGGTGTGGTCGAGCAGCACGATGTAGTCGTGCTGGGAGGCGGCGTCGATGACGGAGGCGGCCAGTTCGGCGAAGTAGGGGTTGCCGAGTTCGGGCAGCGCGAGCGCGATGATGCCCGTACGGCCCTTCCTCAGGTGCCGGGCGGCGAGGTTGGGCCGGTAGCCGAGCGCGTCGATGGACCGCTGGACACGCTCGCGCATGGCGGGGGTGACGTGCTGGTAGTTGTTCACCACGTTGGAGACGGTCTTGATGGAGACCCCCGCGTGCGCGGCGACGTCCTTGAGGCTGACCCGCACGGCGTTCCCTTCGTGAGCGACCCGACCCGGTGGGCGGGTGCGGAGGGGAGGCCGTCACCGTGAGGCGTGCGCCGAGCCGCTGGACTCAAGTTTTACAACGTTATACATGCCGTTCCGCGGCACTGACAAGGGCGGGAGGCCAGCACCCCCGTCACGCTCGCGGCCTGTAGGAGATGCTGTCCGCCGGTATGGGCGCGGTGGCCGTCGAACGACTGCGCCCGGCAGCTTCCGCCGCCCGCCGCCCGGCGCGTCGACGACGTCCCACCACCGTGTCTCACCGACACCTTCCCCGCACGCGTTCGCCCCGGGCCCGCGTGAGCGGATCCGGGGCGAACGGAGACACCCGGGACTCAGCCGCCGACAGCCGCCTTGTCGGTGACCGCGGAGCCGGACTCCTCGGCGAGGCGCTCCATGCCACTGGTCGTCTTCAGGGGCTTCTCCTTGAGGAACACGACCGTGATCAGCGCAAGCAGCGCGCAGGGGGTGGCGATGAGGAACAGGTCGGCGGTGGCGACGCCGTAGGCGTGCTCGACGATTGCCCGCACCGGCTCGGGCAGCGTACCCATGTCCGGGACGCCGGCCTCGCCGTCGCCCGCACCCGGGCCCGCGGGGATGCCCGCCGCGTCCAGGCCCTTGGTCATCTCGGAGGCGACCCGGTTGGCGAGGACCGCACCGAGGACGCTGGTGCCGATGGTGCCGCCCATGCTGCGGAAGAAGGACAGGACGGAGGTGGCGGCGCCCAGTTCACTGGCGGGCACGTCGTTCTGGGCGGCCAGCACCAGGTTCTGCATCAGCATGCCGACACCGACGCCGAGAGTGGCCATGTAGAGGCTGAGCAGGGTGAACGAGGTGTCCGCGCCGATGGTGGAGAGCAGGCCGAGGCCCACGGTCATGATGACCGCCCCGGCCACGAGGTAGCGCTTCCAGACACCGGTCTTGCTGATCAACTGCCCGGCCACGGTGGACGACACCAGCAGACCGAGGATCATGGGCAGGCTCATCAGACCCGCGACGGTCGGCGACTTGCCGAGGGAGATCTGGAAGTACTGCGAGAGGAAGACCGTTCCGCCGAACATGGCGACACCGACCAGCAGGCTGGCGACGGTGGTCAGGGTGACCGTGCGGTTGCGGAAGATGTCCAGCGGGATGACCGGCTCCTCCGTCCGCGCCTCGACGAACACCGCGGCGACCAGCAGCAGGAGCCCGGCGCCCGTGAGCGCGGCGGTCTGCCAGGAGGCCCAGTCGAACTCGTTGCCGGCCAGCGTCACCCAGATGAGCAGGGCGCAGACGCCCGCCACGATGAGGAAGGCGCCCAGGAAGTCGATCTTCGCCTTGCGGCGGACCATGGGCAGGGCCAGGGTGCGCTGGAGCAGCACGATGGCGAGCAGCGCGAACGGTACGCCGATGAAGAAGCACCAGCGCCAGCCCAGCCAGGAGGTGTCCACCAGCACACCGCCGATCAGCGGTCCGGCCACCGTGCCGACGGCGAACACCGCGCCGAAGATTCCGGCGTACTTGCCGAGCCGGCGGGGCGGGATGATCGCCGCCATGACGACCTGGGCGAGCGCGGTCAGTCCGCCCGCGCCGATGCCCTGCAGGACACGGCTGAAGATCAGCAGTTCGACGCCGCTCGAGAATCCCGCGAGCAGCGAGCCGACCACGAACATGCCCAGCGACAGCTGGAGCAGCAGCTTCTTGTCGAACAGGTCGGACAGCTTGCCCCACAGCGGCACGGTCGCCGTCATGGCCAGCAGCTCAGAGGTGACGACCCAGGTGTAGGAGGACTGGCTGGCTCCGAGGTCGGTGATGATCGTGGGCAGCGCGTTGGCCACCACGGTGCCCGCCAGGATCGCCACGAACATGCCGGCCATCAGCCCCGACATGGCCTGAAGTATCTGCCGGTTGGACATGGGAGCGGGCGGCGCGGTATCCAGCGCCTGTGTTGCGGTCACGGTCGTCTCTCTCAGCGGATCGATGGTGAAAGCGGGGCGCGCCCCGTCAGGAACAGGTGGTGGAAGGGCGGTGGCCGCCCCGGTTCGGTGCGCGGCGTCTACCGGGCCGGTGCCGGCAGCCCGGCGGCGAGGAGGGCGAACACCTCGCGGAACACGTCGGCGAAGGGGACGTCTTCGTCCTGCCGGTCGCACCAGTGCTGCACGCTCACCCGCACCGCCGTACCGGCCACCGCCGCGAGCAGGCGCGGATACAGGGCGACCGTACGGCCCTTGCCGCCGGGGGAGTGGGCGACCCCGCTCTCCGGCGTCCCGGGGGCGATCCGCCGCGCGATGACCTCGGCGAGGCCCGCCTCGTCGGCCATCTGCGCGCCGAGGCTGCGGACGAGCAGGCGCGGGGCCGCACGCAGCACCTCGGCGTGCAGAGTCCACAGCTCGTGCTGCCTCTCGGCCTCCGCGAGCTCGGCGGCGAGCGCTTCGCGCAGCGCCTCCAGGGGCGTCAGGTCCGCCGGAGCGTCGAGGAGCGCCCGGCGCACCCGGGCGCCCACGTCCGCGTCGACGACGACGAAGGCGTCGTCACGCGAGTCGAAGTAGTTGAAGAAGGTGCGTACGGAGACGCCGGCGGCCGCGCTGATCGCCTCGACGGTGACGTGGTCCGCCCCGTGCTCGGCGGCGAGGCGAAGCGCGGCCTCCGTGAGGGCAGCCCGCGTGGCCCGCTTCTTGCGCTCCCGCAGCCCGCCGCCCGCGGTGTCCTTCCCCGTCATGCCGTGCATGCTATGCAAAAATGCACGCTCTGCAAAATCCGCCGTCGCCGTGCCCCGGCCGTGGCGTGCCGGAAGGGCGGCCGGGTCCGGGGTTAGCGTCGGGCCATGGCCGGTGATCGCCGCGGGTGGCGGGTGTGTCTGCTCGGCGGCGCCGTGTTCGCGGTGTGCATGACCGGCACCACACTGCCGACCCCGCTCTACCCCCTGTACCAGGACAAGTTCGGTTTCTCCGAGCTGACGGTCACTGTCGTGTACGCCGTGTACGCCTTCGCGGTCATCGGCGTGCTGCTGCTCGCCGGCAACGCCTCGGACGCCGTCGGCAGACGTCCCGTGCTGCTGTGGGGCCTGGGCTGCGCGGCCGCGAGCGGGATCTGCTTCCTGAGTGCCACCGGGATCGGCTGGCTCTGTGCCGGACGGCTGCTGTCGGGGCTGTCCGCGGGCCTGTTCACCGGGGCCGCCACCGCGTACGTCATGGAATCGGCCCCGCCCGGCGGCGGCTCCCGGGCCACGTTCGTCGCCACGGCCGTCAACATGGGCGGGCTCGGCTGCGGTCCGCTGCTCGCCGGAGTGCTCGCGCAGTACGCGCCCTGGCCGCTGTATCTGCCGTTCGCCGTGCACCTGGCCCTGGTGGCCTGCTCGGGCGCGATCCTGCTGGGACTGCCCGAGACGGTGGGTGAACGACGGCCGCTGAGGACCGTACGGCCGCAGCGGCCCGGGGTGCCCGCGCGGGTGCGGCAGGTGTTCGGGCCGGCGGCGGCCGCCTCGTTCGTCGGCTTCTCCCTGTTCGGTGTGTTCACCTCCGTCAGCCCGTCGTTCCTCGCCCAGTCGCTCGGCGTCACCGGCCACGCGGTGAGCGGCGTGGTCGTGGCGCTGGCGTTCTTCGCCTCCACGGGTGGTCAGGTGGCCGTCGGCCGCGTCGGCGTGCGGCGGTCACTGCCGCTGGGCTGCGTCGGACTCCTTACCGGGCTGGCCCTGCTCGCGGCCGCTCTGTACCGGGACCTGCTGATCTTCGTGGTGCTGAGCGCGCTCGTCGGTGGTTTCGGCCAGGGCCTGGCGTTCCGCGGAGCGCTGTCCGCGGTGAGCGGGGCGTCTCCGGCGGACCGGCGCGCCGCGGTGATCTCGTCGCTGTTCGTGGTGGCGTACGCGGGGATCTCGGTGCCGGTCATCGGTGTGGGCCTGCTCTCGGAACCGTTGGGCCTGGAAGGCGCGGGACTGGTGTTCATCGCCTGTATGGCGGTCTTGGTGGTGGCGGCGGCCGGCTATCTGGTACGCCGTCCGGTGGCGGCGGGCGCGTGACCAGGCCTATAGTCGTCGCATAAATATTGAAAGTTGAACTTTCAGCGGAGGGCGGACGGCATGAGCAATACGGAGACACGGCCCCCGGAGCTGAAGTGCGGAGGCGACGCGGAGGCGGCCCGCCCGGCCGACGTCGAGGTGCTCACCGCGCGTGACGTGCCGCTCGGCGGGCCGCGCGCGATGCGAGTGCGGCGCACCCTGCCGCAGCGGGCCCGGACACTCATCGGCGCCTGGTGCTTCGCCGACCACTACGGCCCCGACGACGTCGG
The DNA here is from genome assembly GCF_055592385.1 of Streptomyces sp. NPDC041124. Lineage (NCBI taxonomy): Bacteria > Bacillati > Actinomycetota > Actinomycetes > Kitasatosporales > Streptomycetaceae > Streptomyces > Streptomyces sp. NPDC041124. The sequence continues at coordinate 22,764 of NZ_JBVIYR010000017.1, forward strand.
CGGCACCGGTGGCATGGACGTCGCTCCCCACCCGCACACCGGTCTGCAGACGGTGAGCTGGCTGTTCAGCGGGGAGATCGAGCACCGTGACAGCCTGGGCAGCCACGCCTACGTCCGTCCCGGGGAACTCAACCTGATGACCGGCGGCCACGGCATCAGCCACTCGGAGGTCTCCACCCCGGACACCACGATCCTGCACGGGGTGCAGCTGTGGGTGGCGCTGCCCGGCGAACACCGGGGCGCGGCCCGCGACTTCCAGCACTACGTACCGGATCCGCTGCCCCTGGAGGGCGGTGAGGCGCGCGTCTTCCTCGGCTCGCTCGCGGGCGCCACGTCCCCCGTACGGACCTTCACCCCCCTGCTGGGCGCCGAACTGGCCCTGGACCCGGGCGCCGAGACGACCCTTCGTGTCGACCGCGCCTTCGAGCACGGCGTCCTCGTCGACACCGGTGACGTCCTCGTCGGGGGAACCGCCGTACAGCCGGCCGAACTGGGATACGTGGCCCCCGGCCGCACGGCACTCACCCTGACCAACCGGGGGCCCGAGACGGCTCGCCTGATACTGCTGGGCGGGCCGCCCTTCGACGAGGAGATCGTCATGTGGTGGAACTTCATCGGCCGGTCACATGACGAGATCGTACGGGCCCGCGAGGACTGGATGAAGGGGGCACGTTTCGGTGAGGTGCAGGGGTACGACGGGGCTCCACTGCCTGCGCCGGAGCTGCCGAACGCACCCTTGAAGCCGCGGGGGAGGATGCGCTGACCTGCGGATACGGCACGCCGTAGGTCGACAGGACGGGATCGTTGCTGCGCCTGTCCGGCAACGCGCGAATCCCGCAGCGCCCGCGTCGGCTCCAGTCGCATACGTGCCTCTGAATCTGCCTGCGACTCCCGATGTATGGGCGTCTGTGGGCAGCTCTGGCCGAACACTTGCTGACCTTTGCTGACTTCACTGACGAGTCCAGGCCGCCTCCCAGCAAGCCAGGTCAGGTGTCACCCAGCCCTGCAGCAGTCCCGAACGATACTCCGAGGTCCTGCCCCGGTGTCCGGGCGGGCCGACCGGGTTTCGCGCCCAGTCGGCCCGCCCATTTACCGTCGCGGTCCCGCGACGGCGTAGGCCGTGGTGCCGGCGACCGTGAGGACCAGGGCCGTCCAGGTGCCCACCGCCGTGTCGGGTGGCAGCAGCATCCAGGACGCCACCTGCATCGGCCCACTCGCCGGAGGTGGGGGCGGGGCGAAGAACGCATACGAGAGCCAGGCGAACGGCAGCGTCCACGCGTACTGCCGCCCGCACATCGCCGCCCCGACGGCGGCGAGCCCCATCAGGCCCGCGCTGTCGCGGATGACGAACGCGGTGGTGGCCAGGTCTTCCCCCATCGTCTGCACCGCCGACAGCACCGCGGCGACGGCCCCGCCGGCGAGCAGTACGTGCACCGCCCTGCGGGGGACCCAACGGATCGCGGCCGTCCGGTCCAGCTCGAGGTCCTGCCCACCGAGTCCGGTGGAGGCCGCCATGACTCCCGCAGCAAGCAGGAGCGCGGGCAGCCGCGGATCACGCGGTTCTCCGCTTCCGCCCGGGGCGAGTGCCCACACCGACACCGCGCTGATCACCATCGCGGCGAGTGACGCGGGCACCTGTCGTGAACGCGCGTACAGCATCGCCCACCTCACCGGGACGCACCGCCGGTCAGCGCGTCGAGCGCGTCTCCCTCGCAGGAGAGCGCGGCGGCGCGCATCGCGTTGATCCGCGAGAGCTGCTCGGCCCGAGGCAGTTCCCTGAGGTCCTTCCAGACCTTGCGGGCCTCGGTGTCGATCTCCTGGCGCAGGCCGGCCGGCCCGTTGTCGGGCAGCGACTTGAGGTCTCCCAGGACCCAGCCCACCGCGACGCTCCGCGCGATGTCCTCTCCTCCGAAGCTGCTCCAGCCGACGGGTGTGCAGTCCGGCACCATGCCGTGGGCGATCAGGGCCCAGCTCAGCTCCTCGCCCTTCGCCGCGTCGATGAGGTCGTCGTCGAAGTCGATGAGTACGGTCGTGCGGGACCACTGCGGCATGGCGCCGTCCGGCAGTACGGCGGTGTTTTCCCGGATCGAGACCGGTGCCCGGCCGCCCAGGGCATCGCGCAGCAGGCGCAGCGCCTCTTTTCCGGGATCCGCGAGGACGGCGAGCCGTGGCTCGTGCGTCCTGGTCACGCACACCGGGCCGTCGCACACCGGTTCCGCGGCGGCCGTGTCGACGACGTACATCCGGCGCGGGTCGGAGGGGAGGACGAGCAGGGCGATCACCGCGCCCGCCAGGAGCGGCGTCAGGGCCAGCAACCGGGCGCGCGCGCTCGCGGCGACCAGCAGCGCGAAGCCGGTCGCGGCCAGGCCGAGCATCCAGATCGTCTGCCCGACATGCACGGAGGCGGAGAGTGTGACGAGCACGTGGCGCACCTCCTCCACCGCCGGTGACAGCAGCGAGATGCGGTTCGGCTCCGTGCTCGGGTACCCCTCCTGCGTGACCGTCTCCGTCCGGCCCGGTGACATCTGCAGGAGCGCTGTGAAAACGAAGGCGCTCACGGCCAGCAGTGGCGGGGTGAGCACGGACGGCAGGGCACGACCGGCCCCCATGCCCAGCACCGCTCCCGCGACGAGGGAGAGCGCCCCCACCAGCGAGATGGGCAGCCATCCGAGGTGTGTGTACGCGGTCCCTGCGAGCACCTGACGCGCGCCCGCGAGGACGAGCAGCGCGAAGGCCGAGGCCAGCGTGATCGCTGTCGTGCCCGCCATCGTGGCCGCGCGGTGCCAGGCGGGCCGCGGCGTGCTCGTCAGCAGCTCGGACGTCTTCGAGCGGTGGTCGCGCAGACCCTGCAGCGCGCCTAGCCCCACGGCCAGCGGCCACAGGTAGAACAGCAAGCCACGGGTCCACAGGGCCATGGATGTCCACTGGGCCGTCCATGCTGTGGTGCCTCTCCACCACGCGGCGTCCACCAGGTACAGGAACGCCAGCGCGCTCGTCAGGACCAGGGCGCCGGCCCAGGGGGCGACGGAGCGCTTCAGCTCAGTGCGCAGGACACGGATGTTCACCAGGTGCCTCTTCCCTGCTGGGGGGCCTGCAGCAGCGCCGAGTAGCCGCGCTCCAGCGGGCTGTCGCCCACGTGCTCGGGTCCGCCCGCCGCAGCCAGCTCGTCCGGGGACCCCTGGAAGACCAGCCGGCCCTCGGCGAGCAGCACGACATCGGTGCAGGCGGCGGCCACGTCCTCCACCAGGTGGGTCGAGACGACCACGCAGGTGTCCTTGCCCAGCTCCTGCAGCAGTTCGCGGAAGCGCAGCCGCTGGGTCGGGTCCAGGCCGACCGTGGGCTCGTCCAGCAGCAGGATCGACGGGTCGTTGACGATGGCCTGGGCGATGCCCACCCTCCGCACCATGCCGCCGGACAGGGTTTTCATCCGCTTGTCGGCACGGTCGGCCAGGCCGACCCGCTCCACGGCGCGCTGCACCGCCCCGGGGATGTCTGCCTTGGGCACCTCCTTCAGCCACGCCATGTACTCGACGAACTCGCGGACCGTGAAGCGCTTGTAGTAGCCGAACTCCTGCGGCAGGTAGCCGATCCGGCGGCGCAGCGCCCGGTGCTCGCCCCTGCCGTCCGCGGACTCGCCGAACAGCTCCAGGGTGCCCCCGGCGGGGCGCAGTACGGTGGCCAGCGCCCGGATGAGGGTGGTCTTGCCCGCCCCGTTGGGGCCGAGCAAGCCGTGCACACCGGTGCCCAGGGACAGATCGAGCCCGTCGACGGCCATCCGTCGTCTGCCGGCTCTGACCTTCAGTCCGCTGGTCCGGATCTCCCAGGCGTAGGGTGTCGGCGCGATGTCGGCCGCGCTCATCGCGGGCGTCATGGGGTGTTCCCTTCCGATGGTCAACGGTGGGCTCCCAGCACGGAGTACGCGCCGCCCCTGCGGGCGATCACGACACCGGTGCTGAGCGCGAGGATCAGCGCCCACACGGGCAGACCGTCCGTCCGCAGGGCGAAGCCCGTACGGCCGGCGGCCAGGGTCGGCGCCACGACCACGGCGGCCCATCCGGCCACCAGCCAGGCAGCGGCGCGGGGCACGCCGACGGCACCGCCGAGCGCCAGCGTCGTCGAGGTGAAGGCCAGAGAGGGCAGCAGCCATTGCGCGGCCGTCACCCCCGTCGCCCATCCGCTCAGCAGCAGCGCGGGGATGACCACGGCGAGCACGGACGCGGTACGCCGCAGCACCAGATGCAGTCCCGCTCTCGGCGCGGAGGCCGTCAGCTCGTACGCCGGGTCCAGACCGCGCGACCACGACGCCGCAACGCCGAGTACGGGCAGGACCGGGGCGAGCAGCAGCACCAGTGACACCTCGCCGGAGCCGAGGCCGATGCCGGTGGTGGCCGCCAGGTCGAGCAGCAACGCGAGCAGCGTCACGCCCACGGCCATGGCCAGCCACGGCACCGTCACGGGCGTCATCCACCGTGACAGCCGCGCCGGCCAGCCCTGCCGACGCGGCATCGGGGCGGTGCCGACGAGCCGGGGTTCGAGGTCGGACCACACGGTGTCGACCAGCGCCACCACGGCCGACGCCCGCGCCGCGACGGCGGCCGACAGCCGGTCCCGGCATACCCGGCACGTCTCCAGATGGGCCTCCAAGGCCCACACCTCGTCGGCAGCGATGTCCGTGTCGCCGCGCGCGTACCCCTCGATGATCCGCATCGACGCGTGTTCCACGCTCATGCCAACGCCTTCCGCATCGCGATCCGGGCCCGGCGGGCACGGGTCTTGACCGTGCCCTCGGGCACCCCGAGCAGGACCGAGGTCTCCCGGACGGACAACCCGTCGAGCACCATGGCCTGCAGTACCTGTCTGAGTTCCGGCGCGAGACGCCGCAGCGCGTCCCCGACCTCGCCGCCGACGGTCGACGCGAGCGCCTCCTCCTCGGCGGCGGGCGCCACGGGCCGCGAGGCGGCCGCGGGCGGCGGCTCCGCGTGGTGCCCCCTGCGCCGGAACGCGTCGACGAGTCGGCGTGCCGCGATCGTCCACAGCCAGCCCACGGCCGTCCCCCCGACCGCCGTCCCGGCGAACGCACCGGCCGCGCGCCACACCGCCAGATACGTCTCCTGCATGACCTCGGCGACAACCTGTTCGTCCGCACAGCGGCGCCGCAGCCGTACCGCCAGCCAGGGCGACGTACGCCGGTACAGCTCCTCGAACGCGGCACGGTCACCCTTGGCCACCAACCGGACGAGATGCTCCTCGTCCAGCTCGCCTGGTGCCTTTCTGACTGATCTCACACCCGCAAGACGCCGAGCACGGACCGCAGGTTTTCCTTCAGGCGTGATCCCCATCACATGTAGGACCCCGGAGCCCCGGCCCGGTGACACAGGGGCGCGCGGGTCATCGCGGTGCCGTCGAGCGCGCGTGAATCGTTCCTGCGCGAGCTCGACACCGACCGGTTCATCGACTGCACCAGTCGTTGTCCGGAGAGGCATTGTCATGTTGTCGGCGCTCGCGGATGTGTGACGACGCGCGAGTGGGTCAATTCCACGGCGCTGCCTCACATTCGGCGGTGACGTGCTGCTTCTCGTCTGCCTCACAACCACCTGCGGGCGCTCAATGGTGATCCGGCGATGTGCGGGTGGGTGTGACGGCAACACGGGGGGAGCCATGGACCGCACAGGAAATGTTGGCGCACCACCGTCCGAGCCGCCGCCCCAGGTTCCTCCGATACCGCTGGCTCCCTCCAAGGGAAGCCCTCTGGTCCTCCGGGTCAGCCGCCGGATGCTGTGGGTGGGGTCGGCGGCCATCCCGCTGCACAACATCGCCTGGGTCGATGCCTTCAGGCTCAAGCCCGACTGGGGCGCGGCCGCCGTCCGCTTGTCGAAGTGGTTGTTCGTCGCCGCCCTGGTCCACGTCGCGATCAACCAAGCCAACGGGGGCGAGGCCCGCGTCGGGGAGAACGGCAACCTGGCGCTCGTCATCGCCGTGATCGGCCTGTTCGCCGCTTTGAAGACGTGTTCGCGTCGACGAAGCCGGTGCTGGCCGTCGAGATGAACAGCGACTCCAGAGTGATCGTGACCCTGCCGAGCATGGACGAGCTGCGGCAGATCGCCGGACGGATCGTGTACGCGATCGACCACCCGGAAGCCGAGTTCACCGCCATCGTGCAGCAGTACAACAGCAAGCACACGAACAGTGAGGCGCTCTCGGCGCTACGGCGCTTCGCTGATGCCGGCTCCGGAGCCGACGGATTGTCCCGTGGCGGCCACCCGGGCGTGGCGATGCGTGCTGCTTGTGGGAAGCCCGCAAGCGGTGCACTCGGCGGGCAGGTACCCGATGGGGACTTTGCGCCAAGTAGCCTGCGCCTCGCCCCCTGGCCGCGGCCCCGTGAGGCTTAGCGGCGTGCGTCCCTGGAAACGACTACCTCCGAACGGCCGTCGCGACGGGAGCCGGCCGAGGCGGGGAGGGGTCTTTCGTGATGGTGCCCTTGTACCTGAGGCCGAGAGTGGATCCACCGCTCGCCTCGCTGCTGGGGGCCGCACCCTTCCTGCACTCGCTCGTCGACGCCCTCGGGTCCCCGCTCAACGTCCTCCTCCCCGAGGTCGTCGCCGAGAACGCCCACCGCTTCCGTTCCGTCTACCGCCGCCACCGTCTCACGGGCCGGGTGTACTTCGCGCACAAGGCGAACCGGTCCAGCGCCCTGGTACGGAGACTGGCGGCGGAGGACCCGGCCGCCGTCGGTGTCGACGTCGCCTCGCTGGAGGAACTGCGGCACGCCCTGAGCTGTGGTTTCACCGGAGACCGGCTCATGGCCACCGGCCCCAAGGATCCGGAGTTCCTGTGGCTGGCGGCCCGGGTGGGGGCCACGGTGAACCTGGACTCGGTCAACGAGCTGGAACACCTGGCCGGCCTGGTGCGCAGGCACGGACTCGGCCGTGTCGAGGCGTTGGTGCGTCTGTCCGGATTCGAGTCGGCCGTCGGCCGCGGGGGAGCGGGCATCCGGACGCTTTCGCGCCGCAGCCGCTTCGGTACTCCGGTACGGGAGGCGGAGGCGCTGATGTCGGCACTGGAGCGGCACGCGGACGCCGTCGAGCCGGCCGGCGTCGCCTACCACCTGGACACCACGGGCCTGGAGGAGAAGGTCCGGGCCCTGGAGCAGTGCGTGCTGTTCGTGGACGAGTGCCGGGCACGGGGTCTGGCACCGCGTGCCGTCGACATCGGCGGTGGCTTCGGGGTCGGCTACGTCGCCGACGCACAGGAGTGGGAGCGCTGGACCACCGCGTTGAGCGAGGCGGTGCTCGGTGGTCATCCGCCCCTGACCTGGCGCGGTCACGGTTACGGGCTGCGCAACGAGGGCGGCACGGTGCGGGGGACGGCCGCACTGTATCCCGGCCACCGTCCCACCGCCGGTCCCGGCTACCTCGAGGAGTTGCTCTCGCTGCCCGCACCGGTCCTGGGCCGGCCGTCGGCCACCCTCCTCCTGGAACACCTCCACGACCTGTACGTCGAACCCGGCCGTTCCCTGGTCGACCAGTGCGGGCTGTCGCTGGCGCGGGTGCTGGACGTGCGGCCCACGGGGGAAGGCCCCGACCAGTACCTGGTCCGTCTCGGAATGAACGCCGGGGACGTGAGCCTGGAGGAGCACGGTGTCCTCGTGGACCCCGTCCTGCTGCCGCGCGGCGGCCCCGAGGCGGACGAGGAGGGACCGGTCGGGGTCTTCCTCGTCGGCAACCTGTGCCTGGAGGCCGATCTGATCACGCGCCGCATGGTCTTCCTGCCCCGGCTGCCGGGCGTCGGCGACCTGCTGGCCTTCGTCAACACCGCCGGGTACGCGATGGACTTCCACGCCCACCACGCGCAACGGCAGCCGGTCGCGCGGACGGTCGCGGCGGAGGAGCGGGGCGGCTCCTGGCGCTGGTGCCTGGACGAGGACTACTGGCCGATCACACCCTCGGGGGGAACACCCGTATGAGGTACGACAGCATCACGGAAGCCATCGGCAACACACCGCTGGTGCGCATCGACCCCGTCGTGCACGGGCTGCGCCACATCGACCTCTACGCCAAACTGGAGATGCTCAACCCGTTCGGGTCCGTCAAGGACCGGCCCGCCTGGCACATGGCCCGCCCCCACCTGGAGGGCGCGGCCGGCGGCGACGGCACGGTCGTGGAGCTCTCCAGCGGCAACACGGCCAAGGCCCTCGCCCTGCTGGCCGGTATGCACGGGCTCGGGTTCAAGAGCGTCACCAACCGGATGCGGGTCCCCGAGATCAAGGAACTGCTCCTGCTCCTCGGCGCCGAGATCGAGGAGCTGCCGGGTCGGAGCGAGTGCCTCGACCCGACCGACACGGACGATCCGCTGACCCATTTCCACCGGGCGCTCTCGGACCCCGGGAGCACGTATCTGCACACCGACCAGTACTTCAACCCGCGCAACGTCGAGGCGCACGCGGCGGGCACCGGTCCCGAGATAGTGAAGGACCTGGACGGGCGCGCACCGGATTGGTTCATCGCCTGTGTGGGCACGGCCGGTTCGTCGACCGGAGTGGCCAGGGTCCTGCGCGAGCACGACCCGCAGGTGCGGGTCCTCGGCCTGGTCGCCCACAAGGCGGACTTCATCCCCGGCATCCGCACCATGGACGAGGTCCATCAGGTCGGCCTGTTCGATCCGGCGACGTACGACACCATCGAGTCGGTGACCTCCGGCGAGGCCATCGACGGGATGCTCACCCTGATCCGCCGCTGCGGACTGCTGTCGGGGCCGACCGGAGGCGCCGCCTACCAGGGAGCGGTGCGGCACCTGCGCACCGTCGACGCGGAGTTGGAGGGGTCGCGGCGTCGTGAGACCGCTGTCTTCATCGTGTGCGACCGGGCGGAGAGCTACCTGAGTTACGTGCGCCGGCGCCGTCCCGACCTTCTGGGCATGGCGAGCAGGGGGCACTCCGCCTCGGCCCTCACCGATGCCGAGGCGCGGGCAGAGGCCCGGTCCGTCGGCGTGGGTGACGCCCGGCACTGGATCGCGGAGGGTGATCCCCGTCCGCTCGTCGTCGACCTGCGCAGCCCGCACGCCTACGCCGCCCTGCACATCGAGGGGTCACTCAACATCGTCGACGAGTTGTTCGACGAACTGATCGGGGGAGGGCTCCCCTTCAGTAAGCGGACACCGGTGCTGCTGGCCTGCCCGGTCGGCGAGAAGTCGCTCCGCTACGCCGCGCTGCTCACCCGTATGGGGCACCCCGACGTCCGGAGCCTGGACGGCGGTATCGTCGGCTGGCGGGACGCCGGTGCGCCGCTGGTGCGCGAATGAGCGCGGCACATCCGCCTGCCGGCACCGAGCACGACGGGGAAGCGGTCTGGCAGCGGGAGCTGAGGGAACAGTTCCCCATCGTCACCGCCCATCCGGACCTGGCGTACCTCGACAGCGCGGCGACGTCGCAGAAGCCGCGGGCCGTACTGGAGGCCGTCCAGACCTACCTCACGACGTCGAACGCCAACGCGGGCCGCGGCACCTACCCCTGGGCCAACCGGACCACGGAACTGGTGGAGTCGACGCGGGAGCGGGTCAAGGAGTTCCTGAGCGATCCCGAACCGGACCGTTCCGCCGTCCACTTCACCAGCGGCACCACCGAAGGGCTGCGCGCCGTCGCCCGCGACTGGCTCGTCCCGTACCTCACCGACGGCGACGAGATCCTCGTGCCGCACGCCGACCACCGGGCCAATCTGGACCCCTGGCTCGAAGCCCGGCGGCTGCTGTCCGAGCGCGGCGTCGACGTACACCTACGGGCACTGCCGTACCAGGCGGTCTCGGGGGACTACGACCATCGCGCCCTCGCCGAGGTCGTCGGCCCGCGGACCCGCTTCGTGGCCGCTACGCACGTCCACCACGTCTACGGCGGTGATATGAACGTGCACCGCATCCGTGCGGCGGTGGGCCCGAAGGTGCCGATCTGCCTGGACGCGGCGCAGAGCGTCGGCCACCTGCCCGTCCGCCTCGACGATCCGGCGCTCGACGTCGACTTCGTGGTCTTCTCCGGACACAAGGCGATGGCACTGCCGGGAACGGGAGTGCTCTGGGCGCGCAACGTGCGGGGCCCGGTCTTCCGGCCGGCCGGCTGGCAGGGCACTCCCAACACGGTGGGCATCGTGTCGCTCCGGGCCGCCCTCGACTGGCTCGACGCGGCCGGACCGGAGCGGATCGCGCGCTGGACGGCCGCCCTCACCGTCCGGCTGACCGACCGGCTGCGGCACCTCGGTCCGTACGAGATCCTCGGCTGCCCCTCCAGTCTGGCCGCCGACTCGGCGCTCCCGGCTGCCCAGCGCAGGCGCGGCATCGTCACCTTCCGGCACCGCGACATCCCCTCCGACGACCTCGGGTTCATCCTCTTCAGCCACGGCTTCATGGTGCGGGCCGACAGCCTCTGCCAGGCAGGCTCCGACGGGCGGGAGGGGTCGGTACGGGTGAGCCTGCACGTGTACAACACGGCGGAGGAGATCGACCGTCTGCTGACCGTCCTCGCGTCCTTGACGTGAAAGGCAACTGATAACCGTTTCCACCTGTAGATTCGTCCGTGCCCACGGATGAACGAGAGATGGATGAGGTGGCGCGGGCGATGGGCGTGAGCATGGCGACGGCCAGGGCATGGGTGGAGCGCTGGGAGCGGCAGCAGGAGCGGTACGCGGTGGACCGCGAGGAGCGCTTCACCGTGATCGCGGACGTCGTCGAGCACACCACCGCCGGCCGCGCCCGGCCGCTCCTGCTCGACCTGGGGTGCGGCCCCGGCTCACTGGCCGCCAGGCTCGCCGCCCGTTTTCCGGACGCCGAGATCGTCGCCGCGGACATGGATCCCCTGCTGCTGGAGCTGGGGCGGACGCACTACGCCGACGCCGCCCGCTACGTCGACGCCGTCATCGGCGAGGAGGGCTGGACCGAGGCCCTCGCGCTGGAGCGCCCCCTGGACGCCGCCGTCTCGACGACCGCGCTGCACTACCTGCCGGAACGGACACTGCTGCGCACCTACCGCAGCCTCGCGTCCCTGCTCCGCCCCGGCGGCGTCCTCGTCAACGGAGACCACTTCCCGCCGGACGCGGCACCGTGCTCGGGCCTCACCGCCCATGTGGGACGTCGCCGGTCGGAGCGCACGGGCGGCCGTCCCTCGGAGGACTGGCGGTCCTGGTGGGACGCCGCGGCCCGGGACCCCGAACTGGCCGACCTGCTCGACGAACGCGGACGGCGCCAGGCCGTCCACGCCGGGAGCGGCGGCGACGAGCGGGTGACGGTGCGCCGCCACGCCGAACTGCTGCGCCGGGCGGGCTTCGTCCATGTGACGCCGGTCTGGCAGTTCGGCGACAGCGCCGTACTGGTGGCGGTCATGGACGACGCACCCGCGGCCCGTGACCGCGTCGGGGCGTGAGTCCGCGCCGGGGAGAGCGGTCTCGGAACATTGATGCGCCGCCCGCAGGAAGCCGCCGAAGCGGCGACCGCGCCGTGCCGGACCAGGACCCCTTGCCGAGGCGGCTTCCGCTGCCGGTCCCCAGGGCCTCGGGGGACCCGACGGCCCGGCTGACGACGCATCAACACCTCCGACCTTTCTAGTAATGAAATTCATTTCTGATTACTGTACTGGGCGAACCGTGAGGCATCGAGTCTTTGGAGCAGCGATGAGCGACCCCTACGAGCGGTCCGCCGAGTACCTCGACATCCTGATCGCCGAGTCGTGGGAGTCCCTGGCTCCGGCGCTGGCGGACGTCCTGTCGCACGTCCGGGCCGGAACCGGGGCCGTGGTGGACCTCGGGGCCGGTTCCGGCCGGGGTGTGCGCGTCATCTGTGAGGCGCTGCCACGGGTTCCGGTGCTCGCCGTCGAACCGTCCGCCGCGATGCGTGCCGTCCTGCTCGCCCGGGTCCACGAGAACGGTGAACTGCGCAAGCGCGTCACGGTGGTTCCCGGTGACTGTGCGAGCGCCGACTGGCCCGACGGTGTGCGGGCCGTGGTGGCCCTGAACATGATCGGCCACCTGCCGCCCGGGCAGAGGCGCGCGCTGTGGAGCCGCGCCGCCCGGCAGCTCGCCCCGGGCGGGGCGCTGGTGTTCAACATCGCCCCGCCGTTCAGCCCGGTGGAGGTGGAGCGGGTGCGGATGGCCCGGGTCGTCGTCGGCGAGCTGGAGTACGAGGGCTGGGCGAGCGCGCGTCCCACGGGGGCGGACGAGATCACCTGGCGCATGGACTACGGCGTCCTGCGTCAGGGCCGGCCACTGGCCGGGACGTCGGTCGAGTACCGCTGGTGGGTCGCGACGGAGGAGGCGCTGGCGGCCGAAGTCGCCGAGGCGGGGCTGGTGTTGCGCCGGACCGGTGACTCCGGCCCGGGGTTGTGCCTTCTCGAGCGAGCGAGTGATCTGGCATCGCCGATTGGTTGATCTGATAATCATTTTCAACTAGGTTCATCGGTGTTCCGCTTCCCCCGGGATCTCTCCGCGGGGGAGGCGTTGCCCTGCCCGCCTTTGACGGAGACCGGATGGACCAGCCTGTGCCGAGCGACGACCTCCTTGCCCGCGTCATCGACTGCATCGCCGAAGTGCTCGGCACGCCACCCCACGAGGTCGCACGGACGACTCCGCTCGCGGCCCTGGGGCTCGAATCGTTCACCGCGGTGCGGCTGAGGCGGAGGATCCGCGAACGCACCGGCCAGGAGCTGCCGTTGACCGCCCTTCTGGGCGACGGTGCGACGGCCCGTGCGGTGGCGGACCGTCTGCTGGCCGGTCACGTCCCGGAGAAGGCCACTGGTCCCGAGTCCCTCGGTGCCGAGGGCCGGGCGGGTGCGGCGGAACCCGGCGTCGTGCGGAACGGCGAGGAAGCGGAGGAGGAACACTTCCCTCTGACGCCCATCCAGGCCTCGTATCTGGCCGGGCGGGCCGAGGGCATGCCGCTGGGCGGGGTGGCCACCTTCTACTACTACGAGTACGACCGCACACCCGCCGACACGGACCCGCTCGTGGACGTGGCCCGGCTGGAAGCCGCCTGGAACCGACTGGTCGATCACCACCCGATGCTGCGCATGACGGTGGACGGCCGGGGCCGCCAGCGCATCGCAGCCGCTCCCGGCCCCTACCGGATCGGCGTCACCGATCTGCGGGGCGAAACCGCCGAACAGGTGAGGGAAACGTTGCCCGCCCAGCGGCGCAAGCGCTCCCACCAGAACCGGCCCACGGAGTCGTGGCCGTTGTTCGACATCCACGCCACACTGCTGCCCGACGGCCGGACCCGGCTGCACGTCGGCGTGGACGTGCTCCTGACCGACCTCACCGGCTGGATGTTGCTGATGCGTCAGTGGGGCCGCCTCGTCGCGGACCCCGACCACCGGCTTCCCGAGCCCGCGGCCCGGTTCGCCGACCTCCAGCGCGCGCGCCCGAGAGACCCGGAGTGGGCGGCCCGGCGCGCCCGCGACCACGCCTACTGGGCCGAACGAGCCCCCGAGCTGCCGCCGTCGCCGCGGCTGCCCCTGCTCCGCGACCCCGCCGACACCACCCCGCCCCGCTTCGTCCGCTCCGCCGCCGAACTCGACGCCGAAACCTGGACCCGGCTGCGATCCCGGTGCACCGAGTACGCGGTCACGCCGACCGCGGCCCTGCTCGCGGCCTTCGCCGTCGTCCTCGGCCGGTGGGGAGCCGGGGAACGGATCTGCCTCAACACCACCCTGTTCGACCGCCCGGAGGACGAGAGCGGAGCCGAGGGGGTGGTCGGCGACTTCACCACCACCGCCCTGGTCGGCACGCCACGCTTCGACCCCGCCGACTGGAAGGGCTTCGCCCACTACGCCACCGCCGTCAACCGCCGCTTCTGGGAGGACCTGGACCACCGGTCCGTGTCCGGTGTCGAGGTGCTCAGGCAGCTGCGGGGGCAGGAAACGCCGCCGGTGGGAGCGCTCAGCCACCCGGTGGTGTTCACCAGCGGGGTGGGCCTCGCGGGTGCCGGGGAGCCTCCGGCGTCCTGGATCGGACAGGAGGTGTACGGCATCTCCCAGACCCCGCAGGTCCTGCTCGACCACATCGTGTGGGACGAGGGCGGACGCCTCCGCCTGGCCTGGGACGCCGTCGAGGGAGCGTTCCCCGACGGCTGGGTACCGGCCCTGCTCGACGCCTTCGTACGCCTGCTCCACACCCTCACGAACCCCGACGCCTGGCACGACACCGCTCTGGGCTGGGACCCGTCCTTCCACCCCGAAGAGCCCCTGGACGCCGTGCCCTTCCCGGCCGCGGGCCCGCTGCTGCACGATCCGGTCACCGACGCGGCCCGGCGGCATCCACGACGGCCCGCCCTGCGCACCTCCTCCACCACCGTCACCCACGCCCGCCTCGCGGACAACGCCGCCGCCACCGCGGCAGTGCTGGCCGCGCACGGGGCGGGGCCCGGCGACATGGTCGCCGTCGCCTGCGAGAAGGGCACCGCGCAGATCACCGCCGTACTCGGCGTCAGTCTGAGCGGAGCGGGTTACCTGCCGGTCGAACCCTCCTGGCCGGCCGCGCGGATCGCCGCCGTCTGCGAGCGGGCCGGGGTCCGGCACGCGCTGACCGGCCGCGGTGTGAGGACCGACTGGCCCGACGGCGTCACCGTTCACCGTCTGACCGCCGCGGGGCGCCCCGCCCGCACCGCCGCGGGCTCCCATGACCCCGCGGCACCACTCACGGCCCCACGTCCCGAGGACATCGCCTACACCATCTTCACCTCGGGTTCCACCGGCAGCCCCAAGGGCGTGGAGATCGAGCACCGGGCCGCGCGCACGACCGTCGACGACATCGTCGACCGGTTCGCCATCGGACCCGACGACCGGGTGCTGGCGCTGTCGGCGCTCAGCTTCGACCTGTCCGTGTTCGACATCTACGGCGTCCTCGGCGCCGGCGGCTGTCTGGTGCTGCCCGACCCCGCCCGGCAGCGCGACCCGCAGCACTGGCTCGAACAGGCCGGCCGGCATGGCGTCACCGTGTGGAACACCGCGCCCGCCCTGCTCGAAATGCTCGTCGAGTACGCGGAGATGGAACCGGAGGAGGCCACCGGGGCGCTGCGCACCCTGCGCCTGGTGATGCTCTCCGGTGACTGGATCCCCCTGACCCTGCCCGACCGGCTGCGACGACTGGCACCCCAGGCGGAGGTGATGAGCCTGGGCGGAGCCACCGAGGCGTCCATCTGGTCCATCACGCACCCGGTGGGACACGTCGATCCGGGGTGGCGCAGCATCCCCTACGGCCGGGCGCTGCGCGGCCAGAGCTTCTTCGTCCTCGACGAGGACGGCGCGCCCTGCCCGGTGGGCGAGGCGGGGGAGTTGTTCATCGGCGGCGACGGGCTGGCCCGCGGCTACACCGCCGATCCGGTCCAGACCGCCGAGAGGTTCGCCGTCCACCCCGTGCTGGGCCGCCGGCTGTACCGCACCGGGGACCTCGGCCGGTGGACCGCCGGGGGCGCCATCGAGTTCCTCGGGCGCGTCGACCGGCAGGTGAAGATCCGCGGGCACCGCATCGAGCTGGGCGAGGTGGAGGCGGTGCTGGCCCGCCATCCGGCGGTCCGCCAGTGCGTGGTGTCGTCGGTACGCGGCCCCGACGGACGGCCACGGCTGGTGGCGCACCTGTCGCCCCGGGGCGCGAGTGAACCGCCGACCGCCCAGGAGCTGGCGGATGCCCTGCGCGAACGGCTGCCCGACTACATGGTGCCCAGCCGGTTCGTGATCCTGGACCAGCTGCCAGTGACGGCCAACGGCAAGATCGACCACGCGGCGCTGACCGCCCCACCCACCGGTGACCGGACCGCCGGCGCCGACGGCCCGGCCCCGGTCGCCCAGGCGGCGGCCGAGCCCACCCCGGCACCGCGCACGGCCCCGGCCGGAGCCGCCGCCGCATCGGTCCCGGGTGGGGACTGGGTCGCCGCCGCGCTGGCCGAGGCGACCGCCCTGGGCCTGGAGGCCGCCGTCGTGGTCCGGCCCGGACGGCTCCGGCCGGACCAGGCACTGGAGGCGTCGGCCCGATGGCTCCGGCACGTGGCACGGACCGCCCACGGCGAGGCCGCAGTGCCGCTCCTGGGCCCCGGAGGACTGGCGGAGGTGGTCTGCCGCCCCCGGGCGGGGGACCACCCGACGCCCGCCCCGTCCACCGGTCCGGCATCCGGAGCCTCGGCCCCGGAACGGTACGGCACCGGACCGGACCACGCGCCCCGGCACCGCGGTCCTGGCCCGGCCGCGCCCGTGGCACCGGCCGTACTGGAGGTCCTGACCGGCATCCTGGCCGACTTCACGGACGTGCCGGTGACGCCCGACAGCACCTTCAAGGAGCTGGGGGCCACCTCCCTCACCCTGGTCCTCACCCACCGCAGGCTCCGGGAGGGCATCGCGCCCCGGCTCGCACTGGCGGACATGTTCGAGCACCCCACCGTCGCGGCCCTGGCCGCCCGCATCACCGCCCAGAGCGCCCCGGGCACCGACCGGGCCGCCACGGTCGGCGCCACCGACGCCGTCAGGCCCCCCGCCTCCCAGCGGTCCGAACGGCCCACGCGCAGAACGTCCCGCGTCACCGCACGCGCCCTGGCCGAGGAGACCACCCGATGACCGAACCGACCCCCTCCCGGGCGGACATGCCGGACACGCCCCGGCCCGAGCACGAGGCCGGCGACGACCTGATCGCGGTCACCGCCCTGGACTGCCGGTTCCCCGGAGCGCCCGACACGGCGGCCTACTGGGACCTGCTCGTCGGCGGCCGCAGCGGACTGACCCGGCACGACGAGCGGGAACTGGCCGAACGCGGCGTCCCTGCGGGGCTGCTGGCCAACCCCGCCCACATACCCGTCAGCGGGGTCATCGACGGACAGGACCGGTTCGATCCCGAGCCGTTCGGCCTGACCGACGCCGAAGCGGCCGTGATGGACCCCCAGCAGAGGCTCTTCCTCGAAGCGTGCCTGCGCGCCCTGGAGAGCGCCGGACACGGCGGCGGTGCCGGCGCGGGCGCCGTGGGCCTCTTCGCCGGCGCCGCCCACAGCGACTACCTCACCCGCAACCTCGCCGACCGGTACACGGCCTCCGCCACCGATCCCGTCGGCAGCCTCCAGGCGGCCCTGGCGGGCGTGGCCGACTACCTCCCCCTGCACGTCGCGCACCGCCTCGCGCTCACCGGACCCGCCGTCGCGGTCGGCACCGCGTGCTCGACCTCGCTGGTGGCGGTGCACCTGGCGGCCCAGTCCCTGCTGGCGGGGGAGTGCGACACCGCCCTCGCCGGCGGCGCCTCCCTGATCGTCCCGCAGGGCCGGGGCTATCTCCACGTCCCCGACGGGATCTTCTCCGCCGACGGGCACGTACGGACCTTCTCCGCCGACGGCACCGGCATCGTGCACACCCAGGGCGTCGGAGTGGCCGTACTGCGGCGACTGCGCGACGCCCTCGCCGACGGCGACCCGGTGCTGGCCGTCCTGCACGGCTCCGCCGTCAACAACGACGGCGGCGACCGCACCGGCTTCACCGCCCCCTCGCCGCGCGGACAGGCCCGTGCGGTCTCCGAGGCGCTCGCCGTGGCCGGTCTCACGCCCAGGGACATCACCTACGTCGAGGCCCACGGCACCGCCACCCGCCTCGGCGACGTGGTGGAGGTCGCCGCGCTGTACCGCGTCTTCGGCGACACCGGCCCGGCCTGGTGCGCCCTGGGCTCGGTCAAGAGCAACATCGGGCATGCCAACTCGGCCGCGGGCATCGCCGGTTTCGCCAAGACCGTCCTCGCCCTGCACCACGGCGTACTGCCGCCCACCCTGGACGCCCTGCCCCTCAATCCCGATCTCAGGCTGGACGACTCGCCCTTCACCGTCGTCCACGAGGCCACCGACTGGACCGGGCCCCGGTACGCGGGCGTCAGCTCCTTCGGTATCGGCGGCACCAACTGCCACGTCGTCCTGGGCAGCGCCCCCGTCCGTCCGGAACCGCCCGCCGATCCGCGCCCGCAACTCGCCCTGCTCAGCGCGCACCGCGACGACGCCCTCGCCCGCCTCGCCGAGGCCACCGCGACCGCCCTGCACACCCCGGAGGTCGCGCCCGCCGACGCGGCCCACACCCTGCACACCGGCCGCGCGACGCTGCCGTACCGCGCCGCCGCGGTGGTCACCGGGGCGGCGGAGACCGACGGCCGCGCCCTGCGCGCCGCCCCGCGGCGCCGTCCCGGCCCCACTCCGCCCAGGATCGTGCTGGCCTTCCCCGGCGGGGGAGCGCAGTACGCGGGCATGGGCCGCGAACTGTGTGCGGAGGAAGAGGAGTTCGACCGAACTGTGCGCGAGTGCGCCGGTCTCTTCGACGACGGGACCGGTACCGGCCTCACTGCGCTGATCACCGCCGACCCGTCAGACGAGCACGCGCGCCGGCTGTTGCGCGACCCCGCCCACGGACTGCCCGCCCTGTTCACCGTCTCCCTCGCCGCCGCGCGCACGCTGCGCTGCTGGGGCGTCGAACCGGACGCGCTGGTCGGTCACAGCCTCGGCGAGTACGTGGCCGCCGTGCTGTCCGGTGCCCTGTCCCTGCCCGACGCCGCGACACTGGTGGCGGTCCGCTCGCGCGGCATGTCCCGGACGGCCGGCGGCGGGGTGATGCTGACGGTCCCGCTGACCGAGCGGCAGACTCTCGCCCTGCTCGCCGAACACCCCGGACTGGACCTGGCCGCCGTCAACGGCCCGCGGTCCTGTGTGGTGTCCGGACCCTCGCCGGCCGTGGCCGAAGCGGAGCGGGCCCTGACCGCACGCGGTGAGCGCACCGTGCGGCTCTCCCTCGACGCGGCCGCACACTCGCGCCTGGTCGACCCGGTCCTGCCCGACCTGCGCGCGGCCGCCAGGACCGTCCGGGCGCGTGTTCCCGGCATCCCGCTCGCCACCACCCTCACCGGGAAACTGCTGGACACCGCTCCGGGCGCCGACCACTGGGTGGCGCACCTGCGCTCCACCGTGCGCTTCTCCGACGCCCTGGCCACCGCCCTGGGCGAAGGGCCGGCCGTCCTCGTCCAGGCGGGACCCGGCGGCGCACTGCTCCAGCTGGCCCGTCAGCAGGGACACCGGCAGCTCCTGGCGACCCTGGCCGCCTTCCCCGACCGTGAGCAGCCCGGCGGAGGACGCGCCGCGCTGCTGGCGGCCGCCGGAGAGCTGTGGACGCACGGGATCCCCCTGGACGCCGCGGCCCTGCACCGCCCGGGGCGACGCCGTGTCGTCCTGCCGGGCCTGCCCATGGAGCGCCGCAGACTGTGGATCGATCCCCCGGCCACCGCACCGGCCGGTACGGCGGCCGACCCCGGCCACGGCACCGGGCAGGCCGCCCCGGACGAGTCCGAGCCCTTCCAACTGCCCGTCTGGCAGCGCACGCCTCCCGTCGGGGCGGACCGGTCGGCGCTGCGGGGCCGCTGGCTCGTGGCCGGCCCTCCCGGCTCGCCCTCGGCCGAGCGGGTGCGCGCCGCACTCGCCGCCGCCGGGGCCGGCACCGTCACCCTCGACGAGGCGGTCCGGGACCCCGACACCCCGTGCGAGGGCATCGTCGTGATCGGCCCGTCCGGTGACACCGGCGACGACCCGGCGGAAACCGTCAGCGCGTCGGTCCTGCACTACGCGGAGGTGGCGCGGGCCGCCGCCTCCTGGGCGCACCGCACCTGCCTGCTGCACCTCAGCCACAACGCCCAGCAGGTGGAGAGCACCGACCGGTCCGCCGCCCACGCCGCCGCCGGCCTCGCCGTGCCCCGCGTCCTCGCCCAGGAGTTCCCGGGCCTGCGCTGGCGCTCGGTGGACCTGCCGGCCGGCCCGCCGCACGCCGACGACGTCGAGGCCGTGCCGGCGGAGGCCGCCGACCTGCTGGCGGGAGGCCCGAACGGCATCGAGTGCGCCCTGCGCGGCGGACACCGCTGGACGCGCGGCATCACCCCCTGGCGGCCGTCCGCACCCGCGCCGGACACGGACGGCCCGGCCGGCACCGACGGCGGGACGGGCACGGCGGTGATCCTGGGCGGACTCGGGGACGTGGGCCTGGCCCTGGCCGGGCACCTGGCCCGCTCCGGACGGCGGGTCGTGGTCACCGGCCGCACCGGGCTCCCCCCGGATCCCGCCCCCGGCAGCACCGCAGCCGAACGGGCGGAGACGATCCGTGCCCTGCGGGACTCCGGCGCCGACATCGAGGTCCGTGCCGCGGACGCCGCGGACACCGCCGCCACGACAGCACTGCTGCGGGAGCTGACCGACCGCGACGGCCCGCTGGACCTGGTCGTGCACGCCGCCGGCGTGGTCGCCTCCGCCGCCGTCGCGCCGTTGCGGGCCACCGGGGAGCAGGCCGTGCGCGCGCACGCGCACGCCAAGGTCACCGCGGCCCTCGCGGTGCGCGGCGCCGTGCACGGCCTCCCGCCCGGCCGCCGGCCGGCCACCGTCCTGCTGATGTCCTCCGCCACGGCGTTCGTCGGAGGCCTCGGCCTCGCCCCCTACGCCGCCGTCAACCGCTACCTGGACGCCCTCGCCGAGCACGAGCACCACGCGGACCCGGACGCACCCCGCTGGATCAGCGTGGCCTGGGACGGCTGGCGCGTCGGGCCCGGCCGGAGCGAACGCACCGTCGCCTCCCGGCACTCGATCGGCCTGGCGGACGGCATGCGCACCGTGGACCGGCTGCTGGCGCTCGCGGCCGGCGGCCGTGCCCCGGCCTCCGTCGCCGTCTCGCCGGCCGACCTCGCGCCCCGCACCGCGGGCACGCCCACCGCCGTACCCGCCTCCGCCGCACCGGCTCCCGGCGCGCCCGCGGGGGAGCCGCAGGCCGGTGCGGGATTCACCACCGGTGCGGAGACACTCCTGGCAGCGGTCTGGTCGGACCTGCTGGGCTTCCCCGTCACCGACCGCGACGCCGACTTCTTCGCCCTCGGCGGGCACTCCCTGCTGGCCACCCGCATGCTCGCCCGGCTGCGCGACGACCACGGCGCCGACCTGCGGCTGCAGGACCTGCTCGCCCGGCCCAGCATCGCGGCCCTGGCCCCGATGCTGCCCGGCGGGGAATCCCGGCGGGATGCCGCCGCGCCCCGGACCGCGGACGGTCCCTCCTCCCCACCCGGGGACGGCCCCCGGGAGTTCCCCCTCACCCGGGTACAGCACGCCTACTGGGTCGGCGGATCGGGCGGTTACCGCCTCGGCGACGTCCCGTGCTCCTTCCACCTGGAGTACGACTGTCCCGGCCTGGACACCGACCGCTACGAGGCGGTGTGGAACGCGGTCGTCGCCCGCCACCCGATGCTGCGCGCGGTCGTCTCACCGGAAGGCCGCAACCGGGTGCTCGACAAGGTGCCCCCCTACCGGATCCGGGTGCAGGACCTGACGAAGGACGACGACGCCGAGCGCGCCCGGAAGCTGGAGCGCGTACGCACCCGCATGGTGCGCCGCGAACCCCGCCCGGGCCGCTGGCCCCTGGTCGACATCCGGGCCGCCCGACTGCCCGGCGACGTCATCCGGCTGTTCGTCAACGTGGACGTGCTGGTGTGCGACACCGCCAGCTACCTGATCTGGGACCGCGAACTGCGCACCCTCTACCGCGACCCCGACGCTCAACTGCCGCCGCTGGAGACCACCTTCGCGGACTGCGTGGCCGCGCTCGAACGCCGCGCCGAGGGCCCCGAGCACGCGCGGGCCGCCGCCTACTGGCGGGCCAGGCTGGACGACCTGCCCGGCGCACCCGCGCTGCCCGTCCGGGCCGCACGTCCCGGGGACCGGCCCCGCTTCGCACGGCGCACCGCCCGTCTGGAACCGGACCGCTGGAACGCCCTCAAGGCCGAGGCCGCCCGGCGCGGGCTGACCCCCACGGCCGTCCTGCTGGCGGCCTACGGCGAGGCCCTCGCCGGTTGGTCGGGGCAGAACCGCTTCGCCGTCACCCTCACCCTCTTCGACCGGCCCGCGCACCTTCCCGGGGCGGACGCCGTGGTCGGTGACTTCACCTCGCTGATGCTGCACGAGGTGGACCGCTCGGACACCCGCTGCTTCGCCGACGCCGCCGTACGGGCCCAGCGCACCCTCTTCGAGGACCTGGACCACCGGGAGTTCTCCGCGCTCGACCTGCTGGCCGAGAAGTCCTCGCGCACCGGCCGCACCGAGTCCGTTCCCGTGGTCTTCACCAGTGCCCTGGGCCTGTCCGGGCCGCTCGGCGGCGGACACGACCTGGACTGGGCGGGCACACCGGTGTACGGCGTGAGCAGCACCCCGCAGACCTGGCTGGACCACCAGGTGATCGAGCAGCACGGCGCGCTCCTGCTCCAGTGGGACGTCCTGGAGAGCGCCCTGCCCGCCGACGAGGCGGACGCGGCGTTCGCCGCCTACACCGAGCGGGTGCGCCGGCTGGCCGACGCACCGCGGGCGTGGGACACCGAGGAGCCCCGCACCGCGCCCGCCGCCCCGGCCCGTGAAGCGCGGCGGCCGGCACCCAGCGCGAGGAAGCGGACCGTTCCCGGCCCGAACCCCGACACCGACGCGGCCCTGCTGCTGCGTGACGGCAACGGCGACCGCCCCCTGTTCCTGATGCACCCCTCCGGCGGGGACGTCCTGTGCTACGGCGAACTCGCCCGTCTCCTCACCGACGGCAGGCCCGTCGTGGCGCTCACCGACCCCGCCCTGACCGGCGGCACGGGACCGCGGACCATCGCCGAGACGACCGACCGCTACCTCGCGGCGCTCCGCGCCCACCAGCCGCGGGGCCCCTACCTGCTGGGCGGCTGGTCGATGGGCGGCACCGTCGCCCACCAGATGGCCGTGGAACTCCGGCGACGCGGCGAGCGGACCGACCTGCTGGTCCTGATCGACTCCAACACCCCCGACCGCATCCGGGCGCTGGGCGGCACCGACCGCGCCCAGGACACCGCCTTCGCGGCCGTCCGCTACCTGCGCTCGCTGGAGGCGTTCCTCGACCTCGACCTGGACCTCGGCCCGGACGCGGAGACGATCCGCACCGCCCCGGACGCGGCGGCGGTACGCCGGGCGGTCACCGAACGGCTCCGAGCGGCCGGCCTGCTCGGCCCCCGGGACACCGCCGACACCCGCCTCGAGGTCTTCGAACGCCACCTGCGGGCGCTGGCCGACCACCGGGCCGGACACCTCAGCGACCCGGCCACCCGGCTGCTGCTCATCGCCGCGTCCCGTCCCGCGCCGCACAACGCCGGTGTCGGCATGGGCGTCGACGACGCCGCGGACCTGCCCGCCCTCGGCTGGCTGCCGCACGTCAGCGGCCCCGTCGACGCCCACACCGTCGAAGGCCACCACTACTCCCTGCTGCACGACCCCGCGGTACGGCGGACCGCCGCCCTGATCGACCGGGCCCTGGCCGCCGTGCACACCGGCCGGTGAGTCCGGCAGTCGCTCCTGACACCCGAAACCTCTCGCGGAAAGCAACCATGCACCAGCACCCGTCACCCCGCAGCCCCCTGTCCCGCAGATCCGCCCTCACCGCCCTCGCGGCGGTCGGCGCCCTGCTGCTGAGCGCCTGCTCCGGCACACCCGCCGCCGACACCCCGGCCTCCCGCACCGGCGCGCCCGTCGACGGCGGCACCCTGCGGTACGCCGTCGCGGGGTCCCCCGCCACCGCCAGTGACGACCCGCACGGCGGCCTCGGCAACGAGTCCGACGTCCTGCGCTTCGCCCTGACCTACGACGTCCTGACCGTTCCCGGCGAGGACGGGAAGACCCGGCCGCGGCTCGCCACGTCGTGGAAGCCCAACGACGCCCTGGACCGCTGGACGCTCACCCTGCGCGAGGACGCCCGCTTCACCGACGGCACACCGGTGCGCGCCGCCGACGTGCTGTACTCCCTGCGGCGCATCGGCGGCAAGGCCGCCGAGAACTACGGCCGGCTCGCCGACTTCGACATGAAGAGGTCCACCGCCCCCGACGAGCACACCGTCGTCCTGGCCACCCGCGCCCCGATGGCCGACGCGCCCCGGGCCCTGGAATCCGTCACCTTCGTCGTCCCGGAGGGCACCGAGGACTTCTCCCGCCCCGTCACCGGCTCGGGCCCCTACCGGGTGGAGCGGACCAGCGCCCAGACCACCGTCCTGACCCGCAACGACACGTGGTGGGGAGAGCGCCCGCACCTGGACAGGATCGAGATCCAGGCCGTCGCCGACCCACAGGCGCGGGCCGGTGCCGTCGCCTCCGGGCAGGCCGACGTCGCCGGCAGCGTCAGCCCCGCCGCGGTCAAGAGCGCCGGATCATCGGCGAGGACCCAGGTCGTCCGGCGCGTCGGAGTCACCGAGTACCCGTTCGTCATGCGCCTGGACACCGAACCGTTCGACGACCCCCGGGTCCGTGAGGCGTTCCGCCTCGCCGCCGACCGCAAGGCCCTGGTCGACACCGTGTTCCTCGGCTACGGCGAGGTCGCCAACGACCTCCCCACCCCCTACGACCCCTCGGCTCCCGAGGACCTGCCGCAGCGCACCCGCGACGTGAAGAAGGCCAGGAAGCTGCTGGCCGAGGCGGGCCACGCCGACGGACTGTCCGTCACCCTGCACACCACCACGTCGTACCCCGGCATGGACACCGCGGCCACCCTCTACGCCCAGCAGCTCGCCGACGTCGGCGTCGACGCCGAGGTGAAGGTCGAGCCGGCGGACACCTACTGGACCGCCGTCTACGCCAAGAAGGCGTTCTACACCGGCTACTACGGCGGCATCTCCTTCCCCGACCTCGTCCGTGTCGGACTGCTGTCCGACTCCCCGACCAATGAGACCGCCTGGCGCAGCAAGAGCTTCGACGACGGCTTCGCCAGCGCCATGTCGACCGCCGACGAGGCGCGGCGCGAGGAGCTGCTCTCCGGCATCCAGCGCGAACTGTGGGAGGACGGCGGCTACGTCGTCTGGGGCACCGGGGACGGCCTGGACCTCGCCGCGCCGGGCGTGCGCGGACTGCCCGACGGGCCCGGGTTCCAGCGCATGTTCGTCGACCAGGTGTGGATGGCCAAGTGACCCCGCGCACTGCCGGCCGCGCCCTGCGCCCGGCCGGCCGGGCCGCCGCCCTGGCCGTCGCCGCCACGGCGGTGGTCTTCACGGCAACCGAACTGCTCCCCGGTGACGCCGGGGAGCTGAGGACGGCGGGACGGGTCTCCGACGAGGACGTCGCGGCGGAGCGGGAACGTCTCGGGCTGGACCGGCCGGCCGCGGTGCGCTACCTCGACTGGCTGCACGGCCTGATCCGGGGGGACCTGGGCCACTCGCTGGCGGGCGGCAAGCCAGTGGCGACGCTGTTCGCCGAACGGCTGCCCGCCACCATGGTCCTGGTCGCGGTGGCGCTGGCGGTCACCGCGCTGCTCACCGCGACGGCCCTGACCACGGCGTACCTGCGCGGCGGCCGGGGCGGCTCGGCCGCCACCGGGCTGGCCGCCGTGCCGCAGCCGGTCCACGCGGCGGTGCTCGGCGCGGTCCTGGCCGGGCTGCTGGGCTGGCTGCCCCCCGTGTCCCTGCTGCCGCCCGGCGGCTCGCCCCTGGCGGACCCCAGGCTCCTGGTGCTGCCCGCGCTCACCCTGGCGCTGCCCTCGGCCGCGTTCGCCACCGTCCTGCTGCGCGGGGCGCTGGCCGACACCCTGCGCCGCCCGCACGTGGCCGACGCACGGCTGCGCGGCCTGCCCGCCCCGCTCGTGCTGCACCGGCACGTCCTGCCCTTCCTGTACGCGCCGGCGCTCCAGGTGACGGCCCTGCTGGCCGGCGGTCTCGTGGCGGGAACCGCCCTGGCGGAGACCCTCTTCGGCTATCCGGGCACCGGGCAGCTGCTGGTGTCCGCCGTCGCGGTGCGGGACGTCCCCGTCATCCAGGCCGCGGCCCTCCTCCCGGCGGCCGTCCTGCTGCTGGGCATGCTCCTGGCCGACCTGGCCTCCCGCCGTATCACGGCGCCGGGGGACCGCGGCCCGTCGGTGGCGACGGCGGGGAGGACCGTATGACCGGAGCACCTCTGCCGTTCCTCCCCGGAGCCGTCCGGCCCCCGGTGTCCGTGACCGCGGCCCTCACCCTGCTGGTGTGCGTGCCGCTCGGACGGTACGCCGCCCCGCACCCACCGGAGCGCACCGTCGCCGCCCCCTGGGCGCCGCCCGGCGGACGGCATCCGCTGGGCACCGACGTGCTGGGGCGCGACGTGCTGTCCCGGGTCCTGGCCGGGGGCACCCAGCTCCTGACCGTGTCCCTGCTCGCAGCGACCGCCGCCGTCGTCTGCGGCGCGGGCCTCGGCCTGGCCGCGGGGTGGTCGGGCGACCGCACCGCCCGCACCGTACGGGCCCTGTGCGACCTGCTGCTGGCCGTCCCCGCCCTGGTCCTGGCGCTGGTGCTGGCCACCGCACTGCCGGGGGCGACGGCGGTCGTCGTGGCGTCGGTACTCGCGGGAGCCCCGCTGACCGCGCGGGTCGTCGCCACGCAGTGCGCACAGCTGCGCGACAGCGGGCACGTGCACGCCGCCGTCGAGCGCGGCGAGCGCACGCCCGCCGTGCTGTTCCACGAGGTGCTGCCCGCCCTGCGCAGTCTGGTCGCCGCCGACGCCGGGCTCCGGCTCGTCACGGCACTGCAGATCGCCGCGGCCCTCGCCGTACTCGGTCTCGGGCCCCAGCCCCCGGACCCCGACTGGGCGCTGATGCTCAGCGAGAACCTGCCCGGCGCCGCCCTCAACCCCTGGGCGCTGCTGGCACCGGCGATCCCCCTGGCGGGCTGCGCCTGGGTGTTCGCCGCGGCGGCCCGGACGGCCGCCCGTGCCCAGGGGGAGGCGGCATGACGGTCCGCGCCCACGAGGGGCTCGTTCCCACCGAAGCCCCACTGCTGGCGGCCGAAGGTCTGACCGTCCGCCGTGCCCTCGACGGAGCCCCCGTCCTGCCGCCGGTGGACGTCCGCGTCGGCCCGGGGCAGGTGCTGGCCGTCACCGGCGCGTCCGGTGCCGGCAAATCCACGCTGCTGCGCGCCCTGCTCGACGTCCTCCCGGACGGACTGCACCGCGCGGCGGGCACCGTGCGCTGGCGCGGTACGACGGTGCCGCGGGGCCGGGCGGCCAGGCGGTGGCGGCGAGCCCGGTGCGGCTGGCTGGCGCAGGACCCCGGCGCGGCCCTCAATCCGCTGTGGCGCGTGGACCGGCTGATCGGCGAGGAGTTCACCGGTGTCGCCACCGCCCGCGCCCTGCGGGTCGAGGCCCTGATGCACCGACTGGATCTTCCGCCCGGGCTCGCCTCCCGGCGGGCGGGAGAACTCTCCGGCGGACAGGCCCAACGGGTCGCCCTGGCCCGGGCCCTGTGCGCCGACCCGGAGCTGCTCGTCCTGGACGAGCCGACCTCGGCACTGGACCGCGCGACGGCCGACCTGGTGGCCGAAGAGGTGCGGTCCCGCCGTGGGATCCCCGGCCGGTGCGTCGTCCTGGTCACGCACGATGCCCGGCTGGCCGCGGAGCTGGCCGACCGGACACTGGTGCTCGCCGGTGACGCCCACCCGGCCGCCGGTGCTGACGCCACCGCGCGGTACAGGTCACGTGTGACCGCCGTGCGCGGACCGATGACGCGCACCCCGTGGAAGGAAGCGCTCCGCCCGATCGCCGATCCCGCGTCACCACAGGCCGGGCGTCCGCCCCGCACGAAGGCGAACCCCGCCCCGTCTCCGGTGCCCGTGCTGTCGGCGCGGGGCCTGACCCTGCGGACCCCGGACGGCACACCGCTGCTCGACGCCGGAGACCTGGACCTGCCTCTGGGCGGCTGGCTGGCCGTCACGGGAGGGTCGGGCAGCGGGAAGACGACCCTGCTGCACGCCCTCGCGGGCCGTCGTCCGCCGGCCGCGGGACAACTCCTGCTGCACGGGCGCCCGCTGCCCACCGGGATCCGCTCGCGCGACCGGCGGACGCTGCGCGCCGTCCAACTGGCCGGACAGGACACCGTGGCGGAACTCAACCCGGCGCACACCGTCGGCCGGGCGGTGGCCCGGCCGCTGAAGGTGTTCCACGGCACGACCGCGGCGGCCGGGCGGGAACGCGTACGGGAACTCCTCGATGCCGTGGGACTCCCCGCCGAGCTGGCAGGCCGCAGACCGGCGGCGCTCTCCGGCGGCCAGCGCCGCCGGGTGCTTCTCGCCCGGGCGCTCGCCGCCGAGCCCGACGTGCTGCTGCTGGACGAGCCCACCGCGGGTCTGGACCGGGACTCGGCGCGACTCGTCCTCGACCTGCTGGACCGGCTGCGGGAGAACGGCCCCGCCGTCCTGACCGTCACCCACGACGCCGGCACGGCCGCCCGCGCCGACCGCGTCCTCCACCTGACCGGGCGCCGCCTGGTCCCGCGGCACACGCCCCCCGACCACCCCCTCGACGAGAGAACGGAGCACTCCGGTGTCCGACCACACGACGGCTGAACACACTGGCCGGATCGCGGACCTGCTGGCCGCCCACCCTTGGGTGGCCCGGGCCCGTCCCGCACCCGACGGCGGCGTCCGGGTCGTCCCGCACCCGGACGCCGTGACCGCCGCACCCGAGCCGGGCCCCCTGATGCACGAGCACCTCGAGCAGTGGGCCGAGGTCTACGAGTGGACGTACGAGACGGCCGAGGGGCGGCACGCCGACGACCTCGACCTGTCCGGGTGGCGGGCCTCCGACACCGGAGCACCGCTGCCCGAAGCCCACATGCGGGACTGGGCGGACCGCACCGTGGACCTCGTCCTGGCACAGCGTCCGAGGCGGGTCCTGGAACTCGGCTGCGGCACCGGTCTGCTCGCCCACCGCCTGCACCCGCACCTGGACGGATACGCCGGCGCCGACGTCGCCCAGGTCGCGGTGGACCGCCTCGCCGCGGCCGGCCTGTCCCGCACCGCGTTCGTCCGGGCCGCCGCCCACGAGACGGCCGCGCCCCGGGTACGGGACGCCATGGACGCCGCCTTCGGCCCCGGGCAGCTCCCCGACTGCGTGCTCCTCAACTCCGTCACCCAGTGCTTCCCCGACCTGGCCTACCTGACCACCGTCCTGCACGGGGCGCTGTCGGCGGTCCAGGACGGCGGCACCGTGATCGTGGGGGACATCCGGCACTCCGGCCTGCTGCTCGACCACTTCGCACGGCTGGAGCGGGCCCGCGACCCCCAGGCGGACGACACGACGATCGCCGCGAGGGCCGCGGCCGCCGCCGAGGCGGACGAGGAACTGTCCTTCACCCCGGCGGCCGTCGCCGCGGCGGTCGCGGACCGGCCCCGTCCGGTCCGCATGAGCGTGCACGCCCGCACCATGGCCGAGGACACCGAACTCACCCGCTACCGCTACGACATCGTCCTGCGCGTCGGCCCGCACCCCCACGGACCGGGGACCCGGCAGGTGCGCCGGACGCCCTGGGGCGGACACCGGGGGAGCGATGTCCCGGGAGCGCTGCGCGACGCGCTCGTAGACGGTCCCGTCGTCGTCCACGGCATCCCCAACGCCCTGCTCCGCGACGCCCCCGGGGCGGTGCCCCCGTACGCCCTGCGCGAGGCACTGAGGGGAGCGGACGCCGCCGTACTGCTCGACGCCGCCGACCCGCGCACGCTGGCCGTGGCGGCTCCCGCGGACTGCGCGCCCGCCGCGGCCGAGGACCTCCCGGCGCCCTCCGGCCCGGTAGCCCACGAACCGTTCCCTCTGTTCGTCCGGCGCCGTCTGCCCGAGGTGCTGCGCGACCACCTGCGCCGGGCCGAGCCGGACACCGCACCACCGGCGATCACCGTGGTGGACGTCATCGAGGACGGCCACGCGTGAACCGCGCACTCACCGACGAGACCCTCACCGGGCTGCCCGGCGTGACGGACTGGCAACTGGTGCGCGGTGGTGGACAGGACACCCTGCTGGTGACGGGCCCGCCCCCGCCGGCGCGGCCGTCACGCGGTCCCGGCCGGGACGACGCCCGCGCCGCCGGCCGGGCCGCGGACACCGGTGACGCCGCCGTCCGCGGTACCGATCCGGCCGTTCTCCCGGCACTGATGCGGCAGCTCGACGAGACGGCGCTGCTGACGATGGCCCGGGTACTGGACCGGACCCGTCTGTTCCGCGACGGTGGACGGCCCCGCACCGACGAGATCCTCGCGACCCTGGCGGTCGCACCCCGGCACGCGTGGATCGTACGGCGCTGGCTGCGCACCCTGACCGCGGAGGGCTGGCTCCATCGGGACGCGGCGACGGACCGTCACCATTCCCTCGCGGTGCCGGACCGCCGCGACCACGCCCGGGCACTGCGCGAGCTGGACGGCGCCTGCGCGGGCCTGGGCTACCCGGCGTCCATGACCCGCTTCTTCCGGGCCGCGGCCGAACGGCTCCCGCTGCTGCTCCAGGACCGCACGTCCCTGCAGGAGGTCCTCTTCCCCGACGGGGAGACAGGCACCGCGCAGGGCAACTACCGAGACAGCGTCCCCAGCCGCTGGGCCAACCACGCCGCCGCGTCCCTGATCGCCGGCGAGGCCCGCCACCGGACGACGCCGGCACCCCTGCGCGTCCTCGAAGCGGGCGCCGGCGTGGGCGGCACCACCGGCACCGTCCTGGAGGCGCTCGGCGACACGCCCGTCGACTACCTGTTCACGGACGTCTCCCCGTTCTTCCTGCGAGCGGCCAGGGACGTCTTCGGCGACCACCCAGGCCTGCGGCACGCCCTGCTCGACATCCAGGCCGACCCGCTCGAACAGGGCCTGGAACCGGGCTCCCAGGACGTCGTCCTGGCGGCGAACGTCCTGCACAACGCACGGCACACCGGACGCTGTCTGGCGGCCCTGCGGGAACTGCTGGCGCCCGGCGGACTGCTGGTCCTGGTCGAGTCGTGCCAGGAGCACTACCAGGCGCTCACCTCCATGTACCTGCTGATGTCGCCCGCGCCCGGCGAACAGCAGTGGTTCACGGACCTGCGGGCCGGCCAGGACCGGGTCTTCCTCACCGCCGGGGAATGGGCACGGCAACTGGACGCGGCGGGCTTCGACCCGCTGCCCGTCCTGCCGCACGAGGAACATCCCCTCGCCGCGGCGGGCCAGCGCGTCATCGCCGGCCGTGCCAGGTCGCACGGCGCCCGCCCGGACCCCGGCCGCGTCCGTGCCGCGCTCGCCGGCCGCCTCCCCCCTGCCCTGCCCCTCCCACGGATCCACGCCGTGGACGGCATCATCCGCCTCGCCAACCCGACTGGAGCCCCCTGTTGACCCCCGCATCCGCACCCGAACACACCGCCGGGCAGACCTCGGCCGACCTGGTCGACGCCGTCCGCGCCGTGTGGGCCGACGCCCTGGAGACCGACCTGGCCGCCGTACCGGCGGACGCCAGTTTCCTGAGCCTGGGCGGCGACTCCGTCCTGGCCGTCCGGATGGCCGCGATGCTGCGCAAACGACTGGGCACGCCGCTGGCGCTGGCGGACGTCCGCGTAGAACAGAACGCCGCGCAGCTCGCCGCCCTCGTCCACGAACGCAGTACCGGATCGGGGACGGGTGCCCTGCGCCCGCTGCCCCTGGACCTGCGCCGGCGCGAGGACCCGGACGCGCCGTTCCCGCTCCTGCCGCTCCAGCAGGGCTACTTCGTGGGCCAGCAGGACGCCTGGGAGCTGTCCTACCGCTCCGCACACCACTACGTGGACATCGGGCTGGAGGACATCGACGCCGACGAAGCCCCCGAGGCGCTGCAGGACGCCCTGGAGCGCCTGGCCGAGCACCAGGCCGTCCTGCGGGCACGCATCCTGCCCGACGGCCGGCAGCGCATCCTGCCCCTGGACGACCCGGAGGCAGTGCCGCGGCTCCAGGTCACCGACCTGCGCGACGCCGACGAGGAGACGGCCGCGGCCCGGCTCGCGGAGATACGCCACGAGATGAGCACCGAGGGCCCCGACCCGTCCCGGGGCTGCGGTCTGGACATGCGCCTGACGCTGATGCCCGGCGACCGCGCCCGGCTGCACTCCTCGACCAGCCTGCTGATCATCGACGGATGGTCCTCCGGCGTCTTCTACCGCGATCTGTTCGCCCTGGTCTCCGACTACAACGCCGTCCTCGCGCCCCTGGACATCGACTACGGCGACTACGTGACGACCCTGCGGGACCTGCCCGGCACCGAGGCGTGGCAGCAGGACCGCGACTGGTGGTGGGACCGCCTCGACGCCTTCCCGCTGCCGCCGGCCCTCCCCCTGGTGGCCGACCCCGCCGAGGTGCGCCCCACCCTGATGGGCACCCGGCAGGCGGTGCTCGACCCGGAGCGCTGGTCACAGCTGCGCCGGCTGTGCACCGAGCACGGGGTGACCCCGTCCGCGGCGATGTTCGCCGCCTTCGCCGCCGCCGTCGCCCGGGCCTGCGGCCACCGCCGCTTCCTGCTCAACACCCTTCAGCTGAACCGCCTCCCGCTCCACCCCGACGTGTCCCGCCTGGTGGGGGCCTTCTCCTCGACCATGCTCCTGCCGGTCGAGCTGCCGGCGGCCCCCGTCTTCGCCGACCTCGCCGGCCGCGCCCAGCAGGACATCGGTGACGCGCTCGCCCACAACCTGATCACCGGCGTGGAGGTCTCCCGCGAACTGGGCCGCCGCCGGGGCACGCACCGCCCGGTGGCACCCGTCGTCTTCCAGTCCACCCTGGGCGTGGACGCGGCGCTGGGCAGCGAGGTGCCCCAGGAGGCCGGGCCGCTGGGGGCGATCGACCTGCTCAGCCACCACCAGCAGCTGCGGACGCCCCAGGTGGCCCTGGAGGTGCGGCTGTTCGAGCTGCGCGGGGAGCTGGTGGTCGTCTTCTCGCTGGTGGAGGAGCTGTTCGCGGGAGCGGATGTCGACCGGATGTTCGCCGATCTCATGGCGACCGTGGAATCGCTGGTCGAACCGGACGGCTGGACCGCCGTGGTCGAACTGCCCGACGCGGTCGACGCCGAGCGGGCCGGGCCTGCGGGGCCGGCCCCGCAGGCGTCCGGCCGGCGCCTGTCCGTACCCGCGGTGGCGGCCGGCGGAGCGGAGCCGGGACCGCCCCGGGACGACACGGAACGAGCCGTCGCGGAGCACTGGCGGAAGCTGCTGGACCGTCCGGTGGAGGAACGCACCGCCGACTTCTTCGCGCTCGGTGGTGACTCGCTGCTCGCGGTGCGGATGCTCGCCTCGCTCGCGCGGGAGGGACGGGGGCGGGTAACGCCCCGCCGCTTCCTCCGGCAGCCCACGGTGGCCGGACTCGCCGCCGCTCTCCGCGAGCCGGACGACCGGTGAGAAGGGTGCGGCGGAGGCGGCTCCGCCCCCGCCGCACCCCGGTCTCAGCCGCCCAGGCCGGCGTCCTCGCGGAAGAGCTCCTGGTCGAGCCAGACCGCGGCACGGGCGCCGTCGGCGGCACCGGTGATCACGAAGGTGAGGGCGTCGGGCAGGGCCTCCAGCCGGGCGGTGTCACCGGCCGCGTAGACACCGGGCACGGAGGTGCGCTGGAACTCGTCCACCCGCACGCAGCCGTCCGGGAGGACCGCGCATCCCAACCGCTCGGCCAGCGGGGAGTGCTGACGGGTGGGCGCCCGGTGGTAGACGCCCTGCCGCTCGAGCACCCGCCCGTCGGCGAGGACGAGGCGGACGGCGCCCTCCTCGCCCTCGAGGCGGGTCACGGCCGTCTCCTCCACGGCGATCCCGGCCTCGGCGAGACGGCCCGCGGCCTGCTCGGGCACCGGGTGCCCGTTGGTGCACACGATCACGTCCTCGCTGAACCGGTCGGCCACGTAGAGGGCCTGCATGACCTGCGGCAGTTCGTGCCCCAGGACGGCCAGGCTCATCCCGCTGGTCTCCCAGCCGTGGCAGAACGGGCAGTGGTACACCCCTCGGCCGAACAGCGCGGACAGGCCCTCGACCTGCTCGTCGAGCACGTCGACCTGTCCCGTGGCGAGGACCAGCTTCCGGGTTCGCTCCACGGTGCCGTCGGCCAGCGTCAGGGCGAACCCCTGCGGCTCGGGCGCGGCGGCGGTGACGGTCGCCTCGCGTACGGCCACGTTCGGGTAGGCGGTGAGCTGCTCCCGGCCTATGCGGCGCAGCTCGGCGGGCGGAAAGCCGTCCCGGCTGAGGAACATGTGCATCCGCGCCGCTGGTGCGTTGCGGGGTTGGTCCGAGTCCAGCAGGAGGACCTGCCTGCGCTGACGCCCGGAGACCAGCGCCGCGTTGAGGCCGGCGGGCCCTCCGCCCACCACGATCACGTCGTACATCGTCGTCACTTCTTCCTCAGTCCGTCGAATAATGACTACGATAATAATTATCATTTTCATCAACTGGATCAGCGGGAAACAGGAGGAACACCAGTGCGACACCCGGCGGCCATTGGCGTCATAGGCGGTTACGGAGCAGTCGGCAGCGCGGTCGTACGGCGGCTCCACCGGGCGGGTGTCCACCCGCTGTTGGTGGCCGGTCGCGATCGGGGCCGGGCGGAAGCGCTCGTCGCCGGCCTCCCGGAGGGAGGCCCGGACGTGGGCGCCCTGACGGTGGACCTGAACGATCCCGACTCGCTGGATCGCTTCACGGAGGGTTGCCGACTCGTCGTCAACTGCGCGGGACCTTCGTACCGCGTCCTCGACGCGGTCGCCCGGGCCGCGCTGCGAGGCGGCGCGGACTACGTCGACGCGGCCGGTGACGACCCGGTCCACCACCTGCTGTCCGCCGACGGAGGCGCCGAGCGGTGGGCGGCGGCCGGACGCGCGGCCGTGCTGTCCGCCGGCGCGCTGCCGGGCCTGTCCTCGCTGCTGCCCCGCGCACTGGCCGCCCGCGCCGCCGGTCCCGTCGCACTGGACGCCTACGTCGGCGGCGTCGCGCCGCTCACCCCTGCCGCCGCCGGCGACGTGCTGCTCGGCCGCGGGCCGGAGCACGGCACGCCGGCGGCCGCCTGGTACGAGGGCCGGGTGCGGGAGCGTGCGCTGGCCCCCCACCGGGGGGTGCGACTCGACGCTTTCCCCGCCCCCGTCGACGCCTTCCCCTTCCTGTCCACCGAGGCCGTCCGGCTGGCCCGTGCCACGGACATCGGCCAGGTGCGCTGGTACACCGTCTTCGGCGGCGGGCGCCTGGCCGAGGAACTGGCCATGGCTTGGGCACTGGACAGCACGGAGACCGCCGACCTGGTCGCGGCGGCCGACGAGGACGTGCGGCGCCACGGGGCCTGGTACGGACAGGAGTTCCACCTCTGGGACGGAGCGACGGACGGCCCGCCCACCGCGAGGCTCGTCCTGCGTGCCCCGGACTCCTACGAGCTGAGCGGGTTCCTCGCCGCCGTCGCCGCTCTCCGGATCCTCGACGGGGCGATCGCTCCCGGTGT
Source organism: Streptomyces sp. NPDC041124 (assembly GCF_055592385.1). Taxonomy (NCBI): domain Bacteria; kingdom Bacillati; phylum Actinomycetota; class Actinomycetes; order Kitasatosporales; family Streptomycetaceae; genus Streptomyces; species Streptomyces sp. NPDC041124. The sequence continues at coordinate 57,971 of NZ_JBVIYR010000017.1, forward strand.
GCACTTCGCCGCGGACGCGCTCGACCCCGCGCGGGTCACCGAGGAACTGGCGGCCGATGACGCGGCGGAGCTGAAGATGGTGTGAGCAGCCGTCGGTGCGCCCGGGGCTCACGGAGAGGCCAGGGGGTGCCGGCGGCCGAACGGCTCACCCGGCCATGGCCCGTGACGCGCCCCGGGTACGGTCGGCGAGACCTGATCAGCGGCCGACCGGCCCGGGGCGGCAGCCGGTGCAGACACCTGTGAGTTCGACGGTGTGATCCACCGAGTGGAACCCGATGTCGCGCGTGACCCTCGCCACCCACTGTTCGACCTCTTCGGATTCCACCGCCAGGCTGAACCCGCACTCCCGGCAGACGAGGTAGTGACGGTGGCCGTCGTCCGGTCTGGGCCGGTAGAGACGTGCACCGTCACTGTCCCGTACGACGTCGACATGTCCGGCAGCCTCCAGTAACCGGAGCGTGCGGTAGACGGTGGACAGCCCCACCGCCACGCCGTCCGTGACCAGAGCGGTATGCAGGGTTTGCGCCGAGACGAAACCGTCACAGGCGTGCAGGGCCTCGAGGACTGCGGCGCGCCGCGGGGTCGTGCGCCACCCGCTGCGGACCGTTCCGTACATGCGTGTGCCTCCCGTCGGAGCCGGACGCCCTCGTGATCCGGTCAGGCAACCGCTGTCGGACTTGGGTGGCCGTGTTCGAGATCGCAGACCTGCCCGGTGTCCCACGAGGGGAAGGGATCGTTCTTGGGACTCGGCTCGTCCTCGGCCATCAGACACGCGGCGAGGGCGGCGCGTATGCCCGGCTCCCGCAGACCGACGCCGATGAACACCAGCTCCTGCGCGTGGAGAACGGCGGCGTCCCGGGTGCCGGACGGTTCGAAGCGGGCCACGGCCCCGGCCTGCGACCACAGGCCGGTCACGCCCTCACGGCCGGCGAGAGTGAAGAACCCCTTGGAACGCAGCACTTGGCCGTGCGCTCCGCTGTCGAGTCCCTCGGTGACGAAGTCCCAGAGCCGTTCGGGATGGAAGAGGACGGGGGAGCGGAAGACGAAGGAGGAGATGCCGTACTCCTCGGTCTCCGGGACGTGGTCGCCGTTGAGCTCACGGACCCAGCCCGGTGCCTGCTGTGCACGCTCCAGGTCGAACCGTCCGGTCTCCAGGACGTCGCGGACGGCGACCCTGCCGTGCTCCGCGGAGATCAGACGGGCCGTCGGGTTCAACCGTGTGAGCACCCCGCGCACCCGGTCGGCGTCGGCGTCGGCGACCAGATCCAGCTTGTTGAGCACGAGCACGTCGGCGAACTCCACCTGGTCGACCAGCAGGTCGCTCACGGTGCGCTCGTCGTTCTCGTAGGGAGCAAGGCCCCGTTCGGCGAGATCGTCACCGGTGTCCAGCTCGGCGAGGAAGTTGGCGGCGTCCACGACGGTGACCATGGTGTCCAGCCGGGCCGCGTCCCCCAGCACGGCTCCGTCGTCGCGGGCGAAGGCGAAGGTGGCGGCCACGGGCATCGGCTCGGAGATGCCGCTCGACTCGATGAGCAGGTAGTCGAAGCGGCCGTCCCGGGCGAGGCGGTCGACCTCCTCCAGGAGGTCGTCCCGCAGGGTGCAGCAGATGCAGCCGTTGGTCATCTCCACCAGCCGCTCCTCGGTCCGGGAGAGCGCCGCCTCGCCCCCGCGCACGAGGGCGGCGTCGATGTTGACCTCGCTCATGTCGTTGACGATCACCGCCACGCGCAGGCCCTCGCGGTTGGTGAGGACGTGGTTGAGGAGCGTCGTCTTGCCGGCACCGAGGAAGCCCGACAGCACGGTGACGGGCAGGCGCTGCGAGGACATCGGCGTCAGTCCTCCGGACGCAGCAGACCGCGCCGGTAGGCGGGCACGAGGTGCTGCGGAACCCGGTGGGTCACACCGTCCACCGTGACCGGCACCAGATTCGGCGTCGCCGCCTTCCACTGGGCCCGGCGGTGACAGGTGTTGCTGCGCGACATCTTGCGCTTGGGGACGGCCATGGGGCGTTCCTCTCGGTCGGGTCAGGTGGTGTCCGGCACGGAGCGCGCCGGCCGGCGGGTCGGGGAGACGTCTCGACCGCACCGGGGCAGACACCCACAGTATACGACAATGATTTTCATATGCGGTGCGAGTTGGGTCCGGACTCGGAGCAGCTCACCGGAGGGCCGCGTCAGGTGGTCGAGGACTCCACTCGGAGGTGACGCGCCCGTCACGCATCTCGATCACGCGGTCCGCGAAGTGCCGCACGACCGCCCGGTCGTGGCAGATGAACAGGTAGCCGAGGCCGAGGTCGTCCCGGAGGTCGGCGAGCAGGTTCAGCACGCCGGCCCGGATCGACGGGTCGAGGGACGACACCGGCTCGTCGAGGACCAGCAGGCGCGGGTCGGATGCCAGTGCCCGCGCGATTCCGGCGCGCTGGCACTGGCCGCCGGAGAGTTCGTGCGGGAGGCGGTCCCCGTACGACGGGTCCAGGCCGACCCGGTCGAGGAGCTCGGCGACGCGGGCGGGGCCGTCGGCGGGGTCCCAGCGGCCCTGCGCCCTCAGCGGTTCCGCGACCGCGTCACGGATGCGGTGGCGAGGGCTGAGGGACCCGTACGGGTCCTGGAAGACGGGCTGCATGCGGGGGCGGACCCGGCGCAGTTCGCGTTCGGTGAGTTCCGTCAGCCGCCGGCCCTCGAAGCGGACCTCGCCGCCGTCCGGGCGGCGCAGCTGGAGCACGGCCAGGGCCGTGGAGGACTTGCCGCAGCCGGAGGGGCCGTTGAGGGCGAGGACCTCGCCGGCGGCCAGGGTGAAGGAGATGCCGTCGACGGCGGTTGCCTTGCCGTGACGGACGACGAGGTCGCGGACGTCCAGCAGAACATCGCTCATGGGGAGTGCCGTTCCTCCTGGAACAGTTCGGTCGCCGGGTGGGGGAGGTCCGTCCAGCGGTGGCAGGCCACCAGCCGTCCGTCCGCCTGCCGCGGTTCCGGGTCCGACCGGTGGCAGACGTCCGCCGCGAGCGGGCAGCGCGGCGCGAACGCACAGCCCGGTGGGAGCGTGCCCGGGGCCGGTGGGGCGCCGCGCAGGACGGGCAGGCGGCTGCCCGGGGACGTGTGCTGGGGGAGGGAGGCGAGGAGGCCGGCGGTGTAGGGGGCGCGCGGGCGGGCCAGCACCTCGCTCGTCGGGCCGTGCTCGGCGAGCCGCCCGGCGTACATGACCAGCACGCGGTCCGTGTGCTCCCGTACGGCGTCCAGGTCGTGCGTGACGAGGACCAGCGCCGCACCGACCGCCGCACGCTGTTCGGCGAGGACCCGCAGCACCTGGTCGCGGTGGTCCTCGTCCAGGGCGGTCGTGGGTTCGTCGGCGACCAGGACGTCCGGCTCGTTGACGGCCGCCATGGCGATGACCGCACGTTGCCGCATGCCGCCGGAGAACTCGTGCGGGTACGCCCGTGCCCGGCGGGCGGCGTCGGGGATGCCGACGCGGTCCAGAGCCGCGACCGCGCGGGACCTGGCTTCCTTCCAGGAGACACGGACCACCGACCGTACGGCGGCGGCGAGTTGGTCGCCGACCGGGTGCACGGGGGAGAGGGCCGACAGGGCGTCCTGGGGGATGAGAGCGATGCGGCGGCCGCGGTGGGCCGACAGGTCCGGGCGTACGGTCCCGCTCGTCGTCGCTTCCCGGGGCTGCATGCCGAGGAGCGCCCGGGCCGTGAGGGACTTCCCCGCGCCCGACTCCCCGACGATCGCGAGCGCTTCGTGCGGACGGACGTCGAACGACAGGCCGCGTACGACCTCGTCCCCGTCGAAGGCGATGCGGAGGTCACGCACCGACAGCAGCGTTTCAGACTCCAACGACGGCCTCCTCGGCGGCACGGACCCGGGTGGTTCTGCGGGGACGTCCTCGCGTGAACGCCGCGCCCGACACCGCCAGACCCGCCAGCAGGGCCAGCGCCACCGCCGGGGCGAGGGCGGCCCACGGGGCCCGCTCCACGTAGGCGCGGGACTCGTCGAGGAGCAGGCCCCACTCCGGCGCGGGCGGCTGGGCGCCGAGACCGAGGAAGCCCAGGGAGGCCAGGGCGAGGGCGATGCCGGGCAGCCGCAGCAGGGCGTGGCGGGCGACGGGCGCGGCGACGGACGGCAGGACGTGCCGGGTGAGGATCCACCAGGGGGTGGCGCCGATGGCCCGCTGGGCGGTCAGGAACGCCGACGCCCGCACCTCCTGCACCAGCGCCGCGGCGTGCGCGGCCAGCGGTGGCCAGGAGATCAGGGCGACCGCGAGGGCCGCGCCGCCGGTGCCCGGCCCGGCGGCCGCCGCGACCAGGATGCCGACGATCACCGGGGGCAGGGCGTTGGCGATGTCGGCGGCCCCCGCAGCCACTCCCGGCAGGAAGCCCAGCGCCAGGGCGGCCAGCAGGCTGAGCAGGCAGATACCCGCCGCCGTACCCACCGTCGAGGCGGCCCCGTGCCCCAGCCGGGCGAGCACGTCACGGCCGAGACCGTCGGTGCCCAGCGGGTGCGCCCAGGACGGCACGGCGAGACGGGCCGTCGTGTTCACGGTGTACGGGTCGCGCAACAGGCCCCAGCCGATGGTCGCGGCGAGCACGGCGGCGAGCGCGACGGGGACCGCAGGGTGGGCGCGGACCGTGCGGGCCGGGGGCAGACCGAGCCCTGCGTCGCGCAGGGCCGGGCCCAGCAACCGACGCCGGATCAACGCGGCCAGCGCGCCGGTGAGCAGACCGAGGCCAAGCAGGGCGAGGGCGGAACCCTGGAGCAGCGGCAGGTCCTGGGACTTGGCCGCGCCGAGGGCGGTACGCCCGATGCCGGGCACCGCGAAGACCGTCTCCACGGCCACCGCGCCGCCCGTCAGCCCCACGGCGACCATCCCGAACTGCGGGACGAGCGGCGGCAGGACACGGCGCAGCGCGGCGGCCGCGATCCGGCCCCGGCTCACGCCGGCGCCCCTCCACAGCTCCACCCACCGCTCGCCGAGCACGGCGGGCAGCGCGTCCGCGACCAGCCGACCCAGCAGGCCGCCCGCGGGGACGCCGAGGGCGACGGCGGGCAGCACCATGTTCTCGGGGCCCTGCCAGCCGGACGTCGGCAGCCATCCCAGCCAGACCCCGCCGGCGAGCAGCGCGATGGTCGCCAGCAGGAACTCCGGTACGGCGGCCAGCATCGCGGCGACGGCCCCGGCCGACCCCCGCCCCCGTACCAGCACGGGCGCGACCAGCGCGGACGCCAGCAGGAGCGCCACGCCCGCCGAGCAACCCATCAGGGTCAGCGACACCTGGAGCCCCGTGACCACGGAGGGCAGGACCTCGGCCCCCGACACCCAGGAGGTGCCGAGATCGCCGTGGAGCAGGCCGGACACCCATGTCCCCAGCAGGGACAGGGGGCCGGCCTCCAGGCCGAGGTCCCGCCGTACGGCGTCCAGGGCCTCGCGCGTCGGCTCCTGCTCGGCGGACCGGGCGCGCAGCACGGTCAGTGCCGGGTCCCTGCCGGACAGCCAGGGCAACAGCCCGACGGCCGCCAGGACGGTGATCAGGCAGACGACGCGGGTCACTCCCGCCGGACCGGGCCTCACCTGACGTAGGTGTCCGCCGTGACCAGTTCCCGCTCGCGCGGGTCGTGGGCGGCGCCGACCACGTCGGCGGCGTCGCCTTGGATCACCCGTTCGTGCAGCATCGGGACGGCCGCGTCGGTGGCGAGGACGGCGGCCTCGGCGGCGACGGCCGCCGTGCGGCGCGCGTCACCGGCCGGACTCTCGCCGGCCTTCTGCAAGGCCTGGTCCACGCTCGCGTCGGCGAGCTGGGAGATGTTGAAGGAGCCGTCGGAGGCGAAGTCGCTGTACAGGTACGCGGCCGGGTCGCCCGAGTCGAGGACGGTGGCGCGGGAGAGGATGAACGCGTCGAACTCACCCGCCAGCGCGTCGGACTCGATGTGCGCGTACTCGCGGACGTCCAGCTTCACCTTGAACCCGGCCTTCTGCAGCTGCTGTTGCAGGGCGGCGGCGACCTCGGGCAGCTCGGCCCGGTCGGTGAAGGTGCCGATGGTGATGGTCTGCCCGGACGGCTTGCCCGCCTTCACGCGGGACACCGGCTCGCGCAGCCCGGCCGCCCACGGCAGGGCAGGGCCGAGCAGTCCTTCGGCGACGTCGGCGCGGCCCTCGTACACACCCTTCACGATCGACTCGGCGTCGACGGCCGCCCGGGCCGCCGCGCGCATCGAGGGGTCCTTGAAGACGCCCTGTTCCGTGTTGAGGTAGAGGGTGTTGGTGCGCGGCATCGGGACCTCGGTGATCAGGTCCTGGTCCAGTACGGCGGCCTGGGACACCGGCACCGCCTCGACGATGTCGGCCTCGCCGCTGCGCAGTGCGGCGGCGCGGGCGGTGCCGTCCGGTACGAACCGTACGTCGATGCCGGGGGCCTTGGCCCTCTCGCCCCAGTAGTCCTCGAAGCGGTCGAGGGAGGCGGAGGAGGTGCCGTTGACGTCGGTCAGCTCGAAGGGACCGGTGCCGGCGCCGACCGGGTCGACCGTCTTCCCCTTGTAGGCCTTCACCGCGAGGATCGACAGCTGCGGAGAGCTGAGCCGCTGCGGGACCAGCGGATCCTCGGTGGCGGTGGTGACGGTGACCGTGTCGGAGGCTTCGGCCTTCGCGGTCAGTTCCACGCCGTCGAGAATGCGCGGCTTGGGGGAGGAAGTGGCAGCCCTGGTGAGCGAGTTGACGACGGCCTCGGCGGTCAGCTTCGTGCCGTCGTGGAAGGTGACGCCGTCGCGGATCGTGAAGCTCCAGGTCTTACCGGACTGCTCCCACCCGGTCGCCAGCGCGGGCCGCGCGTCGCCCTTGTGGTCCAGTTTCACCAGAGTCTCGGCGGTCGACCAGCGCGACAGTTTGAACGCGTCGTCGGAGAGCGGGGACAGGCCCGAGCGCGGGGGCTGCATCATCGCGACGCGGATCCGCTTGCCCTCGGCGTCGGCATCACCGGAACCGGTTGAGGAGAAGCATCCGGTGAGCAGGACGGAGGCCGCGGCGGCCGCGGGGAGGGGAAGAAGGCGAGCGGGGACGCGCACGGGACACTCCGTGTAAAGAATCGGCCAATGGTTGATCGCGCAAGGAACGTAGCACGATGACAATCATTTTCAGAAGCGGGGCCGCCTCGGGTGCGCAGGGCTGCTTCCGGGGTGTGCGGGAGGGTGCGTCGCGGCCCGTGGTCTTCGAGGGGGTGCGATCCCGCGTTCAGGCCGTCCCGTTCACGGCCGTCGTGCTCGGCGTGTCCCGCAGGCCGAGGCGCAGGTGCTCGACGTGGTAGAGGGCCTGCTCCAGCAGTTCGGCGACGTGGTTGTCGTAGAGGGCGTAGATGACCGAGCGGCCCCGGCGCTCCCCGGTGACCAGGCCGAGGTTGCGCAGCAGGCGCAGTTGGTGGGAGCAGGCCGACTGTTCCATGCCGACGGCGTCGGCGAGTTCGGTGGCGGCGCAGGGGCCTTCCTGGAGGCGGGTCAGGATGCGCAGCCGGGACGGGGTGGCCAGGGCCTGAAAGGTCGCGGCCACGTCGGCGGCGCCCACCGTCTCCAGGCGTTCGCGTGCGGTGGCGGTGGTCTTGGCGTCAGCTCCATGGCCCATGGGCACCATCCTACGAAGACCCTCTCATGAATGTATGAATGAGTCTTCATATGCTCCTGTATGGTGAGTGCGAGCGGCTGCCGAACGTACGGGCTGCCGCCTCTTCGTCATGCCGTCGTGAAGGACTGTCTGCTCCGATGACCTCCACCCTCCCCCCGCCCACGGCCGACCGTCCCGCGCCCGCGCGCACCGGAGACGTCCCCCGGCGCAGGACGCGGCTTCTCGCCCTGCCCGAGGTGCGCTGGGCAGCCGCGGCCACGGTCCTCTTCCTGCTCGCGCTGCCGCTCCAGCTGGCCGGGACGCCGGCCTGGGCGTGGGGCCCGCTGTACGCCCTGTCGTACGCGACCGGTGGCTGGGAGCCCGGATGGGCGGGTCTGCAGGCACTGAGGGAGAAGACGCTCGACGTCGACCTGCTGATGGTCGTCGCCGCGCTGGGCGCGGCAGCGATCGGGCAGGTGACGGACGGCGCCCTGCTGATCGTCATCTTCGCCACCTCGGGAGCCCTGGAGGCGCTGGCCACCGCCCGCACCGCCGACTCGGTGCGCGGCCTGCTCGACCTGGCACCCGCGACCGCTTCCCGCATCGAGGCCGACGGCAGCGAAACGACTGTTCACGTCGGGGACCTGACGGTGGGCGACACCGTCCTGGTGCGGCCCGGCGAGCGCGTCGGCGCCGACGGCCGTGTCCTCGACGGGGCGAGCGAGGTCGACCAGGCCACCATCACCGGTGAACCCCTGCCGGTGGCGAAGGAGAGGGGCGACGAGGTCTTCGCCGGCACCCTCAACGGCACCGGTGCGCTGCGCGTACGGGTCGAACGGGACGCCTCCGACTCGGTGATCGCCCGGATCGTGCGGATGGTGCAGGAGGCGTCCGAGACCAAGGCGCCGACCCAGCTGTTCATCGAGAAGGTCGAACAGCGCTACTCGCTGGGGATGGTGGCCGCGACCCTCGCCGTGTTCCTCGTCCCGCTCGCCTTCGGCGCGAACCTCACCGACTCCCTGCTGCGGGCCATGACGTTCATGATCGTGGCCTCGCCGTGCGCGGTCGTGCTGGCCACCATGCCGCCCCTGCTGTCGGCCATCGCCAACGCCGGACGCCACGGAGTGCTGGTCAAGTCGGCCGTGGTCATGGAGCGACTGGGCCAGGTCGACGCGGTCGCGCTGGACAAGACGGGCACCCTGACCGAGGGCACCCCGCGCGTCACGGACGTCCGCCCGTTCCCGGGCACGGGCCTGGACGATGAAGAGCTGCTCCTGCTCGCCGCCGCGGCGGAGGCCCCCAGCGAGCACCCGCTGGCCAGGGCGATCGTCACCGCGGCGCACGAGCGGGGACTCGAGATCAAGCCGGTGGTGGACTTCGGCTCCACGCCCGGCGTCGGAGTGAGGGCCACGCTCGACGGACGCACGGTCGAGGCCGGCGCCCCGGCCCGGCTGCTGCGCGGGGCCGACGGCGCCGGTTCGGCCCGCGCGGCGGACCTGGCCGGTGAGCTGGAGGACGGAGGCCGGACAGCCGTCCTCGTCACCCTCGACGGTGCGCCGGCCGGTGTCCTGGGCATCGCCGACCGGCTGCGTCCGGCCGCGGCCGCGACCGTGGCCTCGCTCGCCTCCCTCACCGGAACCGCGCCTGTACTGCTGACCGGCGACAACCCTCGTGCCGCCGCCCGTCTCGCCGCCGAGGCCGGCATCGAGGACGTGCGGGCCGGACTGCTGCCTGAGGACAAGGTGCGTGCCGTCCGGGAACTGGAGAGCGCCGGACGCAAGGTCATGGTCGTCGGCGACGGCGTCAACGACGCACCCGCGCTGGCCGCCGCCCACACCGGCTTCGCCATGGGGCGAGGGGGTTCCGACCTGGCGCTGGAGACCGCCGACGCGGTGATCGTCCGGGACGAACTGGCCACCGTGCCCGCCGTGATCTCCCTGTCCCGTCAGGCCCGCAAGCTCGTCGTGCAGAACCTCGTCATCGCGGGAGTCTTCATCGCCGGCCTGGTCGTCTGGGACCTCGTCGGCCATCTGCCGCTGCCGCTGGGCGTCGCCGGCCACGAGGGCTCCACCGTCATCGTCGGCCTCAACGGCCTACGGCTGCTGCGCGAGTCGGCCTGGCGCAAGGCCGCCGGCTGAGTCGTCGCCGGGTGCCTGTCCGCCGGTCACCCCGGTACACGGTCACCGTCTCATGGAGGCTCACCCCCGGCATGGCGCACTCGCCTGAGGGAACCAGTGAAGTGTGAACCCCTGGTTGCGTGGCGCCGGCCTGGCCGTCTTGGCGGTGGCGGCCGTGATCGCCGTGCTTGTCGCCGCCTCCTGGGGTATTCAGAGGCTCTGAGCCGGGTCGGGCCGACGGGCGCGCTCCCTGGTGGCTGACGCGCCCACCGACGAGGCCGGCCACGACGTCGTCCCGTCGCGTCACCCGCTGTGGGTCCTGCCCAGTCCGAGTCCGCACGGTGCGCCCGGACCCTGGCCGAGGGCGGATGGTGAGAGACCGGTCGGACCGGGCTGCCGTACGTGGCGGGTGCCGGGATCCTGCCCCGGCAGGGTGGCGTCGCCGCCGAGCACCTGACCGCCGCCCTCCGGCCCCAGGCGGCCGGCCGACGCGTTGAAGCGCGCCGCTCGGCGGCTGCTTCTCACCGATGGGCGTGGAGCCTGTCGGCCGAGTAGGGGTGACTGTGCCGCCACCCGCCCCCTACGCGCACGGCATCCGCGAGGTGCGGATGGCCGGCGTGGAGGCTGCTGTGCTCGTGCTCCACCGGGCCGGGCTCCCGCGACGGCCACAACCGCACCGCCCCGAGCCCGGCCGTGAGGGCGATCGCGCCCAGTGACACCACCGCCGACCGCAGGCCGGCGGCCGCGCCCAGCCAGCCTGCCAGCGGATAGGTCAACAGCCAGCAGCTGTGGGAAAGGGAGAACTGTGCGGCGAAGACGGCGGTGCGATGCGGGGGCGGTGCCGAGTCGCGGATCAGCCGGCCGGTCGGTGTGAGCACCATCGAGCAGGCAGCGCCGAAGGCCGCCCAGATCGTCAGCAGCGCGGGCCAGCGCCATGCGGCACCGTCGGCCACCGTGAGGCCACCGAGCGCGGCGAACACGAGCGGGAGCAGCAGGGCGCCGCCCAGCATCACCGTGCGGTCGGAGGACCGGTCGAGCACGCGGGGAAGCAGCAGGGCGACGACCATGGAACCCCCGCCGTACGCGCCGAGTGCGAGCGGCATGTCGGCCGCGCTGCGCTCCAGCTCGTCGCGGACGTACACGACGGTGTTGACGAGGACCATCGCGCCAGCCGCCGCGACCGCCAGGTCCAGGGCGAGCAGGGAGCGCAATCGCGGTTCGACGAGGAAGAGACGGATGCCCGCGGTGGCCCTGGTGCGCACCCTGCCGTCGCGTGGCCCGGAGGTGACCTGCTTCGGCAGGATCACCGAGACCACCAGGACCGCTGAAGCCAGGAAGCCTGCCACCGTTCCCAGGAACAGCCAGCTGTAGGTCATCAGCGAGAGCAGCGCGGCGGCGAGAGCCGGGCTGAACAGACTCTCCAGGTCGTAGGCGAGACGGGACAGCGACAGGGCCCGCGTGTAGTCCCGCTCGGCGGGCAGCACGTCCGGAACGACCGCGTGGAGCGTCGGTGTGAACGCGGCCGACGCCGATTGGAGCAGGAAGATCAGGACGTACACCTGCCACACCTGGTCCAGGAACGGCAGGGTCAGCGCCACCGCGGCTCGGACGAGGTCCGCGCCGACCATCAGCGCCCGGCGCGGCAGTCTGTCGGCGACCGCGCCGACAGCCGGGCTGATCGCCACATACGCCACCATCTTGATCGCCAGTGCGGTGCCGAGGACGGAACCCGCGTCCGCCCCGGCGATGTCGTAGGCCAGCAGACCCAGCGCGACCGTGGCCAGGCCGGTGCCGACCAGGGCGATCGCCTGAGCGGAGAGGAGATGCCGGTAGGTGCGGTTGCGCAGGACGGAGAGCATGCGGCAGTCCCTCGGCAGTTCGAAGGCGAACGCGACCGCACCTACTCTATCCATGAGTGCGCACCTGCGCACATGTTGACCTCCGTGAGTCGCCGGTGGCGGCCATGGTGGCTCAATACGACCTCTAGGCTGTGTGCATGCCTGCTCGCGAGTCCTTGCCCACTGCACCCGGTGCGCATCTGCGCCCGCCGGACAGCGTGCGTCTCGCGGAGGCGACCGAGGTCTTCACGATGCTGTCGGACGTGACTCGACTGCATCTGCTCTGGTTGATCGCGCAGGGGGAGTCGGACGTCGGCTCGCTGACCGAGCGGTGCGGGGCGTCCCGGACGGCAGTGAGTCAGCACCTGGCGAAGCTGCGGCTAGCGGGCCTGGTGGAGACCCGGCGCGAAGGGCGGCACGTCTACTACAGCCTCCGGGACGGGCACCTGCGGCGGCTGGTGATGGAGGCGCTGAGCCACGCCGACCACCGGGTCAGCGGGCAGGCCCCGCACGACTGACCCGCGCGCCCCGGAGCCGGCCGGTGAGCGGAAGGCGCTGTGCGCTGCGTCGGCGGTCGGCCCGGCGTAGGACCTGGACGGGCAGCCGGCGTCTGCATGCAGGTGCTCCGGGACGTCGATGTTCTACTAGTGCACGCGGATCACCGTGTACGTCTCGCCGTCCCCCGGCGGACGCGTCCAGGAACGAGTGGTGAACGTGTGCAGCCGCCCGTGCACGATCGCGCGGCGCGGCAGACACACACCGAACTCCCCGGCCACCGCTTCCAGCAGCGACCGTTCCCGCCCGGAGTCGTCCGGCGTTGCGAAGAACCGACCCGGTTCCAGCGCCCGCGCCATGTCCCCACTGCGCCGGACCTCTCCGTCCGCGTAGGTGAACGCGTACTGCTCGATGCCGTCGAGCGCCACCGAAAGGTGGAAGAACGGGGCCCCGTGCCGTGCCCTGAGCCCGCTCCACACCACCACCGCGCGGGTGCCCTCGCTGGCGGCGGGGGCGGGGGAGACGAACCGCCGCCGGTCGAACGCGGCGGGGTCGCCGTCGAAGGCGAAGCTCCAGCCGGCGCCGGCCCGGCCGACCGCCGTGGGGGCGTTGTCGTCTACCGGCGCCGCCTGAACGCCCTGCACGCCGGTCCACCCGGCAAGCCCTGACCTGGCCGTACCGATGCGCGGCACGCACGGTCAGAACATGCGCGGTCGCCACGGTGACCGTCTCGAGGGGCGGCTACGCAAGCACGACAACCACCCGGGGTGGTTCGTTCCTGACACTCGGGGCCCTGACCGCACGTCGGTCGTCTGGAATGCCGGTCCCGTACTACGGCGGGGGATCGTCACGCCGGGCAGTCCGGAGGAGGCACAGCACACGGCGGTGGAAGCCACCGAAGAGGACGGCTGCCGCTTCGTCGGCCGTGGACATCCGGTGGCGTCCGCGTCAGCCCCGCCGCGGACCTCCCCGTACGATGAGTTCCATGACCGTCGGCACCCGTTCACACAGCCGCCCGCCCGGGCGGCTGTTCGTGCTGCTGGTTCTCGCGGTGCTGGCCGGTGTGATGGGCATGCACGGCCTGCCCCCGGGGACGGTGGTGACGCACTCGGGGTCCGGCCACGAGAGGGCGATGGCCGCGGTGGACGGCGTGCCGCACGCGGACGGGGGATGCGCGCACACGGACGGCGGATCGGGCCACCTCGATCACGCCGACGGGACGTGCGCGGCTGCCTCAACCGCTTCGGGGTACACACCCCCGGCGCTGGTCGGTGCCGTGCTGGACGCGCCTGCCGCCTCCGTTCCCGTGACGGCGGTCCTCGACTCGGCCCATGACGGTCGGGCCCCGCCCGATCTCTTCCAGTTGCAGCTCCTGCGGATATAGAGCCGCTCGCTCGGCATCCCCTTGCCCGGCGCCGTCCGGTGACGGGTGCCGTGCTCTCGCGCGCCCTCGAGAATCCGTGACACCGCGCGCCGTGACCGGCGCGTGCGAAGGAGTTGCCTCACCATGGTCCGTAAGCGTTCACTCGTTCGCCGTACCGCCGCCGTTGCCGTCTCAGGTGCGGCAGCGGTCGTCCTGGCAGCCTGCGGCAGCGGCGACGACAGCAGCTCGGCTGCCGGGCACGGCGGCCACGACGCCGCCGCTTCCTCGTCCGCTCCCGCCCCGGCACCGGCGCGGCAGGGGCAGTACAACGCGGCCGACGTGGCCTTCGCCAAGGGGATGGTCCCCCATCACCGCCAGGCCGTCGAGATGGCCGACCTCGCGCCCGAGCGGGCGCGGTCGGCGGAGGTGAAGAAGCTCGCCGCCGACATCAAGAAGGCACAGGGCCCGGAGATCAGGAAGCTGTCCGGTTGGCTGACCGCCTGGGGCGAGGAGGTGCCCGCAGCGGGCGCCATGGACCACTCGACGCACGGCATGGGCGGGATGATGACGGAGCAGGAGATGGCCGGGCTCCGCAACGCTTCGGGCGAGGCGTTCGACACCGCTTTCATGGAGATGATGATCGAGCATCACGAAGGCGCGGTCGAGATGGCGAAGACCGAGCAGGCCGACGGCGTCCACGCCCCGGCCCGGAAGATGGCCGCGGACATCATCGCCTCGCAGAGTGCGGAGATCGAGCAGATGGACGAGCTGCTCGGCGAGCACTGATCCCCGCCGAGCGAAACGAGGGGGTGGGCACCGTTCGTGCCCACCCCCGCTCCGCGTTCTCCTCCGCGGTACCGACGACGGACGCACCTTCCGCCCCGTCTCCTCGACCCCCGGTCTGGTCGCGGTGGAAGAACCGCAGAGCGGCTTGCTCGTGGCACTGAGCGCCGACGGGCCGTGTGGACCCGGCTGCGCCATCGCCCGGCGACCGGGCAGGACCACCCCTGGCGGCATACCCCTAGGGGGTATATGGTTCCAGAGGTGGGGCCCGCACCGGCCCCTGCTGAGAAGCCGAATGGGGATGACGGGACATGGACCACGGCACGCACCGCACCGGTACCGCGCACGGCCACACCGCCCCGGCAGGCGGTCACGGCCACACCGGACACGATGGCCACGGCAAGGGCGCGTCCTGGCCGACGGCGGTGAAGGCGACGCTGCACTGCCTGACCGGCTGTGCCATCGGCGAGATCCTGGGCATGGTCATCGGCACCGCACT
>NZ_JBVIYR010000018.1:0-34385 GCF_055592385.1 Streptomyces sp. NPDC041124
GATGGTACTGCAGGGGGGACCCTGTGGGAGAGTAGGACGCCGCCGAACAATTTGTGGGAAAGCCCCGTGCCATTGGCACGGGGCTTTCTGCGTTTCAGGACGGCTCCACACGGCTCCACGAGGACGCAGGGGCGCATTCGTGGAACCGTCCCCGTGCCTTACAGGCGGCCCGCCGACTTCAGCGCCAAATAGGTGTCGGCCAGGGCCGGCGCCAGCTCCTCGGGGACCGCGTCCACGACCGTGACACCGTGTCGGCGCAGCTGTTCCGCCGTGCGGTCGCGCTCCGCGTGGGCCTGAGCCGCCGCCGCTGCCTCGTACACCGCATCCGTGTCCCCGCGCGCCGTGGCCATCCTGGCGATGTGCGGATCCGCCACAGACGCCAGGAGGACCGTGTGGCGCCGGGTCAACCGGGCCAGGACCGGCAGCAGACCCTCCTCGACGGGAGCCGCGTCGAGCGTCGTGAGCAGCACGATGAGAGAGCGGCGGGGAGCGGTGCGGAGCGCCGTTGCCGTCAGCCCCCGGGCGTCGGTTTCGACGAGCTCGGGCTCGAGCGTGGCCATCGCGCCGACCAGGGACGGAAGGACATCACCCGCCGAACGGCCCTGGACGAGGGCGCGCAGACGCCGGTCGTAGGCGAGCAGGTCGACGCGGTCGCCGGCGCGGGAGGCCAGAGCCGCGAGGAGCAGAGCCGCGTCCATCGAGGCGTCCAGGCGAGGAGCGTCGCCCACCCGGCCCGCGGAGGTACGGCCGGTGTCGAGCACCAGCAGGATGTGCCGGTCACGCTCGGGGCGCCAGGTGCGTACCGCGACCGCGGACTGGCGGGCCGTCGCCCGCCAGTCGATGGAACGGGTGTCGTCACCGGGGACGTACTCGCGCAGGCTGTCGAACTCGGTTCCCTCGCCCCGCGTCAGGACGCTGGTGCGGCCGTCGAGTTCGCGGAGGCGGGCCAGCTTCGACGGCAGGTGCTTGCGGCTGGTGAACGGCGGCAGGACGCGCACGGTCCACGGGACCTTGTGCGTGCCCTGGCGGAAGAAGAGACCGAGCGGGCCGTAAGAACGGACGGTGACACGGTCGGCCTGGCGGTCACCGCGCCGGGTGGGACGCAGACGGGTCACCACGCGCCGGCGTTCCCCCGGGGGGATCACCACGCGGTGGCGGGAGGCCGCCACCTCCGTGCCGGGCTGCCAACTGCTGGGAGGCCAGGCGTCGCGGACGCGGGCGCGCAGCGGGCGGCGCGACGGGTTGCTGATCGTGAGGGTGACGTCGGCGCTCTCGCCCAGGCGAACGGAGGTGTCGCCGGAGCGGGTGAGGCCGAGACGGCGTACGGGAGCGGCCAGGGCGTAGTCGCAGGCGCAGGCCACCGCGAGGGGGGCGTTGACGGCGAGGATGCCCGTCCAGCCCGGCTCCCAGATGCCGACGGGGAGGGAGCCGAGTGCCGCGAGGAGGGCGGCGCGTCCGGTGGGGGCCATCAGCGGGGGACGGGGACGTGGGCGAGGATCGCGTTGATGACCGAGTCGGTCGTCACGCCCTCCATCTCGGCCTCCGGGCGCAGTTGCAGGCGGTGGCGGAGCGTGGGGAGGGCGAGGGCCTTCACGTCGTCGGGGATGACGTAGTCGCGGCCGGTCAGCCAGGCCCACGCGCGGGCGGTGGCCAGCAGCGCGGTGGCACCGCGCGGGGAGACGCCGAGGGTGAGGGACGGCGATTCGCGGGTGGCCCGGCAGATGTCGACGACGTAGGCGGTGATCTCCGGGGAGACGGTCGTCTCGGCGACGGCGCGGCGGGCGGCCTCCAGATCGGCGGCGTTCGCGACGGGGCGCAGACCGGCGGCACCCAGGTCACGCGGGTCGAAGCCCGCCGCGTGGCGGGTGAGGACGTCGATCTCGTCCTGGCGGGACGGCAGGGGGATGGTCAGCTTGAGGAGGAAGCGGTCGAGCTGGGCCTCGGGCAGCGGATAGGTGCCCTCGTACTCGACGGGGTTCTGCGTCGCGGCTACCAGGAACGGGTCGGGGAGGGGGCGCGGCGTGCCGTCGACGGTGACCTGGCGCTCCTCCATGGCCTCCAGCAGGGACGCCTGGGTCTTCGGGGGAGTGCGGTTGATCTCGTCCGCCAGGAGGAGATGGGTGAAGACGGGGCCGGGCTGGAAGGAGAACTCGGACGTGCGGGCGTCGTAGACCAGGGAGCCGGTGACATCGCTCGGCATCAGGTCCGGGGTGAACTGGACGCGTTTGGTGTCGAGTTCCAGCGTGGCGGCGAGGGCGCGGACGAGGAGGGTCTTCGCGACGCCGGGGACACCCTCGAGCAGGACGTGACCGCGGCAGAGCAGCGCGACGACGAGACCGGTCACCGCGGGGTCCTGGCCGACCACGGCCTTGGCGATCTCGGCACGCAGGGCTTCCAGGGAGGCCCGGGCGGCGGCCGGGTCCCCGGTGTGCGCGGCGTTGTCAGTGGTCGGGTCCATCATGGACGGCGTACCTCTCTTTCGAGGGCGTCGAGTTGGTCGGCGAGCCGGATCAGTGCGGTGTCGTCGCCCGGGGGCGGGCCGAAGAGCAGTGTGTGCAGGGACCCCGCGTCGCCCCGGAGGTGGGCGGACAGCGCGGGCAGCAGGGCCTCGGAGGCGTGCGCCTGGGAGGCGGGCACGCCCACGAGGGGGGCCAGGCGGGTGCGGGTGGTCGAGCGGAGAGCGGTGGCCGCGCGGTCGCGGGCGTTCGCCCTGCGGTAGAGGCGGGCGCGGCCTTCGGCGGTTTCGGAGGCACGGATCCTCACCGGGAGTTTCTCCGGGACGAGGGGGCCGAGCCGGCGTGCCCGCCACAGGGCGGCCAGGGCTGCCGCGGCGAACAGTTGCAGGGTGCCCCACAGCCAGCCGGAGGGCAGCAGGTCGAAGAAGCCGCGCTCCCCCTGCTCCGGGGCGGCGGAGGCGTCGGCGAGCGAGGGGAGGTACCAGACCAGCTGGGGGTGGGAGCCGAGGAGCTGGAGGGCGAGCGAGGCGTTCCCGTGCTGGTCCAGGCGGTCGTTGAGGAGGATGTCGGGCGCGCCGAGGACGACGGTGTCACCGTCTCCGGTGGGCGCCGGCAGGCGCAGCAGGGTGGACAGGCGCTCGCTGGGGTAGCACTCGTCGGCCTGGGGATGGGTGGTGGAGTAGCGGATGCCGCCCGTGTCGGCGGTGCCCGCGCGGCGGGCGGCGGGCAGCTCGCAGTCCGGGGCGAGGGTGGAGTCGAAGCTGGTGGCGGGATCGGCGGTGACACCGGGCGCGAGGCGTTCCACGGAGGCACTGCCGGCCGAGACCAGGACGGTGCGGCCGCCGGACTGGACGTAGGCGGCGTGCAGGCGGGTCTGCTGGCTGGGGGTCAGCAGGTCGGGGACGGCGATCAGGAGGGTGGTGTCGGGGCCGGCCGCGTCGGCGGCCTCGCCGAGGGTGGAGACCACACGCGTGTCCACGCCGCGGTCGGCCAGGAGTTCGGCGACGGCGCGGCTGCCGTGGGGGTCGGGGGAGCGCGGGTCGAGTTCGCCGTGGTGGGCGTCGGAGCGGACCACGGCGATCGCGACGGCCGCCGCGACCAGCAGCACCAGGGCGAGGGCGATGCCTCGGGTGCGGGTCCACACCTGGCGGGCGGTGGGCGAGGCCGCGGTGGACGGGCGCGTGACCTCGGTCGTCATCCGGCGGCTCCCGGGCGGGTGTCGGTGTCCGTGCCCCGGGCGGCGCCGCTGTTCGCCGGCTGCGGCCTGGTGCGTTCCAGGTCGTGGTCGAGTTCGGCGATCTGCCGGTACGACGGCTGCGTGGCGGCCCTGCCGCCATAGGTGACGTCGTCGAAGGAGCGGGCGGCGGTGTGCAGCCGGCCGGTGTGGGCGGGCAGGGCGCGGCCGGCTTCCGCGGCGGCCTCGTCGGCGGTGCGGCCGGGGCGGACGTCGAGCAGGGCGCGCTCCTCCAGGGCGCGGACGATGGCCCGCATGCGTTCCTGGACGGCCTGGTTCCAGTGGCCCTGGGCGGCGTGCGCCTCGGCGGCCGCGCGGTGTTCGGCGGCGCTGCGGGGGCGGTCGTCGAACAGGGCCGGAGCGGACACCGGGCGGCGGCTCGGGGTGCCCAGGCGCCACCACAGGGCGCCCAGGACGGCGATCACGGCGGCCACGACGACGACCAGGCCGAGCGTGCCGCCGGGGGTCGCGGTGGAGGCGGCCTCGAACAGGCCGCCGACCCAGTCCCAGAAGGCGTCGAGGGCCCGCCGGAACCAGCTGGGGTCGTTCTCGTGGTACACGCTCTTGGACAGCTCGCGCCGGGCCGCTTCCCGCGCGGGGTCGCGCGGGACGGTGAGCGGCGGCTCGTCGTCGCCGCTCGGCAGCAGCGTCACGGCGGTGCCGGCGGCCGCGGGCAGCGCCGGTACCGATGCGAGCACTCCCAGGACTCCCCCCGTGGCGGTCACCGCATCAGCTCCCCGGGGTGGTGCCGGGGCCGTGGTCCTGGACGCCGGCGGCACGGGCCAGTTCGAGGTCGAGTGCCTCGCGGCGGATGCGCTGGTCGATGTAGAGGAGCACGGTGACGCCGGCCGTGATCGGGAAGGTGATCATGGCGCCGATGACGGAGCCGATGCCGCTGACGATGAGGAACGTCCAGCCGATGTCGCCGGCGGCGCTGTTGAGGAAGCCGGTGACGCCGTCCCCGCTGAGGGCCGAGGCGAGGAAGGTGAAGGGGATGACGATGATCGACGCGACGACGTTCGCGATGATCGTCGCGAGGAGCTGGATGCCGAAGACCCGCCACCAGGAACCGCGGACCAGCTTGGCGGAGCGGGTCATCGCCTTGACGATGCCCTGCTTCTCCAGCATCAGGGTGGGCGAGGCCAGGGAGAAGCGGACCATCAGCCAGACGGCGAGCACGGTCGCGCAGACGATCCCGAGGAGGGTGAGGCCGAAGCCCACTTCGCCGCCGGCCGTCAGGGTCACGAGGAACCCGGGCAGGGCGCCCACGGCGATGATGCCGGTGGTGATGAGCAGCAGCAGGCAGATCAGGCCGAACAGTTTGACGACCTGGGGGCGGGCGTCGCGCCAGGCCTCGCCCGTGGTGACCGACCTGCCGAGCACGGCGCGGCTGGTGACCGTGGTGAGCAGTGCGGTCGCGGCGACCGTGCCGACCAGGGTGACCAGGAAGACCACGCCGGAGTTGAGCAGGGCCTCGCCCATGGCGTCGGTCAGTTCGTCGAGCGTGGCGCTGGGATCGTCGAGGGCGTCGGTGCTCGCGTTGTCCAGGACGAGACCCTGGAGCAGGACGACGACGATCTCGGTGAGGACGGCGACGGTCAGCGAGATGCCGAGGACCGTGCGCCAGTAGGTGCGCATGGTGGAGACGGCACCGTCGAGGATCTCGCCGACGCCGAGCGGGCGCAGCGGGATGACACCGGGCTTCGCCGCGGGCGGGGGGCCTCCCCAGCCGCCGCCTCCCCAGGCGCCGTGACCGCCCGGGCCGCCGCCGTAGCCGCCGGGTCCGCCGGGTGGCGGGGGTGGCGGGGCGCCCCAGCCGGGGCCGGGCGGCGGCGGAGGAGCCTGGTGGGAGTCGGTGGAGCCGGGGCGGCCGGTGGGTGCCGCCCACTGGCCGGCCGGCGGCTGCTCCTTGGACCACTTCGCGCCCGGCTCCCGCGGGGTCCGGCCCTGCTGCCGCTCGGGGTCCGGGCCACCGGTGGGCACGGCAGGTCCGGACGCTCCCGGCTCCTGCCCGTCGGACGGGGCGGATCCGGGCGAGGCCCAGCCCGGAGTGTCGTTCATCGTCGCTCCTTCACGGTGCCCGACCGCGGTCGCGGCGGCAGCTTGGCAGCCATCGTGCCATGGGGTGGTCGTCGACCGACCTGCCGAGGTGGGGGCTGCGTCCCTTCAATTGTCGGCCCGAGAGGGGGCAGACTGGCCGCATGGCTGATCAGTACGCGCACAGCGGCGACAACAAGCGGCCGACCGAGATCCCGGCACTGCGCTGGGAAGAGCCACCCGAAGGTCCCGTCCTGGTCGTGCTCGACCAGACGAGGCTGCCGGCCGAGGAGGTCGAACTCGTCTGTACGGATGCGTCCGCACTGGTGGAGGCGATCCGCTCGCTCGCCGTGCGCGGCGCGCCCCTGCTGGGCCTCGCGGGCGCCTACGGCGTCGCCCTCGCGGCCGTGCGGGGCTTCGACGTGGACGACGCGGCGTCGGCACTGGAGAGCGCCCGGCCCACCGCGGTGAACCTCGCCCTCGGGGTCCGGCGGGCGCGGTCCGCGCACCGAGCCGTGCTCGCCCGGGGCGGGGACACCCGGGAGGCGGCCGGGGCCGCGCTGGCAGCCGCGCGGCAACTGCACCGGGAGGACGCCGCCGCCAGCGCCCGGATGGCCGTGCACGGGCTGGCGCTCCTCGACGAACTCCTGCCCGGGGGCGGGCACCGGATCCTCACGCACTGCAACACCGGTTCGCTGGTGTCGGGCGGGGAGGGAACCGCGTTCGCGGTGGCGCTGGCGGCGCACCGGGTGGGACGGCTCCGGCGTCTGTGGGTGGACGAGACGCGTCCGTTGCTGCAGGGTGCTCGCCTGACGGCGTACGAGGCGGCCCGCAGCGGCATGGCGTACACCCTGCTCACCGACAACGCGGCCGGATCGCTGTTCTCGGCGGGTGAGGTGGACGCGGTGCTGGTCGGGGCGGACCGGATCGCGGCCGACGGTTCGGTGGCGAACAAGGTGGGGAGCTATCCGCTCGCGGTGCTCGCGCGGTACCACCATGTGCCGTTCATCGTGGTGGCGCCGGTGACGACGGTGGATCCGGCGACGCCGGACGGGGCGTCCATCGAGGTGGAGCAGCGCCCGGGTCACGAGGTGACCGAGGTCACGGCGCCGCAGGTGCCGGTGGCCGGGACCGAGGCGGGAGGGGGGATCCCGGTGGCGCCCCTGGGAACGCAGGCGTACAACCCCGCGTTCGACGTGACGCCGCCGGAGCTGGTGACCGCGATCGTCACCGAGGAAGGTGTCGTTTCGCCCGTGACGACCGAGTCCCTGGCCGACCTGTGTGCCAGGTCACGCCAGGTCACGATGAGCTAATGGGATGATGTCGTTTATGAAGGGACGAGTCCTTGTCGTCGACGACGACAGCGCACTGGCCGAGATGCTCGGCATCGTGCTGCGCGGTGAAGGTTTTGAGCCGTCTTTCGTAGCCGACGGCGACAAGGCGCTGGCCGCCTTCCGTGAGGCCAAACCCGATCTTGTGCTCCTGGACCTGATGCTGCCCGGCCGGGACGGCATCGAGGTCTGCCGCCTGATCAGGGCGGAGTCCGGGGTGCCGATCGTGATGCTCACGGCGAAGAGCGACACCGTCGACGTGGTGGTGGGCCTGGAGTCGGGGGCCGACGACTACATCGTCAAGCCGTTCAAGCCGAAGGAGCTGGTGGCCCGGATCCGGGCACGGCTGCGCAGGTCGGAGGAGCCGGCGCCGGAGCAGCTCGCCATCGGCGACCTGGTGATCGACGTGGCCGGGCACTCCGTGAAGCGGGACGGGCAGTCCATCGCGCTGACGCCGCTGGAGTTCGACCTGCTGGTCGCGCTCGCCCGCAAGCCGTGGCAGGTGTTCACGCGCGAGGTCCTGCTGGAGCAGGTCTGGGGCTACCGTCACGCGGCGGACACCCGGCTGGTGAACGTGCACGTGCAGCGGCTGCGCTCCAAGGTCGAGAAGGACCCGGAGAAGCCGGAGATCGTGGTGACCGTCCGTGGTGTCGGCTACAAGGCAGGACCGAGCTGACATGTCCGGTGACAGTGCCGCTCCGGCGCCCGGCCGGCCCGGGGGCCGCCCGGAGCGGCCTGTCGGACGGAAGCCGGCGGGCTCCCGCTGGGGCCGCCTGTTCGAGGGCGGGCTGCTGGAGGGCGGGGTCCAGGGCAGCCCGGTGATCCGGCTGTTCATGCGCTGGGTGCGCCGGCCGCTGCTGCCCGTGATGCGGCTGTGGCGGCGCAACATCCAGCTCAAGGTCGTCGCGACCACGCTGCTGATGTCGCTGGGCGTGGTCCTGCTGCTGGGCTTCGTCGTCATCGGCCAGGTGCGCAACGGTCTGCTGGACGCCAAGGTGAAGGCATCCCAGAGCCAGGCCACCGGCGGTTTCGCGGTGGCCAAACAGCAGGCCGAGGAAGCCGTGAGCGTCACGGGCGACGAGGAGAGCGCGGCGGACGGCCGCCCCTCGCAGAGCGTCATCCAGTGGATGAGCGACCTCGTGGAGTCCCTCTCCAGCGGTGGCCAGGGCGCCTTCGACGTGGTGACCCTGCCCGCGGGCGACGCGAGCGGCAGCGGGCGGGGCCCGCGCGCCTCCGGCCAGGTCAACCCGACGGCCAGCGTGCCGGCGGCACTGCGGGAGCGGATCGACCAGAACACCTCCGCGGCACAGAGCTACACACGCATCGTCTACGACACCGACAAGGCGTCCCAGCCCGCCCTGGTCATCGGCAAGCAGGTCAACGACCCCAACCGGGAGCCGTACCAGCTGTACTACCTCTTCCCGCTCACCCAGGAGGAGAAGTCGCTGAGCCTGGTCAAGGGCACCCTGGCGACCGCCGGGCTGTTCGTCGTCGTCCTGCTCGGGGCGATCGCCTGGCTCGTCGTGCGGCAGGTCGTCACCCCGGTGCGGATGGCGGCCGGGATCGCCGAGCGGCTGTCCGCCGGCCGGCTGCAGGAACGGATGAAGGTCACGGGCGAGGACGACATCGCGCGGCTCGGCGAGGCCTTCAACAAGATGGCGCAGAACCTCCAGCTGAAGATCAGCCAGCTGGAGGACCTGTCGCGGATGCAGCGCCGGTTCGTGTCGGACGTGTCGCACGAGCTGCGCACGCCGCTGACGACCGTACGGATGGCGGCGGACGTCATCCACGAGGCGCGCGAGGACTTCGACCCGGTGACGGCGCGGTCGGCCGAACTGCTCGCCGACCAGCTCGACCGGTTCGAGTCGCTGCTCGCCGACCTGCTGGAGATCAGCCGCTTCGACGCGGGCGCGGCGGCGCTGGAGGCGGAGCCGATCGACCTGCGGGAGGTCGTACGGCGCGTGGTCAGCGGTGCGGAGCCGCTCGCGGAGCGCAAGGGCACGCGGATCCGGATCACCGGCGACCAGCAGCCCGTCGTCGCCGAGGCCGACGCGCGGCGCGTGGAGCGCGTGCTGCGCAACCTCGTGGTCAACGCGGTGGAGCACGGCGAGGGCAGGGACGTCGTGGTCAGACTGGCCGCGGCCGGCGGCGCCGTCGCGGTGGCGGTGCGCGACTACGGTGTGGGCCTCAAGCCCGGTGAGGCGACCCGGGTCTTCAGCCGCTTCTGGCGGGCCGACCCGGCCCGCGCGCGCACCACGGGCGGTACCGGCCTCGGGCTGTCCATCGCCCTGGAGGACGCGCGGCTGCACGGCGGCTGGCTGCAGGCGTGGGGCGAACCGGGTGGCGGCTCGCAGTTCCGGCTGACCCTGCCGAGGACCGCGGACGAGCCGCTGAGGGGGTCTCCGATACCCCTGGAGCCCAAGGACTCGCGGCGCAACCGCGGACTCGACGACGCCGGGCTGCCGAGCGGTGGCCGGCATGGCGGGAAGAGCGCCACGGTGCCGGGGCGGCAGCCGGGCGCCGGCGGCCCGGGCAGGGACCCGTTCGCCCTGCCGCCCACGGCGGTGACTCCCACGGCCGACCCCACCGCCCTGCCCGGCAACGGCGCGCGCGTGGTGGCACGGACGGGAAGTACGCGCATGACGCCCGGGTCGCCGGCCGAGGACGGCACGCCGCACGGCGGGGGCACGGACGACGGCGCGGCCGCGCGGCCGGCGTCGCGGGGGGAGCCGGACTCCGGCGCGGAAGGGCCCGGCGGCGGCAGTGCGCCGCGCGGTGTGGACAGGGACGGGGAGGCTTCGCGTGGTCGGTGAGCGCGGTGGGCGCGGCCGGGGGGCGGCGGTGCGGACGGTGGCGTACGCGGCCGGTGGTGTCGTGCTGCTGGCGGGGTGTGCCTCGATGCCCGACAGCGGCGACCTGCGGGGCGTGGAGTCCACGCCGCGGCAGGACACCCAGGTGCGGGTGTTCGCCATGCCGCCGAGCGAGGACGCCACCCCCACACAGATCGTCCAGGGCTTCCTGGAGGCGCTGACCAGCGACGACCCGGACTACAAGACCGCACGCCAGTACCTGACGCCCCAGGCGGCGAAGACCTGGCGGCCGGAGCTGTCCACCACGGTCCTGTCGAACGGTCCGGGCGCCCGGGCCGACCGCCCGGACCGGGAGGACACCGGTTCGCTGTCCTACACGCTGACCGGCAGCAAGGTCGCCACCGTCGACGAGCAGCAGTCGTTCGCCCCCGCCTCCGGGCCCTACGACAGGATCGTGCACCTCACCAAGGACGCGAAGAGCGGCCAGTGGCGCATCGACGCGGTGCCGCAGGGCGTGGTCATGGGCAAGTCGGACTTCCAGCGCAACTACATGTCCGTCAACAAGTACTACTTCGCCTCGAACACGACGAGGACGGCCGGCACGGCGCTGCCGATGGCGGTCGCCGACCCCGTCTTCGTGCGCCGGCACGTCGACCCCACGACCCGGATGGTCACGTCCCTCCTCGGCGGGCCCACGACCTGGCTGGACCCCGTGGTCCGGTCGAGTTTCCCCACCGGGACGGCGCTGCGCGAGGGTGCCGGCCCGCTGACGCCGGACGACCGGGGCCGCCTGACCGTGCCGCTCAACGACAGCGCGGCCGAGGTCGGCACCGGCCGGTGCGAGGAGATGGCCGCGCAGCTGCTGTTCACGCTGCGCGGCCTCAGCCCGGCCGTGGACGAGGTCGAGCTGCGGGCCGGCGGCGGGCAGCTGTGCTCGCTCACCCGGGAAGGCGCCGAGATCGTGGCCACCCGCGGCGCGCTGTACCAGCCCGAGTACCTGTACTTCGTCGACGGGGAGCGCCGGCTCGCACGGATCGCGGCGGGCAGCGGCGACACCGACCCGGACCCGGTGCCGGGGCCGCTGGGCGAGGGCGGGACGACGCTGCGGTCGGTGGCGGTCGCCCGGGACGAGCGCAGCGCGGCCGGGGTCGGTGTGGACGGCAGGTCGCTGTTCGTGACCTCGCTGGTGGCGGGCAGTTCCCTCGGGGAGCCCGTGCTGAGCAGCCGGGGCAAGACCGAGGACGACCGGCTGACCGCGCCCAGCTGGGACGCGCAGGGAGGTCTGTGGGTGGCCGACCGGGACCCCGGCGACCCCGGGCTGTACCTGCTGGAGGACGGCGGCGGTGAGCCGGTCGAGGTGCGCACCCCGGGCCTGGACGGCCGGGTGCGGGCGGTGCGGGTGGCCGCCGACGGCGTGCGGATCGCGCTCGTCGTGGAGGAGGGCGAACGGCGTTCCCTGCTGATCGGGCGGATAGAGCGGAGCACGGAGGGCGGCGGCACGGACGAGCGTCCCGCGGTCACCGTGCTGGAGCTGCGCTCGGCGACGCCCGAGCTGGAGCAGGTCACCGCCATGTCCTGGGCCGGGGACAGCCGGCTCGTGGTGGTCGGACGCGAGGAGGGGGGTGTGGAGCAGATGAAGTACGTCGAGGTCGACGGCTCCACACCGGATGTGACGCCGCCCGCCGCCCTGACCGGTGTCAAGGCCGTCACCGCCTCCGGGGACGAACAGGCGCCCCTGGTGGCGCACTCCGTGGACGGGATCGTACGGATGCCCTCGGGGGCCCAGTGGCAGAAGGTGACGGAGGGGACCGCACCCGTCTACCCGGGCTGATCCCGCTCCCTGCCGGACCGTGGCGGGAGTTTTCCACAGGGGTGGCCGGTCGGATCGGGTGCCTGCACAGTGGGCGCATGCGGGACTGGTGGAGGGACCTCACCGACCTGGTGCTCCCCGCCGAGTGCGGTGGCTGCGGCAGGCCTCGTGCGGTGCTCTGCGCCGCGTGCCGTACGGCGGTGAGCGGGACGGCGCCGCGCAGGGTGCGGCCGGAGCCCGAACCGGCCGGGCTGCCGCCGGTGCACGCGGCGGCGCGGTACGCGGACGAGGTGCGCGCGGCACTGCTGGCCCACAAGGAGCGGGGCGCCCTCGCTCTCTCCGGGCCGCTCGGCGAGGCCCTGGCGGGATCGGTGCTGGCCGGGCTGCGTGCGGGACGGGCACCGCGGCGGGACGGGGGCGACGGATCCGTGGTGCTCGTCCCCGTGCCGTCCGCGCGGCGGGCCGTGCGCGCCCGCGGGCACGACCCCGCCCGGCGGATCGCGTACGCGGCGGCGGGTGAGCTGCGGCGGACGGGGGTACCCGTGCGGGTACTTCCCGCCCTGCGCCAACGGCGGGCGGTGGCCGATCAGTCCGGGCTCGGCGCCCGGCAGCGGCGGGCCAATCTCGCGGGTGCGCTGACGGTCGCCCCGGGTTGTGGACGGCTGCTGCGGCACGGCCGGGTCGTCCTGGTCGACGACCTGATGACGACGGGGGCGTCGCTGGCCGAGGCGGCCCGCGCGGTGCGGGCGGCACGGGCCGGACCCGACGGCGGATCGAGCATTTCGGGTCCCGCGTTCGTGTACCTGGGTGAGACCTGGGAAAGGAGAGGGGAACAGCGGAAGGGACCGGATCGACAGGGCGTGGGCCGGCGGTCTCGCCGGCCGCCGGGAACGGCGGTGGCGGGTGATGCCGACGGGATCATCGACGTGGTGTGCGCCGCGGTCGTCGCGGCTTCACCGGATGCTTTCGGCAATGCGCCGGAACTGACTGTGTAGGTGCGTCGTTGCAGGTTATGAGAGGGGTAATTCACCTGAATGGAGGTATGGCGCGGTAGAGGGTGACGACATCCGTCCGGGCGAGATATGTTCGGTTGTGAGGGAAAGCCGCAGGCCACACCTCTCGTATCCGATTGCCGCGTTGCGGGTTTTTCGCAATCACCCGCACCGGTGGACTGGAGATCTCCTCCTGGGGGAGGAGGTGGACGTCACCGAGTCCGAGGCTCCGGACGTCACCGGAGCCTGGTGCAAAAGGGAGACACTCCGCACCGAGGCGGAGTGATCCGGGAACGGAGTTCTGCGTGGACATCGTCGTCAAGGGCCGCAAGACCGAGGTGCCCGAGCGGTTCCGGAAGCACGTGGCCGAGAAGCTGAACCTGGAGAAGATCCAGAAGCTCGACGGCAAGGTGATGAGCCTCGACGTCGAGGTGTCCAAGGAGCCCAACCCCCGACAGGCCGACCGCTGCGACCGAGTGGAGATCACGCTCCGCTCCCGCGGTCCGGTGATCCGGGCGGAGGCGGCGGCGAGCGACCCGTACGCGGCGCTCGACCTGGCAGCGGAGAAGCTGGACGCCCGGCTGCGCAAGCAGCACGACAAGCGCTTCTCGCGGCGCGGTGCGCGCAGGATCTCGGCCGCCGAGGTCCCCGACCACGTCCCGGGCGTGGCGACGCTCAACGGAGCGGGCGAGAGCGTCCCGTCGGATGAGCCGGAAGCCGTCCCCACCAAGAAGATCGGCTCGCTGGAAGTACAGGGTGACGGCCCCCTCGTCGTCCGCGAGAAGACCCATGTGGCCGCGCCCATGACCCTCGACCAGGCGCTCTACGAGATGGAGCTGGTCGGGCACGACTTCTATCTGTTCGTCGACTCCGAGACCAAGGAGCCCAGCGTCGTCTACCGGCGCCACGCCTACGACTACGGCGTGATCCACCTCAGCACCGACACGATGGTCACCGCGAGCGGCTCCCCCGAGGCGGGCGGAACACTCGGCGGCTGACGGCCGCCACGACAGCACAGCCGGTGCCCCTGGTGCGCGCGTGTGCGCCCCCAGGGGCACCGCTGTGCGCCCACTTCACGCCCGCACCGGCACCCCGGTGTCGGCTGGGCATGGAATCATGGCGGCAGCGGCTCAACCGATGGGCCGTTGCCTTGGGTTGGCGATGGTCAGGACCACAGGCCGCAGCCTTCAGGGGGAGGAACGATGGCGGACAGCTTCGGACCGATGCGGGACGAGGATGCCGGCGGCGGCGTCGTCGGCATGGGCCCGGACGGGGACACTTCACGCAAGGAGCCGATCAGAGTCCTTGTGGTGGACGACCACGCGCTGTTCCGCCGCGGACTGGAGATCGTGCTCGCGGCCGAGGAGGACATCCAGGTCGTCGGAGAGGCGGGGGACGGCGCCGAGGCCGTGGAGAAGGCCGCCGACCTGCTGCCGGACATCGTCCTGATGGACGTGCGGATGCCCAAGCGGGGCGGGATCGAGGCGTGCACCTCCATCAAGGAGGTCGCCCCCAGCGCGAAGATCATCATGCTGACCATCAGCGACGAGGAAGCCGATCTCTACGACGCCATCAAGGCGGGCGCGACCGGCTACCTCCTCAAGGAGATCTCCACCGACGAGGTGGCCACCGCCATTCGCGCGGTCGCCGACGGGCAGTCCCAGATCAGCCCGTCCATGGCGTCGAAACTGCTCACCGAGTTCAAGTCGATGATCCAGCGCACCGACGAGCGCCGCCTCGTGCCGGCGCCCCGGCTGACGGACCGTGAACTGGAAGTCCTCAAGCTCGTGGCCACGGGGATGAACAACCGGGACATCGCCAAGGAGCTCTTCATCTCCGAGAACACCGTGAAGAACCACGTGCGCAACATCCTGGAGAAGCTCCAGCTGCACTCCAGGATGGAAGCGGTGGTCTACGCGATGCGGGAGAAGATCCTCGAGATCCGCTGAGAGCGGGTCAGTCAGGCGAGGGCCAGGGCGAGTTCCCGGGTGAGGGCCTCACGCAGGCCGGGTGCGTCGACCCGCTCCACGCGGACGTCGGTGCACTCCACCCAGCCCGCCGCCTCCACCAGGGCCCGGGCCACCGCGGGGGCCGCCTTGCGGTCGTCCATCGTGACCTGCTTGGCGACCAGCGTGCGGCCCTCACGGGCCGGGTCGACCCGGCCGACGAGCCGCCCGCCCGCCAGGACGGGCATCGCGAAGTAGCCGTGCACCCGCTTGGGCTTGGGGACGTACGCCTCCAGGCGGTGGGTGAAGCCGAAGAGCCGCTCCGTGCGCGCCCGGTCCCAGATCAGGGAGTCGAACGGCGACAGCAGCGTCGTGCGGTGCCGGCCGCGCGCCGGCGTCGCCAGGGCGGCCGGATCCGCCCAGGCCGGCTTGGACCAGCCCGCCACCGTCACCGGGACCAGGCCCGAGTCGGCGATCACCGCGTCGACCTGCTCGCCCTTGAGCCGGTGGTAGTCGGCGATGTCCGCGCGCGTACCGACGCCGAGGGAGCGGCCGGCCAGCCCGACCAGGCGGCGCAGGCACTCGGCGTCGTCCGGCTCGTCGCCCAGCAGGTCCGCGGGGATCGCGCGCTCGGCCAGGTCGTAGACCCGCTTCCAGCCGCGGCGCTCGACGCACACCACCTCGCCGTGCATCAGGGCCCGCTCCACGGCGACCTTGGTGCCGGACCAGTCCCACCACTCACTGGTGCGCTTGGCGCCGCCCAGTTCCGTCGCCGTGAGCGGGCCCTCCGTGCGGAGCTGCTTGATCACCTGGTCGTAGGTGCCGTCGGGCAGCTCGTGGTTCCAGAGCGGGCGGGCGCGGTAGGCGCGGCGGCGGAAGGCGAAGTGCGGCCACTCCTCCACGGGCAGGATGCAGGCGGCGTGCGACCAGTACTCGAACGCGTGCGCCGGCCGGGAGGGCTGCTTCCAGTAGGCCTCCTCGACGGTGCGGCGCCCGACCGCGCCCAGCCGCGCGTAGGGGATGAGCTCGTGGGAACGGGCCAGGACGGAGATGGTGTCGAGCTGCACCGCGCCCAGGTGGCGGAGGACCCCCCGCACGCCGGAGCGGCGGTCGGGGGCACCGAGGAAGCCCTGGGCGCGCAGGGCGATGCGGCGGGCCTCGTCGGCCGAGAGTTCCGTGGTCGGACGCGGAAGGGTCGTCATACGTCCGCACGATAGAGGGCGCCACTGACAGCGGCGGGGGGTTCGGACGTCACCGCTTCGCGGGCACGTAGGGCGCCGTGGAGGCGAGCCCCAGGTCGGAGGGGAGCAGGGAACCCACCCAGCAGTCCCGCAGCACTCCCTTGTTGTTGATCGAGGCGCGCAGGACGCCCTCGATGGTGAAGCCCGCCCGCTCCGCCACCGCGCGGGAGGCGACGTTGCCCACCTCCGCACGCCACTCCACGCGGTCGATCGACATCCGGGTGAACGCCCAGCGGGAGGCGGCGACGGCGGCCTCGGTGACGTAGCCGTTGCCACGGTGCTCCTTCGCCCCCCAGAAACCGATCTCGCCGGCGCCGAGGGACCGCATGGTGATGCTGAGCATGCCCGTGAGCTCCCCGGTGGGCAGGAAGACACCGAAGGTGAACATCGAGCCGTTCGCCCAGCCGTCGGGTGCCATCTGCTCGGTGAACCCCCGTGCGTGCTCGCGCCGGTACGGGGAGGGGATCGTGGTCCAGCGCTGGATGTCCGGGTCCTGGCAGATCGCGTACACGGCGTCGGTCTCCTGCGGGCCAACCGGGCGCAGCAGGAGACG
Source organism: Streptomyces sp. NPDC041124 (assembly GCF_055592385.1). NCBI lineage: Bacteria > Bacillati > Actinomycetota > Actinomycetes > Kitasatosporales > Streptomycetaceae > Streptomyces > Streptomyces sp. NPDC041124. Next base: position 16,411 of record NZ_JBVIYR010000018.1, read on the forward strand.
GTCGGTGGTGAGCGTGACGGGTTCCATCGGCCGATTCTGCTCACGCGGCGGTGCGGCGCGCCATCGCTTTCGCCGTGCGTGAGGTGATGATCACCCTTCGCGCGATTCGCCGGGCCGGTGCGGCACCATCGGGCGGCCCGGGACGTTGTTCTTTACGAAGCGGCCGTGAAGCGGATGAGGAACAGCCGACGCCCACCCCCGCGGCAGGCCTCCCGGCGTGACGGGGTCCTCGCATACGATGGCCGTTGCTCAGTCAGTGAAACGGAAACCGACCGTCCCAGGCCCGACCGGCAAGGAGACCAACCCCCGTGTCCGTCCTCTCGAAGATCATGCGTGCAGGCGAAGGCAAAATCCTGCGCAAGCTGCACCGCATCGCGGACCAGGTCAACTCCATCGAAGAGGACTTCGAAGGCCTCTCCGACGCCGAGCTGCGGGCCCTCACCGATGAGTACAAGCAGCGTTACGCCGACGGTGAGAGCCTGGACGACCTGCTGCCCGAGGCCTTCGCCACCGTCCGCGAGGCCGCCAAGCGCGTGCTGGGCCAGCGGCACTACGACGTCCAGATCATGGGCGGCGCCGCGCTCCACATGGGTTACGTGGCCGAGATGAAGACCGGTGAGGGCAAGACCCTCGTCGGCACCCTGCCCGCGTATCTGAACGCCCTGTCCGGCGAGGGCGTCCACATCATCACGGTGAACGACTACCTCGCCGAGCGCGACTCCGAGATGATGGGCCGCGTCCACCGCTTCCTCGGCCTGAGCGTCGGCTGCATCCTCGCCAACATGACGCCGGCCCAGCGCCGCGAGCAGTACGCCAGCGACATCACCTACGGCACGAACAACGAGTTCGGCTTCGACTACCTGCGCGACAACATGGCGTGGTCCAAGGAAGAGCTCGTCCAGCGCGGCCACAACTTCGCCATCGTCGACGAGGTCGACTCGATCCTCATCGACGAGGCCCGTACGCCGCTGATCATCTCCGGCCCGGCCGACCAGGCCACCAAGTGGTACGGCGACTTCGCCAAGCTGGTCAAGCGTCTCAAGCGCGGCGAGCCCGGAAACCCGCTCAAGGGCATCGAGGAGACCGGCGACTACGAGGTCGACGAGAAGAAGCGCACGGTCGCCATCCACGAGTCGGGCGTCGCCAAGGTCGAGGACTGGCTCGGCATCGACAACCTGTACGAGTCGGTGAACACCCCGCTGGTGGGCTACCTGAACAACGCCATCAAGGCCAAGGAGCTCTTCAAGAAGGACAAGGACTACGTCATCATCGATGACGAAGTCATGATCGTCGACGAGCACACCGGCCGTATCCTCGCCGGCCGCCGGTACAACGAGGGCATGCACCAGGCCATCGAGGCCAAGGAAGCGGTGCCGATCAAGGACGAGAACCAGACGCTCGCCACGATCACGCTGCAGAACTTCTTCCGCCTCTACAAGCGCCACGACCACGACGGCAAGGAAGTCCCCGGTCTGTCCGGCATGACCGGTACGGCGATGACCGAGGCCGCCGAGTTCCACCAGATCTACAAGCTCGGCGTGGTGCCCATCCCGACCAACCGGCCGATGGTCCGCAAGGACCAGTCCGACCTGATCTACCGCACCGAGGTCGCCAAGTTCGAGGCGGTCGTCGACGACATCGAGGAGAAGCACCGCAAGGGGCAGCCGATCCTCGTCGGCACGACGTCGGTGGAGAAGTCCGAGTACCTCTCCCAGCAGCTCAGCAAGCGCGGCATCCAGCACGAGGTGCTGAACGCCAAGCACCACGAGCGGGAGGCGTCGATCGTCGCCCAGGCCGGCCGCAAGGGCAGCGTCACCGTGGCCACCAACATGGCCGGCCGCGGTACGGACATCAAGCTCGGCGGCAACCCCGAGGACCTCGCCGAGGCGGAGCTGCGCCAGCGCGGCCTCGACCCCGAGGAGCACATCGAGGAGTGGGCGCACGCCCTGCCCGAGGCCATGGCGCGCGCCGAGGAGGCGGTCAAGGCCGAGAAGGACGAGGTCGAGAGGATCGGCGGCCTGTACGTCCTGGGCACCGAGCGGCACGAGTCGCGGCGGATCGACAACCAGCTGCGCGGTCGTTCCGGCCGTCAGGGCGACCCGGGCGAGTCCCGCTTCTACCTCTCGCTCGGTGACGACCTGATGCGGCTGTTCAAGGCCCAGATGGTGGAGCGCGTGATGTCCATGGCGAACGTGCCGGACGACGTGCCGATCGAGAACAAGATGGTCACCCGTGCGATCGCGTCCGCCCAGTCGCAGGTGGAGACGCAGAACTTCGAGACGCGCAAGAACGTCCTGAAGTACGACGAGGTCATGAACCGCCAGCGCGAGGTCATCTACGGCGAGCGTCGCCGGGTGCTGGAGGGCGAGGACCTGCACGAGCAGATCCAGCACTTCATGGACGACACCATCGACGCCTACGTCCAGGCGGAGACCGCCGAGGGCTTCCCCGAGGACTGGGACCTGGACCGGCTGTGGGGCGCGTTCAAGCAGCTCTACCCGGTGAGCATCACCGTCGAGGAGCTGGAGGAGGAGGCCGGTGACCGGGCCGGTCTGACGGCGGAGTTCATCTCCGAGTCCATCAAGGACGACATCCGCGCCCAGTACGAGGCCCGCGAGGCGCAGCTCGGCTCCGAGATCATGCGTGAGCTGGAGCGCCGGGTCGTGCTGTCGGTCCTGGACCGCAAGTGGCGCGAGCACCTCTACGAGATGGACTACCTCCAGGAGGGCATCGGCCTGCGCGCCATGGCGCAGAAGGACCCGCTGGTGGAGTACCAGCGCGAGGGCTTCGACATGTTCACCGCGATGATGGACGGCATCAAGGAGGAGTCCGTCGGCTACCTGTTCAACCTGGAGGTCCAGGTCGAGCAGCAGGTCGAGGAGGTCCCGGTCGAGGACGTCAAGCCGGTGGCCGACCTGGAGAAGCAGGACGCGGTGCCCGCGCAGGCGGGACCCCGTCCGGAGATCCGCGCCAAGGGGCTCGACGCCCCGCAGCGGCGGAAGATGCACTTCTCGGCGCCGACGGTGGACGGCGAGGGGGGCACCGTCGAGGGCGACTTCGCCACCGACGACGAGCCGGTGCGCTCCGAGGCGGACGGCCTGACGCGCGCGGAGCGGCGCAAGCAGGCGCGGGGCGGGCGTCGCCGCAAGAAGTGAGCGGTGGCCGCTCCGGGGACGGAGCGGCCGTGAGCGGGCCGAGGGCCGGGCACCCCAGGGTGTCCGGCCCTCGGGCGTGTCATGGGGGGCTCAGCGGAGGCCGGCGTGCCGGGGGCGGGGGCCGCCCAGTTCGACGGCGGTGCAGCGCCAGCGCAGATCGCGGCCCCGTTCCAGGCGGAAGGCCATGGCGCGCAGCCTGTCCCCGGCGCCGATCCGGGCGAACACCTCGATGGCCCCCTCTCGGGGTTCGAACCAGCCGATGTCGCGTACGACGGGACGGGCGCCCCGGGTGCGCAGCGGTCCGCGCTCGGCGAGCCTCACGAGTTCGTCGTAGGCCTGGCCCGCGGTGTGCCGCAGCATCGCGTGCACGGGGCGCTGGCCGCTGAGGACGGCGAGGAGCAGTTCCGCGAAGCGGTCGGTGGGCCGGACCGGGGGGAGGGGCCGCCGGGTGGGCCGTTCGGCGGCGCGCGGGACGACGAGCGGGGCGCGGCCCGCCGCCGGTGAGGTCCGGGCGCCCCGGCCCGGGACGGCCGGGGAGGCGGGCCCCCGCCCGCGGGCCGCGCGGCCGCCCGGACGGTTGTCGGCGGGCCGCCGTGACAGGCCGGCGGCGCCCGGCCTGCGCCCACCGGGGGAGGGGGCGGCAGCGGTCGCGAGGGTGGGTGTGCGGGGCGGGGCGGTGCCGGTGGGAGACGGCCGTTCCCCGCCGGCGGTCGCGGGCTGTCCCGGGTCGGCCGCGTGGGGGTGGAACGGGCGGGTGGTGGACGGTCCCTGTGGGGTGCCGTCGTCGGCCGGGGGCCGGGTGGGGCGTGTCGTGGACGGGTGCGGTGGGCGGGGGCGGGCCGCGAGGAGGGGCTGTGGGCCGGTGCCGGCGGTCGGGGGCTGGGCGGCGGTGGTCGCGGGTGCCCGCAGCGGGCCGGTGGGGGCGGAGGGCGGGGCGTGGCGGTCTTCGGCGGCGGGCGCCGGGCGGCTGCCGTGGGCGGGGGGCAGGGGGGTGGGGCGGCGGTGTCTGGTCATGACCTTGTTCAAGGGGACCCCGTTCGGTGGGCCCGGTGCCCGCGGCGGGGGAGCCGTGGATACCGGGCGGTAACTTCCAGTCGGGGATCTTGTACGGGGTGAAGGAGGGCGGTGGCAAGCAGCCGGGGGCGGGTCCGAGAGGTACCGGAATTCACTTATCCGAGTGACTGGAGGGCCGTTGGGCCAGTGCTCGGGCGGGCGCACCGGGTGACGTCCGGGCCCCGGGTTGACGTGATCGGGGGTATGGGCAGAACCCGATAGGGCGCACCGGGACGTATCCTGAAGGGCCTTGCGGACCCCCGGACCACACGAAAGCGGCCCACCATGCGCGTCTACGTCCCCCTGACCCTCCCCGGGCTCGCCGAGGCGTACAGGACGGGGCAGCTGGGTGACGGACCGTTCCTCGCCCACGCCGTGACGCCCGCGCTGCGCGAGTGGTACGCCTCCGACGACCTGGAGGAACTGGAGTACGCCGCGCTGAGCGGCGCCGCGCTGGCCTCCCTGCGGCTGCTCGCGGCCGACGCGGACGCGCCGCGGCGCCGGGTCGTCGTCGCCGTCGAGGTGTCGGACGACGCGGCCCGGCCCGGCCCCGACGCAGGGCCCGACGCGACGGCGCCCGGCGAGGTGCGGGTCGCCGGGTCCGTACGGCTGGCGAAGGCGGCCGCGGTGCACGTGGACGCGGCGGACGCGGAGCCGGACGTGGCGGCCGCCGCGCGGGCGCTGCCCGCGGCGGACGGTGGTGACGACGAGGCGCGCGACGCCGTGGACGGGGCCGAGGACCACGAACTGCTGTGGTACGCCACCCAGGAGATCCCCCACCTGATCGGCTGACCGGCGGGTCTGCCGAATGTCCGTGGTGGCGGGTACGTTTTCGGGCATGGGGATGCACACGGACGGGCACATCGTCTGGGACTGGAACGGCACGCTGTTCCACGACGTCGACGCGGTCATCGGGGCGACGAACGCGGCGTTCGCCGAGCTGGGCCTGGAACCGGTCACGCTGGAGCGGTACCGGGAGCTGTACTGCGTGCCGGTGCCCAGGTTCTACGAGCGGCTCATGGGGCGGCTGCCGACCGAGGCGGAGTGGGAGCTGATGGACAGCACCTTCCACCGCCACTACACGGAGCACCGGCTGCGGTGCGGGCTCGCCGCGGGCGTGGTGGAGCTGCTCACGGGCTGGGCCGGGGCCGGCCGCAGCCAGTCGATCCTCAGCATGTACGGGCACGAGGACCTGGTCCCGCTGGTGCGGGGCTTCGGGATCGAGACCCACTTCGTGCGGGTCGACGGGCGGACCGGACCGTCCGGGGGCAGCAAGGCGGAGCACATGGTGCGTCACCTCGGCGCGCTGACCGGGGTCGACCCGGCGCGCACGGTGGTGATCGGCGACGCGGCCGACGACGCGCTGGCCGCACGGCACGCGGGCGCCCGCGCCGTGCTGTACACCGGCGGTTCCCACGGGCGCGCCAGCCTGGAGGCCGCGGGGGCGGGGGTCCCGGTCGTGGACACCCTCCAGGAGGCGGTGGCGGAGGCGGAACGTCTGGCGTCGGCCGCCTGACCGTCCCCGGCCGCGACGAACCCCCGAGGCGGCCGGAGGGTGGTGCGGCCGGAAAAGGCACTGTGCAGAACGTCAAAGTTCGGACCTCTGTTTTGTACACATACGGCTCATGACGGGGGCCCTGTGCGGAGCGATAGCCTGGGTGGCGTGATCAGCGCGATAGCTCGCGGGGGCCTGAGCGTCCCTGCTGTGCGCCCGGCGTGCACGGACGACATCCGTGACCGGGCGGCGGTCGCTGGTCTTCGCGGGCGGCTCGGGACGCGGCGCACCCCTGGGGGGCAGGCCTCACCGAGAGCAGAGTCACACTCGCCGAGTACATCGAATTCGGCCGAGAAGCCCCCGCTCCTCTCATCTCGCGGCATAGCGTCGGCACAGACCGGACACCCCGTGTCGTACCACCGCACCACGAGGTCGGAGACCGTACTTCCTTCTACGTCACGCAACGGCGCGCGACAGGAGCCAGAGGACCATGCAGACCAAGCTGGACGAAGCCAAGGCCGAGCTGCTCGAGAGGGCTGCCCGGGTAGCTGAGAACAGCCCGGCCGGGGGGAAACTGCCGACTGGGACGACGGACAAGGGCATGCCCGACCGGGACACCGTGCTCGAGTTCCTCCAGCGCTACTACCTGCACACCGCCCCGGAGGACCTGACCGACCGTGACCCGGTCGACGTCTTCGGAGCCGCTTTCTCGCACTTCCGGCTCGCCGAGAGCCGTCCGCAGGGCACCGCCAACGTCCGGGTCCACACCCCGAGCGTCGAGGAGAACGGCTGGACGTGCAGCCACTCCGTCGTCGAGGTGGTCACCGACGACATGCCCTTCCTGGTCGACTCCGTCACCAACGAGCTGACCCGCCAGGGGCGTGGCATCCACGTCGTCATCCACCCGCAGATCGTGGTCCGCCGTGACGTGACCGGCAAGCTGATCGAGGTGCTCACCACCCCGGTCGGCGGCGACCTCCCCCAGGACACGCGCGACCTGCCGCACGACGCGCACGTCGAGTCGTGGATCCACGTGGAGATCGACCGCGAGACCGACCGCGGCGACCTCAAGCAGATCACCGTCGACCTGCTGCGCGTGCTGTCCGATGTCCGCGAGGCCGTCGAGGACTGGGGCAAGATGCGCCAGGCCGCGACCGCGCTGGCCGAGGCGCTGCCCGCCGAGCCCGTCCCCGCCGACCTGCCCGCGCCGCAGGTCGAGGAGGCCCGCGAACTGCTGCGCTGGCTCGCCGACGACCACTTCACCTTCCTCGGCTACCGCGAGTACGAACTGCGCGAGGACGACTCCCTGGCCGCCGTCCCGGGCACCGGCCTCGGCATACTGCGCTCCGACCCGCACCACGCCGAGGACGAGAGCCACCCGGTCAGCCCGTCCTTCCAGCGGCTGCCCGCCGACGCGCGGGCCAAGGCGCGCGAGCACAAGGTGCTGGTGCTGACCAAGGCCAACAGCCGGGCCACCGTGCACCGGCCCTCGTACCTGGACTACATCGGCGTCAAGAAGTTCGACGCGGACGGCAACGTCGTCGGCGAGCGGCGCTTCCTCGGACTGTTCTCGTCCGCCGCGTACACCGAGTCCGTGCGCCGGGTGCCGGTGATCCGCCGCAAGGTCGAGGAGGTCCTGGAGCAGGCCGGCTTCACCCCGCACAGCCACGACGGGCGCGACCTGCTGCAGATCCTGGAGACCTACCCGCGCGACGAGCTGTTCCAGACCCCGGCCGACGAGCTCCAGGCCATCGTCACCTCGGTGCTCTACCTTCAGGAGCGCCGCCGGCTGCGGCTCTACCTGCGCCAGGACGAGTACGGCCGCTACTACTCCGCCCTCGTCTACCTGCCGCGCGACCGCTACACCACCGGTGTGCGCCTCAGGATCATCGACATCCTCAAGGAGGAGCTCGGCGGCATCAGCGTCGACTTCACCGCGTGGAACACCGAGTCGGTCCTCTCCCGGCTGCACTTCGTGGTGCGCGTCCCGCAGGGCACCGAACTGCCCGAGCTGTCCGAGGCCGACAAGGAGCGCATCGAGGCCCGGCTGGTCGAGGCCGCCCGCTCCTGGGCCGACGGCTTCGCCGAGGCGCTGAACGCCGAGTTCGGCGAGGAGCGCGCCGCCGAGCTGCTGCGCCGCTACTCCGGGGCGTTCGCCGAGGGGTACAAGGCCGACCACTCCCCGCGCAGCGCGGTCGCCGACCTGGCCCGCGTCGAACTCCTCGACGAGCAGCGCGACTTCGAGCTCAGCCTGTACGAGCCGGTCGGCGCCGCCCCCGGGGAGCGCCGCTTCAAGATCTACCGCAAGGGAGAGGCCGTCTCCCTCTCCGCGGTGCTGCCCGTGCTCCAGCGGCTGGGCGTCGAGGTCGTCGACGAGCGGCCGTACGAGCTGCGCTGCGCGGACCGGAGCGTGGCCTGGATCTACGACTTCGGCCTGCGCATGCCCAAGGCCCCCGGCGGCGGGCCGGACCACTTCGGCGACGACGCCCGCGAGCGGTTCCAGGAGGCCTTCGCGGCGACCTGGACCGGCCAGGCGGAGAACGACGGCTTCAACGCCCTGGTGCTGAGCGCGGGGCTGACCTGGCGTCAGGCCATGGTGCTGCGGGTCTACGCCAAGTACCTGCGCCAGGCGAACTCGACCTTCAGCCAGGACTACATGGAGGACACCCTCCGGCACAACGTCCACACCACCCGGCTGCTCGTCTCCCTGTTCGAGGCGCGGATGTCGCCGGACCGGCAGCGCGCCGGGTACGAACTGGTGGACGCCCTGCTGGAGGAGCTCGACGCCGCCCTCGACCAGGTGGCCTCGCTGGACGAGGACCGCATCCTGCGTTCCTTCCTCACCGTCATCAAGGCGACGCTGCGCACCAACTTCTTCCAGGAGGCGAGCGGCGGCGTGCCGCACGACTACGTCTCCATGAAGTTCGACCCGACGGCCATCCCCGACCTGCCCGCGCCCCGCCCGGCGTTCGAGATCTGGGTGTACTCGCCGCGCGTCGAGGGCGTGCACCTGCGCTTCGGAAAGGTCGCGCGCGGCGGCCTGCGCTGGTCGGACCGCCGCGAGGACTTCCGTACGGAGATCCTCGGCCTGGTCAAGGCGCAGATGGTGAAGAACACGGTCATCGTGCCGGTCGGTGCCAAGGGAGGCTTCGTCGCCAAGCAGCTGCCCGACCCGAACGTCGACCGGGACGCCTGGATGGCGGAGGGCGTCGCCAGCTACCGGACGTTCATCTCGGCGCTGCTCGACATCACCGACAACATGGTGGCCGGCGAGGTCGTGCACCCGGCGGACGTCGTCCGGCACGACGAGGACGACACCTACCTCGTCGTCGCCGCCGACAAGGGCACCGCGAAGTTCTCCGACATCGCCAACGAGGTCGCCGAGTCCTACAACTTCTGGCTCGGCGACGCCTTCGCCTCCGGCGGCTCGGCCGGCTACGACCACAAGGGCATGGGCATCACCGCCCGCGGCGCCTGGGAGTCCGTCAAGCGGCACTTCCGGGAGCTGGGCACGGACACCCAGACCCAGGACTTCACGGTCGTCGGCATCGGCGACATGTCCGGTGACGTGTTCGGCAACGGCATGCTGCTCAGCGAGCACATCCGCCTGGTGGCCGCCTTCGACCACCGGCACATCTTCATCGACCCCAGCCCCGACGCGGCCGTCTCCTACGCCGAGCGCCGCCGCCTGTTCGAGCTGCCGCGCAGCTCCTGGGCCGACTACGACACCGCGCTGCTGTCGTCCGGCGGCGGCGTCTTCCCGCGCAGCGCCAAGTCCGTCCCGGTGAACGCGCAGATCCGCGAGGTCCTCGGCCTCGAGCCCGGCGTCACCAAGATGACCCCGGCCGACCTGATGAAGGCGATCCTCACGGCGCCGGTGGACCTGCTGTGGAACGGCGGCATCGGCACGTACGTCAAGGCGTCCACGGAGTCCAACGCCGACGTCGGCGACAAGGGCAACGACCCCATCCGCGTCGACGGCAAGGACCTGCGGGTCGCCGTCGTCGGCGAGGGCGGCAACCTGGGCATGACCCAGCTCGGCCGGATCGAGTTCGCGCTGCACGGCGGCCGGCTCAACAGCGACGCGATCGACAACAGCGCCGGTGTGGACACCTCCGACCACGAGGTGAACATCAAGATCCTGCTGAACGGTCTGGTCAAGGACGGCGACATGACCGTCAAGCAGCGCAACAAGCTGCTCGCCGAGATGACCGACGAGGTCGGCGCCATGGTGCTGCGCACCAACTACGCGCAGAACACGGCCATCGCCAACGCCCTGGCCCAGTCCAAGGACATGATGCACGCGCAGCAGCGCTTCCTGAAGCACCTGGTGCGCGAGGGGCATCTGGACCGGGCGCTGGAGTTCCTGCCCACCGACCGGCAGATCCGCGAGCGGCTGTCCTCCGGGCAGGGCCTGACCGGACCGGAGACGGCCGTCCTGCTCGCGTACACGAAGATCACGGTCGCCGAGGAGCTGCTGCACACCTCGCTGCCCGACGACCCGTACCTGAAGGTGCTGCTGCACGCCTACTTCCCGGCGGCGCTGCGCGAGCAGTTCCCCGAGCGCATCGACAACCACCCGCTGCGCCGTGAGATCACCACGACGGTGCTGGTCAACGACACGGTCAACACCGGGGGTACGACCTACCTGCACCGGATGCGCGAGGAGACCGGGGCGTCCCTGGAGGAGATCGTCCGGGCGCAGACCGCGGCCCGCGCGATCTTCCGCTCCTCGGTGGTGTGGGACGGCGTCGAGGCCCTCGACAACAAGGTCGACGCGGAGGTCCAGACCCGGATCCGGCTGCACTCGCGCCGCCTGGTGGAGCGCGGTACGCGCTGGCTGCTCAACAACCGGCCCCAGCCGCTGGAGCTGGCGGAGACGGTGGAGTTCTTCGCCGAGCGGGTCGAGCAGGTCTGGGCTCAGCTGCCCAAGCTGCTGCGCGGCGCGGACCTCGACTGGTACCAGAAGATCTACGACGAGCTGAGCGGCGCCGGTGTCCCGGACGAGCTCGCCACCCGGGTCGCCGGGTTCTCCTCCGCCTTCCCGACCCTCGACATCGTGTCGGTGGCCGACCGGACGGGCAAGGAGCCGCTGGACGTCGCCGAGGTGTACTACGACCTCGGTGACCGGCTGCGCATCACCCAGCTGATGGACCGCATCATCGAGCTGCCGCGCGCCGACCGCTGGCAGTCCATGGCCCGCGCGGCGATCCGCGAGGACCTGTACGCGGCGCACGCGGCGGTGGCCTCGGACGTGCTGGCGGTGGGCGACGGCGCGTCGACGCCGCAGCAGCGCTTCGAGGTGTGGGAGCGGGAGAACGCGGCGCTGCTGGGCCGGGCGCGCGTCACCCTGGAGGAGATCCACGGTTCCGACGCGTTCGACCTCGCCAACCTGTCGGTGGCGATGCGGACGATGCGGACGCTGTTGCGGTCGCACTCGTAGGCGGCGCACGGCGCGCCTCGTAGGACGCAGGGCGTGGACAGGCGCCCCGGGCCGTACGGTCCGGGGCGCCTTCGCCGTGTGGTGCCTTAGGTGGGCATCAGGGGCGAACCGGTGGGTACCAGGTGTTATGGGCAATGGCTCCAGTGTGACTGTGCGCTTTTCATCGTCCGACGCGTCGGGGAGGGCCGGTGCGTCCGGCGCCCCGTCCCCTCCCTCGGCCGTCGGCCGGGTCATAGCCCTGGTCGTCGCCGGACTCGTCCTGGCGCTGCTGGGCCTGGTCGTCGTACGCCTGCCGTGGGCCGGGGACCTGGGCATGCACGCGGCGACCCTGCAGCGGCTGGGGCACGGCCTGCTCGACCCCGGCAACCCGCTGGTCGACGCGGACACGCCGAGCCCGTACTACTCGCCCTGGATGGTGCTGCTCGGCGGCGTGGCCAAGGTGAGTGGGTCCGACGTGTTCGTCGTCCTGCGCCTGGCCGCCGTGGCCGGACTGGTGCTGCTGGTGACGGGCGTGTGGCGGTACGTGCGGACGCTGAGCGCGCACCCGGCCGCCCCCGCGCTCGCCCTGCTGAGCCTGCTGCTGCTGTGGGGCACCACTCCGTTCGCGTGGAGCGGCTTCCTGGGGCTCAGCTCGCTCGCGCTGACGGTGGCGTATCCGAGCACCTTCACCCTCGGGCTCGCCTTCCACTTCTGGGCCTCGCTGACGGGGGGCCTGCGCAGGGCGGCGGCGCCGGAGGTGCGGGCCGTGCCCGCGGTGCGTGGAGTGCGTGCGGTGGCGGCGGGCTGGGGGCCGTGGGTCGGGCTGGGCGTGCTGTGGGCGGTGATCCTGCTGTGCCACCAGTTCTCGGGCGTCGTGGCCTCGGCCGGCGCGGTCGCCACGCTGGTCGCGGCGCGGGCCGCCCGGGTGTGGCGTCAGGTGGCCGTCGCGGTGGCGGTGGGGGTGGTGGTGCTGTGGGCCTGGCCGTACTACGACTTCTTCGCGCTGCTCGGAGCGGCAGGGGACGGGCTGGAGCCGGTGCACCGGGTGCTGTACGGGCAGCTGCCCGCGCGGTACGGGCTGGCGCTGCTGGGGGTGGCCGCGCTGGTTCCCAGGGGGTGGCGGGACCGGAGGGATCCGCTGGTGGTGTTCTTCCTGCTGGGGGTGGTGATCGTCGGGGCGGGGTGGGTGAGCGGACACTACTCGTGGGGGCGGGCGCTGCCGGCGGTGGTGATTCCGGCGCAGCTGGCCCTGGCCCTGGCGGCCGTCGGGGCGGCGGCCCGGGCGGGGCTGCTGTGGGTGCGGGCCGGGTGGGCGGTTCTGCTCGGCGGGGCGCTGGTGGCCGGCGGGTGGGCGCAGTCGGGGGCGCTCGGGTACGTGGTGCCGCGTGACGCCCTGCCGGGGCCGGTGGCGGACCGGTACCGGGCGCCGTGGACGGGGTACGGATGGATCACGCCGTGGGTGGGGTACGGCGACGTGGTGATGGCGCGGGGGCGGGCGGCGCGGCAGATCCCGGCGTACGGGGGGTACACGGTGGCGCCCGGTTACCCGGACTTCTTCCTGCCGGACGAGGAGCGGCGGGTGGCGGTGACGGAGGTGTACTTCGAGGCTCGGACGCCGGAGGCCGTGCGGCGGGGGGTGGAGCGGGAGTACGGGGTGCGGTGGGTGGTGGATCGCGGGGGCGGCCTGCTCGGTGATCCGGGGCTGCGGGTGGTGGCCCGGGGGCCGGAGGGGCTGGTGTTGTACGCGGTGAGGTGAGGTGCGGGTGGAGGGAGCGGGTGGTTTTCCGCCCCCGCCGCCCCTTCCCGTCCCGTCCCCGGGGGCGCTGCCCCCAGACCCCGTTCGGCCCTGCGGGCCTCGTCCTCACAGGCCGGACGGGCTGGATGCGGGGTGTGTCAGCGCAGGGCGCTTGCCACCAGGCGGGCGGCTCGGCGTACGCGGGGGGTGGCCAGGGGGCGGAGGGCGGCGGGGAGGCCGGTCGGGGTCCAGCGGAGTTGGAGGCGGCCCGGGATGTGGCCCTCGGGCTCGACGGTGACCCGGTGCGGGGCCGCTCCGGAGCGGTAGGGGACGCGGGCGGTGAAGGACGGGAAGTCGAGCGGGGCCAGCAGGACGCTCCGGTTGCCCTGGCCGCCGCAGGTGAGGTGGACCAGCGGGTGGCGCACCCCCGCGAAGCCGCTCAGCGGGAGGCCTGCCGCCGCCGGGTCGAGCCGGACGCGGCCCTCGAAGACGCCGGGGCGGACCGGGGAGAGGCGGAAGGGGACGGTGAGGCGGCGCCGGCCGGGCGAGACGACGAGGCTCGCGCGCTGGGGGCCGACCGGCAGGCGCAGGGCCGGGTCGTAGGTCCGCACGCTCAGGTCGACGCACGCGCCGGGGCCACGGGTCAGCTCCGTGACCTCGTGCCGGAACTGGGCGCCGAAGAAGGGCCGGGTGTCGAGTTCCAGGTCGGTGAGGTCCAGTTCGCGGCGGGCCTCGACGCAGTGGGGGACGCGGTCGCCCCAGTACGTGCGGCCGTCCCCGTCGGTGGTCAGCCGCCGGGGGGCGACGGAGTGCCCCAGGCCCCGGGCGGCGAGCCGGGCCTCGGACAGCCGGCGGTCACGGATCAGCCGGAGCACCACCCGCTCGGCGCGGGGGAGACGGGCGTAGGCGCCCGGCGACAGGGTCTCCAGGTACGGGTCGACCAGGTCCGCGAAGGAGGCGAGCCACTCCTCGTCCCGGTAGGGCAGGTCGCCCGCGTACATCCGGAAGTCGTGCTTGAGGAACTTGTGGTCCTTGTCCTCGCGCAGCGCCTCGTGCCCGCTCTCCACCAGGAACGTGTCGATGAGCCGCTGCACGTGGATCCGGTCGGCGACGTTGGTGAGCAGGTGCCGCTGGTTGGAGATGGACGCCACGTCGGAGCTCGCGTACGGGGCGATGTACCAGTGGTACACCGGCTCGGGGACGATGGTGAACCGTTTCGCCAGACAGTAGGCCTGTGCCGAGAACAGCTGGTCCTCGTAGTGGATGCCCTCGGGGAAGCGCAGGTCGTGCCGGTCGAGGAAGGCGCGGGCGTACATCTTGCTGGTCGACAGGTGCTCGAAGAACAGCCGCGGGTCGTCCTCGATGCCGTCCAGGGTGCGGCGTTCGGCCACCAGGTGCGGCATCCAGGTGGAGCGGCGGCCGGTGTCCACCCGGATCCGCCGTACCGCGCCCATCGCGAAGTCGATCTCGCGTTCGCGGTGTGCGGCGAGCAGGGCGGCGACCGCGCCCGGCGGGAGCTCGTCGTCGGAGTCGAGGAACATCAGGTACGGCGCGCGGGCGATCTCCAGGGCGCGGTTGCGCGGCGCGCTGCATCCGCCGCTGTTCTCCGGCAGGCGCAGGGTCCGGATGCGCGGGTCGGCCGCCGCCAGCTCCCGCGCCACCCGGGGGGTGTCGTCCGTGGAGTGGTCGTCGCTGATGACGATCTCGAGGTCGCGGTGCGTCTGGCGGCGCACGGACTCCACCGCGCGGGGGAGCCGTCCGGCGTCGTTGTGCACGATCACCGTCACGGTGACGTCGGGGGTGCGCGTGGCGTTCATGACGCGGTCGCCTCCTCGGGGGTGGGCGCCGGGGTGCGTTCCCCGACCGGCAGCACGGGCGGCAGCGACGCCTCGTCCTGGCCGAGGAAGACCCGGCGGACGACACGTTCGGCGGCGCGGCCGTCGTCGTACTCGCAGAACCGGTGCCGGAAGGCGGCCCGGGCCTTGGCGGCGCTCTCGTCGTGCCAGGCGTCGCTGGTGAGGATCCGGGTGAGTTCGTCCTGGGTGCGCGCGACCGGGCCGGGCGCCTCGGCCATCAGGTCGAAGTAGACACCGCGCGTGGTGCGGTACGTCTCCCAGTCGTCGGCGTGGACGACGATCGGGCGGTCCAGGTTGGCGTAGTCGAACATGATCGACGAGTAGTCGGTGACGAGGACGTCCGCGGCCAGGCACAGTTCCTCGACCGGGTCGTAGGAGGAGACGTCGATGACGCGGCCGGAGCGGCGCAGACCGGTCAGCGGGGAGACGCCGGCGTCGTAGAAGTAGTGGCCGCGCACCAGCAGCACGGTGTCCTCGCCGAGCCGGTCGGCGAGCGCGGCGAGGTCCAGGCGGGGCGTCCAGCCGGCCTCGTAGTCGCGGTGCGTGGGCGCGTACAGGACGGCCCGGCGGCCGGGCGGGACGCCGAGGCGGTCGCGGACCGCGCGGACGTCGTCGGCGCCGGCGGTGTAGTAGACGTCGTTGCGCGGATAGCCGTGGTCGAGCGAGACGAACCGGGACGGGTAGGCCCTCTCCCACATGCGGGTGGTGTGGCTGTTGCTGGAGACGCTGTAGTCCCACTTGTCGACGCGTTCGAGGAGCGCGTCGAAGTCCAGGCCCTGCGCGGCCGCGGGGAAGGGCATCTGGTCCACGCCCATGCGCTTGAGCGGGGTGCCGTGGTGGGTCTGGAGGTGTACCGCGTCGGGGCGTTTGACCACCGCGTTCGGGAAGTTGACGTTGTTGACGAGGTACTTCGCGGTGGCGAGCACCTCCCAGTAGCGGCGGGTGCCGGGGACGACGTGGTCGGTGCCGGGCGGAAGCAGGGCCGCGCCCCGCTCGGTCACCACCCACACGGGGTGGATGTGCGGGGCGAGTTCGGCGAGCTTCGCGGCGATCGCGGCGGGGTTGCAGGCGACCCCGCGGTTCCAGTAGGCCGCGAACACCGCGAGGTGGGGGTCGACGGGGCGGCGCAGGGCCGTGCGGTACTGGTGGTCGCGGAGGCGGGCACCGACCTGGCGCCGTCCGCTGCGCAGGGTGGAGCGCACGGCGCGGCGGGCCCGGTTGGCGGTCTGGAAGGCCCGGTACTTGGTGTAGGCGCCCTCTTCGAGCAGCGAGCGGCGGATGCCCTCCAGGCCGGCGGGCCGCCGGTGGCCCTCGGGACGGCGGCGCAGGGCGGCCAGGGAGGCACGGTGGAAGAACTCCTCGGCCACACCGTCGGGCATGCCCCCGCGGGCGAAGGTGCGCAGACAGTCCCGGACCATGATCTCGTAGAGCACGGTGTAGACGGCGGGGCGTTCGCGGGCGAGGTCGAGGAGGGCCTCGTAGCGGTCGACGAGGGCGAAGCGCTGTTCGGCGGTGACCGGGGGGAGGCTCGCGGGGCGCAGCCTGCGGTCCTCGTGGGCGATGTGGGGCAGGCAGGCGACGCGGCCGGCGAGCAGCAGGGCGGCGAGGGCGGCGCGCGGTTCGTCGTCGGTGGTCAGCTGTTCCTCGTGCGCCCGCCAGAAGGCGGCGCGCAGGACGCGGGTGCCGAGCAGCGGCGTCAGCCGCAGCAGGTAGCCGCTGTCGTCGAGGGTGAGTTCGGTGCGGCCCGCGCGGGTGAGGAGGGGGCCGTCCGCGGAGGGCAGGCCGGAACTGCGCCAGGTGCTGCGCAGGTGGTCCAGGAGCAGCACGTCGACGGTGTCGGGGAGCTCGGCGGCCCGTTCGGCGACCGTGCGCGGGCTGCCGGGCGGCAGTCCGTCCTTGGCGCGGACGAAGTGCAGCCAGCGGCCGCCGGCCCGCGCGGCCCCCGCTGCCCGGGCCGCCGCGTCGGTCGTGCCGGCGGGCAGCGGCAGCACCCGCACGTGGGGGGTGTACCGCTCCGCCGTCTCGCGCGCCCAGTCGCCGACGGCGGCGACGACGACCTCGACTCCGGGGAGGGGGTGCGCGGTGAGGGAGCCGAGGAGGCCGGTCAGGTGGTCCTGGGTGTTCGGCCCGTGGACGATGACGCTGAGCTCGGGCATCGCGGGGCTCCTTCGGCGGCTCGTCGCTCCGGACAGTCCTCTTCGGTCATATTGACACCAATGTGACGAAGTGGATGCGGGGACGCGCGGGCCGGTGCGGGGACTCCCCCTGCCGCACGGCCCGCGCCGGGGCCTCCTCGACTAAGAGGGAAGCGGAACCTTCGCCGGCTGCGGCTCGGGGGCCGGCTCAGGAGTGGCCGCCGCCTGGGGCTTCGGCTTCGGCTTGGCGGACTTGTCCCCGGTGAAGGCCTCGTACTCCTTGAGCACCTCGTCGGTCGGCCCGTCCATGCGCAGCTCGCCGCGCTCCAGCCACAGCACGCGGTCGCAGGTGTCGCGGATGGACTTGTTGTTGTGGCTGACCAGGAAGACCGTCCCGGCGTGCTTGCGCAGCTCCCGGATCCGGTCCTCCGAGCGCTTCTGGAAGGAGCGGTCGCCGGTGGCCAGGGCCTCGTCGACGAGGAGGACGTCGTGGTCCTTGGCGGCGGCGATGGAGAAGCGCAGCCGGGCCGCCATGCCGGAGGAGTAGGTGCGCATCGGCAGGGTGATGAAGTCGCCCTTCTCGTTGATGCCGGAGAAGTCGACGATCTCCTGGTAGCGGGTCCTGATCTCCTCGCGCGACATGCCCATCGCGAGCCCGCCGAGGTGGACGTTGCGCTCGCCCGTCAGGTCGCTCATCAGCGCCGCGTTGACGCCGAGCAGGGAGGGCTGGCCGTCGGTGTAGATGCGGCCGTTCTCCACCGGGAGCAGTCCGGCGACGGCCTTGAGCAGGGTCGACTTGCCGGAGCCGTTGGTCCCGATCAGACCGATCGCCTCGCCCCGGTACGCGACGAAGGACACGTTCCGCACGGCGTGCACCCGGCGTACCCCGGAGGCCCTCTCGGCCCGCTCGCGGCGCAGGATGCGGTTGAGGGCGGCGGTCGCGGAGCCGCGTCCGGCGCCGGTTCCGTTGACCCGGTAGACGATGTCGACGCCGTCGGCGATGACGGTGGGGACCTTCTCGGCGGTGCTGTCAGCCACGGCCGTACCTCTCCTCGGACTTCCAGAAGTAGACGAAGCCGGCCACGCCGGCCAGCAGCGCCCAGCCCACCGCGAACGCCCACACG
>NZ_JBVIYR010000019.1:0-29784 GCF_055592385.1 Streptomyces sp. NPDC041124
TCCTTTGTACTCACCCTCTCGGGCTTTCCTCCGGGCGCTTCCCTTCGGTCTTGCGTTTCCGACTCTATCAGATCTTTCCGATCCGATTTCCTCGGCACTTTCCAGGTTCCCGCTTTCGCGTTTCCCTTTCCGGCGGTTCCGACTCTATCAGATCCTTTCGGGCCTGATTCCCAGTCAGTGGGGTTCGCCTTTCCGGCCCTTGGGCCGTTCCGACGAGTGAGACTTTAGCGGAGTCCCGGCTCCCGACCTAATCGGGGTCCTGCTCCCTTTCGGGCGCGGATTCCTCATTTCACGAATACGCATGCCATTGACCCGCCCGCAGACAGACTGCTGACGTCGATCAATGGTGGTGCTCGTGGAATGGTTGTCCGGGGACCGACCGGAGTCGGCGCTCACGTCGGACAACTCGGAGAACCATACGGAGCCCACCAGGGCGTGTCAACTCGCTGCGGGACCCCACCTCCCCGGCGTACCGTGGTCCCCATGACGACGCGCACGTACAGCCAGTTCTGGTGGGCCGCCTGACGGCGGCCGACGCTACGCGCGCACGAAACGGCCGCCGCCTCGGCGGCCGTTCTGCTTTCTCCCTCCAGGACTCCGAGGGGCGGCCGGCCGGGGACGGCGGCCTCCGCGAGGAGAGGGAGAAGAAGAGATGACACGGGTCTTCAGTGGGATCAAGCCGACCGGACACCTGACGTTGGGGAACTACCTGGGAGCCATGCGGCAGTGGGCCGCGGTCGACCAGCACCGTGCGGACGCGCTGTTCTGCGTGGTCGATCTCCATGCGCTCACCGTGGACCACGATCCCGCGCGGGTGCGCAGACTGAGCCGCCAGGCGGCGACGCTGCTGCTGGCGTCGGGGCTCGACCCGGAGCGGTGCACGGTGTTCGTACAGAGCCACGTGGACGAGCACGCGCGGCTGTCCTACCTGCTGGAGTGCGTGGCCACGGACGGCGAGATGCGCCGGATGATCCAGTACAGGGAGAAGGCCGCCCGGGAACAGCGGCGGGGCGGAAGCGTACGGCTGTCGCTGCTGACGTATCCGGTACTGATGGCGGCGGACATCCTGGCGTACGGGGCCGACGAGGTACCGGTGGGGGACGACCAGGCTCAGCACGTGGAGCTGACCCGGGATCTCGCGGTGCGCTTCAACCAGCGGTACGGGCACGCGTTCGTTGTGCCGCGGGCCACGCATCCGAAGGTCGCGGCGCGGGTGATGAACCTCCAGGAGCCGACGTCGAAGATGGGCAAGAGCGACGACACGGGGCCGGGGATCGTCTACCTGCTGGACGAGCCGGACGTGGTGCGGAAGAAGGTCATGCGGGCGGTGACCGACAGCGGGCGGGAGGTCGTGTACGACAGGGAGGCCCGGCCGGGGGTGGCGAATCTGCTGGAGATCCTCGCGGCGTGCACGGGTGGGAACCCGGAGGCGTTGGGCGGTGTATATGAGTCGTACGGGTCTTTGAAGAAGGACACGGCGGAGGCGGTGGTGGAAGCGCTGAGGCCCGTGCAGGAGAGGCACAAGGAGTTGTGCGCGGATCCTGGCTATGTGGAGGGGGTGCTGCGGGATGGTGCGGAGCGGGCGCGGGGCATGGCTCGACCGACCGTGGATGCCGCTTATCGGGCGATCGGGCTGTTGCCGGCGGGATCGGATACCGGGGCGCCCGTGGTGAACGCGGCCCGGTAGGCGCGAGGGCTGGTGGCGAGGCGCGACGCGAAGTGCTGGCGCATCGTGACCTCGCTGCCGAAGCCCGCTCGGCGGGCGACCTCGGGCATGGGGAGGTCGGTGCGTTCGAGGAGGCGCTGGGCGGCGGCGATGCGCTGGTCGAGCAGCCAGCGCAGCGGGGTGGTGCCGGTGGCCGCGGTGAAATGGCGGGCGAAGGTGCGCGGGGACATGCCGGCATGAGCGGCGAGGTCGGCGACCGTGAGCGGTTCGTGCAGGTGGCGTAGTGCGTGCTCCCGTACGGCGGCGAGGGAGTCGGCGTCGCGGTCGGTGCGTGGGGTCGGGTGCTCGATGAACTGTGCCTGGGTGCCGGTGCGGAAGGGCGCCGTGACCATGGAGCGGGCGATGGTGGCGGCGGCTTCCGCTCCGTGGGCCAGGCGGATCAGATGGAGGCAGAGGTCGATGCCCGCGGCGGTGCCGGCCGCGGTCCAGAGGTTGTCGTCCTCGATGAACAGGGCGTCGGGAACGACGGTGACGTGGGGGTGGTGTGCGCGGAAGAGGTCGATCAGGTTCCAGTGGGTGATGGCGCGGCGGCCGTCGAGGAGTCCGGCCTGGGCGAGGGTGAAGGCGCCGCCGCACAGGGCGGCGAGTGTGGTGCCGTGGGCGTGGGCCCGGCGGAGGGCGTCGAGGACGGGAGGTGGCGCGGGGGTGAGGTGGTCGTCCAGGCCCGGGACGACGATCAGATCGGCGTCGGCCAGCCAGGTCAGGGGGCGGTCGGGGAGGAGGGTGAGGCCGCCGCGCATGGGGACGGGGGTGGTGTCGGTGGCGACGCGGCGCAGGTCGAAGGCGGGAGCGCCGCGGTCGGTACGGTCGGGGCCCCAGACCTCGGTGATGACGGAGACGTCGAAGGCGCGGATACCGGGGAAGGCGACGAGGGCCACGCGGTAGGGGGCTGCCATGCGTGGCAGTAAACCATCGATCGCTGGCTTCCGGACCTCTGGGAGTGAGTGCTGCCGGACGGCACGATCGGGTGCATGGACATCGCGCAGAACGCAGCACTGGTGGTCGTGGACGTGCAGAAGGGCTTCGAGGAGGTCGATTTCTGGGGGACGCGCAACCACCCGGCGGCGGACGACAACATCGCCGCGCTCATCGACGTGTGGCAGTCGACCGGTCGGCCGGTGGTCTTCGTGCGGCACGACTCGGTCCAGCCCGGGTCGCCGCTGCGGGCCGGGTACGAGGGCAACGGGTTCAAGGAGTACGTGGAGCGGCGGCGAGGGAAGGGCAGCGGGGCCGAGCTGCTGGTCACCAAGACGGTGAACTCGGCGTTCCTCGGGACTCCGGACCTGGGTGCCTGGCTGCGGGAAGCGGGGATCTCGCAGGTGGTGCTGGCCGGGATCCAGACGAACATGTGCGTGGAGACGACCGCGCGGATGGGCGGGAACCTCGGGTACGAGGTCGTGGTCGCGTTCGATGCGACGTACACCTTCGGTCTGGAGGGGCCGTTCGGCTGGCGGCAGAGCGCGGACGAGCTGGCGCGGGCGTCGGCCGTGTCGCTGCACGGGGGCGGGTTCGCGGCGGTGGTGACGACGGAGGAGGTCCTGTCCGCCGCGAAGTGAACCCCCGTGCGGGAGTTCGGGCCGGTCGTCAGTCCTTGGTGCCGGAGGCGAGCTCCCGGCTGCGGTCGCGGGCGGCTTCGAGAGCGGCGATGAGGGCGGCGCGTACCCCGTGGTTCTCGAGTTCGCGGATGGCGTTGATGGTGGTGCCGGCGGGGGAGGTGACGTTCTCGCGGAGCTTGACCGGGTGCTCGCCGCTGTCGCGGAGCATCGTCGCGGCGCCGATCGCGGACTGGACGATCAGGTCGTGGGCCTTGTCGCGGGGCAGGCCGAGCAGGATGCCGGCGTCGGTCATCGCTTCGACCAGGTAGAAGAAGTAGGCGGGGCCGGAGCCGGAGAGGGCCGTGCAGGCGTCCTGCTGGGACTCGGGGACCCGGAGCGTCTTGCCTACGGCGCCGAAGATCTCCTCGGCGTGGGCGAGGTGGTCGGCGGTGGCGTGGCTTCCGGCGGAGATGACCGACATGGCCTCGTCGACGAGGGCCGGGGTGTTGGTCATGACGCGGACGACCGGGGTGCCGGTGGCGAGGCGCTCCTCGAAGTAGGACGTCGGGATGCCGGCCGCGCCGCTGACGACCAGGCGGTCGGCGGGGATGTGCGGGGCGAGTTCGTCGAGGAGGGTGCCCATGTCCTGCGGCTTGACCGTGAGGATCAGGGTGTCGGCGGTCTTGGCGGCTTCCCGGTTGGAGACCGGGGTGACTCCGTAGCGGGTGCGGAGCTCTTCGGCTCGTTCCTGCCGGCGGGCGGTGACGAGGAGATCCGCCGGGGCCCAGCCGGCGCGGATCATGCCGCTGAGCAGGGCTTCGCCGATCTTGCCGGTGCCGAGGACTGCGACTTTCTGGGTCATGGCTGGGGTGCCCTCCGGGGGTGCGTCGTCCTGTGGGCATCCTTGCATCCCGGCGGGTCGGCGGGGGTGGGGCGTCCAGTGGGCGGGACGTGGGGGGCGGAGGGCTTCTCGCCCCCGCCGCCCCTTCCCTTCCCGTCCTTGAGGGCTGCGCCCCCAAACCTCGCTTCGGCCCTGAACGGGCCTCGTCCTCAGACGCCGGACGGGCTGGTTCAAGCGGTTCGGCGTTTCAGGGTGGCCGCGCCGAGGGCCAGGACCAGGAGGGCGCAGGCTGCCACGATCAGGGTGTAACGGACGAAGAGCGTGGTCATGTCGGGGTGCCGGAGGACCTCGTTCATGGCGTCGACGGCGTAGGACATGGGGAGGGCGTCGGAGATGGCCTCCAGGACGGGGTGCATGGCCTCGCGTGGGGTGAACAGGCCGCAGAGGAGGAGCTGGGGGAAGATCACCGCCGGCATGAACTGGACCGCCTGGAATTCCGAGGCCGCGAAGGCCGAGACGAAGAGACCGAGGGCTGTGCCGAGGAGGGCGTCGAGCAGGGCCACCAGGAGGAGCAGCCAGGGGCTGCCGGTGACGTCGAGGCCCATGAACCAGACGGCGAGGCCGGTGGCGAGGGCCGACTGGACGATCGCCAGGGCGCCGAAGGCGAGGGCGTAGCCGGCGATGAGGTCGCCCTTGCCGAGGGGCATGGCGAGGAGGCGTTCGAGGGTGCCGGAGGTGCGTTCGCGCAGGGTGGCGATCGAGGTGACCAGGAACATCGTGATCAGCGGGAAGATCCCGAGGAGTGACGCGCCGATGCTGTCGAAGACGCGCGCGCTGCCGTCGAAGACGTAGCGGAGCAGGAACAGCATCAGGCAGGGGATCAGGATCATCAGCGCGACGGTGCGCGGGTCGTGGCGGAGCTGGCGCAGGACCCGGGCGGCGGTGGCGGTGGTGCGGGAGGCGCTGAGGGCGCGTGCCGGCGCGGGGGCGGTGGTGCTCATCGGGTGGTCTCCTTCGTCCGGCCCTGTGCGGCGGCCCGGTCGACCAGGTGCAGGAAGGCCGCCTCGACGGTCTCGGAGCCGGTGCGGGTGCGCAGGGCGTCGGGCGTGTCGTCGGCGAGGATCTCGCCGTCGCGCATGAGCAGGAGGCGGTGGCAGCGCTCGGCCTCGTCCATGACGTGGGAGGAGATCAGGAGGGTCGCGTCCCGTTCGGCGGCGAGGGTGTGGAAGAGCTGCCACAGGTCGCGGCGCAGGACGGGGTCGAGGCCGACGGTGGGTTCGTCCAGGACGAGCAGTTCGGGAGTGCCGAGCAGGGCGACGGCGAGGGAGACGCGGCTGCGCTGGCCTCCGGAGAGGTTCCCGGCGAGGGTGTCCGCGTGGGTGGTGAGGTCGACGTCGGCGACGGCCCGGGTGACGTTCTCGCGTCGGCGGTCGGCGGCTGCCCGGCCGGGGTCGAGGATCGCGGCGAAGTAGTCGAGGTTCTGGCGGACGGTCAGGTCGTCGTAGACGGAGGGGGCCTGGGTGACGTAGCCGACGCGGGTGCGCAGGGTGGGGTGGCCGGCGGGGTGGCCGAGGACGTCGAGGGTGCCGGTGACCTTGGCCTGGGTGCCGACGACGGCGCGCATCAGGGTCGACTTGCCGCATCCGGAGGGGCCGAGGAGGCCGGTGACCTGACCGCGCGGGACGGTGAAGCCGAGGCCGCGCAGGACGGTGCGCGAGCCTCGGACGACGGTGAGGTCCTGGGCGCGTACGGCCGGTTCCTCCGTCGGCCGGGAGGAGTAATTCATCATGTGATGAATATCCTCCCGGCCGGGTGCGCCGTCAAGCCGTCGCGGGCGCGGGCCTCGTCGTGGTCGTGGTCGTGGTCGCGAGGAGCAGCAGGACGTCGTACGTCTCCTCGACGATCCCGTCGGGGAAGACCTCCAGGACGTGCCGTCGCTCCTCGGCCAGGTAGGCCGCGCTGCGCTCCTCGCCCTGCAGCAGGAACAGCGAGTGGCTGCCGAGGTTGGCGAGGTGGGTGTCGAGGGGCACCCTGCGGCTCCAGCGGATGTCCCGGCGTACGACGTCGAGGTGCCCGTCGACGTCGGCGGCGTGGGCGCCGAGGTCGCGTTTCTCCGCGGAGACGTCGAAGCCGACGTGGCGGCGGGCGCGTTCCCCGGCCTCCGCGATCCACGGCACGTCGAGCGCGTCGCGGTTCCACCACAGGGCGAGCGCCCCGCCCGGGCGCAGGACGCGGACCGCCTCCGGGACGGCGCGGACGGGGTCGGTCCAGTGCCAGGCCTGGGCGTAGGTGAGCAGGTCGGCGCAGTGGTCGGCGAGGGGGAGGGCGTCGCCGCTGCCCCGGACGACCGGGACGCCGGGGAGCGTGCGGCGGAACTCGGCCGCCATGCCCTCACCGGGCTCGACGGCGATCACGTCGGCTCCGCGCTCGCGCAGGCGGGCTGTGGCTATGCCGGTACCGGCGCCGGCGTCCACGACCCGGGAGCCGGCGAGGGGGCGGCCGCTCAGCTCCTCGATCGCGTCGAAGAGGGCGGGCGGGTAGGAGGGGCGGCCGGCCGCGTACTGGGCGGCGGCCGCGTTGAAGGAGTGCGCCCGGGTGGTGCGGGTGACCTGGTCGGCCCTCGGTGTCGTCATACGGCCATGGTGGCCGCGCGGCGGGAGGACGGGGGGTGGATTTCCGGCGGGTTCAGGGGCGGCGGCGCCTCTTCGACGGGTTGCCCGTGCGGCGGGTGGCGCGCTTGTCGTACTCCTCGCGGGCCCGCTCGTACTCGGCGCGGTGGAGTTTCTCGCCCGGGGCCTCCGTGAGGGAGCGGACGAAGTAGGCGAGGAGGGAGCCGATGAAGCCGATGGATAGCAGTCCGCGCAGGGATGCCTGGCGGTCGGGGTCCGGGCGGCCGGTGAAGGAGGACCAGGTGTGGCGGAAGGCGAGCGAGCTGCAGATCGCGAACATCACCACCATGAGCAGCGAGACGAAACTTCCCACGTCGGCGATCGCGAGCCCCTCATAGGCGAAACGCAGCACGAAGCAGGCGGCCGCCGCGGCGGCGAGGGAGCCGACGCAGACGCCGGCGCGGCGGGCGGTGTAGCCGCCGGAGTGGTCGACCCAGGTCGTGCCGAAGAAGCGGATGGGCTCGGGCCGGGGGCCGGCGGGGGTGTCCGGGGTGCTGGTCGTGTCGTTCTCTGCTGCGCTCACGCCTCGATTGTGGCCCCTGCCCCGCGCACCGGCGGGAGCCCCCTCCCGCACCGGTGCCCCCGCAGGCCGGTGCGGGAACTGTTCGTGCCCCTACCGGTGGCTGGGAGGACGAGGCTGCTCGCCGGCGTCGCCCCCTCCGACGCCCCCGTCCCCGTCCGCCCCGCCCACGACGCGGGCGGGGCGGGCGGGGCGACCCTGCCGGAGAGTCGCCCCGGGGAGCCGACGGTGTCAGCAGCGGGGGGCGACGTAGCCGTCGCTGCCGGTGCGGACGTAGGCGTCGGAGATGTACTGGCCGCTGCCGATGTTGTCCCAGAGGGACGAGGTGCCGTACGGGCCCGTGACGCGGGTGCCCGTCGTCTGGCAGGTGATCCGCACCCAGGAGCCCTCGGGCAGGACCCGGACGATCGCGTAGCCGGTGCCGGGGCCGCTGCGGACGTTCACCTGATAACCCGGCGCCACCGGATAGGAAGCCGCCGCCGCGGCCGCGGTCGCCTTCTCCTCGCCGCCGGCGATCCCTGGAGTCTGGTCGACAGACATGACAAATCCTCCCCCGTTGAGCCCCACGACTGTCGTGGGGCCACGTTCATTCCCCTGGAACAAGCCATGAAACACCAGTTCGCCTTTCGCACGCAGAAGTGGGCAAGCCGCCTCGGTCCCGTGCGCACCATCGACTAGGCTCCGAGCGTCGCGCGCGCGAACGAACAGCACGGGGGTGGTTCATGGCGCCGCAGCGGAACGCCGGAGCTGACACGGAAGCGGAACTTCCGGAGTACGCCGGTCACTACCGTCTGGAGTCCTGTCTGGGCTCGGGTGGCATGGGCGTCGTGCATCTGGCCCGCAGCACCTCCGGGATGCGGGTCGCGGTGAAGGTCGTGCACGCCCGGTATGCGATGGACCCCGAGTTCAGAGGGCGGTTCCGGCAGGAGGTGGCCGCGGCGCGGCGGGTGAGCGGGGCCTTCACGGCGCCGGTCGTCGATGCCGACCCGGACTGCGGGAGGCCCTGGATGGCCACCCTGTACATCCCCGGCCCGACGCTCTCCGAGCAGGTGAAGCGGAACGGCCCGATGGATCCGGACCAGTCCCGCCGGCTGATGGCCGGGCTCGCCGAGGCGCTGCGCGACATCCACCGGGTCGGGGTCGTGCACCGGGACCTGAAGCCGAGCAACGTGCTGCTCGCCGAGGACGGTCCGAAAGTCATCGACTTCGGCATCTCCCGGCCACGCGACAGCGAACTGCGCACCGAGACAGGGAAGTTGATCGGGACGCCGCCCTTCATGGCGCCCGAGCAGTTCCGGCGGC
Organism: Streptomyces sp. NPDC041124; assembly: GCF_055592385.1. NCBI lineage: Bacteria > Bacillati > Actinomycetota > Actinomycetes > Kitasatosporales > Streptomycetaceae > Streptomyces > Streptomyces sp. NPDC041124. The sequence continues at coordinate 8,594 of NZ_JBVIYR010000019.1, forward strand.
CCCGTGAAGTGGGCCCCGCGGCGGATGTGTTCGCGCTCGGCTCGCTCATGGTGCACGCGACGACGGGGCGCGGTCCGTTCGACTCCGACAGCCCGTACGTCGTCGCCTACCAGGTGGTGCACGACGAGCCCGACCTGACCGGCGTACCGGAGTCGCTCGCGCCGCTGGTGCTGCGGTGCCTCGCCAAGGAGCCCGACGACCGGCCCACGCCGGACGAACTGATGGGCGAGCTGCGGTCGGTGGCGGCGGCCTACGACACCCAGGTGTTCGGGCCGGCGCCGCGGACGCCGGAAGCGCCGCGGCAGGAGGCCGCGGTGCCGGTCCCGGCGGACGCGGCCGGCCGCCGGCCCCTGCGGCGCCTGGGCAGGCGGACGGTCGTGGTGGCCGGGGCGCTCTGCCTCGCCGTGCTCGGCGGGCTCACGGTGGTCCAGGTGTTCGACGACGGCACGGAACCGGCGCGGAAGACCTCCGCCGCACCGAGCACACCGGCGGGCTTCGGGGCGTGGGAGGCGGTGCCCGCCCCGGAGGCGGGCGGCATGCCCCAGTGCTCGTACGGGACCCGGGGACTGCTGTGCGCGCTTCCGGGCCGGGTCGTCGCCCTCGATCCGTCCGACGGCCGCACCCTGTGGCGGCACGACGTCGCGGGGACGACCCGCAGCGAACCCCCGGTCGTCGCGGGCGGCCTCGTCCAGCCCTCCCTCGACCTGATCGGCGACCTGGAGGCGCTCGACCCGGCCACGGGCCGGCCGGTGTGGCGGGAGGAGGTGCCCGCGTACGACGGGGTGCGGGCGGTCGGCGACATGCTCCTGCTGACCCGCGCCGACGGGACGGTCAGCGGCGTGGACGGCGCCTCGGGCGACACCAGGTGGTCCCACCGGATCCCGGGGCAGGCGGTGCCGTACTTCGTCTCGTTCCCCGAAGGGCCAGGGAAGTCCGGGGAACCGTCCGCGTACGCGACGAGTCCGTCCGGGGACGGCGGCGGTACCCGGGTCACCGCGGTGGATCCGGTGACGGGCGAGGTGCGGTGGGACGTGGAGCTGGAGGGGGCGCTGACGCCGGTCGGCGCGGCGGACGGAGCCGTGTACCTCCTCGTCGGCGGCCCCGTGCACGGGGACGCGACGGCCGTGGTCCGCTTCACGCCCGGCACCGGGGAGGCCCGAAGGGTGACGCTTCCCGTGCCGGTCGCCCAGGCGCAGGCCGGCGTGCACGGGGACACCGTGCACCTGATGGGCGCGGGCGGTTCGCTGGTGGCCGTCGACATGGCGGCGGGGAAACAGCGGTGGCGGCTGGAGACGGGCGTGAGCCGGGGCTCGGTGCCCGTCTCCGACGGACGGCACGTGTACGTCACCGCCCCCGACGGCCGGCTGCTGGGCGTGCACGCCGGCACGGGCAAGCTCCTCGGGCAGACCCGGCCGCGGCTCGGCGCCGACTCCGACCGGGTGCCCGCCGCGCTGCCCGCGCCCGTGCTCGCGGGCGGCCACGTCTACGCCGGGGCACCCGACGGAACCGTGTTCGGCGTGCTGGGGGACGACCCGGCCGGCTGGTGAACCGGGCGGGCCGCTGCCCGCCAGGGACACCGCCACCGGCCTCGGCCCGGCTCCTCGGGAAGGACCGCCCGTCGCCGCACCACCGAGGCCGTCGCCGTGACGTCGAAGCCGGAACGCCGCGCGGCCGGGGTCCGCTCCCGACCGCCGTGGGCGGGTCGGGGCACGCCGGGCCGGGCCTGAGGAGGGGCGGAGCCAGGTGGCCGGTGACGGCGCAGGGCCGCTCCCGAGGTGCGGGAGCGGCCCCGCGTCGGCGCGGGGGATCAGCCCAGCATGCTCACGTCCCGCACCGCGCCCTTGTCCGCGCTGGTCGCCATCGCGGCGTACGCCTTCAGGGCCGCGGAGACCTTGCGGTCGCGGTTCTTCGGGGCGTACCGGCCGTTCAGGGTTTCCTCGCGGCGGGCCAGCTCGGCCTCGTCGACCAGCAGCTCGACGGAGCGGTTCGGGATGTCGATGCGGATGCGGTCGCCGTCCTCGACCAGGGCGATGGTGCCGCCCGAGGCCGCCTCCGGGGAGGCGTGGCCGATGGACAGGCCGGACGTGCCGCCGGAGAAGCGGCCGTCGGTGATCAGGGCGCAGGCCTTACCGAGGCCGCGGCTCTTCAGGTACGACGTCGGGTAGAGCATCTCCTGCATGCCGGGCCCGCCCTTGGGGCCCTCGTAGCGGATGACGACGACGTCGCCCTCCTTGACCTGCTTGGTGAGGATCTTCTCGACGGCCTCGTCCTGCGACTCGCAGACGACCGCGGGTCCCTCGAAGGTCCAGATGGACTCGTCGACGCCGGCCGTCTTGACGACGCAGCCGTCGACGGCGAGGTTGCCGCGCAGCACCGCCAGGCCGCCGTCCTTGGAGTAGGCGTGCTCGGCGGAGCGGATGCAGCCGCCCTCGGCGTCCTCGTCGAGGGAGTCCCACCGCTCGGACTGGGAGAAGGCCTCGGCGGAGCGCACGCAGCCCGGGGCCGCGTGCCAGAGTTCCACCGCCTCCGGGGAGGGGGAGCCGGCCCGGATGTCCCAGGTCTTGAGCCAGTCGGCCAGGGACGGGCTGTGCACGGAGTGGACGTCCTCGTTGAGCAGCCCGGCGCGGTGCAGCTCGCCGAGCAGCGCGGGGATGCCGCCCGCGCGGTGCACGTCCTCCATGTAGTACGTGCGGTCCTTGGTGACGTTCGGCGCGACCTTCGCCAGGCAGGGGACGCGGCGCGAGAGGGCGTCGATCTCGGTGAGGCCGAAGGGGACCTCGGCCTCCTGGGCGGCGGCCAGCAGGTGCAGGATCGTGTTGGTGGAGCCGCCCATGGCGATGTCCAGGGCCATCGCGTTCTCGAACGCGGCGACGGTGGCGATACCGCGGGGCAGGACCGTGTCGTCGTCCTGCTCGTAGTAGCGGCGGGTGATGTCCATGACCGTGTGCGCGGCGTTCTCGTAGAGCGCCTTGCGGGCGGTGTGGGTGGCCAGGACGGAGCCGTTGCCCGGGAGGGACAGGCCGATCGCCTCGGTGAGGCAGTTCATCGAGTTGGCGGTGAACATGCCGGAACAGGAGCCGCAGGTCGGACAGGCGTTCTCCTCGATGCGGAGGACGTCCGCGTCGGACACCTTGTCGTTGGCGGCCTCCACCATGGCGTCGATCAGGTCCAGGGTGCGGACCGTGCCGTCGACCAGGGTGGCGCGGCCGGCCTCCATGGGGCCGCCGGAGACGAACACGGTGGGGATGTTCAGGCGCAGGGCCGCGTTGAGCATGCCCGGGGTGATCTTGTCGCAGTTGGAGATGCAGATCAGGGCGTCCGCGCGGTGCGCCTCGACCATGTACTCCACGCTGTCCGCGATCAGGTCGCGGGAGGGCAGGGAGTACAGCATGCCGCCGTGGCCCATGGCGATGCCGTCGTCGACGGCGATCGTGTTGAACTCGCGCGGGATGCCGCCGGCCGCAACGACCGCCTCGCTGACGATCCGGCCGACCGGGGCGAGGTGGGTGTGGCCGGGGACGAACTCGGTGAAGCTGTTGGCGACCGCGATGATCGGCTTGCGGCCGATGTCCGCGCCGGGTACACCGGAGGCGCGCATCAGGGCGCGGGCGCCCGCCATGTTGCGGCCGTGGGTGACTGTGCGGGACCTCAGCTCGGGCATCGTCGCTCGCTCCTTCAGACCTTCGGGGAGTCTCGGCCAGAGAGTTCTGACTGCACCCGAGCGTACGCCGGTCATCCAGAGGGCGGGACGAGGTGTCCGCAATGCGGGACGAATGTCTCAGTCCGGCCCGGGCGGGAAACGCGCCTCGCCGACACCCGGCGCACTCGCCGGGGAGGGGTGCGCGCCTCAGCCGCCGGTGAGGTGCCCCTGCACGACCGGCGCCACCCGCGCGATGATCTGCTCGGCGTCCGCGGAGGCCAGCGGCTCCACCTTGATCACGTACCGGACCATCGCGATCCCGACCAGCTGGGCGGCGGCGAGCTCGGCCCGCAGCTCCGCGTCCGGCACGTCCAGCCGCCCGGCGATCCGGCGCAGCAACTGACCGGCGACGAGGCGGCGGAAGACCGCGGCGGCCGTCTCGTTGTTGACGGCGGAGCGGAGGATCGCGAGCAGCGGGGCCCGGGTGACCGGATTCTCCCAGAGCCCGATGATCATGCGGGTCATCCGCTCGCCGGCCTCCTCCAGGGGGCCGTCGACGAGGGTGTCCCGCACGGCGAACGCCGGCGCGAAGGCGACCTCGACGGCGGCCTCGAAGACCTGCTCCTTGGTGCCGAAGTAGTGGTGCACCAGCGCGGAGTCGACCCCGGCCGACTTGGCGATGCCCCGCACGGACGTCTTGTCGTACCCCCGCGCGGAGAACTCCTCGCGGGCCGCGTCGAGGATGCGGTCCCGGGTACCGGCCGCCTCCGTGCGCGGCGGGCGGCCGCGGCGCCGGGGGGTTTCGTCGCCCCGGCCGGAGGCGCCCGGGCCCGGGGCGCCCGACGCCGAGGCGCCCGGGGTCGAGGCGCCCGGGGTCGAGGCACCCACCGCCGAGGCGCCCGGGCCGTCGTCGCTCGCGGTCACGCCGGTCACCTGCGGGGCACCCGGATCGCGGAGCCGGCGGAGGCCAGGTGCAGGCGGGTGAACGCCAGGGCCTCGGCCAGGTCGGCCTCGCGCTCCGCGCTCGACATCGCCCGGCGGGTGTTGACCTCGATGACGACGTGGCCGTCGAAGCCGCTGCGCGCGAGGCCCTCCAGCACCTCCGCGCAGGGCTGGTCGCCGCGGCCGGGCACCAGGTGCTCGTCCTTGGCGGAGCCCTTGCCGTCGGCGAGGTGCACGTGGCCGAGGCGGTCGCCCATGCGGTCGATCATCTGCAGGGTGTCGGTGCGGGCGGTCGAGGCGTGGCTGAGGTCGATCGTGAAGTGGCGGTAGTCCTCTTTGGTGACGTCCCAGTCGGGGGCGTACGCGAGCATCTCGCGGTCGCGGTAGCGCCAGGGGTACATGTTCTCCACCGCGAATCGCACGTCCGTCTCGTCCGCCATCCGCCAGATGCCGTCGACGAAGTCACGCGCGTACTGCCGCTGCCAGCGGAACGGGGGGTGGACGACGACCGTGCCGGCGCCGAGCTTCTCCGCGGCCGTCCTGGCCCGCTGGAGCTTGGTCCAGGGGTCGGTGGACCACACGCGCTGCGTGATGAGCAGGCACGGGGCGTGGACGGCGAGGACGGGGATGCGGTGGTAGTCGCTGAGTCTGCGCAGGGCCTCGATGTCCTGGCTGACCGGATCGGTCCACACCATGACCTCGACGCCGTCGTACCCGAGGCGCGCGGCGATCTCGAAGGCCGTCGCCGTCGACTCCGGGTAGACGGAGGCCGTCGACAGGGCGACCTTCGCCTCCGGGATGCGGACTACGTCCCTTGGTTCTGCCACGAGCCTCAGGTTACGGGGTGGGGTCGGGTCGGTGCGGGGTGCCCGCGCGCCGTTGTGGCGATCGCCATAGCCGGGCGCGGGGTCGCGCGGGGTGGGGCGGCGGCCGCCGAGGCCCGGCCCCGGGCACCCCCGGCTGCCCGGCTCCGGCGCTGCGTCACCCCTCGCCCATGTGGTCCAGACGGCGGAGTATGACGCCCTCCCGCAGGGCCCAGGGGCAGATCTCCAGGCGTTCGATGCCGAACAGGTCCATCACGCCCTCCGCGACCAGGGCCCCGGCCAGCAGCTGGCCCGCGCGGGCCTCGGAGACGCCGGGGAGTTCCGCGCGCTCGGCGGCCGTCATGGCGGCGAGCCTCGGCACCCACGCCTCCAGGGACTCCCGCTTCAGCTCGCGCTGCACGTACAGGCCCTCGGTGGAGCGGGCGGCACCCGCGAGGCGGGCGAGCTGCTTGAAGGTCTTGGAGGTGGCCACCACATGGTCGGGGGCACCGCGACGGGTGAAGTCCCCCACCGTGCGCGCTATCTCGGTGCGCACATGGCGGCGCAGCGCGCGGACGTCGTCCGCCTCGGGCGGGTCGGCGGGCAGCCAGCCGGCGGTGAGGCGGCCGGCGCCGAGCGGCAGCGACACCGCCGTGTCGGGCTCCTCGTCCATGCCGTAGGCGATCTCCAGGGAGCCGCCGCCGATGTCGACGACGAGCAGTTTCCCGGCCGACCAGCCGTACCAGCGGCGCGCGGCGAGGAAGGTGAGCCGGGCCTCCTCGGCGCCGCTGAGCACCTGGAGCTCGACCCCGGTCTCCTCCCGCACACGGGAGAGGACCTCGTCGGCGTTGCCCGCGTCGCGCACCGCCGAGGTCGCGAACGGCAGCAGCTCCTCGACGCCCTTGTCCTCGGCCGCCTGCAGCGCCTCCTGGACGACCGCGATCAGCCGGTCCACCCCGTCGGCGCCGATCGCCCCGCTGTCGTCGAGGAGCTGGGCGAGGCGCAGTTCGGCCTTGTGCGAGTGCGCGGGCAGCGGACAGGCGCCGGGGTGCGCGTCCACCACCAGCAGATGCACCGTGTTCGAACCCACGTCGAGGACACCGAGTCTCATGTACGGAACGCTACTGCGCGCAGCGCGGCGTGTTGCCCCCTCCGCGGCAGCCGATCCGGTCCCCGCTCCCGGCGCGGGCGACTTACCCTGGACGGGTGCCAAAGACGAAAAAGACGAAGGACGAGAAGACGGACAAGAAGGCCAAGAAGGAGAAAGTGGCCGGACCGTCCGGGGGTCCTTCGCGGGTGACAGCACCGCGGACGCCGGCAGCGGCACCGCCGGTGGACGACGAGAAGGGCCTGGACTTCGCCCGCGCGTGGGTGGAATTCCCTGATCCGGCGGACGGCGAGCAGGTCTTCCGCTGCGATCTGACATGGCTGACCTCTCGCTGGAACTGCATCTTCGGCAGCGGCTGCCAGGGCATCCAGGCCGGCCGCGCGAACGACGGGTGCTGCACCCTGGGTGCCCACTTCTCCGACGAGGACGACGAGAAGCGGGTCGCCGGGCATGTGGCGAGGCTCACGCCGGACATCTGGCAGCACCACGCCGAGGGCACGCGCGACGGCTGGGTCTCCGAGGACGAGGACGGCGACCGTCAGACCCGGCCGTTCCAGGGCTCGTGCATCTTCCAGAACCGGCCGGGATTCGCGGGCGGCATGGGCTGCTCGCTGCACATCCTCGCCCTCAAGGAGGGCCGGGAGCCGCTGGAGACCAAGCCGGACGTGTGCTGGCAGCTGCCGGTGCGGCGGACCTACGAGTGGATCGACCGGCCCGACGACACGCGTGTGCTCCAGGTGTCGATCGGTGAGTACGACCGCCGCGGCTGGGGCCCCGGCGGCCACGACCTGCACTGGTGGTGCACCTCGGCCACCTCGGCGCACGGCGCCGGGGACCCGGTGTACGTCTCCTACCGCGCGGAGCTGACCGAGCTGATGGGCAAGGCCGGCTACGACCGTCTGGCCGAGCTGTGCGAGGAGCGGCTGGCGTCGCAGCTGCCGCTGCTGGCGCCGCACCCGGCGGACCCCGCCTGACACCGCAGCGGTCACGGGGTCGAAGGCCTCGCATCGCCGCCCCCGGCGGGCGGCGGAGCGTCGCCCGCTGCCGGATCCGAGCCGGTGGGCACCGGCTCGCCGGGCGTCGGTCCGGTGGGTGTGGGGCCGCCGTCCGTCGGCTCCGGGCCGGGTGAGGTCGGCGGGTCGTCCGGCGTGGGCTCGGGTGGCGCCGGCGTGCTGGGCGTCGGCTCCGGGTCCGGCGACGACGGAGGCGGCCCGCTCGGAGTGCCGGGGTGCGCGGTGCCGGGTCCGCCCGGGTGGCCGGAGGGCGCGCCGCCGCCGGTGGCGGTGCCGTAGCCGTCGATGGTGACGACCGCACCGGACGGGGCGATCGCCACGGTCGCACTCCAGTGGCCCGACGGTTCGCGCAGCTGGTCGACGTGCACCCGGACCGTCACCGACTCGCCGGGGGCGAGTGTTCCCGAGGAGCGGCTCGGATACAGCCACGGCGCTCCCGTGGACACCGACCAGCGGACCGGTCCGGTGCCCGTCGCGGTGAGGGTGATCAGCGTGGTGTCGCCGCTGTGACCGGCCGTGACGCCGAGCGTGGCCGCGCCCTCGCTCCCCGCGCCGGCGGCAGCGACGACCTCCACCGACACGTCCGCCTCGCCGTCCTCCCCGAAGCGGGGGCCGGGGCGGGTACTGGCGTTGCCGGTGTTCTCGTAGCCGGCGCCCGCCTCCTGGCCGTCGAGGTCGACGGTCCCGCCGTCCTCCCGCGCGGAGGCGGAACGGCCGTCGTGGGCCTCTCCGGTCGGGGTGCCGCGGTAGGCCGCCCACAGCGCCAGCACCGGTGCGGCGACGACGGTGGCGACCACGGTCGTGGTGACGGCGCGTGTGCGCAGCCGGTCGCGGCGCGCGATCCGGTCCTTGGGGTCCAGGGGGAAACCGCGGCGGTCGAAGCGGGGCGTGGCGCCCCGCGTGCGCGGGGCGTGCGCCAGGGCGGCGTGCAGCTCCGCACCGGGTGCCGGCAGCACGGGCAGCGCGTCCGGGGTGACGCTGGTGCCCGGCCAGCGGCCCGGTACGGCCCGCTCGGCGCTGCGGCGGCAGCGCGGGCAGTCGTCGACGTGCCGGACGAGTTCCTGGCGCAGCGTCGCGCTGAGCACGAGCCGCCGGTCGCCGGTGAGGTGCGCCACGCCGGGGCAGGTGCCGCCCTCCACGACGGCGAGCGCGGCGCGGGTGCGTTCCACCTCGCAGGCGGCGGTGGCGAGCAGCGCACGCGCGGCGGCCGGTTCCATGCCGAGCACGGAGGCGACCTCGTGTGCGGCGAGATGGTGGCGCACCGCGAGTTCGAGCGCCTCGCGCTGCTCCGGGGTGGTGCCGGCGGCCTCCGGCCACGCCAGTGCGGCCAGTTCGCCGCGGCGCCGCTCGACCACCTCCTCCGGGACGGCCGGGGCAGTAGCGGTGTCCGCCGCGCGCCGGCGGCCGGTGCGGCTCGCCGCGTGGCCGGCCCGACGCCTGCGTCCGGCCTCGGTGAGCTTGCGCAGGCAGGCCCAGCGGGCCAGTGCGTACAGCCATGCCCTGCGGCTGCCGAGCTCGTCGGGCACGTGCCGGCCGCGCCGCTCGGCGAGGGCGAGGACGTCGGCCAGGGCGGCGATCGCCGCGTCGTGGTCGCACAGCACGGACAGGCAGTAGGTGAACAGGCCGTCCAGGTGGGGTTCGTAGCGGGTGGCCGGCCGCCGCGCCAGGGTGCGCGCGGCCCCGCGGTCGCGCCCTTCCCGGTGCGTCCGGCGGGCTCCGGTCGTACGGGTCGAGGTCTGAGGGCCGCTGCTCGTCATCCGGCGACCGTAGGCGCCTCGGGGCGGCCCCTTCCGGAGCCCTGCGCGGTTTTAATCCGTACGGGTGAAACGATCCCTCAATAGGGGACAGGAACCTTTCGCCACCGGTCGCGGGCGTGCCCGGCGAGGGTGCGGACGGCCCGTTGTCAGAGCGTGCGGTTACCTTTTCCGCATGGCTGCCCGTACCAAGACCTCCAAGGACCGTCCGTCCTACCGCTGCACCGAGTGCGGCTGGCAGACGGCCAAATGGCTCGGCCGCTGCCCCGAGTGCCAGACCTGGGGGACGGTCGAGGAGTACGGCACGCCCGCGGTCCGCACGACGACGCCCGGGCGGGTCACCACCTCCGCCCTGCCCATCGGCCAGGTCGACGGCCGGCAGGCCACCGCCCGCCCCACCGGCGTGCCCGAGCTGGACCGGGTGCTCGGCGGGGGGCTCGTGCCCGGCGCGGTGGTGCTGGTGGCGGGCGAGCCGGGTGTGGGCAAGTCCACGCTGCTGCTGGACGTCGCGGCCAAGTCGGCGAGCGCGGAGCACCCCACCCTGTACGTCACGGGCGAGGAGTCGGCGAGCCAGGTCCGGCTGCGCGCCGACCGCATCCACGCCATCGACGACCACCTGTACCTCGCGGCCGAGACGGATCTGGCCGCCGTGCTCGGCCACTTGGACGCGGTGAAGCCGTCCCTGCTGATCATGGACTCGGTGCAGACGGTGGCGTCCCCGGAGATCGACGGCGCCCCGGGCGGCATGGCCCAGGTCCGCGAGGTGGCGGGCGCCCTGATCCGGGCCTCCAAGGAGCGCGGGATGTCCACGCTTTTGGTGGGCCACGTCACCAAGGACGGCGCGATCGCCGGGCCGCGCCTGCTGGAGCACCTGGTGGATGTCGTCCTGCACTTCGAGGGCGACCGGCACGCGCGGCTGCGCCTGGTGCGCGGCGTGAAGAACCGCTACGGCACGACGGACGAGGTCGGCTGCTTCGAACTGCACGACGAGGGCATCACGGGCCTCGCGGACCCCAGCGGGCTCTTCCTGACCCGCCGTGCCGAACCGGTCCCGGGAACCTGCCTGACCGTCACCCTGGAGGGCCGCCGCCCCCTGGTCGCCGAAGTGCAGGCGCTCACCGTCGACTCGCAGATCCCCTCCCCCCGGCGTACCACGTCCGGCCTGGAGACCTCACGCGTGTCGATGATGCTGGCGGTGCTGGAACAGCGCGGCCGTATCAGCGCCTTGGGCAAACGGGACATTTACTCCGCCACGGTCGGCGGGGTGAAGCTGACGGAACCGGCCGCGGACCTGGCCGTCGCCCTGGCGCTGGCGTCGGCGGCGAGCGACACCCCGCTGCCGAAGAACCTGGTCGCGATCGGCGAGGTCGGCCTCGCCGGCGAGGTGAGACGGGTCACGGGCGTGCAGCGCAGGCTCGCCGAGGCCCACCGCCTGGGCTTCACGCACGCCCTGGTACCGGGCGACCCGGGCAAGGTCCCGCCGGGCATGAAGGTGCTGGAAGTCGCGGACATGGGGGAGGCGCTGCGCGTCCTTCCGCGCTCCCGTCGCCGAGCGGCCCCACGGGAGACGGAGGACCGCCGGTAGACTTTGCCCAGGTCTCGCCCGTCCGTACGAACCGAGTGCGGTGGGGGTCCCTCGTTCGCCAGGGCACGCGAGCCCGGCCCGATCCGAACGACAGTCCCTGAACGGGGGCGCCCAGAACCTGCGACCGGAGGAGTGCAGTGGCAGCCAACGACCGGGCAGCGGCTCCCGGAAAGTCCGGTGGGAGTGCCGGTTCCGATGGCATGATGCGCGCTTCGCTGAGCGCCGTGGCGCCGGGCACCAGCCTGCGTGACGGCCTGGAGCGCGTGCTCCGCGGCAACACCGGCGGGCTCATCGTGCTCGGCTTCGACAAGACCGTCGAGACGCTGTGCAGCGGCGGCTTCGTGCTGGACGTCGAGTTCACCGCGACCCGGCTGCGCGAACTGTGCAAGCTGGACGGCGGCATCGTGCTGTCGTCCGACCTGTCCAAGATCCTGCGGGCCGGCGTCCAGCTCGTGCCGGACCCCACCATTCCCACCGAGGAGACCGGCACCCGGCACCGCACCGCCGACCGCGTCTCCAAGCAGGTCGGCTTCCCCGTCGTCTCGGTGTCGCAGTCGATGCGCCTGATCGCGCTGTACGTCGACGGCCACCGCCGGGTCCTGGAGGACTCCGCGGCCATCCTGTCCCGCGCCAACCAGGCACTGGCCACCCTGGAGCGCTACAAGCTCCGCCTCGACGAGGTCGCCGGCACGCTGTCGGCGCTGGAGATCGAGGACCTGGTCACCGTCCGGGACGTCTCGGCGGTCGCGCAGCGGCTGGAGATGGTGCGCCGCATCGCCACCGAAATCGCCGAATACGTGGTCGAACTGGGCACCGATGGGCGTCTTCTCGCCCTCCAGCTCGACGAGTTGATCGCGGGCGTGGAGCCGGAGCGCGAACTGATCGTGCGGGACTACGTGCCCGAGCCCACCGCCAAGCGCTCCCGCACGGTCGACGAGGCCCTGCACGAACTGGACGCGCTCCCCCAGGCGGAGCTCCTGGAGCTCTCGACGGTGGCCCGCGCCCTCGGGTACACGGGCTCCCCCGAGACCCTGGACTCGGCGGTGTCGCCGCGCGGCTTCCGGCTGCTGGCGAAGGTGCCGCGGCTCCCCCGGGCGATCATCGACCGGCTGGTGGAGCACTTCGGCGGGCTGCAGAAGCTGCTCGCGGCGAGCGTGGACGACCTGCAGACGGTCGACGGCGTGGGCGAGGCCCGGGCGCGGAGCGTGCGCGAGGGGCTGTCGCGGCTGGCGGAGAGCTCGATCCTCGAACGGTACGTGTAGGAGACCCCCGGCCGCCGCGGGCCGGGGGCAGGGTGCGCGGCCGGGTCAGGCGGCTTCCAGCACGAACGACGTGCGCGCCTTGTCGAACCCCGGCGCCTTCGCCTCCACCAGGTACGTGCCCGCCCCGGCGGCACCGGCCTTCGGCGTCGCACACTCCGGCGCGCTCGCCTTGCGGTCCCACTTCACCGTGTAGGTGATGCTGTCGCCCGCCGGCACCCGGAACACCAGACTGCGGGCGCCCTTCGGGCAGTCGTCCGACGCCCAGAAGGCGTCGTCGCCGCTCGCCTGCGACACCGTCAACACGGCACCCTCCGGGCCGAGATCGATGGTGCAGTCACTGCCGGAGGTGTTCCTCGCGGTCAGCAGGAACGTCGGCGTCTGTCCGGGCTCGTACGTGTTGCGTGCGCTGCGCAGGCTGAACGTCACCGCCTTCGCGGTGCACTTGGGCAGCCCCGTCCCGGACCCGGCCGGAAGGGCGTCGCCCGCGCCGACCCCGGCCGACGTACCGCCCTCGGCACCGCCACCCGCGCTGCCGCCGGCACCACCGCCCGATCCGCCGCCGGTGTCCGCGGGGTCGCCGCCCACACCGTCGTCGCCCGCACCGGACGACGATCCTGACCCGCCGGAACCCCCGGACCCGCCGTCGTCGCCCGACTCGTCGCGTCCGCCAGGCGCCTGACTGATCGCCGGACCGGAACCCGACGGCCCGGGGGTGATGGACGGAGCGGGATTCTTGCCGTTGGCGCCGTTGTCACCGCCGCCACCGCCCCCGCTGCCGGAGACCACCACCCAGGTGATCAGCAACGCCAACAGGGCCAGCAAGGACAGCAGTACGGCCCTCCGACGCCAGTAGATGGAGGAGGGAAGCGGCCCGACCGGATTGCGCAGAGATCCCACGGCGCAAACCTTACGAGAGATCGGCGCGTTCGCTTGTCCCACCCGCCGCCCGACTCACAACTTTTCCGGATCATCATTCCGGAAACCGCCCCGGCACCCCCGACTTTCGTCAGGCGGGGCACCCGACGATCGCGGGGTGTGACCGCACACGCCGCTCACCTACCGTCCGTGACCATGGACTTCGTGGACAGCGGGCTCTACCGCGACATCACCGACTACGCACGGGACACACCGTCCTGGGTCCGGCTCACAGCCGAGATCGGGACGGAGGCCGGACTGCTGCTGTTCGTGGCGCTGTTCGTCACGGGCTGGTGGCGGGCCAGACACGCGGGCAGCCGCGCCTTCGCGATCGCGGCCCTCGCACCCGCGGCCACCGCAGCGGCGTACCTGTGCAGCGAAGTACTCAAGTCCGTTGTCACACAGGAGCGTCCGTGCCGAGCGGTCCCCGGTGCCGCCGCGCCCCTCGCGCAGTGCCCGCCGCACGGCGACTGGTCGTTCCCCAGCAACCACGCCACGATCGCGGGCGCTTCGGCCCTCACGCTCGTCCTGGTGCGGCGCGCGCTCGTGTGGCTGACCGCGCCGCTCGCGCTGCTCATGGCCTTCTCCAGGGTGTTCGTCGGCGTGCACTATCCGCACGACGTGGCGGCGGGTCTGCTGCTCGGCACGGTGGCCGCCCTCGTCGCCGTACGGCTCGCCCTGCGCCCCGCGCTCCGGCTCACCGAGGCGATGCGTGCCTCGTCGGCGCCCGCCGCACGGTGGCTCGCCGGGCCAGGGCCTCGCTCCGCCGCCCACGCGGTGCCGCCCCACGCCACGCACCGGCGTGGGTGACCAAGGGGGTTCAGGCCGCCACCAGTCCCGCCTCGTGGGCGACGATCGCCGCCTGTACGCGATTGCGCACACCGAGCCGGTCCAGGACGGAGCTGACGTACGCCTTCACCGTGCCTTCGACCAGGTGCAGCCGCGCGGCGATCTCCGGGTTGGACAGCCCCGCCCCGACCAGTCCCAGCACCTCGCGCTCGCGCGGGCTGAGCACCGCCACCCGCGCCCGCGCCTCGGCTTCCCGGGCGAGGCGTCCGCCTCCGTCGGCGCCGCCGAGGCCCTCGATGACGTAGCGGGCCACCTGGGGCGAGAGGAAGGCCGCCCCGCCGGCGACCGCCCTGACGCCCGCGATGAGTTCGTAGGGGTCGCCGGACTTCAGCAGGAAGCCGGTGACGCCGCCGCCGAGCGCGCGTGCCACATAGGCGCGTTCGGAGAACGTGGTGAGCACGGCGACGGCCGTGCCGGGGACGGTGCGGACGATCTCCTCCGCCGCCGCGAGACCGTCCAGGCGCGGCATGCGGATGTCGAGCAGCGCCACGTCGGGGCGGTGCGCCCGGGCCAGTGCGACGGCTTCGCGCCCGTCGCCCGCCTCGGCGACCACCTCCGTCTCACCGCTGCTCCCCAGGATGGCGCGCACCCCGGCACGGACCATCGCCTCGTCGTCGGCCAGCAGGACCCTGATCACCGTGGGAACTCCTCGTACTCGTCCCCGCCCCGGCCGGGCGGGCCGATGCGCGGGATCACGTTCTTGGCAGCCAGGCGGCCATCGTCGTCGAAGCAGAGCCGGAAGTGGTCGACGGACACGAAGAGTTCGCCACTGGCACGGTAGTAGCGGCAGTCCGTGCCCGCGGGCCGCGCGGGCGCACGGTCGGCCGGCGGGTCCTGGACGTGCCGGTCCGGCAGCACCGGCGCGAGGTCCGCGAGGGGGGTGCCGAGACGCAGTCCCGCGTAGGCGGCCGGCTCCAGCACCGCGTGCGTCTCGGTGTACGCGTACCAGCCGACGCCCGAACCGACCAGGACCACACCCGCCGAGGCGGCGACGGCGAGACCCGCGGCGACACGGCGCCGGGCGCGGGTGAAGGGCGCGGACGGCGGTCGCGGCGGCCGGGCGGTGACGGACGCCTGCGCCGGCACATGTGCCCTGACCCGGTACCCGTCGCCGTGGGGCCCCGCCTCGAGGGTGCCGCCGACCGCGGTGACGGCGGCACGCAGCCCGGGCAGACCCGAACCGCCGCCCGGAGTCGGACAACTCCCCGCCTCCGGCGCCCCGTTGGTGACGGTGACGGTCGTCCCCCGGTCGTCGTCCCCCGTCACCCCCACGACGACCGCCGCACCCGGTGCGTGCCGTGCCGCGTTGGTCAGCGCCTCCCTGGTCACCCGGTGCAGCAGCCGCTCGGCGACCCCGCCAGGGGCGACGGCCGTGCTCCGGGCACCGCTGTCCCAGCGCACGGGAAGACCGGACTCGGCCGCGCGGGCGACGAGTTGCTCGACGTTCTCACCGGCGGGGGCGAGCGGCACGGGTTCGTCGTCCTCCTCCCGCAGGACCCCGATGATGCGGTGCAGCCGGTCCGTGGCGTCCGCGGCCGCCGCGCGCAGGTCGGCGACGGCGGCGCGGTGGTGGCAGGGAAGGTCGGCGGCCACCTGGAGGGCGCCCGCGCGCAGGGCGATCAGGCTCAGCTCGTGTCCCAGCGAGTCGTGCATGTCCTGGGCGATCCTGGCCCGTTCACGCAGCCGGGCGCGCTCCTCGGTCAGGCGCTGCTCCTCCTCGAGCCGGGCCGCACGCAGCCACCCCGCGGCGGTGAGCTCACGGCTCTGCCTCCGGTAACGCCCGCCGAGCCAGGGGAAGACGCAGCCGAAGAGGAGGGTGCCGGTCAGCACCAGCCATGGGGGGACCGGATCGGGGCCCGCCCACACGACCTTCACGGTTCCGGCGCAGCCCACCGCGGCGAAGCAGAGCGCGGCGGGGCCGGTACGGGCCGCCCGCAGACCGAGCAGCAGGGCGAACACGGCGAGCGCGGCACCGTAGGAGAGGCTGAACAGCGCCGGGGTCCAGGCCAGGCTCAGCACGGCGGTCAGTCCGAAGGCGGCGAGGGGGCGGCGACGTGCCACCGCGGTGGCGGCGGCGAGTACGGCCGGTCCTGCGATCTGCTGCGGGAGCGGATGCGGCTCCTCGATCCCGAGCCGGTGGGCACAGAGCGCCGGCAGGACGAGAGCCGCCCAGAGCAGGCATCCCTGCCGAGCACGACGAGACGGGCACGGGCGCGGTCCATGGCCCGACGCTACAAGCGGACGAGGGGGCGCCACTGCTGCCGATCGTCAGGTGCTCGGTCCCCCTCGGGGTCCTGCGGCGCCGAGCGGTCCAGGCGCGGACGGCGCCAAGCGGGCCGGGGTCTCCGCCCCGGTCGCCGAGGGGACCGGGGGCGGAGACCCCGGGGACGGGAAGGGAAAGGGCGGCGGGGACGGGAGAGCCGGCCGCTGCCCGACGTCGTGACCGTCGCGCGGTGGAGCGGCCGGCGCTCGTGCGGGTGCCACGCCCGCCCGACCGTGGGCCTCCCCCGGAGACCGGGCCCGGCGTGGCAGGATCGGTGACGTCATGACTGCTCCAACGAAGCCCCCGCACGGCGGCACCGCCGATTCCGCGTCCGAGCATGCTCCCGGTGAGCCCCTGCACTCCCCCGTCATCGACTGGTTCGACGAGCACGCCCGGGACCTTCCGTGGCGGCGCCCGGAGGCCGGCGCGTGGGGGGTGATGGTCAGTGAGTTCATGCTGCAGCAGACGCCGGTGAACCGCGTCCTGCCCGTCTACGAGCAGTGGCTCGCCCGCTGGCCGCGCCCCGCCGGCCTCGCGGCGGAGGCACCCGGCGAGGCGGTCCGCGCCTGGGGCCGGCTCGGCTACCCGCGCCGCGCGCTCCGGTTGCACGGCGCCGCCGTCGCCATAACGGAACGGCACGGCGGTGACGTACCGGCGGACCACGCCCAGCTGCTGGCGCTGCCCGGCATCGGCGAGTACACGGCCGCGGCCGTGGCGTCGTTCGCCTACGGGCAGCGGCACGCGGTGCTGGACACCAACGTCCGCCGGGTGTTCGCCCGCGCCGTCACCGGTACGCAGTACCCGCCGAACGCCACCACCGCCGCCGAGCGCCGGCTCGCGCGGACCCTGCTGCCCGAGGACGCCGCCACCGCCGCGCGGTGGGCCGCCGCCTCCATGGAGCTGGGCGCGCTGGTGTGCACCGCGAAGAACGAGTCGTGCCAGCGCTGTCCGATCGCCACGCAGTGCGCCTGGCGGCTGGCGGGCAAGCCGGCCCACGACGGCCCGCCGCGCCGGGGCCAGACGTACGCGGGCACGGACCGTCAGGTCCGCGGGCGGCTGCTCGCCGTGCTGCGGGAGGCGCACGGACCCGTGCCGCAGGCCGTGCTGGACCGGGTGTGGCACGAACCGGTGCAGCGTGCCCGCGCGCTGGACGGTCTGGTCGCCGACGGGCTGGTGGAGCCGCTGCCGGGCGGTCTGTACCGACTCCCGATGACCTGACCCGGCCGTCCCGGGCCGCCGCTGCGCCCACCCGTGCCGCCCCAGCGGCCCCATCCGCCCCACCACTCCCTCCGTCACGGCCGCGACGGCACCGCGAACCGGCCGTATCGCCCCGTACCCGCATCAAACAGCCGTCCCCTTCGCCCCCTTTCCGCTTCCGTTACACAACCGACGGACAGCCGAGGGCTGCCCGCAAGCTGCTTCGGACAGTGCCGTGACAACGCCTCCGTACCTTCGGTCACGTGCTCGGCGAGAGCACGACGGCCGGGGAACACAGGCAGCACGGCCGACCCGCGCGAGCGGGCCGGAACGGGGAGCGGAAGGCGGTACGGCATGGCGCAGGGCGAGGTGCTCGAGTTCGAGGAGTACGTGCGCACCCGGCAGGACGCGCTGCTGCGCAGCGCCCGCCGCCTGGTCCCCGACCCCGTGGACGCGCAGGACCTGCTGCAGACCGCGCTGGCGCGGACGTACGGCCGCTGGGAGACCATCGAGGACAAGCGGCTGGCCGACGCCTACCTGCGCCGGGTGATGATCAACACGCGGACGGAGTGGTGGCGGGCGCGCAAGCTGGAGGAGGTGCCCACCGAGCAGCTCCCGGAGTCCTGCGTGGACGACGCCACCGAGCAGCACGCGGACCGCGCGCTGCTGATGGACGTGCTGAAGGTGCTCGCCCCGAAGCAGCGCAGTGTCGTCGTGCTGCGACACTGGGAGCAGATGTCCACGGACGAGACGGCCGCCGCACTCGGCATGTCGGCCGGAACGGTCAAGAGCACGCTGCACCGGGCGCTCGCCCGGCTCCGTGAGGAGCTTCAGGCGCGGGAGCTGGACGCACGCGCGCTGGAGCGTGAGGAGCGGGAGCGTTGCGCGGCCTGACCGGCGCGGAGCCCACGCGGTCCCGCACCACCACCCGGGCGGTGATCACGGCCACGGCCGTGCTCGCCGCCGTCGCGCTGTTCACCGGCGGCTGCGGCACGGGCGGTACCGGTGCCCGGGACGAGGGCCCGGCGCGCGCCGACTCCGTGGCGAGCGTGGCCGCGCCGTCGGTCTCGTCCTCGCGGACCCCGGACCGTATCGACCCGGTCCGGCTGATCAAGGCGGACCCGGCGGTCTCGACGGACGTCAAGCGGGAGCTCGAACCGTGCGTCGGTGACGAGTACCCCGTCGACGTGAGCTACGGCAACCTCACCGGCGGAGCCGTCGACGACGTCGTGGTCAACGTGCTGACCTGCGGCGACGCTGTGGGCGTCGGCTCGTACGTGTACCGCGACCAGGGCGGTTCGTATGTCAACGTGTTCACCGCCGAGGAACCCCCGGTGTACGCGGAGATCGACCGCGGGGACCTGGTGGTGACCAAGCAGGTGTACGACCGCGGTGACCCGGTGTCGAGCCCCTCGGGCGAGAACGTGATCACCTACCGGTGGGCGTCGGGCGGCTTCGACGAGGAGTACCGCACGCACAACGACTACGGGCAGGTGGCCGGTCCGCAGCCTTCTCCCGCGCCCGACGTCTGAGACATGGCTCACTCCCTGAACCGTCGGGGCCGTCCCGGCCGATGAAGGGATGAACCCTCCGCGCGGCTCACGCGTCCCTGGGGTCGGCCGGGAGAACGCCCGGGCCCGGCCGGGGAGACCGCCGCCGGCACCGACCCGAGACCACACGAGGACTGAGAGCACCGGGATGGCAGACCAGACCCACGTCCTGTTCGTCGAGGACGACGACGTCATCCGCGAGGCCACCCAGCTCGCGCTGGAGCGGGGCGGCTTCGCCGTGACCGCGAAGCCCGACGGGCTGGCGGGCCTGGAGGCGTTCCGCGCCGACCGGCCGGACATCGCCCTCCTCGACGTCATGGTGCCGGGGCTCGACGGGGTCAGCCTGTGCCGGCGCATCCGGGACGAGTCGATGGTCCCGGTGATCATGCTGTCGGCGCGGGCCGACGCCATCGACGTGGTGCTGGGTCTGGAGGCGGGCGCCGACGACTACGTGACCAAGCCGTTCGACGGGGCCGTGCTGCTGGCCCGCATCCGCGCGGTGCTGCGCCGCTTCGGGCGGGCGGAGAGCGGCGCTCAGGGGCAGGCTGCCCCGGACGACGGGGGCGTGCTGTCCTTCGGCGAGCTGGAGATCGACACCGAGGGCATGGAGGTGCGCAGGGCCGGGCAGCAGGTGGCCCTGACGCCGACCGAGATGCGGCTGCTGCTGGAGTTCTCCGCCGCACCGGGCACGGTCCTCTCCCGCGACAAGCTGCTCGAGCGGGTGTGGGAGTACGGCTGGGGCGGCGACACGCGCGTCGTCGACGTCCATGTGCAGCGGCTGCGTACGAAGATCGGCCAGGACCGCATCGAGACGGTCCGTGGCTTCGGCTACAAGTTGAAGGCCTGAGTGAGCGGATGCGGGGGTATGCGGGGCGCCTGGTGACGGCGTGTGTCCGGCGGGCGGGTATCGGTGCGGGGCTGCGGTGGAAGCTCAGTGCGGCCATCGCCGTGGTGGGGGCGCTGGTGGCGCTCGTGCTGAGCCTGGTGGTGCACAACGCGGCGCGGGTGTCGATGCTGGACAACGCGCGGGACCTGGCCGACGAGCGCATCATGATCGCCCAGCGCAACTACGAGCTGTCGGGGCGGCTGAACTTCCCCAACACCAAGATCGACGATCCGCAGCTGCCGGCGGAGCTGCGGGAGAAGGTCGAGGCGGGGCGGCGGGCGACCTATGTGGCGGACCGGAGCGGGGCGCCGGACATCTGGGCTGCCGTGCCGCTCAAGAACGGGCACGTGATGTCCCTGCACTCGGGTTTCACCGACCGCAGCGCGGACATCCTCGAGGATCTCGACCAGGCCCTGGTGATCGGCTCCATCGCGGTGGTGCTGGGCGGCAGCGCGCTCGGGGTGCTCGTGGGCGGGCACCTGTCGCGGCGGCTGCGCAAGGCGGCCAGCGCCGCCAACCGGGTCGCCAAGGGCGAGACGGACGTCCGGGTGCGGGAGGCCATCGGCGGGGTGGTCCGGGACGAGACCGACGACCTGGCCAGCGCGGTGGACGCCATGGCGGACGCGCTGCGGCAGCGGCTGGAGGCCGAGCGCCGGGTCACCGCCGACATCGCGCACGAACTGCGCACGCCGGTGACCGGTCTGCTGACGGCGGCCGAGCTGCTGCCGCCCGGCCGTCCGACGGAGCTGGTCCTGGACCGGGCCAAGGCGATGCGCACCCTCGTGGAGGACGTCCTGGAGGTGGCCCGGCTGGACAGCGCGTCCGAACGGGC
Source organism: Streptomyces sp. NPDC041124 (assembly GCF_055592385.1). Classification (NCBI taxonomy): domain Bacteria; kingdom Bacillati; phylum Actinomycetota; class Actinomycetes; order Kitasatosporales; family Streptomycetaceae; genus Streptomyces; species Streptomyces sp. NPDC041124. The sequence continues at coordinate 29,193 of NZ_JBVIYR010000019.1, forward strand.
GGAGCTGCAGGACGTCCTGCTCGGCGAGTTCGTCGCCCGGCGGGTCGCGGCGAAGGATCCCGGCGCCGCCGTGCGCGTGGTGCACGAGTCGGAGGTCACCACCGATCCCCGTCGCCTGGAGCGGGTGCTGTTCAACCTGCTGGCCAACGCCGCCCGGCACGGCAGGCCGCCGGTCGAGGTCACCGTCGAGGGCCGGGTCATCCGGGTCCGTGACCACGGGCCCGGCTTCCCCGAGGCACTGCTCGCCGAGGGGCCGAGCCGCTTCCGCACCGGCAGCACGGACCGCGCGGGCCGCGGACACGGCCTGGGCCTGACCATCGCGGCCGGTCAGGCCCGGGTGCTCGGCGCACGGCTGACCTTCCGCAACGTACGGCCTGCGGGGGCCGCGGAGGGCGTGCCCGCCGAGGGCGCGGTCGCCGTGCTGTGGCTGCCGGAACACGCGCCGACGAACACCGGGAGCTATCCCGTACTGCCGAAGTAGGGGCCGCGCCGGTCTCGGGTCAGAGGTTGACGCCGTTGGCGCGCAGGAAGGTCGCGGGGTTGATCGCGGAGCCGTAGTTCGGGGTGGTGCGGATCTCGAAGTGCAGGTGGG
>NZ_JBVIYR010000020.1:0-24036 GCF_055592385.1 Streptomyces sp. NPDC041124
ACCCTCCCGCGCAAGATCCGCAACGAGACGAAGCGGGCCGTCGAGGAGGCCGGCGGCACCTGGACCGCCCACCCCGCCGAGGCGGTCATCGACCGCATGGTCGACGAGTTCGAGCGTCCCGGGCGCAGCGGCGGCGCCGGCTTCTACGCGTACGGCGAGGACGGCAGGCGCGGCTCCCTGTGGCCGGGACTGCGCGAGCACTTCACGAAGGCCGGCCATGAAATCCCGTTCCGCGACATGCAGGAACGCATGCTGTTCTCCGAGGCGCTGGACACCGTCCGGCTGCTGGAGGAGGGCGTGCTGACGTCCGTCGCCGACGCCAACATCGGCTCGATCCTCGGCATCGGCTTCCCCGGCTGGACCGGCGGTGTCCTGCAGTACATCAACGGCTACGAGGGCGGCCTGCCCGGATTCGTCGCCCGCGCGCGCGAACTCGCCGAACGCTACGGCGAGCGCTTCACCCCGCCGGCCCTGCTGGTGGAGAAGGCGGAGAAGGGAGAGGTGTTCAAGGACGCCCGCTGATCCGGCTCACAGGCAAGGGGGGTCACCCCTCCTCGTCGAGCCACTCCCGCAGCTCCTCCTTCAGCGACCGCTGGAAGGTGGTGAGCAGCGCCTGCACCACGAGCGGATGCATCCGGGCGGACAGGGACCGCACATCCCGCGCGTCCTTGTCCGCCACCGCGTCGCGCAGCAGCCGCGACAACTCGCGGGCGGCCGCGCGGGAGTGCTCGGCGAGCGCCGTACGGGCGGCGAGGATCGTCTCGTGCGACAGCGGCACGTCCAGCAGTTCGACACCGAGCCGCAGCAGCCCGGCGTCGACCCGGAAGGCCTCGCCGTCCGGCGTCCCGCCGGTCCGCTCGACGACGTCCATCGCCACCAGGCGTTGCAGGTCGTCCTCGCCCAGCGCACGCCCCGCGCGGCGCTCCAGTTCCGCGCGCGGCACCGTCTCCACCGCGTTCGGAGCCCAGGACGCCACCACGGCCCGCTGGAGCGCCAGGTCCCGCACGCTCAGATCCGGCGGCAGCTCACCCAGGTACCGTTCGATCGCCGCCAGCGTCATGCCCCGGCTCTGCAGCTCCTCGATCAGCTCCAGCCGGGCCAGGTGCTCCCTCCCGTACCGGCCGATCCGCCGGGGACCGATCACCGGCGGCGGCAGCAGCCCCCTGGTGCCGTAGAAGCGGATCGTGCGCACGGTGACCCCGGCCCGGGCCGCCAGTTCGTCGATCGTCAGGGCCTCGGTCTCGGTCGTCATATGCAGCAGTATCGCTGTACCACCAGTGCTGTGACACTCCCGCTGTCAGTGCCGGCACCTAAGCTGCCCGCATGTCGGGGATCACGTACGTCCGGGGTGACGCCACCGTTCCGTCGGTGAAGGGCGTCAAGATCATCAGCCATGTCTGCAACGACATGGGGGGCTGGGGGAAGGGCTTCGTGCTGGCGGTGTCGCGCCGCTGGCCCGAGCCGGAGGCCGCCTACCGGGCCTGGCACCGGGGCCGAGCGGGCAACGACTTCGGGCTGGGCGCGGTGCAGCTCGTCCAGGTCGAGCGGTACGTGTGGGTGGCCAACATGATCGGCCAGCGCGGCACCCGGACAGGAAGCAAGGGCGCCCCCGTCCGCTACGAGGCGATCGACACCGCCCTCGCCCGCCTCGCCGGCCACGCCCGGGACCTCGGCGCCTCGGTCCACATGCCCCGCATCGGCTGCGGCCTCGCCGGCGGCACCTGGACCCGCGTCGAGCCGCTGATCACCGGACGGCTCACCGGACAGGGGATACCCGTGACGGTGTACGACCACGGGGACTGAGCGGCACGCCCGACCCTCCACCGGGAGGAGCACCGGACCCGGGCACCATTCCGGCCCACGCGCACCCCACGGCCCGTCAGACGCGCCCTTCTGCACACGTGTTCACCGATGTACCGTCCGCGCATGCCGAAACGCACGCGCCCCACGACCTGGAGAACGCTCGCGACGGCGGCCACCGCCGCCCTGACGGCCACACTGCTCGCCCCGGTCACGGCACACGCCGCGCCGCGCGAGAGCCGGCCCGTCCACTCCTACGACGACGCCGTCCGCGAGGCCGTCTGGGTGGACACCGGACTCGACGAGGACCGGGACGGCAGGACCGACCGGGTCGCCGTCGACATCGTCCGGCCCCGCGAACCCGACCGACGGGGCCGCAAGATACCCGTCATCATGGACGCCAGCCCGTACTACTCCTGCTGCGGGCGCGGCAACGAGAGCCAGAAGAAGACCTACGACGCCGACGGCGACATCGCGGGGATGCCGCTGTTCTACGACAACTACTTCGTGCCGCGCGGCTACGCCGTCGTCGGCGTCGACCTGGCCGGCACCAACCGCTCCGACGGCTGCGTCGACGTCGGGGGACGCTCCGACATCCAGTCGGCCAAGGCCGTGGTCGACTGGCTCAACGGCCGCGGCAAGGCCTACACCAGCCGCACCGGCACCGAACGGGCGAGGGCCGACTGGACCAACGGCCGCACCGGCATGATCGGCAAGAGCTGGGACGGCACCATCGCCAACGGAGTCGCCGCCACCGGCGTCGAGGGCCTGGAGACCATCGTCCCCATCGCCGCCATCTCCTCCTGGTACGACTACTACTTCGACCAGGGCGCCCCGCTCTACGACTCCGGCCCCGACTGGCTGTCCCGGTACGTCCAGACACCCGAGGCCCGCGCCGCCTGCGGCGCCGTCCAGCGCGAACTCGTCGAAGGAGCCCCGCGCACCGGCGACCTGACCCCGCTGTGGACCGAACGCGACTACGTGCGCGCCGCGGAGAAGGTCGAAGCCAGCGTCTTCCTCGTGCACGGCATGCAGGACCTCAACGTGCGGATGCAGCACGTCGGTCCCTGGTGGGACGCCCTCGCGAAGAGCGGGGTGACCCGCAAGATCTGGCTCTCCCAGACCGGGCACGTCGACCCCTTCGACTTCCGCCGCGCCGAGTGGGTCCGCACCCTGCACCGCTGGTTCGACCACGAACTCCTCGGCTACGACAACGGAATCGACCGCGAACCCATGGCCGACATCGAACGCGCTCCCGACCGTTGGGTCACCTCGGCGGTCTGGCCGCCCCGCGGCACGCACGCCACCACCCTGCGCCCGGCCGAGGGCGACGAGCCGGGCGTCGGCACCCTGGGCCTGCGCCGGGGCAAGGGCACCGAGTCCTTCACCGACGACCCCGGTCTGAGCGAGACCGACTGGGCCGCACGCGTCGACACCCCCACCCCCGACAAGGCGGGATTCGTCACCGCCCCGCTCACCCGTGACCTGCGCCTGGCGGGCGCCTCCGAGGTCACCGTCACCGCCACCCCCAGCACCCCGACGGCCCACCTCTCCGCCGTGCTCGTGGACCTCGGCCCGGCCACCATCCGCGACTACGCCGACAGCGGGGAAGGCATCACCACCCTGCCCGAGCGCACCTGCTGGGGCCCGAGCACCGACGGCGACAGTTCCTGCTTCAAGGAGACCCGCGCCACCACCGCCGACGTCGGCCACACCGTCGTCAGCCGTGGTTGGGCCGACCTCGGCAACCACGCCGACGACGGCAGGGGCGGGCCGCTCACTCCCGGCAAGCGGTACACGCTCACCCTCGACCTGGCCGCCACCGACCACGTCGTCCCCGCGGGCCACCGCCTCGCACTGATCGTCGCCGGCACCGACCGCGGCCTGATCGACCCACCCGCCGACACCCCGACCCTCACCCTCGACCTCTCCCGCACCTCCGCCCGCATCCCGTTCACCGGTGGAGCGTCCGCCTTCACCCGCGCCACGGCCGGAGCGCACGCCACCGTCCCGCACGCCGTCCCGGACGGGGTCGGCCGGCCCGGCGTCACCGCCCACCGCGTCCCCGGGGAGGCCCGGTGAGACGCGCCCCCGTCATGCTGCTCCTGGACGGACGGGCCGCCTGCCACCTGGTGGAAGGAGAGGCCGTCACGTCCCGCTGAGGAGGTGAGTTTTGCGCCAAAGGTGGTAAGGGCCTATCGGGAGGAGCGCTCTCCGCCCAACGGCTCTGAGGAAAGGTGCCGCCTGTGACGCGGGAACAGCACAGCGACAAGGACGACACGGCGGGCCCGCTGCCAGGCTCGGAAGCGGGCCTGCCGGGCCGGACGCGCCCTCGGACCGACCGGGTGGTGTTCGGGATCACCGCCGTGCTCACCCTCGCGTTCGTGCTTTGGGGGGCCATCTGGACGGACTCGCTCCAGGACGCCTCCAGCAGCATGCTCGGCGGACTGATCCACAACGGCGGCTGGGGGTTCATCCTGGCCGCCTCCGGATTCGTGGTCTTCGCCCTCTGGCTCGCGGCCAGCCGCTACGGCCGGATCCACCTCGGTGCCGAGGGCGAACAGCCGGAGTTCCGCACGGTGTCCTGGATCGCCATGATGTTCAGCGCCGGCATGGGCATCGGCCTGATGTTCTGGGGCGTGAGCGAACCCCTGGCGCACTACACGACGCCCCCGCCCGGCACCAGCCCGGCCGACTCCGGCGACCGCATGGAAACGGCCATGGCCACCACCCTGTTCCACTGGACGCTCCACCCGTGGGCGATCTACGCGGTGGTCGGCCTCGCCATCGCCTACAGCACCTTCCGCCGGCGCCGGCGCCAGACCATCAGCGCCGTCTTCACCCCGCTCATCGGCGAGCGGAACGCGGGCGGCGTCGGCGGCCGCATCATCGACATGCTCGCCATCATCGCCACCGTCTTCGGCTCCGCGGCCTCGCTCGGTCTCGGAGCCCTGCAGATCGGCTCCGGCGTGGAGAAGCTCGACTGGATGGACAAGGTCAGCACCGGGCTGCTGGTCGGCATCATCGCGGTACTGACCGTGGCGTTCGTCGCCTCCGCGGTCTCCGGTGTGGAGAAGGGCATCCAGTGGCTGTCCAACACCAACATGGTGCTGGCCCTGATCCTCGCCGTGTTCGTGTTCGTCGCCGGTCCGACCATCCTCATCCTCGACCTGCTGCCGACCTCGGTCTTCGCCTACCTCGGCGACCTGCCCGAGCTGGCCGGCCGCACGGAGATCAGCGGCGGCGAGGGCGTCGCCGGCTGGCTGAGCAGCTGGACCGTCTTCTACTGGGCGTGGTGGATCTCCTGGACGCCCTTCGTCGGCATGTTCATCGCCCGCATCAGCCGGGGCCGGACCATCCGCCAGTTCATCGGCGGCGTCATCCTGGTCCCCAGCACGGTCAGCCTGGTCTGGTTCGCGATCTTCGGCGGCTCGGCGATGAAACTCCAGGAGCAGGACCGGCTCGGAGACGAGACGACCCCCGAGGGCCGGCTCTTCGCCGTGCTGCAGGAGTACCCGATCGCCACCGCCACCAGCCTGCTCGTGATGCTCCTCGTCGGCATCTTCTTCGTGTCGGGCGCCGACGCCGCCTCCGTGGTGATGGGCACCCTCTCGCAGCGGGGGGCGCTCGAACCCAGCCGCTGGGTCGTGGTGTTCTGGGGTGTCGTCACCGGCGCCGTGGCGGCGATCATGCTGATGGTCGGCAGCGGCCAGGGCGAAGCGCTGACCGGACTGCAGAACCTCACGATCCTCGCGGCGGCCCCGTTCGTCATCGTGATGATCTTCATGTGCGTGGCGCTCATGCGCGACCTGCGCCGCGACCCGCTCATCGTGCGGGACGAGATGGGCACCGAGGCCGTGCAGCTCGCGGTCATCGAGGGCCACAAGAAGTACGACGGCGAATTCGAACTCCGTGTCGGCCCGGGCCGCGGCCCCGACGTGGAGGGCGACCCCATCGGCAAACACTGACGGCGGCGGGCCGGCCCGTGGTGCGAGACGCGTCCGCGGTCCGGCCCGGGTCGGCGCCGCCGGGTGGCCGTTCAGCCGGTGGCCAGCGCCGCCGCCTCCTCCGCGCAGCCCCAGGCCACGGTGACGCCCGCGCCGCCGTGGCCGTAGTTGTGGACCAGGAGCCGGCCGCCGGGGAGCGCGACGCGTTCCAGACGGACCGCGTCGCGGGCGGGGCGCAGACCCACCCGGTGTTCCAGGACACGCGCCCCGGCGATCTCCGGGCGCAGTGCCGCACACCGCCGCACGATCGCCTCGGCCACCGCCGGGTCCGGCTCCGCGGACCAGGCGTCCTCCTCCGCCGTACCGCCCAGCACCAGCCGCCCCGGCTGCGGGAAGACGTACGCCATCGCACCGTCCGCTCCCGTGGAGACCGTCCATGTACGGACACCCGGGTTCTCCACGACGACCAGCTGCCCCCGCACCGGCCGCACCGACGGATCCGGCACCAGTTCCCGCGCCCCCAGCCCCGTGCAGTTCACCACGACCGGTGCGTCCGCCTCCGCCAGGTCCGCCACCGCACGCGCCTCGACCACGCCCCCCGCCGCCGCCAACCGCTCCCGCAGCCACGGCAGATGGACCGCCATGTCGATGAGCGGCAACCGCGCCCACACGCCCGGGCCGGCCGGATACTCCCGCGCCGTCGCGAGCCGCAGGCCCGGCAGCCGAGCCGCGGCCCACCCCTCGACCTCGTCCAGGGCCGTTTCGCCCAGTACCCCATCGACCATCCGTACGCCCGTGACGTCCGGCCGCGCCGCCAGCTCCTCGTACACCTCCAGCGAGCGCAGCGCCCACGCCCGCGCCGACGCCACCGGCTCGATCCGGTACGGCCACCACAGCGCCCCGGCCACCGCCGAGGTGGTCCGCTCGACCGGGTCCCGCGCCCACAGCCGCACCCGGGCGCCGCGCCCGGCGAGCACCACGGCCGTGGTCAGCCCGATGACACCGCCACCGATCACCAGGACGTCGCCGTCCAGTTCGCTCTCCACCGGCCGGACGTTAGCGGAATATGTCATGCCGCGCTCGGGCGCCTGGAACCCGGCCGCCACCGCGTCCCGCTGGACGCCAGGGCGGTCAGGGGAGAGGCGTACGCCGTGGCGCACACCGGCGGCACCGTGCCGGTGACGGAGGCGGGCCGGTGAGATCCCGCTCGTGGGCGGACGCGCACGGCCATTAGGATCGGCGGTCTGATGACTGCCACCCTCGTCGCCAAGAACCTCGCCGCCGGGCACGGAGACCGCTCCCTGTTCACCGGTCTCGACCTCGTCGTCGCCCCCGGCGACGTGATCGGACTGGTCGGCGCCAACGGCGCGGGCAAGTCCACGCTGCTGCGCCTGCTCGCCGGACTCGCCGTACCGGAACAGGGCGAGCTGCGCCTGTCCCCGCCCACCGCGACGGTCGGGCACCTCCCGCAGGAGCCGGAGCGCCGTCCCGGCGAGGCGGTGCGGGAGTTCCTGGCCCGCCGCACCGGCGTCGCGGAGGCCCAGCGGGCGATGGACGAGGCGACCGGGGCCCTGGTCGACGGAGCGCCGGGCGCGGACGACGCGTACGCCACCAGCCTGGAACGCTGGCTGTCCCTCGGCGGTGCCGACCTCGACGAGCGCGCCGAGGACGTCGCCGGCTCGCTCGGCCTGGCCGTCGGCCTGGACCAGCCGATGACCTCGCTCTCCGGCGGACAGGCGGCCCGCGCCGGCCTCGCCTCGCTCCTCCTCTCCCGCTACGACGTCTTCCTCCTCGACGAGCCGACCAACGACCTCGACCTCGACGGCCTGGAGCGTCTCGAACGTTTCGTGGGCGGACTGCGGGCCGGCACGGTCGTCGTCAGCCACGACCGCGAGTTCCTCACCCGCACCGTCACCAAGGTCCTCGAACTCGACCTCGCCCAGCGGCAGATCAACCTCTACGGCGGCGGCTACGCGGCCTACCTGGAGGAGCGGCAGGTGGCCCGGCGGCACGCCCGCGACGAGTACGAGGAGTACGCCGACAAGCGGGCCGCGCTCCAGGACCGGGCCCAGACGCAGCGGGCCTGGATGGACAAGGGCGTCAAGAACGCCCGCCGCAAGGCAGGCAGCGACAACGACAAGATCGGCCGCAAGTTCCGCAGCGAGGCCAGCGAGAAGCAGGCCGCCAAGGCGCGTCAGACGCAGCGCATGATCGAGCGCCTGGACGTGGTCGAGGAGCCGCGCAAGGAGTGGGAGCTGCGCATGGAGATCGCGGCGGCGCCCCGCTCGGGTGCGGTCGTCGCCACCCTCCGGGACGCCGAGGTGCGCCGCGGCGGCTTCACCCTCGGCCCGGTCTCCCTGCAGATCGACTGGGCCGACCGGGTGGCCGTCACCGGCGCGAACGGCGCCGGGAAGTCCACCCTGCTCGGCGCCCTCCTGGGCCGGGTACCGCTGGACGCCGGGCACGCCGCACTCGGCTCGGGCGTCCTGCTCGGGGAGGTCGACCAGGCCCGCGCGCTCTTCCACGGTGCCGAGACCCTGCTCGACGCGTTCCGCCCGGCGGTGCCGGACCTGGAACCGGCCGACATCCGCACGCTGCTGGCCAAGTTCGGCCTCAAGGCGGACCACGTCACCCGCCCGGCGGGTGACCTCTCCCCGGGTGAACGCACCCGGGCGGCCCTGGCCCTCCTGCAGGGAAGGGGCGTCAACCTCCTGGTCCTCGACGAGCCGACCAACCACCTGGACCTGCCGGCCATCGAACAGCTGGAGTCCGCCCTCGACGCCTACGAGGGCACCCTCCTGCTGGTCACCCACGACCGCCGGATGCTCGACGCGGTCCGCGTGAACCGCCGTCTGGAGGTCGCCGACGGCAAGGTGACCGAACGCTGAGGCACCGTCAGCGTGCCGCAGTCGTACCCGCCGCTCGCGGTGACCTCCCAGGTGACGGTCCGTGAGGCCCGCACGCCACCACCCTACGAGCCGGGCCCGTCCTCCCGTCGCACGGCGGGAGGACGGGCCCGGGACGGCTCAGCGTCGGCCGCTCTTCGGGTCGGCCAGACCCGCGCGGCGCAGGGCGTCGGCCATCGCGCTGTTCGACGGCGCGGGCGCCTGACGCGCACCCCCACCACCGCCGCCGCGGCCCTGGCGCTGCTGCGGCGGACGTCCGCCACGCTGCCGGCGCTCACCGCCGGACGCCTGCTCCTTCGGCGCGGCCTCGTCGTCCAGCCGCAGCGTCAGCGAGATCCGCTTGCGCGGGATGTCCACGTCGAGGACCTTCACCTTGACGATGTCACCCGGCTTCACCACGTCCCGGGGATCCTTGACGAACGTCTTCGACATCGCGGAGACGTGCACCAGCCCGTCCTGGTGGACACCGACGTCGACGAACGCGCCGAACGCGGCGACGTTCGTGACGACACCCTCCAGCACCATCCCGGAGGACAGGTCGGAGATCTTCTCCACGCCCTCCTTGAAGACCGCCGTCTTGAACGCGGGCCGCGGGTCGCGGCCCGGCTTCTCCAGCTCCTTCAGGATGTCGCTCACCGTCGGCAGACCGAACTTCTCGTCCACGAACTCCTGCGGCCGCAGCGACCGCAGCACCGCCGTGTTGCCGATCAGCGACGCGACCTCGGCGCCGGACGTCTTCACCATGCGCCGCACCACCGGATAGGCCTCCGGGTGCACGCTGGAGGCGTCCAGCGGGTCGTCGCCGCCGCGGATCCGCAGGAAGCCCGCGCACTGCTCGTACGCCTTCGGGCCGAGCCGTGCCACCTTCTTCAGCTCGCCGCGTGAGCGGAACGGCCCGTTGGAGTCCCGGTGCGCCACGATGTTCTCCGCGAGCCCGGACGTGATTCCGGAGACCCGGGCCAGCAGCGGCGCCGACGCGGTGTTGACGTCCACGCCCACGCCGTTCACACAGTCCTCCACCACCGCGTCCAGCGAACGCGACAGCTTCACCTCGGACAGGTCGTGCTGGTACTGACCGACACCGATCGACTTCGGGTCGATCTTCACCAGCTCGGCCAGCGGGTCCTGGAGCCGGCGCGCGATCGACACCGCGCCGCGCAGCGACACGTCCATGTCGGGCAGCTCCTGCGAGGCGAACGCGGAGGCCGAGTACACGGAGGCGCCCGCCTCGGACACCATCACCTTGGTCAGCTTCAGCTCGGGGTGCCGGGTGATGAGGTCACCGGCGAGCTTGTCGGTCTCGCGGGACGCGGTGCCGTTGCCGATCGCGATCAGCTCGACCGCGTGCTCCTGAGCCAGCCGCGCGAGCTTGGCGATCGCCTCGTCCCACCGGTTCGCCGGGACGTGCGGGTGGATCACGTCGGTGGCGACGACCTTGCCGGTCGCGTCGACCACGGCGACCTTCACACCCGTACGGAAACCTGGGTCGAGCCCCAGCGTCGCCCGCGTGCCGGCCGGGGCGGCCAGCAGCAGGTCGCGCAGGTTCGCCGCGAAGACCCGCACCGCCTCGTCCTCGGCGGCCGTCCGCAGCCGCAGCCGCAGGTCGATGCCGAGGTGGACCAGGATGCGGGTGCGCCAGGCCCAGCGGACCGTGTCGCCCAGCCACTTGTCGCCCGGGCGCCCCCGGTCGGCGATCCCGAACCGGTGCGCGACGATCCCCTCGTACGACGACGGCCCGTCGACCTGCTCCTCCGGCTCCAGGACGAGGTCGAGGACCTCCTCCTTCTCACCGCGCAGCATCGCCAGCACCCGGTGCGAGGGCAGTTCCGTGAACGGCTCGGCGAAGTCGAAGTAGTCGGCGAACTTCGCGCCCGCCTCCTCCTTGCCCTCCCTGACCTTCGCGACCAGCCGCCCGCGCACCCACATCCGCTCGCGCAGCTCACCGATCAGGTCGGCGTCCTCGGAGAACCGCTCGGTGAGGATCGCCCGCGCGCCGTCCAGCGCGGCCTGCGGATCGGCGACACCCTTGTCCGCGTCCACGAACGCGGCGGCCGCGGCGAGGGGCGCCACACCCGGGTCGGCGAGCAGCCCCTCCGCCAGCGGCTCCAGGCCCGCCTCGCGCGCGATCTGCGCCTTGGTGCGCCGCTTGGGCTTGAACGGCAGGTAGATGTCCTCCAGGCGCGCCTTGGTCTCCGCGCCCTGGATCCGGGCCTCGAGGTCGTCGGTCAGCTTGCCCTGCTCGCGCACCGACTCCAGGATCGCCGCACGCCGCTCCTCCAGCTCCCGCAGGTAGCGCAGCCGCTCCTCGAGCGTGCGCAGCTGCGCGTCGTCGAGCATCTCGGTCGCTTCCTTGCGGTAGCGGGCGATGAAGGGCACGGTCGAGCCGCCGTCGAGGAGTTCGACGGCGGCTCTGACCTGCCGCTCCCGTACGCCGAGCTCTTCGGCGATCCTGCCTTCGATGGACCCTGCGAGGGGTGTCGTCACGTTCCCGTACCGCCTTCTCCACTGAGGTTGCGCGGCAATTGTGGCAGGTGACGCCGACAATCGGGGATCAGGGCGGCGACTCGCCCGGACATCGCACGGGCGGGCTCAGGCGCGACGGCCGCGGGCGGTCGAGGAGGCCCCGCCGAAGAGCCGGGCGAGTGCCCGGAACGGCAGCGTCACGACGGTGGCGATGGCGCCGCCGATCTGGCGCAGGACATCAGCGATGGCACGGAACACGTGTCTCCCCTTTCATCTCCCGGCCGCTCCGGCCGGTGTACCTCGGGTACCTCGTCGACGCTTCGACATGCATGGCCGGAAAGGTGGGGTGCGCGTCGTTGCGGCCGTCACGGGCTGGGCCAAGAATCGACGCATGGCGCAGCGAACCGTTCTCGTCGTCCTCTTCGACGAGGTGCAGAGCCTCGATGTCACCGGTCCCCTGGAGGTCTTCGCGGGAGCCGAGAAGCACACCCCGGGCACCTACCGGCTGTGCACCGCCTCCCTCGACGGCGCTCCCGTCCGCACCACCAGCGGGCTCACCGTCGTACCGGACGGGGCGCTGTCCGGGGCACCGCAGCCGCACACCCTGCTGGTGCCAGGCGGGCAGGGCACCCGCCGGCCCGACCCGCGGCTGACCGCCTGGCTGCGCCGGCACGGACCGCGCGCCGACCGGCTGGTCTCCGTCTGCACGGGGGCCGCCCTGCTCGCCGGAGCGGGCCTGCTGGACGGCCGCCGGGCCACCACCCACTGGGCCTACAGCGACCGGCTCGCCCGCGAGCACCCGGCCGTCGAGGTCGACCCGGACCCCATCTACATCCGTGACGGCCACGTCGCCACGTCGGCCGGCGTCACCTCGGGCATCGACCTCGCGCTCGCGCTGGTCGAGGAGGACCTCGGCCGGGACGTCGCCCTCACCGTCGCCCGGCACCTGGTGGTGTTCCTGCGCAGACCGGGGAACCAGGCCCAGTTCAGTGCCCAGCTCGCCGCCCAGACCGCGCGGCGGGAGCCGCTGCGCGACGTGCAGCACTGGATCACCGAGCACCCGGACGCCGACCTGTGCGTCGAGGCGCTCGCGGCCCGCGCGGCCCTCTCGCCGCGCCACTTCGCCCGCGCCTTCCACACCGAGACCGGCATGACGCCGGGCCGCTACGTCGACCGGGTACGGCTCGAACACGCCCGCCGGCTGCTGGAGGACACCGGTGACGGTGTCGAGGAGATCTCCCGCGCCAGCGGCTACGGCACGCCCGAGGCGATGCGGCGCGCCTTCGTCCGGACCCTCGGGACGTCACCGGCGGAGTACCGCCGCCGCTTCCGGCCCGCACCCGCACCCACACCCACACCCGTCTGAAAGGAAGCCGATGCAGATCGCCATCGTCCTCTTCGACCGTTTCACCGCCCTGGACGCGGTGGGCCCCTACGAGATGCTCGGCCGTCTCCCCGACGCGGAGACGGTCTTCGTCGCCGAGCACGCCGGGCCCGTGCGCAACGACACCGGGTCGCTGGCGCTCACCGCCGACCGGGCCCTGGCCGACGTGACGGGCCCGGACATCGTGGTCGTCCCCGGCGGCCCCGGACAGACGCCCCAGATGGAGAACACCGTCCTGCTGGACTGGCTGCGCGCGGCGGACGCCGCCAGCACCTGGACGACGTCCGTGTGCACCGGTTCCCTGCTGCTGGCCGCGGCCGGTCTCCTGGAGGGCCGCCGGGCCACCTCCCACTGGCTGGCCCTCGACCACCTGAAGCGCTACGGCGCCGAACCGACCGGGGAGCGGGTGGTGACCGACGGCAAGTACGTCACCGCGGCCGGGGTGTCCTCCGGCATCGACATGGGGCTCACCCTGCTCGGCCGTGTCGCCGGCGACGAGCACGCCCAGGCCGTCCAGTTGCTCACCGAGTACGACCCGCAGCCGCCCTACGACGCCGGATCACCCCGCAAGGCGCCCGCGCACCTCGTGGAGGAGTTCAGGTCGCGCAGCCGTTTCGTCCTGCGGTAGGCACGCTCCAGGTGAAGTCCGGTGCCCGGCGCCCCAGGAACGCGGCGACGCCCTCCGCGGTGTCGCCGCTCTCCCGTGCCCGCTCGGCCCAGTACGGGTCCCGGTCGGTGCGGCCGTCGGCGAACTCCTTCGCCGCGGCCTGCGTCAGCTGCGAGCGGGACGCCAGGACCCGGGTGAACTCCGCCACCCGCTCGTCCAACTCGCCCTCGGGCAGCACCTCGTCCACCAGACCCGTGCGCAGGGCCCGCCCGGTGTCGATCAACTCGCCCGAGAACAGCAGGTACTTGGCGGTCGCGGGCCCCACCAGCGACACCAGCCGCCGGGTGGCGGAGGCCGGGTAGACGATGCCGAGCTTCGCCGGGGTCACCCCGAACCACGCCCCCTCCTCGGCGAACCGCAGGTCACAGGCGGCCGCCAACTGAGCCCCGCCGCCCACGCAGTGACCGCGGATCGCGGCCAGCGTCGGCTTGGCGAAGGCGGCGAGGGCCTCCTCCGCCTCCACGGCCAGCCGCTGCGCCTCCTGCGGGGACTCCCGGAGCGTGGAGATGTCCGCACCGGCGCAGAACGTCCCGCCCGCACCGGTGAGCACCAGCGCCCGTACCTCCGGGTCGGCCGCCAGCGTTTCCAGCAGGGGCGGCAGGGAACCCCACATCGCGGCCGTCATGGCGTTGCGCTTCGCCGGATGACGGATGACGACCGTGGCGACCGAGTCGGTGACGCTGTGCAGCAGCTGAGGCTCCATGCGGCGGATGCTATCCGCCCGGTCAGGAGCACCGGTCGGCAGGACCCGGCCGCCCGGCGGGCGACGGCAGGACGGCGGAGACTGGGAGAGCTGGGAATGGGAGACGGGAGCGAGGAGGCACTCATGGCCAGGACCGCCGGGAACGCCGGATCCGCGGGGCCCCGCGACGAGGCCGCGAAGCTGAGGCGGGGCTTCGGCTGGCTCGCCGTACTCGGGGTGATCCTGGTCCTCGCCGGGCTGGTCGGCCTCGTGTACACGGGCGTCGCCACCCTGACCTCGATGCTGCTGTTCGGCTGGCTGCTGCTGATCGGCGGTGTGATCGGGCTGCTGCACGCCGTCCAGGCGCGGCACACCAACTTCTTCTGGCTCGGCGTGGTCGTCGCGGCCCTGAACATCGCGGCCGGTGCGGTGATCCTGAGGACACCGGAGGCGGCGGCCGAGGCGCTGACCATGTTCGCCGCGCTGCTCTTCCTCACCGGCGGGGTGTTCCGGCTGGTCGGCAGCCTGGTGGTGCGCGGGCCGCAGTTCGGCTGGACGCTGGTCCAGGGAGCCTTCGGCCTCCTGCTCGGCATCCTCGTGCTGGCCACCTGGCCGAGCAGCAGCCAGTACGTCATCGGTACGTTCTTCTCCCTCTCCCTGCTCTTCGACGGGCTCGGCCTGATCGCCACCGGCTACGGGGGCCGCCGGATCGTCGGCATGGTCTCCGACCGGCTGGCCGGTGAGGAGACGGCAGGGACGGGGCGGACGGAGGATGACGGGGCCACCGTCAAACCCGTACAACCCGAATAGTCCGCCGAGACGGCCTGAGGCCGTACGGGAACGGTCGCGCAATCGACCGTGTCACACCCGGACGGTCGGAACCGGTCGATATGCGCTGACTTCCGTTCAGTGTCGGAGTGGGGAGCCGATCGGTCCCAACACTCGACGTGTGGTCACAGTCGAGCGTGAGGGTGGCGATCCGCTGCCGTACGAAGGTGTCTGGCGGTTCACCGCCCCGGCCGTGGACGCCTCGGTCCCGCAGGCCCGTCACGCCGTGCGCGACCTGCTGCTGCGCCAGGGAGTACCGGTCGCGGACGAGGTGGTGCAGGGACTGCTGCTGATCGTCTCGGAGCTGGTCACCAACGCCGTACGGCACGCGGCGCTGCTGTCACCGGTGCTCGGCGTCGAGGTCGCCGTCGGCGCCGAGTGGATCCGGGTGTCCGTGGAGGACAACCACCCCTACCGCCCCACCGCCCTGGAGACCGATCACGCCCGCACCGGTGGCCGCGGACTGCTCCTGGTGCGCGAGATCACCCGGGAGGCGGGCGGGGCGTGCGAGGTCGAGCACACCGTGACCGGCGGCAAGGTGATCTGGGCCACCCTGCCGCTCAAGCCGGCGTCGATGTCCTGACGGTCACCAGCCCGCCGACGGGCCCGTCAGTTCCCGCACCGCCGGGCGGGCGGCGTCCAGGACGGTCATGAACCAGGCCGAATACGGGTCCTTCGCATGCCGCTCCGCCAGCTCGTCGGGGGTCACGAACGCGGTGGACGCCACTTCCTCCGGGTCCGGCCGCAGCGGGGACTGCACCATGCCGACGAAGAGGTGGTTGTACTCCTGCTCCACCAGGCCCGAGGCCGGGTCCGGGTGGTTGTAGCGCACCGTCCCGGCCTCCGCGAGCAGCGAGGGCGACACCCCCAGCTCCTCGAAGGTCCGCCGGGCCGCCGCCGCGAACGGCGCCTCACCGGGGTAGGGGTGACCGCAGCAGGTGTTGGACCACACACCGGGGGAGTGGTATTTGCCCAGCGCGCGCTGCTGGAGCAGCAGCCGCCCGCGCTCGTCGAACAGGAACACCGAGAACGCCCGGTGCAGCCGCCCCGGCGGCTGATGGGCGGCGAGCTTCTCCGCGGTGCCGATCGTCACGCCGTCCTCGTCGACCAGTTCCAGCAGAATCGGCTCGGCGGTGCCGCTCGACGGGCCGTTCGTCGCGGTGGCAGGTGTGATCGGCATACCCATCCTTCACTCGGTCTTCGCGCCCCAGTCTGCCGCACGAATCCGGCACTCCCGGCACTCCGGTCCTCACCCGCATGTCCCGCTCCCGGCGCGGACGGCGCTCGCGCCGGCCGGAGGACGGGGCCGGTCGGCTGCGTACCCGGGCGTGCGGGTGCGGCCGGGTGCCTCGCACCGTTTCCGTCGCGGGGACGCTTCCCGGTGGCGGACACGCGCCTCAGTGACCGGGGCACGTTTCAGCGACAGAGGCGTGCCTCAGCGACAGAGGCGCGCCTCGTGCTCGGCGTGCCCGACGGGTTCGAGCTGGAAGGTGCAGTGCTCCACGTCGAAGTGATCGCCCAGGCAGCTCTGCAGCTCGTGCAGCATCTTCTCGTGCCCGATGGCGTTCAGGGTGTCGGTGCTGACGACCACGTGCGCGGAGAGCACGGGCATCCCCGAGGTGATCGTCCAGGCGTGCAGGTCGTGCACGTCCTCCACTCCCGGAGTGTCCAGGATGTGCGCCCGTACCTGGGCCATGTCGACGCCCTTGGGCGCCGCCTCCAGCAGGACGTCCAGGGTCTCGCGCAGCAGTTTCACGCTGCGCGGCACGATCATCAGCGCGATCACCAGGGAGGCGATCGGGTCGGCGGCCGTCCAGCCGGTGGTGACGATCACCAGGGCGGCCACGATCACCGCCACCGAGCCGAGTGCGTCCGCCGCCACCTCGAGGAAGGCCCCGCGCACGTTCAGGCTCTCCTTCTGCCCCCGCATCAGCAGGGTCAGCGACACCAGGTTGGCGACCAGTCCGACGGCGCCGAACACCATCGCCAGACCGCCCTCGGTGTCGGCTGGGGTGACGAACCGCTGGACCGCCTCGTACACGACGTAGCCGCCGACCCCGAGCAGCAGCAGACAGTTGGCCAGCGCGGCGAGTATCTCCGCCCGCGCGAGCCCGAAGGTGCGGCGCTCGCTCGGCGGGCGGCTCGCGAAGTGGATCGCGAGCAGCGCCATGCCCAGCCCCAGGGCGTCCGTCGCCATGTGGGCCGCGTCCGCGACCAGGGCCAGCGAGTCGGCCAGCGCGCCGCCGACGATCTGGACCACCACGACACCGAGCGTGATCGCCAGCGCGGCCCGCAGCCTGCCGCGGTACGCCGCCCCTGCGGTACCGCCGGCCGGCGCTCCGTGCGCGTGTCCGTGGTCGTGCCCAGCCCCCATGCGTGTCGCCGCCCTTCCGTGACCGTCTGCCGCACCACAGTGAACTACGGGCGGGGGGTAGGGGGCAACGCGGCACTGAACACCGTTGTCATGTGCCCTGACCTGCGGAAACGGTCCGCAGGTCAGCGCCGGTTCACTGGCCCGTCGCGGTGGCGTGGTGGAGTTGCCAGCCCTGCCAGGCCGAGTCGACCATCTCGTGCACCGAGCGGTGGGCGGACCAGCCGAGCACGTCGCGGGCGCGGGCGGAGGAGGCCACCGCCCTGGGGGCGTCGCCCGGGCGGCGGGGCTCGACGACCGGGGGCCGGGTGTCGCCGGTGACCTTGCCGATGGCCGTGATCAGCTCGCGCACGGAGACGCCCGTGCCGCGACCGATGTTCAGCGTCAGGTCTCCGCCGGTGCCCCCCTCCGACAGCAGGCGGGCCGCCGCCAGGTGCGCCTCGGCCAGGTCGGCCACGTGGATGTAGTCACGGACGCACGTACCGTCCGGTGTCGGGTAGTCGTCGCCGAAGATGCGCGGGGCCTCGTCGCGCGTGAGCCGGTCGAAGACCATCGGCACGATGTTGAAGACCCCGGTGTCGGCCAGTTCCGGAGCGGCCGCCCCCGCGACGTTGAAGTAGCGCAGGCAGGCCGTGGAGATGCCGTGCGCACGGCCGGCCGCCCGCACCAGCCACTCCCCGGCGAGCTTGGTCTCGCCGTAGGGGTTCACCGGGGCGCAGGGTGTGTCCTCCGTGATGAGGTCCACCCGGGGGTCGCCGTACACGGCCGCGGACGAGGAGAAGACGAGACGGCGGACGCCTGCCTCCGCCACGGCCTCCAGGAGCGTCACGAGGCCGCCCACGTTCTCCCGGTAGTAGCGGGTCGGCTGTGCCACGGACTCGGCGACCTGCTTGCGCGCGGCGAAGTGCAGCACGCCCGTCACCCGGTGCTCCGCGAGCACGCGCTTCAGCAGCTCGCCGTCCAGCGACGATCCCCTGACCAGCGGCACGTCGGCGGGAAGCCGCCCCGGTACGCCGGCCGAGAGGTCGTCCAGGGCGACGACCTCCTCCCCGGCCTCCGCCATGGCACGCACCACATGTGCCCCGATGTAACCGGCTCCGCCGGTGATCAGCCACGTCATGGTCGTCCACCCTATGCCGAGCCGTGCCGGCGCGGGCCCGTCCCGACGGATGTGCGGCTATTTCCTGAATTGGGGCCCCTGCGGTCGGCGGCCGGCCGCCTTCCCGGCAGCGCGGTTTGTGGGCGCGGCCCCGGATCCCCGATGATGATCGCGGCAGGGACGCCGGCGAATCACGTCGATCCAACCGCCGAACGGGTGGTGAACGCGGGCTTCCGGAGATCCGATAGCCTCTGCCGACATGCTGCCCGGAGGGCCACCACAGGCGCCTCACCATGTACATGACCGGCGTGGACGCGTCGGCACCCAGGGAGTGAGCTTCGGTTGTCGACCGCCATCCTCACCGGCCAGCCGGTCCCCGGTTCGTCACTCGAGGGGGATCTGCGCTCCCTCGGCTTCGACGTACGGATCGCGCCCGGCACCGCCGAGGCCGAGACCCTGCTCGCGGCGGTGCCCGCGGGGCAGCGGGTCGCCGTGGTCGACGCCCGCTTCGTGGGGCATGTGCACGCGCTGCGCCTGGGCCTCACCGACCCCCGCTTCCCGATCTCCGCGATCCCCGGCGCCGTCACCGCTCAGCAGGACGGCCGGGCGGCCCTGACCCGTGCCCTGGCCCGCGAGAACGCGGCCGGCGAGACGCCGGCGGGCGGCACCACCCTGGCCGAGAGCCTCGCCGACCGTGTCGTCACCGCGCTCGACGGTGACGGCGCCCCCGTGCACCGCCCCGAGCTCGGCAGCCTCGTCGCCACCGTCCCGCACGACCCCCAGGCCCGCAACGAGGCCCGGCAGGCCGTGGCCTTGGTCGACGACGAGGCCGTACGCCTGAAGTCGGCGGTGAAGGCCCGCGACGGGTTCTTCACCACCCACTTCATCAGCCCCTACTCCCGCTACCTCGCGCGCTGGTGCGCCCGCCGCGGGCTGACCCCCAACCAGGTCACCACCGCGTCCCTGCTGACCGCGCTGATAGCCGCGGCCTGCGCCGCCACCGGCACCCGCCCCGGCTTCGTGGCCGCCGGCGTCCTGCTCATCGCCTCGTTCGTACTGGACTGCGCCGACGGCCAGCTCGCCCGCTACTCCCTCCAGTACTCCACCCTCGGCGCCTGGCTCGACGCCACCTTCGACCGGGCCAAGGAATACGCGTACTACGCCGGCCTCGCCCTCGGAGCGGCCCGGGGCGGCGACGACGTATGGGCCCTCGCCCTCGGCGCGATGGTCCTCCAGACCTGCCGGCACGTGGTCGACTTCTCCTTCAACGAGGCCAACCACGACGCCACCGCCAACACGAGTCCGACGGCGGCCCTCTCCGACAGGCTCGACAGCGTCGGCTGGACGGTCTGGGTGCGCCGCATGATCGTCCTGCCGATCGGTGAGCGCTGGGCGATGATCGCCGTCCTCACGGCCCTCACCACCCCCCGGATCACCTTCTACGCGCTCCTCGTCGGCTGCGCCTTCGCCGCCACGTACACCACGGCGGGCCGCGTCCTGCGCTCGCTGACCAGGAAGGCGAAGAGGACCGACCGGGCCGCGCGGGCGCTCGCCGACCTCACCGACTCCGGCCCGCTCACCGAAGCCCTGGGCGGCCCGCTGACGAAGCCCGCGCGCCGGCTCCCCGGCTTCGCCGCCCCCGCCGTCGCCCTGCTCGGCGGCCTCGCCGTCGTCACCACCGCCGCGCTGACCGGCTTCGGCGGCCCCTGGACGGTGCTCGCCGCCTGCGCTTACGTGCTGACCTCCGCCCTCGCCGTGGCCCGCCCCCTCAAGGGCGCCCTCGACTGGCTGGTCCCGCCGTTCTTCCGCGCCGCCGAATACGGCACCGTGCTCGCCCTCGCGGCCGCGGCGGACGTGAACGGGGCCTTGCCCGCGGCCTACGGGCTGGTGGCCGCGGTCGCCTACCATCACTACGACACGGTCTACCGCATCCGCGGCGACGCGGGCGCGTCCCCGCGCTGGCTGGTGCGGGCGATCGGGGGGCACGAGGGCCGCGTCCTCGCGGTCGCCGTCCTGGCGGCCCTGCTCACCGCCTCGCAGTTCACCGTCGCGCTCACGGTCCTCGCCGTGGCCGCGGCCCTGCTGGTGCTCGTCGAGAGCATCCGCTTCTGGGCGTCCGCAGGGGCGCCCGCCGTACACGATGAAGGAGAACCCGCATGATCGGCCTCGTGCTGGCGGCCGGCGCCGGACGGCGTCTGCGCCCCTACACCGACAGCCTTCCCAAGGCGCTGGTGCCGGTGGGGCCCGCGGGCATAGAGGGCGAACCGACGGTCCTCGACCTGACCCTCGCGAACTTCGCCGAGGTCGGCCTCACCGAGGCCGCGGTCATCGTCGGCTACCGCAAGGAAGCCGTCTACGAGCGCAGGGCGGACCTGGAGCGGAAGTACGGCCTCAAGATCACCCTCATCGACAACGACAAGGCCGAGGAGTGGAACAACGCCTACTCCCTGTGGTGCGGCCGTGACGCCCTCAAGGACGGCGTGATCCTCGCCAACGGCGACACCGTGCACCCGGTCTCCGTGGAGCGCACCCTGCTCGCCGCCCGCGGCGAGGGGAAGAAGATCATCCTCGCCCTCGACGACGTGAAGTCGCTGGCGGACGAGGAGATGAAGGTCGTCGCCGACCCCGCCAAGGGCATGACCAAGATCACCAAGCTGATGGACCCGGCCGAGGCGACCGGCGAGTACATCGGCGTCACCCTGATCGAGGGCGACGCCGCCCCCGAACTCGCCGACGCCCTGAAGACCGTCTGGGAGACCGACCCCCAGCAGTTCTACGAGCACGGCTACCAGGAACTGGTGAACCGCGGGTTCCGCATCGATGTGGCGCCCATCGGCGACGTCAAGTGGGTGGAGATCGACAACCACGACGATCTCGCCCGCGGACGGGAGATCGCGTGCCAGTACTGACCCGTCTCATCCCCTCCCCGCTCGTCGTCGACATCCGTGCCGGAGCCCTCGACGACCTGGGCTGCGTCCTCGCCGACGAGCGCATCTCCCAGTCCGGCCGGCTCGCCGTCGCCGTCAGCGGCGGCTCCGGAGCGCGGCTGCGCGAGCGCGTCGCCCCGTCCCTGCCCGGCGCGAGCTGGTACGAGGTCGGCGGCGGCACCCTCGACGACGCGGTCCGGCTGGCCGGCGCCATAAAGGCCGGCCACTACGACGCCGTGGTCGGACTCGGCGGCGGCAAGATCATCGACTGCGCCAAGTTCGCGGCGGCCCGCGTGGGCCTGCCCCTCGTCGCCGTACCGACGAACCTCGCGCACGACGGCCTGTGCTCGCCGGTCGCCACCCTCGACAACGACGCGGGCCGCGGCTCCTACGGCGTGCCCAACCCGATCGCCGTCGTCATCGACCTCGACGTCATCCGCGAGGCCCCGGTGCGCTACGTGCGCGCCGGGATCGGGGACGCCGTGTCCAACGTCTCCGCCATCGCGGACTGGGAACTGGCGTGCCGGGTCAAGGGCGAGCGGATCGACGGACTCGCCGCGGCCATGGCCCGGCAGGCCGGCGAGTCCGTGCTGCGCCACCCGGGCGGCATCGGGGACAACGACTTCCTCCAGGTGCTCGCCGAGGCCCTGGTCCTCAGCGGCATCGCCATGTCGGTCTCGGGCGACTCGCGGCCGTCCTCCGGGGCCTGCCACGAGATCAACCACGCCTTCGACCTGCTCTACCCCAAGCGGGCCGCCGCCCACGGAGAGCAGTGCGGACTGGGCGCCGCCTTCGCGATGTACCTGCGGGGAGCGCACGAGGAGTCGGCGCACATGGCCGGCGTGCTGCGCCGCCACGGGCTGCCGGTGCTGCCGGAGGAGATCGGCTTCACGGCGGACGAGTTCGTCCGGGCCGTCGAGTTCGCCCCGGAGACCCGTCCCGGACGCTTCACCATCCTCGAGCACCTCGACCTCAAGACCGAACAGATCAAGGACGTCTACGCCGACTATGTCAAGGCCATCGGTAGCTGAACTCCGTCCGGTCGTGCACCCCCCGGGTGTCAAGGACCGGCGCAGCGGTGAGCACTGGATGGGACGCCTCTACATGCGCGAGGTGTCCCTGCGGGTGGACCGCTACCTGGTGAACACCAGGGTCACGCCCAACCAGCTCACCTACCTGATGACCGTCTTCGGCGTCCTCGCGGCCCCGGCCCTGCTGGTGCCGGGGATCGCGGGGGCCGTCCTCGGCGTCGTCATGGTCCAGCTGTACCTGCTGCTGGACTGCGTGGACGGCGAGGTCGCCCGCTGGAAGAAGCAGTACTCGCTCGGCGGGGTCTACCTGGACCGGGTCGGCGCCTACCTGTGCGACGCCGCCGTGCTGGTCGGCCTCGGACTGCGCGCCGCCGACCTGTGGGGCACCGGGCGCATCGACTGGCTGTGGGCCTTCCTCGGTACCCTCGCCGCGCTCGGCGCGATCCTGGTCAAGGCCGAGACCGACCTGGTCGCCGTCGCCCGCCACCAGGGCGGACTGCCCCCGGTGCGGGAGGCCGCGTCCGAGCCCCGCTCCTCCGGCATGGCCCTGGCCCGCCGGGCCGCCGCCGCGCTCAAGTTCCACCGGCTCATCCTCGGCATCGAGGCGTCCCTGCTGATCCTGCTCCTCGCGATCCTGGACGCCACCAGGGGCGACCTGTTCTTCACCCGGCTCGGCACCGCCGTACTGGCCGGCATCGCCCTGCTGCAGACCGTGCTGCACCTGGTCTCCGTGCTCGCCTCCAGCAGGCTGAAGTGAGCTCCGGCATGAAGGTCGGCGCGGTGATCATCACCATGGGCAACCGCCCCGACGAGCTGCGAGCGCTGCTGGACTCGGTCGCGCAGCAGGACGGCGACCCGGTCCGGGCCGTGGTCGTCGGCAACGGCTCGCCCGTCCCCGAGGTCCCCGAGGGGGTGCGCACCGTCGAGCTGCCGGAGAACCTCGGCATCCCCGGAGGCCGCAACGCCGGCATCGAGGCCTTCGGCCCCGGCGGCCGGGACGTCGACATCCTGCTGTTCCTCGACGACGACGGCCTGCTCGCCCGCCACGACACCGCCGAGCTGTGCCGCGAGGCCTTCGCGGCCGACCCGGCGCTCGGCATCATCAGCTTCCGCATCGCCGACCCGGAGACCGGTGTCACCCAGCGCCGTCACGTGCCCCGGCTGCGCGCCTCCGACCCGATGCGCTCCTCCCGCGTCACCACCTTCCTCGGCGGCGCCAACGCCGTACGCACCCAGGTCTTCGCCGAGGTCGGCGGACTGCCGGACGCGTTCTTCTACGCCCACGAGGAGACCGACCTGGCCTGGCGGGCCCTCGACGCAGGCTGGATGATCGACTACCGGTCCGACATGGTGCTGCACCACCCGACGACCGCCCCCTCGCGGCACGCCGTCTACCACCGCATGGTCGCCCGCAACCGGGTCTGGCTCGCCCGCCGCAATCTGCCCGCCCTCCTCGTCCCCACCTACCTGGGGGTCTGGATCCTGCTGACCCTGCTGCGCCGGCCCTCCCGCCCCGCGCTGAAAGCCTGGTTCGGCGGATTCCGCGAAGGTCTGACCACCCCCTGCGGTGCCCGCAGGCCCATGAAGTGGCGTACGGTGTGGCGGCTGACCAGACTGGGCCGGCCCCCGGTGATCTGACAAGCTCGTTTCCGGGACATCGGGGCCGCACCCAGGCTCCCCGGCTCATGCCAGGCCCGCTCGGGCCGCGCATCTCGAGGACGAAAGTTTTACCCAGTGAGTGAGACAACGCACGACGGCACGGTCGCGGTCAGCGCACCCGTGTCGCCCGACGAGGGCCTCTCGGCGGCCGAGCTGGCCGCCAGGTACGGGCTGTCCGTCAGCGGCGCCCGGCCGTCCCTCGTCGAGTACGTCCGTCAGCTCTGGGGCCGGCGGCACTTCATCCTCGCCTTCTCCCAGGCCAAGCTCACCGC
>NZ_JBVIYR010000021.1:0-2919 GCF_055592385.1 Streptomyces sp. NPDC041124
AGTGAGCCTTTTCCAACCTCAGGTTGAGGCGTGACGAAGGGCGGGGATCGTCTTCACGATGGCGGTGACTCGGTTGGTGCTACAGCGGAGTTTCCGCCGGGGGCGCCAGCCCTTCAGGGCGGCCATGGCTTGCTCGCATGGCGGCGCCGACCCGGTTGGGAGCTACAGGGGAGCTGCGCACCGGCCGGTGAGCGGTCGGTGCGGGCTCGGTCTACCGGTTCGCGGCTTCGCGAGTGGCGCTCCGGTGCGTGCGGCTGACCGCGCGGCCCACCGTATTGCGCACTGCGAGGCCCGGCCGGGTGCGGGGCACCATGAGCCTGGAGAGCGGACCGACGCGTCGCTGCCGTGGGCCTACCTCGCGGCGGAGACGGGACTCGTAGACGGCGAAGGCGCGGGCGTGGTCACCGGGTTGGGCGGCGAGCTCTTCCGCGAGGGCGTACGCGCCCGCCATCGCCATGCTGGACCCGTCGCCCAGCAGGGCTGTCGCCGCCGCCGCGTCCCCGAGCAGGACGACCCGTCCGCGGGACCACGAGGGCATCCGGAGGGTGGTCAGGGGGTCGAAGAACGGGGCCGGGTGGTCGAGGAAGGCCGCCACGAGTTCCGGTGCCCGCCACCCCACGCCGGCGTAGGCGTCGGCCACGGTCTGCTTGTGAAGGGCAATGTTCTTGCGGTCGTGGGGCGCCAGCCGTGCGGCCCGGAAGGTGAAGATCGCAAGCGGAGTGGTCCGCGAGGGATGGACGACCAGCATCCGGTTCGGCACAGTCAGCATCGTCATCTCACTCGGGTCCTCGACGGCGTCGGGTTTCAGCGGCACGGTCGCGCCGTACAGGCCCAGGTCGCTCGCGAACTGCCGCTCGGGTCCGAATACCAGGCGCCGTACGGTGGAGTGCATCCCGTCGGCACCGACTACCAGGTCGAAGCGCCGTGGCGCGGACCTACGGAAGGTGACGTCCACCCCGCCTTCGTCCTGGTCGAGAGCGGTGACCGTGTCGTCGAACAAGAACTCGGCCTCGGTCTGCGCCGACCGGTGGAGCACCTCGGACAGGTCGGCTCGGGTCACCTCGACCGTCGGCGCCTTGTCCGAGGTGAGCGGGAGCTGCAGGATTCGCCTGCCGCCGGGGTCGAGCAGGGTCAGTGACCGATTGCGGGTGGCGAGCCCGCGCAGCTGCGGGAGGATGCCCATGCGGTCGGCGACCGGGATCGCGGGCCCCTTCACGACGACCGCGCTGCCACCGGAGCGCAGCTGCCGGGCATGTTCGACGACCGTTGGCCGGTAGCCGTTCCGGGAGAGCCAATATGCGAGCGCGGGCCCTGCGATTCCGGCACCGACTATCAGCACCTCGGGCTTCTTCATGACGATGACCTCTCGGAGTGTCGAGGATGACCAGCTCCCCGGCGAGTGCCGGGGCCGGCTCTCAGAGCGCGGCGGGACAGGCAGCGCAACCGGAACCAAGGTACGAAAAATTTCGTACCTCAGTGGAGCACATTCTTCAGGTACGATTCAAGTCGTACCTGAAGGAGGTGCCGCGTGGCCGGGAAGAACCTGGTCGGCCCGGAGGCCGATGCGCTCGATCTGGGGACGGTGTTTCGCGCCCTCGCCGACGAGCACCGTCGTTCGGTGATGACGGAGTTGGCCGCCGACCGCAGCGACAGCGAGCGGGGCTGCAACTCGTTCAATCTTCCGATCTCGAAGCAGACCCAGACCCACCACTTCCGAGTCCTGCGCGAGGCAGGTCTCATCGACGAGATCGACTACGGCAACCGCAAGGGCATCCGACTACGACGCGCGGACATCGACAAGAGATTTCCCGGGCTGCTCACGCTCCTGGGCGCAGAGTCCCCGGGCGGTACTGCTCCTCGCTGAGCACAGCTGAGCACGCCGGAGGGGAGTCCGGGTTGAGCCGCGAGCTCGGCCGAATCCAGCCCGCGCCCGGCTCGCAAGTAGCTGGACACGACGCGGGCACAAATGGGATCGGTGTCGCTTCGACCACCGTCCCGCGCTCGTTATCGGCGCCGAACTCTTCCGCACACTGAGCCCTCTCCATCTTGATCAGCTGGTGAGTTCGAGAGTGACGATGGCGCGGACGACGGTAGTGATCCTCGTGGTGCTGCAGCGCAGTTTGCGGAGTACTCGCCAGCACTTGAGGGTGGCGATGGCGCGTTCGCCGAGGCTTCGGATCTTTGCGTGATCGCGGTTGTGGCGGCGGCGCCAGCCGCGCAGGTGCTTGCCCCGGATCGGGACGCGGACGGCGGGTCCGGCGCCCTGGTATGCCTTGTCCGCCCAGCACTTGATGCCGTCGGCGGCGAGGGCGGCGGGGATGCCGTGGGTGCGGGCCGCGGTCAGATCGTGGACGGCGCCGGGCAGGGCGTCCGAGACCCAGAGCAGTCGTCCGGCCGGGTCGGCGAGGACCTGCACGTTCACCCCGTGATGCTTCTTCTTTCCCGAGTAGTACGGGCGGTCGGCCGCAACACGGTCGATCGGCAGAAGTGTGCCGTCGAGGATCACGTACGCCTTCCTGCGGATGGTGTGCATGGCCTGCTCCAGTGTCGGGGCAAGGGTGGCCAGGAGGCCGACGGCCTCGCGTATGTAGCGGTAGACCGTCGCGATCCCGACCTGGAAGCCGGCGGCGAGGCGGTTGTAGGTGTCGCCGCAGCGTAGGTGGGCGAGTACGAGCAGAGCCTGTCGGCCGCAGCTCAGGCGGCGCCAACGAGAACCGATCCGGCGTCGGTGACCTGCCAGCAGACCGGAGAGACGACGCAGGGTACGGGTGGACAGATCGATGGCAGACGGGTAGACAAGCACACGAGCTCCTGGCGGATGCGGTGATCTTGGTCGTGAACCCGTCTACCAGGAGCTTTCTTCATGTCCGCCGCCGGGGCCCGCAGCTCAACCACCCGTCAGGTTGGAAGGGGTTCAGT
>NZ_JBVIYR010000022.1:0-2739 GCF_055592385.1 Streptomyces sp. NPDC041124
TGATCTTGGTCGTGAACCCGTCTACCAGGAGCTTTCTTCATGTCCGCCGCCGGGGCCCGCAGCTCAACCACCCGTCAGGTTGGAAGGGGTTCAGTCGATGGCCAGTGGCGGAGCAGCAGAACGGGTCGCGCGAGTACGACAAGGTCATGTGGAAGGAGTAGACCTTCAAGATGCCGACATGGGCGAGGATCTTGCCCTCATCGCCCCAGCCCACCCGGGCCTGAGCACCGGGAACGACCTCGAACCGCCGGTGCATACCCGCCAGCTCGCCCGGGCTGATGCCCAGTTCCTCCGCGATCCGGGGGCGGGCCTCCTGAAGGTAGAGCTTCACTCGCTGGTAGTTGATGGTGACCCCGTAGTCCTGGACCAGGCGCTCGTGGATCACTCTTCCCTTGAGCAGGATCTCGGACCTGAGTATCGCGTCGATCAGCGGCGCTACCTCGTCCACCACCAGTCGAGGGCGCTGACCTGCTACTTCTCTCTTCGGTGGGCGCTGCCGAAGCGGGGTCCTTGAGGTACTTGCCGACTGTCCGGCGGTTCAGTCCGGTCTCCTTCGCGATCTCCCTCAGAAGCCGTATCTCAACCGATCGTGGAACGGGCGGGTCGAACCGGTTTCAAGCCGGGGTGATCTTCCCGTTGTGCGCGTATGAAGGCAGGGTTATTCGTTAGCTCGGGGATGCGAATTTAACCGAGCAGTGCCGGGAGGCCCTGGTGTCGTTGTTGCACGCGTCCAAGCCCGTTCAGTTCAACTCGGCAGCTCCGTCGTGTGATTGGCGCATGTGTACGGCAACGGGGCCGACCGTCCGAACCGGGAACGCCGGTATCCCTCGGACGTGTCGGACGTGGAAGCCGTTGTTGACGTCGCGAAACTGCCAGAAGGTGGCTCCTGTTCCTGCTGAAATATTGCTCACACTTCATGTGATGCCCAACACAGGACGGGATTCATGTCCACATCAACCACCACTTCCATCGACTCGCCTTCATTGCCGGCTCGATCACCGTTGGTATCGTGGCTGGCGGTGATTTCGGTGATGTTGGGGATCTTCTCGATCGTCACCACCGAGATCCTGCCGATCGGCCTTTTGACCTCGATTGGCTCGAGTTTCACCATCTCCGATGGAATGACTGGTCTGATGATGACCATGCCTGGTTTTCTGGCCGCGGTCTCGGCGCCCGTGGTAACTGTCGCCACAGGGCGCATCGATCGTCGGCTCATGCTGGGTACGTTTATTCTGTTGCTGGC
Source organism: Streptomyces sp. NPDC041124 (assembly GCF_055592385.1). Classification (NCBI taxonomy): domain Bacteria; kingdom Bacillati; phylum Actinomycetota; class Actinomycetes; order Kitasatosporales; family Streptomycetaceae; genus Streptomyces; species Streptomyces sp. NPDC041124. The sequence goes on from NZ_JBVIYR010000022.1 coordinate 1,244, forward strand.
ATTGGCGAATTTCCTGGCCGCGGTTGCGCCGAGCTACTGGCTGGTCCTGGTCTCACGTGTATTGGTCGGGGTCACCATCGGTGGTTTCTGGTCCATCGGCGCGGGGCTGGCCGGCCGGCTGGTTCCTGCCGAATCGGTGGGCCGGGCAACCGCCGTGATCTTCTCCGCGGTGCCTCTCGGGTCCGTACTCGGAGTCCCGCTGGGTACGTTCATCGGAGACGTTGCGGGGTGGCGTACCGCGTTTCTTGTCATGGGGATTCTGACCCTCTGTGTCTTCGCCATGTTGCTCCTGGTGGTCCCGCCACTGCCGGCCGATGAGCCGACTCGTCTGAGTGCGCTCACGGGCATGCTCAGGAGTGTCAATACTCGGTTTGCCTTGGTGATGACGTTCCTTGTGGTGCTCGCCCACTTCGGTGCCTACACCTATGTCACTCCGTTCCTGGAGCAGGTGACTCATGTGAGCGCCGGGCTCATCACGGTCTATCTACTCGTGTACGGAGCTGCAGGAATTGCCGGGAACTTCCTGGGCGGATCGGCTGTGGCGCGGTATCCGACGGGCACCTTCGCAGCCGCCGCCCTGATGATCGCCGGCGCGACTGTGCTGCTCCCGGTGCTCGGCAAGGATGATCTCGGCGCCGTGGCCCTGCTGGTTGCGTGGGGCGTTGCCTACGGTGCCGTGCCTGTCTGCTCGCAGACCTGGTTCGCCAAGGCCTCACCCGATTCACCCGAAGCCTCTTCCGTGCTCTTCACCGCCTCGTTCCAGGCCACCATTTCCATCGGGGCGCTGGTCGGAGGCGTCGTGGTTGACCACTCCTCCCCATCCATGGTCATGACGCTCGCTGGCACAGCCGCTGCCCTGATGGTGCTGGTCGCCTGGTCCCACTGCGCCCGGAAGATCCCGTGGCCTGACCCGGCCAAGCCGTAAATAGCCGCATCTCAACCGACCTTGGAACGTGCGGTCGAACAGGGTTCCTGGTCGGGTGATCTTCCGGCGGTCCATGTATGAAGGCAGGGCTATGGTGCACCTTCATCCGTACGAGGTGGTGCGCGTTCGCTTGTACGCCGGCGGCTGATCTCGCCTGCACTCAGAACCATGTCTCCGCCGGCACAGGCCACGTGCTCGCTCCGCCGCGGCGCCAGCCGGAGTACACCATGCATATCGACCACGAAGGTGAACGGTTCGGCCGGCTCCGCCGCCGATTGCTCCACGATCCAGCCACGAAAGTCAGCCGCCGAGCCGATCCGACGCCCGCCGTCACCAGGCCGGACCGCAGCTTTCGACTCAACCGGTCAGACATACCGGTAACTCCGCCCCCACCCACTCACGTCAGCCAACCTGGAGCACTTCCGGGGATGATTGCCGGCCTTGCGGAGCGCGGCCGTTTGTCGGCCCGGGGCGCGCGTGCTCGTGGGTGTGTGGGGTGGTTTAGGTGAGGAGGGTGTGGAGTTGTGGGGTGCCGGGGCCGGTGACGTGTGGGAGTCCGGCGGTGCGGTGG
>NZ_JBVIYR010000023.1:0-2028 GCF_055592385.1 Streptomyces sp. NPDC041124
GATGGGTAGGGGAGCGTCGTGTGCCGGGTGAAGCAGCCGCGGAAGCGAGTTGTGGACGGTTCACGAGTGAGAATGCAGGCATGAGTAGCGATACACACGTGAGAAACGTGTGCGCCGATTGACTAAGGGTTCCTGGGTCAAGCTGATCTGCCCAGGGTAAGTCGGGACCTAAGGCGAGGCCGACAGGCGTAGTCGATGGATAACCGGTTGATATTCCGGTACCCGCTGTGAAGCGTCAAACATCGAATCCAGTGATGCTAAGGCCGTGAAGCCGCCCTTGATCTCTTCGGAGTGATGGGGAGTGGTGGAGCCGCCGGCCCAAGTTGGTAGTAGGTGAGTGATGGGGTGACGCAGGAAGGTAGTCCATCCCGGGCGGTGGTTGTCCCGGGGTAAGGGTGTAGGACGTCAGGTAGGTAAATCCGCCTGGCATATAGTCTGAGACCTGATGCCGAGCCGATTGTGGTGAAGTGGATGATCCTATGCTGTCGAGAAAAGCCTCTAGCGAGTTTCATGGCGGCCCGTACCCTAAACCGACTCAGGTGGTCAGGTAGAGAATACCGAGGCGTTCGGGTGAACTATGGTTAAGGAACTCGGCAAAATGCCCCCGTAACTTCGGGAGAAGGGGGGCCACGTCTGGTGAGAGCACGTGCTGCTCGAGCTGGGGGTGGCCGCAGAGACCAGCGAGAAGCGACTGTTTACTAAAAACACAGGTCCGTGCGAAGCCGTAAGGCGATGTATACGGACTGACGCCTGCCCGGTGCTGGAACGTTAAGGGGACCGGTTAGCTTGGATTCGTCCAGGCGAAGCTGAGAACTTAAGCGCCAGTAAACGGCGGTGGTAACTATAACCATCCTAAGGTAGCGAAATTCCTTGTCGGGTAAGTTCCGACCTGCACGAATGGCGTAACGACTTCTCGACTGTCTCAACCATAGGCCCGGTGAAATTGCACTACGAGTAAAGATGCTCGTTTCGCGCAGCAGGACGGAAAGACCCCGGGACCTTTACTACAGTTTGATATTGGTGTTCGGTTCGGCTTGTGTAGGATAGCTGGGAGACTGTGAACTCTGGACGCCAGTTCAGGGGGAGTCGTCGTTGAAATACCAGTCTGGTCGTGCTGGATGTCTAACCTGGGTCCGTGATCCGGATCAGGGACAGTGTCTGATGGGTAGTTTAACTGGGGCGGTTGCCTCCTAAAGAGTAACGGAGGCGCCCAAAGGTTCCCTCAGCCTGGTTGGCAATCAGGTGTTGAGTGTAAGTGCACAAGGGAGCTTGACTGTGAGACCGACGGGTCGAGCAGGGACGAAAGTCGGGACTAGTGATCCGGCGGTGGCTTGTGGAAGCGCCGTCGCTCAACGGATAAAAGGTACCCCGGGGATAACAGGCTGATCTTCCCCAAGAGTCCATATCGACGGGATGGTTTGGCACCTCGATGTCGGCTCGTCGCATCCTGGGGCTGGAGTCGGTCCCAAGGGTTGGGCTGTTCGCCCATTAAAGCGGTACGCGAGCTGGGTTTAGAACGTCGTGAGACAGTTCGGTCCCTATCCGCTGTGCGCGTAGGAGTCTTGAGAAGGGCTGTCCCTAGTACGAGAGGACCGGGACGGACGAACCTCTGGTGTGCCAGTTGTCCTGCCAAGGGCATGGCTGGTTGGCTACGTTCGGGAGGGATAACCGCTGAAAGCATCTAAGCGGGAAGCCTGCTTCGAGATGAGGACTCCCACCTCCTAGAGAGGGTAAGGCTCCCAGTAGACGACTGGGTTGATAGGCCGGATATGGAAGCACGGTAACGTGTGGAGTTGACCGGTACTAATAGGCCGAGGGCTTGTCCTCAGTTGCTCGCGTCCACTGTGTTGGTTCTGAAACCACGAACAACCCCATGTGCCACACATGGTGCGGTTGTCAGTTTCATAGTGTTTCGGTGGTCATAGCGTAGGGGAAACGCCCGGTTACATTCCGAACCCGGAAGCTAAGCCTTACAGCGCCGATGGTACTGCAGGGGGGACCCTGTGGGAGAGTAGGACGCCGCCGAAC
>NZ_JBVIYR010000025.1:0-1321 GCF_055592385.1 Streptomyces sp. NPDC041124
ACGACGTCCTCGGGCCACTGGTTGGCCTCCGCGAGCAGCACCGTGTCCGGGTACTGGGTGTCGATCTCCTTGCGCACCCGCTTGAGGAACGCGTGGGTCTCCGGGAGGTTCTCGCAGTTCGTCCCCTCCCGCTGGTACAGGTACGGCACCGCGTCCAGCCGGAACCCGTCGATCCCGAGGTCCAGCCAGAACTTCAGCGCGGAGATCATCTCCTCCTGGACCGCCGGGTTCTCGTAGTTGAGGTCCGGCTGGTGGGAGAAGAAGCGGTGCCAGTAGTACTGCTTGCGCACGGGGTCGTACGTCCAGTTGGAGGCCTCGGTGTCGACGAAGATGATGCGCGCGTCCTGGAACTGCTTGTCGTCGTCGGCCCATACGTAGTAGTCGCCGTACGGTCCGTCGGGATCCTTCCTGGACTCCTGGAACCACGGGTGCTGGTCGCTGGTGTGGTTCATGACGAAGTCGATGATCACGCGCATCCCGCGCTGGTGCGCGGAGTCGACGAACTCCACGAAGTCGGCGAGGTCACCGAAGTCGGGCAGCACGGCGGTGTAGTCGGCGACGTCGTAACCGCCGTCGCGCAGCGGTGACTTGAAGAACGGCGGCAGCCAGAGGCAGTCGACGCCGAGCCACTGGAGGTAGTCGAGTTTGGCGGTCAGGCCCTTCAGGTCGCCGATGCCGTCACCGTTGCTGTCCTGGAAGGAGCGGACCAGGACCTCGTAGAAGACGGCTCGTTTGAACCAGTCGGGGTCCCGGTCCTTTGCGGGCGTGTCCTCGAAGGTGTCCGGGACGGGTTCGTTGACGATCATGTGGTGGGTGACCCTCCGATCCGCGGGGTGGACGGTCGCAGCGCCCTGCCGTGCTCGTCGTCGGAGGGTCCGTCGCCGGACCCCTCTCCGACGACCAGCACATGCGCCCCGCCCGGGCCAAGACGCACATAGTTGGCCCTGCCCCATTGATAGACCTCACCGGTGAGCTCGTCGCGCACCGGTACCGACTCGTGCCAGTCCAGGCCGAGTTGCGGCATGTCCAACGAGACCGTGGCCTCCTGGGTGTGGTGGGGGTCGAGGTTGGCGACCACCACAACGGTGTTCGAGCCCTTCCGTTTCGAGTACGCGATGACCGCCTCCTGGTCGGGGTGGTGGAAGTGGAGGTCGCGCAGTTGCCGCAGGGCGGGGTTCTCCCGCCGGATGGCGTTGAGCCGGGTGAGGAGAGGAACGATCGTGCGGCCCTCGCGCTCGGCGGCTTCCCAGTCGCGGGGGCGGAGCTGGTACTTCTCGCTGTCGAGGTATTCCTCGCTGCCTTCGCGCAGGGGGGTGTTCTC
>NZ_JBVIYR010000026.1:0-1282 GCF_055592385.1 Streptomyces sp. NPDC041124
ACGACGTCCTCGGGCCACTGGTTGGCCTCCGCGAGCAGCACCGTGTCCGGGTACTGGGTGTCGATCTCCTTGCGCACCCGCTTGAGGAACGCGTGCGAGGCGGGCAGGTTCTCGCAGTTGGTGCCCTCGGCCGCGTACAGGTACGGCACCGCGTCCAGCCGGAACCCGTCGATGCCCAGGTCCAGCCAGAAGCGCAGGGCCGCCAGGATCTCCTCCTGCACGCGGGGGTTCTCGTAGTTGAGGTCCGGCTGGTGGGAGAAGAAGCGGTGGAAGAAGTACTGTCCCCGCACCGGGTCGTACGTCCAGTTGGAGGCCTCGGTGTCGACGAAGATGATGCGCGCGTCGGGGTAGCCCGTGTCGTCGTCGGCCCATACGTAGAAGTCGCCGTACGGTCCGTCGGGATCCTTCCTGGACTCCTGGAACCACGGGTGCTGGTCGCTGGTGTGGTTCATGACGAAGTCGATGATCACGCGGATGCCGCGCTGGTGGGCCGCGTCGACGAACTCCACGAAGTCGGCGAGGTCACCGAAGTCGGGCAGCACGGCGGTGTAGTCGGCGACGTCGTAACCGCCGTCGCGCAGCGGTGACTTGAAGAACGGCGGCAGCCAGAGGCAGTCGACGCCGAGCCACTGGAGGTAGTCGAGTTTGGCGGTCAGGCCCTTCAGGTCGCCGATGCCGTCGCCGTTGCTGTCCTGGAAGGAGCGGACCAGGACCTCGTAGAAGACGGCTCGTTTGAACCAGTCGGGGTCCCGGTCCCTGGCCGGTGTGTCCTCGAACATGTCCGGCAACGGCTCGTTCACGCTCATGACGTTCCTCGCCCTCCGTTTCGCTGTGCGGCGGGCGGTCGCTGGACGTGCAGGACATGCGCGGGAGCCCGCCCCGGCTCCAGCCGCACGTAGTTGGCGCTGCCCCAGCGGTAGGTCTCGCCGGAGAGTTCGTCGTGCACCGTCACGGACTCGTGCCGGCCCAGGCCGAGTTGCGGCATGTCCAACGAGACCGTGGCCTCCTGGGTGTGGTGGGGGTCGAGGTTGGCGACCACGAGTACGACGTCCGTTCCGCTGCGCTTGCTGTAGGCGATCACGGCGTCGTTGTCGGTCCGGTGGAAGCGCAGGTTCCTGAGCCGGTGCAGTGCGGGATGCGCCCGCCGGGCGGCGTTGAGCTTCGTGATCAGGGGACCGATGGACCGCCCCTCGCGCTCGGCGGCTTCCCAGTCGCGGGGGCGGAGCTGGTACTTCTCGCTGTCGAGGTATTCCTCGCTGCCTTCGCGCAGGGGGGTGTTCTC
>NZ_JBVIYR010000027.1:0-1226 GCF_055592385.1 Streptomyces sp. NPDC041124
TTCAGGACGACGTCGATACCGGCGCGGGCGCACGAGTAGGCGATGCCCGCCCCCATCATCCCCGCACCCAGCACGGCCACCTTGCGGACCGTGCGAGAGGGCAGGTTCTGCGGCCGGTTGGCACCCGCTTCGACGGCCCGCCGGTCGTAGAAGAAGGCCTGGATCATGCTCTTGGCTGTCTGCCCGGTCAGCAGGTCGGTGAGGTAGCGGGCCTCGATGACCTGGGCGGTCTCGAAGTCGACCTGGGCGCCCTCGACGGCGGCGGCGAGGATGTTGCGCGGGGCCGGGTAGGGGGCGCCGCCGGTCTGCTTGCGCAGGTTGGCGGGGAAGGCGGGCAGGTTGGCGGCGAACTTGGGGTGGGCCGGGGTGCCTCCGGGGATGCGGTGGCCGGGCCGGTCCCAGGGCTGGGCCGACTCGGGGTGGGCGTCGATGAACGCGCGCGCCTTGGCGAACAGTCCGGCCGGGTCGGCGGCGATCTCGTCGACCAGGCCGGCGGCGAGGGCGGCAGCGGGGGCGTACTGCCTGCCTTCCAGGAGCACCTTCTGCAGCGCGTCGGCGATGCCGAACATCCGTACCGTGCGGGTCACTCCGCCACCGCCGGGAAGCAGGCCGAACGTGACCTCGGGCAGCCCGACCCGGGTGGTGGGCCGGTCGAGGAGGACGCGGTGGTGGCAGGCCAGTGCGATCTCGTAACCGCCACCCAGGGCGGTGCCGTTGAGGGCGGCCACGACGGGCACGCCCAGCGTCTCCAGCCTGCGCAGGGCGCGCTTGACGCGCATGCCCGCCTCGAAGGAGCGGTCGGCGGTCTCGGGCGTGACCGCGCGCAGGTCGCGCAGGTCTCCCCCGGCGAAGAAGGTCTTCTTGGCGGAGGTGATGACGACACCCCTGAGGGTCTCGCGCCTGTTCTCCAGCCGCTCGACCACCGCGTCGAGGGAGTCGATGAAGGCCGCGTTCATGGTGTTCACCGGCTGGTCGGGGTCGTCCAGGATCAAGGTGACGACCCCGTCGGTGTTCTCTTCCCAGCGGATGGTGGTGCGCTCGGTCATGGGGATGTCTCCGTGATTGAGGTGGCGGGTCGCTGGGAGGGGTCAGAGGCGTTCGACGACGGTGGCGATGCCCATGCCGCCGCCCACGCACAGCGTGGCCAGGCCGTAGCGCTTGTCCTGGCGCTCCAGTTCGTCGACGAGGGTGCCGAGGATCATCGCGCCGGTCGCGCCCAGGGGGTG
>NZ_JBVIYR010000028.1:0-1225 GCF_055592385.1 Streptomyces sp. NPDC041124
CACCCCCTGGGCGCGACCGGCGCGATGATCCTCGGCACCCTCGTCGACGAACTGGAGCGCCAGGACAAGCGCTACGGCCTGGCCACGCTGTGCGTCGGCGGAGGCATGGGCATCGCCACCGTCGTCGAACGCCTCTGACCCCTCCCAGCGACCCGCCACCTTCTAACGGAGACTCCTTCATGACCGAGAGCACCACCATCCGCTGGGAACAGGACCGCACCGGCGTCGTCACCCTCGTCATCGACGACCCCGACCAGTCGGCGAACACCATGAACGCGGCGTTCCGCGACTCCCTCGCCGTGATCACCGACCGCCTGGAGGCCGAGAAGGACTCCATCCGCGGTGTCATCATCACCTCCGCCAAGAAGACCTTCTTCGCCGGCGGAGACCTGCGCGACCTGATCCGGGTCACCCCCGAGACCGCCCAGCACCTGTTCGACGGCGGCATGGCGCTCAAGCACCAGATGCGCCGCATCGAGACCCTCGGCAAGCCGGTCGTCGCCGCGATCAACGGCGCGGCCCTCGGCGGGGGGTACGAACTCGCCCTGGCCTGCCACCACCGGATCGCCCTCGACGCCCCCGGCTCCAAGATCGGCTGCCCCGAGGTCACCCTCGGACTGCTCCCCGGCGGCGGCGGTGTCGTCCGTACCGTGCGCATGCTCGGCATCACCGACGCGCTGCTGAAGGTGCTCCTCCAGGGCACCCAGTACAACCCGCGCCGCGCCCTGGAGAACGGCCTGGTCGACGAGATCGCCGGCACGCGCGAGGACATGCTCGCCAAGGCCCGCGCGTTCATCGACGCCCACCCCGAGTCGGCCCAGCCCTGGGACCGGCCCGGCTACCGCATCCCCGGAGGCACCCCCGCCCACCCCAAGTTCGCCGCGAACCTCCCGGCCTTCCCCGCCAACCTGCGCAAGCAGACCGGCGGCGCCCCCTACCCGGCCCCGCGCAACATCATGGCCGCCGCCGTCGAGGGCGCCCAGGTCGACTTCGAGACCGCCCAGGTCATCGAGGCCCGCTACTTCGTCGAGCTGGCCGCGGGACAGACCTCGAAGAACATGATCCAGGCGTTCTTCTTCGACCTCCAGGCCGTCAACTCCGGCGCCAACCGCCCCCAGGGCATCGAACCCCGCACGGTCCGCAAGGTGGCCGTGCTGGGTGCGGGGATGATGGGGGCGGGCATCGCCTACTCGTGCGCCCGCGCCGGTATCGACGTCGTCCTGAA